>CAWIGL010000004.1:0-16063 GCA_963835595.1 uncultured delta proteobacterium | reverse complement strand
TTTCTCCCCCGGCCTCCTGAAGGCGAGGGCGGGCGGCAGCCAGGTGATCCTGGCCATCTTCGACATGCCGACGAGCGGCATCCTCGTCAAGCAGTGGGAGTCGATGAAGATACCGGCGCTCATGGCCGGCTTTATCTCCCCCCTCATGGGGTCGAAGGGCTGGGAGACGTTCGGTAGCCAGATAGACGGCTCGATCAACGTGCCCTTCGAGCTGGGCAACATCCCCGCGAAGGCGTATCCGCCCTCGGTGAAGGTCTACGACGCCTACAAGAAGAGGTGGAAGGAGGAGCTGCAATCGGGCCACGGCGTCGCCCCCGCCTATGACGCGGTCTACGTGCTCGCTGCGGCCATAGAGAAGGCGGGCAGCCTCGACCCCGACAGGGTGGCCAAAAATATAGAGGCGACGGACACGGCGGGCGCGGTCGGCAGGATCAGGTACGACGCGGGCCACCAGCTTATCTTCGGGAACGACCCTAAGACGGCTGCATCGGCCGCTGTCTTCCAGTGGAGGAAGGGCAGCAGGGTAATCGTCTACCCGGAGGCGATAGCCGACGACAGGATACAAAGGCCGGCCTGGATGAAGTAGAAATGCTCATCTACGGCCTGATCAACAGCGCTGTCCTTGCCCTCATGGCCCTCGGCTTCAACCTGACCTTCGGCATAAGCGGAGTCGCCAATTTCGCCTACGGGGCGATTTACGTAGTTGCGGGGTTCGTCGCCTGGGGGCTCCTTGAGAAGCTCCACGCGCCGCTGCCCGTCGCCATCGCCGCCACCGTCGGCCTTGCCGCGCTTTTCGGCTTCTATCTCTACAGCCTGATACTCAAGAGGATCAGGGGCCTCGTCATATCGGAGGTGATCGCAACCTTTGGCGTCTCCCTCGTGATGCTGGAGCTCCTCCGGTATATCGGCTTCATAGGCTTCAGGTATTCCCTGCCGGTATTCATCGACGGCTCGGTCGAGATCCTGGGCGCCTTCGTGGACATCCAGAGGCTCCTCATTATCGGCTTCGGCGTCGTAGTCCTTTTCGCCCTTTATATCTTCACGCACTACACGCGGATGGGCCTTGCCTTCCGGGGCATCGCGCAGGAGGAGCATACGTCGCTCTCCCTCGGCATCAACCCCGATAAAGTCGCGGCGTGGAGCATGGGCCTCGGCTCGGCGCTCGGGGCCTTCGCGGCAGTCGTCATCCTGCCCCTCGGCACGATTACGGTGGACAGCGGCTACGACGTGCTCATCAACGCCCTTTCAGTCTGCATCGTAGGCGGCCTGGGGAGCACCTTCGGAGTCATAGTGGCGAGCTTCATCATCGGCTACGCCCAGACCCTCACTGCCACGTACATCTCGTCCCACTACACGATGATCGTGAGCCTCGTGGCGATCCTCATCATACTTGCCGTAAAGCCTTCCGGGCTGCTCGGACGGCAGAAAGAGCTGGAGGAGCGCGTTTGAGCGAGGCGGCGGCCGGCCATTACAGGAAGGAGCGGATCGACAGGGGCATCAAGGCGCGCTCCGACGACATCTACGCCCTCGTCTCCTACAAGGAGATGTGGTACTTGCTCTTCCCGAGGCTCGTCCCGATAGTCGCCATAGCCGTCGTCGCCGCCATCGTGCCCCTTTACTGGAAGAAGGTCGTCGTTACGACGTGCATCTTCGCGATGCTCGCCGTATCGTGGGACTTCCTGTCTAGCTGCGGGATGCTCTGCCTCGGCCAGGCCCTCTTTTTCGGCATCGGCTCGTTCGCAGCGGGGGGGCTTAACCACTACCTCCATCTCCCTGTCTGGGTGACGATACCTGCGGCCACGGTGATAGGCGGCATCGTCTCGACGATCATATTGCTGCCCGTCATCAGGCTGAGGGGCATCTACTTCGCTATGGTGACGCTCATACTGCCGCTCATGCTCATGCGCCTGATAGAGGCGACGAAGATACTCGGAGGGACCGAGGGACTTACCGGCCTCTCGCCGTTCCCTTCCGAATGGGTGGAGGTCGCCCTTGTGCTCTGCGCCATGTGGTGCGCCCTTTTCGGCCTCCGCAGGCTCATAGCCTCCGATTTCGGCCTCATATTCGTCAGCATCAGGGACAACGACAGGGCGACGATGGCGTCCGGCATCAACATCTACGCCAAGAAGGCGGAAGCCCTTTTCATCGGGAGCTGCATCTGCGCCTTCTGCGGCGCGTTCATGACGCACTCCTACATGTTCACGGGTATGCCCGTCTTTGCGTTGGAGTTCTCCATCCTGCCCATCGCCGCCTCCGCGATAGGCGGCATAGGCACGCTCGCCGGCCCCCTGATGGGCGCGATGATCCTCGTGCCGCTCTCGGAGGTGCTCAGGGAGTTCGGGACGCTCCGCATCGTCTTCTACGGGCTGATCCTGGTCATCTGCGTCGTCGCCCTGCCTGAGGGCATATTCCATTACCTGTCGCGCAAGTACAACGAGATGGAGCGATGGGTCAAGATCGATTGAAAGGCTGAAAAAGGGTAGGGGCAATGGCCTTGCTTGAGGTTGAGGACATCAGGAAGGGATTCGGGGGCGTGACCGCCGTAGACGGCGTCAGCGTCGATGTGGAGGAGAACAGCCTCCTCGGGATCATCGGCCCGAACGGCTCAGGGAAGACGACCCTCGTCAACATGATAACCGGGTTCGTCAGGCCGGACAGGGGGAGCGTCCGTTTCAGGGGCAGGGAGATCGCGGGCCTCTCGCCGTACCGGGTGGCGAACCTCGGCATCGGCAGGGCGTTCCAGATGGTCAAGCCTTTCTTCCACCTGCCCGCCTATAAAAACATGATCGTCCCCCTGTCGTCGCCGAGGGTGCGCGCCTCGTCGGGAGGGGCCTACGGGGACAAGGACGCCGTCGCCCTGGACATCCTGGAGGAGGTGGGCTTCGAGCGCGATTCGTCCGTGCCGTACAAGGGGGCGAGCGTGCTTCCCCACGGCTACCTGAAGAGGCTGGAGCTCGCCCGCCTGATCGCCTTGCAGAGCGAGGTCTTCATCCTCGACGAGCTTTTTTCCGGCCTCTCCATAGCGGAGGTGATGAGCATCGTCCCCATCATCGAGAAGCTCCTCCACGAGGGGAAGACGATCATCATGGTCGAGCACAGGCTGAAGGAGCTCTTCCGCATAGCGGACAAGGTGATCGTCCTGAACTTCGGCAAAAAAATCAAGGAAGGCAGGCCGAAGGAGATACTGGAAGACGAAGAGGTGCGCCGGGCGTATCTGGGGGTAGAGGTATGACGCTCTGCTGGGCAGCTTCGTCTGAGGCGCATCTTTGGCGTCGCGCTGCGCCCTGCGGGACTCCGACGTACAAAAGAGTACGCCTCCGTTCCTCGGGCTTGCGCTTCACCAAATCTGCATCCTCATACTTGCTGCCATTGGAGCAAAAAAAATGCTCGGCTCACACTTGCTGCCGTGAGGTGGGTGGGAATGCTTAAGGTCGAGAACCTGCTTGTCTTCTACGAGAATGCCCTCGCCATAAACGACTTCTCCATGCAGGTGGAGGCGGGCGAGATCGTCGGCATCATAGGCTCGAACAGCGCGGGCAAGACGACCCTCGTCAACACGATATCGGGCCTGCTGTTGGATACGAAGCTGAAGGAGCAGCGGAGGGGCGGCGAGAGGATCACGATATTCGGAAAGATCTCTTTCCTGGGCGCAGACATCTCGGCCGTCTGGCCCGACGAGAGGGTGCGGATGGGCGTCGTCCTCTCAAGGGAGCGCCACCCGGTTTTCGCAGAGAGCGACGTCGAGGAGAACCTGCGGATCGCCTCCTACCTCCTGCCGAGGCGCGCCTTGAGGCAGCGCATCGGGGAGGTTTACGAGATCTTCCCGGCCCTCGTCCCCCTGAGGAAGCGCAAGGCCGGTTTTTTGTCCGGCGGGGAGCAGCAGATGCTCGCCATCGGCTTGTCCCTCATGCCCCGTCCGAAGGTGATGCTCCTCGACGAGCCGCTCCTGGGCCTTGCCCCGGCCGTCCAGGTGAAGCTCATCGAGTCGATCGTAACGATAAGAAAAGAGGCGGGCGTCACGATACTCATATGCGAGCAGTTTGCCCGGCCCGTCCTGCCCATCATCGACAGGGGCTACGTGCTGGAGAACGGGATGCTCGCGCTGCACGGAACCGGGGCGGAGCTTTACGGCAACCCGGAAGTCAAAGCGGCCTACTTCGGGGTATAGGGCGACATGAACGTTTACGAGTCATTCACGGGCACGGCGGAACGCCACAGGGGCAAGGCCGCCCTCATTTATCTCGGCGAGACGCTCACCTTCGGCGACCTTTTCGAGGCGGTCGAGTGCCTCTCGACCGGGCTTGCGTCGATAGGCGTTGCCCGGCGGGACAGGATCATCATATACCTGCCGAACACGCCCCAGTGGGTCATAAGCTGGCTCTCGATCCAGAAGATCGGGGCGGTCGCTATACCGATAGCCCCCATCTACACGTCGCGCGACCTCCGTTACATCGCGCGTGATTCCGGCGCCAGGACGGTGATCTGCGCTGACACGAACTTCGGCTACGCGAAGGAGCTTAAATCCGAGGGGGTGCTCGACAGGATCATCGTCACCGGCATGGCGGACCTCCTGCCGCGCTACAAAAAGCTCATCGGGAGGGGCTTCGACCGCATCCCCGAAGGCAGGATAGAAAGAGGAAAGGGCATTCACAGGCTGACCGACCTCATGAAAACGCGGCAGGCGGCGGCCGGCGCGCAGACCGACCCCCTTGAGCCGCTTGAGATGCTCTACACGGGCGGCACCACCAAGGACCCGAAGGGGGTGCCCATCAGCCACGCCCTCTTTCTCGATTCGGTCACGGCCCAGTTGGAGAACAGCTACCTCATCTGCCCGCCCCCCGACAACGTGATACTCCAGGGCGGGCCGCTTTTCCACATCCTGGGGCAGGTCTTCGGCATGGGGCCTTTCTGCGTGACTGGCGATTGCGTCATCATCATGCCGAAGGTGAACATCGACGCCATGCTTTACTCGGTGCAGAAATACCGGGCGCGGACATTTTTCGGCGTCCCCGCCTTATACAGGATGATCCTGGAGCACGACAGGGTCGATTTCTACGACCTCTCATCCCTCGTTTACTGCTTCAGCGGCGGGGACATCCTGCCGCAGGAGACGGCCAGAAGGTGGAAGGAGAAATTCGGCAAGGAGATTTACGAAGGCTATGGGGCGACGGAGACGTGCGGCGGGGTGACGATGCCGCCCGTGGACAGGCAGAGGCCGCCGGGAAGCATAGGGACCGTCGTCAGGACGAAGAAGGTCAGGATCATCGACGAATCGACGCTGGAAGAGATGGGGGACGACCAGCCCGGCGAGCTGATCGTTTCCTCCGAGCATATGGTCGGCGCTTACTGGAACAAGGCTGAGGAGACGGCGGAGTCCTTCCTCGATATCGACGGCCTCAGGTGGTACAGGACGGGCGACGTGGTGCGCAAGGACGCGGAAGGCTTCTTTTACTTCGTTGACAGGACGGCAGATACGATAAAGCACAAGGGCTACAGGGTGTCGTCCTCCGAGATCGAGGCTGCGCTCCAGGAGCACCCGGCGGTCCTCGGGGCCTGCGCGGTGGGCGTGCCGGACGAGAAGGTGGGGGAGCGAATCAAGTGCTTCGTCGTGCTCAAGGAAGACGTCAAAGGGGTCACGGGGTATGACCTGATACACTGGTGCAGGGACCACCTCGCCTCTTACAAGATACCGAGCTACATCGAGTTTCGGGACATGCTGCCGAAATCGAAGGTGGGGAAGCTCCTGCGCAGGGAGATGCGGAGGGAGGAGCGGAAGAGGCACGAAGAAAGCGGATAGGCGGCTTTTCCGCCCGTCTCCCCGGACGCCCCCTCCGACGCAGGCCCCGGCTATTTCCTCGTCTTCGCCAGACCCGCCCCCATCGAGTGCGCTTTCCCCAGGTAAGGACCGATGCGCCAGTACGTGCGGCTCCCCGTGGCATAGAAGAACGGGTCCACCTTCGTTATATCGATGGCGCCGTCATCTCCTATAACAGAGGGGTCGGCCTTGACGTCTGCGATCTCGCCTATGAAGCGCGTATGGAGCCCCAGCTCTATCGCGTGGAGGAGCCTGCACTCGATGACGAGGGGGAATTCCGCAACGTAAGGCGCATCGACGAGTATGCTGCGCTCCGGCGTTAATCCTGCTGCCTGCCACTTGTCTATGTCCCTGCCGGAGGCGATCCCCACGTAGTCCGTCTCCTTCGCGTAGCCCGCAGGCGGTATGCTCACCGTGAACGCCTTTCTCTCCACGATGGAGGCGTAGCTGTACGTCGCCTTCCTCAGCGAGACGCCGATGCATGGCGGGTCTGAGCAGCAGACACCGCCCCAGGCGGCTGTCATGAGGTTCGGCTTGCCTTCTTTGTCGTACGTTCCTACGACCCACACCGTTGTCGCGCCGACGAGCGCGCTTGCGCCCAGTGACCGTTTCATGCTTTACCCTCCTCAACTTGTTGATTCCCTGTAGCTTGCTACAGGGATACTATCACCCTCTCCTCACATAAAAGCTGTTTTGCGCGCTCTTTCGTTCCCGCGCTTTTCGCATCCGACTATCATCGTTGGAGCTTTGGCACACCTTATAACAGGCAATTATTGGGGCTCAGCGCCCCCTCCGCCGGTAAAGCCGGCGGAGCCTCCCCGCTCACCAAAGGCGTTCAGCCGATACCCTGCTGCTTGCAGCAGGGTCATTTATTACTGCATCGGATCGGAAAACAAGCCGTCACATTACCAGGACATTATAGATAACCCCACCCCTAAATACAACGGCCCGCCCGAAAAGCGCGGGCGGGCCGGTCAAGAAAAAAAGGCTATATCTCAGGCTTTCTTCATTGCATTAAGCACCGTTGCCGGAGTCAACGGCAAACGCCTTATGCGAACGCCCGTTGCTGCGAAAACCGCGTTCGCTACGGCCGGCGCTATGCCCGGCACGCCGACTTCGCCGATGCCCCCTATCTTCTCAGAGCTCTTTATGATATGGACCTCTATCTCCGGGATCTCACTCATCCTGAGTATCTTGTAGTCGTCATAGTTGGCCGATTTGACACCTCCATTCGCAAACCTGATCTGTTCTTTCATGGCTGCGCTCAAGCCCATGATGATGCCGCCCGAGACCTGCTCAACCAGCGGGCCGGGGTTGACAACGGGGCCGCAGTCAATCGCGGCGACCACCTTGTGGACCTTTATCTTTCCGTCCTTGTCTACGGAGACATCGGCCACCTGGGCGGTGTAAGTCCCGAAGCACGTGTGCTGCGCAATGCCCCGTCCCATTCCGCCCGGTGCGGCCTTGCCCCAGCCCCCTTTCTCCGCCGCCGTCTCGAGCGCCCGGCGGGCGCGCATGTTATTCTTGAGCAGGTGCATCCTGTACTCTACCGGGTCCTTGCCCGCAGCACGGGCCAGCTCGTCCATGAAGCACTCCATGATAAAGGCGTTCGGGGCGTTCTGGACGGAGCGCCACGGGCCGGCGGGGATGGGCAGGTCGGACAGGTACTGCTCCACATAGAAGTTGGGGAACTCGTAGGCCGTATCGCTGTAAACCCTGGGTATTTCCGAGCTGACGATTCCCCACAGGCCGTAAAGATCGACGCCGTTCTTTATACCGGCGGGGTTCGACCACCGCAAAAGCGACGTGCAGGAAACCTTGTGAGACCACCCCGTCACGAAGCCGTCTTTATCGAGGGCGGCCTGTATTCTCTGTGCCGTTGCCCCGCGGAAGAAGTCGTATTTTATGTCCTCTTCTCTAGTCCACATGACCTTTACGGGTTTTCCAGCCGCCTTCGAAGTGGCCACCGCCTCGGCCACTGTATCGGGCGCGGTGCGCCGGCCGAAGCCGCAGCCGAGAAAAGTAGTGTTGAGATTGACGTTGGCCGGAGGCAGGCCCGATACCCTTGCCGCCGTCATCCGGGAGCCCGTCTGGTTCTGGGTCGGGACCCATACGTCGCAGCGGTCCTTCTGCACGTCCGCCGTGCAGTTCATCGGCTCCTGGCAGGCGTGGGCGACAAAGGGCACGTAGTATACGGCCTCCATCTTTTTGGGCGCATCCGCCAGGGCCTTTTTGGCGTCCCCGACGTTCTTCACAACTGCCCCCTGCTTGTCGAGTCCTTCGAAATAGTGCTTCTCGACGAACTCGTCATTGATCGCAGGGTGCGTCCCCTGGTCCCACTTCGCCTTGAGGGCGTCCCGACCTTTAAGCGCGGCGGCCATGGTATCGGCGCAGACGACCAGCCCTTGCGGGATCCGAGCGACCTTTTGCACGCCCTTCACGGCCTCGGCCGCCTTCTGGTCGAAGGAGAGTAATTTTGCCCCAAAGACCGGCGGCCGGGCGATAAAGGCGTAGAGCATACCCGGGAGGACTACGTCGGTGCCGTAAACAGCCGTCCCGTCCACCTTCTCCGGCACATCTACGCGCTTCATGGTCTTGCCCATGTATACGAACTCGCTTTCCTTCTTGAGCGGCGGGTTCTGGGGGATCGGAAGTTCGGACGCCTTGCGGCAGAGCTTGCCGTAGCTCAAGGTGCGGCCGGTCTTCGCATGTCTCACCCTGCCTTTCCCAGCCTCGCACTCCCCTTCCGGCACCTTCCATGTGTCTGCGGCCGCCTTGACGAGCATGGCCCTTCCTGCCGCACCCGCTTTTCTGAGTATGTCATAGAAGCCGCGCGTGCTTGAGCTGCCGGCAACGATCTGGACGGGGCCAAAAACGGGGTTGGCAAAAACGTCAGCCGCTATTGCCTGTTTCGTGCGCACCTGGCTCCAGTCCGCCCCCAGCTCATCTGCTACGATCATGGCCAGGCAGGTCCTGACCCCCTGGCCCATCTCGGAGTTGGGGATCGTGACCGTCACTATGTTGTCGGGCGTCACCTCGAAAAAGACGGTCGGCGCAAGGACAGCTTTTCCCACATCCTTAGCACCCAGGAGCTTGGCTCCGAAGGGGGTGATCGAAGCGGCTATGGTCAAGCCCGCTCCGGCCAGGGTTCCTTTAAGAAAATCGCGGCGGGAGATGGATGATTTCATGACCTGCCCTCCTTTCTTACGATCGTGACGGCCGTCCTTATGCCGCGTTTAATGGCGGGGTACGCCCCGCACCTGCAAATGAAGTCGTCCATGGCCGCAATGATCTTTTCCGGGTCGGGGTTTTTGGTTCCCGAAATCAACGCCGATACCTGCATGATCACGCCCGGCGTACAGTAACCGCACTGGGGGACCTGCTCCTCGATAAATGCCCTTTTCACAGGATGATTTTTCGGCAGCCCCTCGATCGTGGTGATCTTCTTTCCGGCTAAGCTGCCAACCTCGACGACACACGATCGCTCCGCCTTTCCGTCGATATGCACCGTACAGTTCCCGCATTCCCCTATGCCGCATGCATACTTGGCGCCCATAAGCTTCAGGTTGTCCCTCAACACCCAGAGAAGGGGCGTGTCAGGGGGGACATCGACCCGGTGAAGCCTGCCGTTTACCTTGAGCGAAATCATAATGCCCTCCTTTTGTTTGGTCGCGAGCCTTTTCTAAACTCCCCCGTCAAAAACCACGCACGTCCGCCTGCCTGCGCGCGCCCTTACGCCTTAGGGTAGCGAGGCCGGCGGGAACGGAACACCCAGCGACTCGCCGAGCGCGCACAATTCGCCCAGCGTGGCCTCAGCCACGGGTATGCCGTTTTTCAGCCTTTCGTCTTCCGTCCTCAGCTCCGGCTCCCCGGGCATGAGGATCTCTTCCGCGTTCTTTGCCTTTGCGCTTCCCTTGATACGGTCGATGTAGTGGTCCATCTCCTCCTTGAAGCGTTCCTTGCCGATAAAGCAGTCAGGGTCGATGGCCATGAAGGAATGGCACGTGCCCTGGATGCCCGTCGGGTCTTGTTCGTAAAGGCTTTTGATCCGGCTTGTCTGCTTGCCGCCCGTGAGCAAGGCGGTCAGCATCTCGTGGACGAGCGCCATGCCGTAGCCCTTGTGGCCGCCCACGGGCAGGAGCGAGCCCCCGCCCTCGTATCCTTCGTAAGGGTCCTCGGTGGGCAGGCCCTCTTTATCGACGGCCCACCCCAGGGGGATCCTCTCTCCCTTCTTCCGGGCAAGGATGAGCCTGCCGGACGCGACGACGCTCAGGGAAAAATCGAGGACCACCGGGGGGCGGCGGCCCGCAGGGACGGCGTAGGCCAGGGGGTTGTTCCCTATGATGCGCTCCCTGCCGCCGAAGGGGAACATCATCGGCGCAGAGTTCGAGACGACGTACCCGATGAAGTCCTTCTGCAGCGCCATCATGGGGAAGAGACCGGTCACCCCGAAGTGGCCGCTGTCTTTCACCGAGACCCACCCTATGCCGAACTCCTCGGCCTTGGCGACGGCCTTCTCCATGCCCCTGTAAGCGGCGACGTGGCCCATCGAGCCGTGCGCCTCCAGGAAGGCCGTGGGGCCTTTGTCCCTGACGGCCGTCAGCCGGCACTCCTTCCGCACGTATCCTTTTTGGAGTCTCTGTATGTAGATGGGCAGGCGGGTGACGCCGTGGGTCTCGACGCCGCGCAGGTCGGACCGCACCAGCAGGCCGGCGACGATCACCGCCTCGGCCTCCGGCACGCCCGCCTTCATGTAAGCCCTCGTGCAGAAGGTCTTAAGCTCGGAAAAGCCGACCCGCCGCACCCCGTCTTTTCCCATAGCGCGCCCCGTAAAACCCCGTTGCCGGTCCTTTACGGACCTTTTCCGTCGCCGGTCCTTTCACCGGCCAGCCGGCTCGACAACCCCATCTTCCGCCGCGGCCGCGGCTTCAACTTGTGGATTCCCTGTAGCTTGCTACAGGGATACTATCGCCCTTTCCCCATAAAAGCTGTTTTGCGCGCTCTTTCGTTCCCGCGTCTTTTGCATCCGACTATCATCCTTGGAGCTTTGGCACCCTTTATAACAGGCAATCATTGGGGTTCAGCACCCCCTCGCCGGGCTTTGCCCGGCGAGCCTCCCCGCTCACGAAAAGCGTTCAGCGGATACCCTGCTGCTTGCAGCAGGGTCATTTATTCGGCTTGTCCTCCAGCTTTTGCAGCCTGGGGACAAAGAACGCCGACGTCACTATGTACTGTATCTTACCATAAACAATCGAAGGAAGGGCAGTCAGAGGATCGAAATGGCGCAGCGCGACGAGCATGGCCAGGGCCGCGTTCTGCACGCCCACCTCGTAGCAGGCGGCCTTGCGCTGGGCATAGTTGAAGCCGAACATCCTCGGCACGAAAAACCCGAGAAAAAGCCCCGCCAGCGCCAGGATGAGGCACGCGACGACGAGATAGAGGAGCACGGAGAACTGTTTTATAAGGGTGCTCGTCCCCTTCGACATCGTGCCCATCACTATGAAGGAGAGGCATACGACTGCCAGCGGCGCGAATATGGGCTTGATCCTGGTTATGGGCTTCGGGAAGATAGAGCCGAGTATGGTGCCTGCCAGGACGGGCACGACCACGAGGTACAGGAGGTCCATGAAAAGGGCGTTCGTATTGAGGGTGGTCATGCCGCCCGCAAGCCAGAGGATCAATACCGGCTGCAGGAAAGGCGCGAGCACCGTGTTGACGGACGTGACCGAGACGGACAGGGCGAGGTCGCCCTTGCTTATCATGGTGAGGGCGTTCGATCCTCCCCCCGTCGGGGTCGTGCCGATCACGATCATGCCTACCGCGAGGGCCTTGCCCGTGATGCCGGGGAAGATCCGGAGGAGCGCCAGGGAAAGGATAAAGGCGACCAGCGGCATGGCGATCCATTTCATAACCACACTTACGGTAATCAGCTTCGGCCTCGCCACCATGCGCTTCCAGTCCTGGAAGCTGATGGCGAGCCCCATAGAGAACATGATTATCATCAGCAGGTACGGGCCGGCCGGCGGCACGATGCTTTTCACTACGGTAGGGTAAAAAAGGTATCCGAAGAGGATGCCGAGGGTCAGGCAGGTCGAGGCGTAGGCGGAGATGAAGTTGCCGATCCTCGTCGCGCGGGAGAGCGTCGGCGCGGGTTTCTTCTCCCGAATGAAGGCGAAATAGGCCAATATAAGCCCGGCGACCCACAGGACGATGTTGGCCGTGCTGACGAGCGGCATTTTCCCCAGGGGCATACCTACGTAGCGCGAGGCAAGAAAAGGTATGGCGAACCCCACAATCAGGCAGGCATTGGAAAGATACTTCAGTTTCTTGGAAGGCATAATAGTACCTCCACGGCCTGACCTAAAGATCAGGCGCTCATTGATAGTCCTCTCCGAAAGGCGGCCAGGTTGAGGCCGACGGCCTTTTTCGGAACGCTCATCTCAATCGCTTTTTCCATCGACTGCGCCGAGACGACGCCCGTTTTTTTGACCAGCACGCCCAGGACGATCAGGTTTGCGACGATCGTGTTGCCCATTTCTGCAGCGATGCTCGTCGCCGGGACCTCAGTGATCGTGTAGTCGCCGGGTGCTGCGCCCTTCACCAGGTCCGAGTCGATAAAAAGCAGCCCCCCCGCCTTCAGCGAAGCGATGTAGCGGGGCAGGGCCTCTTCCGCCAGGGCGATGAAGATGTCCGGCCTTCTCACCTGGGGGTCCGAGACGGGACCGTCGCAGATGACGACCTCCGCCCTCGCCGCGCCGCCCCGGAGCTCCGAGCTGTACGACTGCGTCTGGACCGCCTTCTTGCCCTCGAAGAGGGCCGCCGCAGTCCCCAGGAGGATGCCCGACAGGACAACGCCCTGTCCCCCTATGCCCCCTACGAGGATCTCCGTGCGGCTCACTGCTGCCTCCCCGCGGCCCGCATCTTCATCCGCTCTATCTCTTCTATCATCTCGGGCTTTTCTATATCGACGAGCTCCCCGACGACGATCTTCTTCGCCCGCTCCTCATCCGAAAGCCCCGCCGCTTTTTCGACCCTCACGGACCTGGCGCGGTAATCCTCCATCATCTGGATGGCGCCGCTCATGCCTGACTTGCGGCCGAACTGCACGGGACACTGGGATTGGACCTCGATGAAGGCGAAGCCTTTCTTGTTGATCGCTTTCTTGATCGACCGGGTGAGCTGCCTTGCGTGGACGGTCGTCCAGCAGGCGACGAAGGAAGCGCCCGCGCCGATGACGAGGCGCGAGATGTCGAAAGAGTTCTCGAAGCTCCCGAAGGGCGTAGTCGTCGTCCTCACCCCCGCCGGGGTGGTGGGGCCTGCCTGGCCGCCGGTCATGCCGTATATTTTGTTGTTGACGCAGATGACCGTCATCTCCACGTTCCGCCTCGCGGCGTGGATGAGGTGGTTCCCTCCGATGGCCGTCAGGTCGCCGTCCCCGCTCACGACCATCACCTTTTTTCCGGGGAGCGCCACTTTTATGCCCAGGGCGAAGGGGATGGGCCGCCCGTGGATCGAATGGAGGACGTCCGCGTTGAAAAGCGGGCTGGGTATCCAGGCTGCGCAGCCGATCCCGGAGACGAAGACGAAATCGTCCATGTCCATGCGCAGCTCGTCGATGGCCCGCAGGATGCTCTGCGTGACGATGCCGTTGCCGCACCCCGCGCAGTTGGTCGTCGAGTTGACGGAAGGCCGGAAGAACTTGTGAAGGGGATGGACTACCTGGCTCATCGGACGACCTCCCTGATCGCGCGCAGTATGTCTTCCGGGTCCTGGATGCGGCCGATCAGCCTGGGCGGAAGGAAGGAGACCGGGGCGAAAGGTGCGGCTGCTGCCTTGATGTACGGGTACATCTGGCCCAGGTTGTTCTCGAGGACGATCACGTGCCTTCTGCGTTTGGCCATCCTTTCGATCTCGTGGTCGGGGAAGGGCCATACGGTGACGAGGCGCAGGGCGCCCGCCGCGATGCCCGCATCCCGCGCAAGGTCCGCCGCAGCCTGGGCAGCCCGCGCCACCGCGCCGTACGACACGAGGACGACGTCTGCGCCATCGTAGTCCCGGTCCACGATGGTGATCTCCTCCTTGTGCTTCAGGATCTTGTTCGAGAGCCTGCGGACGAACATGTCGAGGGAGGATACGTCGATCAGGTTCCGTTTCCCCGCCTCGTCGTGGCAGGAGCTCGTTACGTGCGCCTTGAAGCCCCGGCCGAAGATGGGCATGGGCGCCACGTCCTCGTCGAGGAAGCCCCTTATGGCCTGTGGGTCCGTCCCCTGCTGCGGGACCAACCTGTAAGTCGTCACGATTTTGTCCGCCCCGGGTATGACCACCTCTTCCCGCATGTGGCCGACGAAGGCATCGGACAGGATGAATACGGGGGTCCGGTACTTTTCCGCGTAATTGAAGGCAGTCACCGTGTGGTCGAACATGTCCTGGGGCGAAGACGGGCAGAGGGCTATGATCTCGTAATCCCCGTGCGAGCCGTGCCTGGCCTGCACCATGTCCCCCTGGACGCCGACTGTGGGCATGCCCGTTGTCGGCGCGCCCCGCTGGACGTTGACGATCACGCAGGGCGTCTCCACCCCTACGGCAAAGCCGATAATCTCCGACATCAGGCTTATGCCCGGGCCGGAAGTGACCGTCATGACCTTCCTGCCCGCCCAGGAAGCGCCGACTATGGCGCCGATGGAGGCTATCTCGTCTTCCATCTGGAGGAAGGCGCCGCCGACCGCAGGAAGCCTCTCGGCGAGGCGGTTTGCTATCTCCGTCGCGGGCGTTATCGGATACCCGGCGGAGAACTCGCACCCTGCCGCAAGTGCGCCCTCGGCGCACGCCTCATTCCCCATCATGAAATAGCGTCCTGTCCGGACGCGCTCCGATTTCATCTCCCTTATGTTCCCTTCCGCTCTTTCTTCTCTTTCTTTTCTTTTTGCGTCGCGGCTATTGCCATGTCCGGGCAGAATATCATGCAGTCCCCGCAGCCGGTGCACGAGGCGGCGTCGCATATCTCGGGCGGGCGGCAGCCCTTCCGGTTCAGGGCCGTTCCCGGCCTGAAGACCGCCTTGCGGCAGACGCTTATGCAGATGCCGCACTCATCGACGCCCTTGCACAACTGATCGTATAGCGTGATGTTGCTCATTATGCTTTCCCTACCCGGCCCGCGCGCCCCGCATCCTTGACTTTGCGATCTGCCGGCCGCGCCTTATCGGCCTCGCCGGGCCGGCCCGTCCTTCGCTGCGTCTTCTACCTGTCCGGTATCTCCTTTCCGCTTTGTGCCCGCCAGCCGGCCCAGGTAGGTCTTCTCCGAATAAAGCAGGTGATCGATCACGAGCTTCTCGAACGCAGCGGCGTCCCGCACTTTCAGGGCCTCTATCATCTGCCTGTGCTCCATCATCGACTGCTCTATCCGGTTCGGCAGGGACCAGGCGTTGAACTTCACTATGTGCGCCCTCGTGCTGAGGTAATCGATCATGTAGTTGAGGTAGTCGTTCCTCGAAGCCTGGAACATGACCCTGTGGAAGGCGTTGTCCTTCTCGATCATCTGGGTGGTTCGCTCCCGCTGGTGCCTTTCGAGCTCCTTCCTGAGCCTCTCAAGGTGCTGGACCTCCTGCCGGGTGATGTTCTCGATGACGAGGGCGGCGGCGATCACTTCGAGCTTCGCGCGGAGGAAATAGATCTGCTCGACCTCGTCCGCGTTGAGGTCAACGACTACTGCCCCCCGGTAAGGGGTGATCTTGACGAGCCCTTTCCCTTCCAGCATCTTGAGGACTTCCCTTATGACCGTGCGGCTGACGTCGAAATGGACGATCAGGTCCCTTTCTACCAGGTGCTCCCTCGGGCTTGAAATAGCCGGAAAGGATCGCGTTCTCAAGCTCCCTGAGCACCAGCGTCGAGCTTACGCTGTTCTTCAGGTTCTCTGCCTTTGCCCTGCCCGCACCTAACATAGCTGCGCCTCTTTCGTCAGCTTTGCCTTTGGAAATGGCGTCTTGCAGCCGGATGGGCCGGACGGGAGGGCCGTTTCAGGCGTCCCGCCGGCCTGCTAACAAAGCCTCTTACTTCAAATCGACGAATATCCTGTCGCTCAGGTTAGCCTGAGGCGGAGTGAAAACTGCGAAAATCTTGAACTCACCGTCGCCCGCCGGATGGATGCCGTGGATCAATCCCCTCGGGCAGAAGTGCATGTCGCCGGGGTTAAGCTTCGTCCATACGCCGTTGATGTACATCTCGCCCTGTCCTTTGTAAGTATAGATAAGT
>CAWIGL010000003.1:0-750565 GCA_963835595.1 uncultured delta proteobacterium | reverse complement strand
GTTGCTGCAATATAATTATGTCACCCCTTAACTGCAATATGAAAATGTCACCCCTGACGATAACAAGGAGCGCCGAGGGGAGGTGCTCCGGTGAGAAAAGGAGTGACGTTCATGGCAGAAGAGGTAAGGCGGTACGGCGTGATAGCGGCGTCTGCTGGATGGCAGGATGACGAACCGGAGAGGCTGCGGCGGCACTGGGCGTCTCCGTCAGGCAGGTAAAGAGGATCAAGGGCAAAGTGAAAAGGGAAGGACCTTCGGGAGTCAGGCACGGCAACCGCGGCCGCCCTTCCTGCTAGGGCCTTTCCCTGGAGAACTCAAGGAACGGACGATAGCCCTGGCCAGGGAGAAGTATTTCGACTTCAACTTCTCCCACCTCTCGGAGATGCTTGAGGAGCAGGAGGGGATAAAAATCAGCAGGGAGACCCTGAGGCAATGGCTTCGTCCCGAAGGGTTCGGCGGCAAGGTCCGGAAGCAGCGCAGACATAGGAAGAGAAGAAAACGATCGGAGAAGGAAGGCCATATGCTCTTTTTGGACGGCTCTCCCCACCAGTGGTTCGGGGAGGAAAAGACGACGCTTCTTCTGTCTACGGACGACTCGACAGGAAGACCTCTCTATGGTGCTCTTTCCGAAGGAAGAGGACTTGGAGGGCTGCTTTCAGGTATGCAAAGAGGTCTTTACCCGTTTCGGCCGGCCCTCGGTCTTCTACCTCGACAGGGCTTCTCAGTTCAAGACGACCCGCCATAAGAGCGATCCCTTCCAGCCCACGCAGTTCCAGAGGGCCATGAGCGAGCTGGGCATAAGACTTATCTTTGCCTATTCCGCCCAGGCGAGAGGAAGAGGCGAGAGGATCAACAGGACGTTCCAGGACAGGCTCGTCGGCGAATTGCGGCTTAAGAAGATCGCTGACTGCGAAGGGGCGACAAAGTATCTCAACGAAATCTTTATCCCCAAATACGCCCGGCTCTTCGGCGTTGCCCCGGAAGACCCGGAAGCCGCGTGGAGACCGCTTCCTACAGACGTAGACCTACGGAACATCCTCTGCAAGCGATATGAGGCAAAGGTGAATTACGACAACACGATCTCGGTCGAGGGACAGGCAATCCAGCTGTTCCCGACAAAGACGAGGCTCAGCTTTGCCAAGGCTTCCGTTACCAGTGAACCACTGGCTCGACGGAACCTGGCATGTCTTTCACTATCCGCAGGGGAGGTACCCTGCAAACCTATCCCGGGACGCGTCCGGCCGGGGTCTACCACGCGCCCAGGGCCGGCGAGCGAAGCGAGAGCGTCCCTATGAAAAGGACGAGAGGGGGTGACATTTTCATGTTGCAGAAAGGGTGACATTTTCATGTTGCAATAACAGCATTTTCTTTCGGCCGCCGTTCCTTCTTTTTCTCTATGTTTTTTCTTTTTTTTCGGACGCCCTCCACGAAGCGGTGGGGGGGTGGTGGGGGGTTACCCTAGCAGGGTTTCAGGGTCATAGCAACTTTACCGCGAGTTGGTGGAGATCCGCGTTTGCCATAGCCGAAAGTTTCTTTCTGACAGTTCTCGAATAATACTCTTTCTCTGTTTTAGTGAGCTTTTCTCCTCTGAATTTCTTTAGCACCAACTCTTTCTGCCTTGGCGTGAACAACTGCGAGAGCGAATATTCAAGATCGTATGAGCGCTTTGTCGAGAGCAGATCGCCCAGGCGGTATGCCCTGTTCTCTGCTTCCCTCCCGTACGGGCGGTCATAAAGATAGTAATTTTGAAAGGTCTTTTTCCATCTATCTGCTGACACAGAGCGACCGCAAGCGTTCAATTCCCCGTTGGACTTGAACGCCTCGACAAAACCTTCCCAGGCAAGTTTTTGCCCCAACAAACGCCTTAGGTTCTTGAATTCCTGCCCGTTGACGTTAAGGGCCTGGTAGAGTGCCAGCGACAAGGCCAGTAAGCAATCGAGCCTGGAAGGGCCATCGGTTGAATGGACCAGGCGATTGCGTACCTGCACGTAATCGAATTGACGCCTCTCCACGCTGTTGGCGAGCATTACCGGGAACCCTTCCCAAAGACGAAGGTCATTGCTCTCAACAACCTCGGCAAGCGTTTCATTTGTTTCCATTTTCGGCTCCCTTTGCAGGAGCGGAAAACCGAGCCTTGCGACCCTTTCGCTAAAATCTTTGTCCTCATACGCCATCGCTCAACCCCTTTGTTCTGCCAGGAAAACATCCAGGTTCTTCAACACTCTATCCTCGCCGGGGTAGCCTAATGCCGTCTCCCTGAAACGTTCTGCCAATCTGACCATGTCGAGGGCGCCGTGCCTCCCTTCGACCAGCGCACGGCAGTCGTCAAAATCTACGGACGTACCCCGCAGCAGCTTACTTGTGATGAGGTCATAATCATTAAGCACTCCCAGGTAGATCCGGCTGTACTCCCTTATCAGCGTGTGATTGCCCTCTATCAGGGGAGATTCAACAAGCTCCGTGGTATGTATGAAGTTTCCCCTGAAGATGTCCAGGATGAATAAGCTATCGCTGTCAGATCTCCAACTACGCCCTCCTACCTGTCTGTACCCCAGCGCTTGTAACATCCTGATAAAGGAATCGTACTCTCTTTCGTCAGGTATCATCAGATCGACGTCCTTGGTCGAGTCCTTGAATCCAAGCAGGGTAAGCGCCGTTCCGCCGCATGCTATGAGTCGCGCTCTCCCTGTAAGGTATCCATTCCATGCCTCAAACCTCTCGTAAAGAGCATCTATTCCCATCCGATAATTTATCATACAACTCCTTGTATGTTTACATACATATAATTGTACTCTAAAATACAATATTTGTCAAGAGGAGGCCGTATGACCGGCTAATGGGGCCGGGCGCCTTCCACGAAGCGGCGGGGAAGGTAGGGGATTGCCGATAGCGCGTCCAAGTCGAGTGCAGCGCCTTCCGACCTTGATCGTGGATTACCGGAAGAAGGAAAGGAAAATGTATGATTGCAAGACCTGACCCCGAAGATCGCCTATGTTTTGGTATACCATTTCTGGATTTATTGTCAAGCATTTTCTTTCGGCCGCCGTTGCGTGGATTTGGGGAGCAGATGGGCGCGCGATGGCCGGGAGGGCCTGCCCGGGAGGGCGCGGCATTTTATGGGGGGCAGGTCAAACCTTTATCCTTGGTCTAAGGTAATCCTCCAACAGCGCCGGGACAAATTTTTTTACATGCGAGAAGTTTTCTCTTGACAAGCGTAATACAACGTATTACTCTATAGGTAGACAAAGTAAGACCACCCGCGAAGGGTGGGACGGAAGGCCAACGGGTCCCGGACATAGGAGTCCACGAACTTCATCAGAAAGACAGCCGGGATGCCGAGATAACTCTTTCATACCGTGGGGGGCACATGAAAGCGCTGAGAAAGGTAGTTTTGGGGATAGGCGTGGCGGTCCTTCTGGTCGCATTGCATACGGGTATCGCCCGTGCGAACCTGCTGATAAACGGAGGTTTCGAGACGGGCGATTTTACGGGCTGGACCTTAGCCGGCGACCAGAGTTGGACGTCCGTCAGCACTGCCGGCAACTTTGCCGTAGCACCCCAATCCGGCACCTATTTCGCCGCGTTCGCAGGGGTTAGCCAAGCCGGTGGGGGCAATGGCGACGCAATTCTGTCCCAGACCCTGACCACGGCATCAGGACAGAGTTATAACGTACACTTCTGGATGGCTAGCGATGGTGGCACTCCGAATGATTTTTGGGTGAAGTGGAACGGCACAACCCTCCTGTCTCTGGTGAACATGAATGCACAGCCCTGGACCTCTTATAATTACACCATCACAGGCACAGGCACCGACACCCTCACATTCGGATCTACAAATGATCCGGCCTGGCAATACCTTGATCATGTCTCCGTCAACGCAGTGCCTTTGCCCTCCGCCCTGCTCCTCTTTACCCCCGGCCTCGCAGGTCTAGCGGCGATGAGAAAAAGGCTCACGAAGTAGCGTTGTTTACCCAACATCGCGGGCAGGGCCGGCAATGGCTCTGCCTTTTTCATTTGCCGCCCTGACGATTACCGCTTCAAGTCATGTGGTTTTGTATGACAGGGGTACTTCGTTTCTTTCAGGAAGAAGCCGAGCATTCCGTTCAATGCATCACAGCGCTTAATGAAAAGGGGGCCGGGAGATTTTCGGTGGATTTTTTGTTGTTTTTCGAGGTGGACCGGCGAGACTGGACTTTTTGCGTCCGTCGAGCCGGAACACCGAAGAAAACGGCGAAAAGCCGCGAAAAGATCCCGGCCCACCCCCACCCCTAAAACATGTAGCGGCGCATATTGATGTTCAGGAGCAATGCCACGCCTATCAGGGTAGATATCAGCGAAGACCCCCCGTAGCTGATGAACGGCAGCGGGATGCCCACGACCGGCGCGAGGTTTATCGCCATCAGTATGTTGATCGTGAACTGTACGAAGATGATCGACGCGATGCCGAAGCAGATGGTCGAGCCCAGGGGCTCGTTCGTGTTCGGCTATATCTTTAAGCACCTGTAAATGAACGAGATGAAGAGCATAAAGAGGATGATCGACCCGATCAACCCCCATTCCTCCCCGAAGACCGTAAATATGAAGTCCGTATGGTGCTCCGGGATAAAATGGAGCTTGTGCTGCGTGCCGTTCAGGTATCCCTTGCCGAAAAGCCCCCCGGAGCCGACGGCGATCTTCGCCTGTATCGAGTGGTAGCCGTACCCGGACGGGTCCATGTCCGGGTTGATGAGGCTGAGGATGCGCATCTTCTGGTACGGCTTCATCAGGAATTTCCAGAGGACGGGGAGCGAGGAGAGCCCTACGACCCCGAGGAAGAGGTACGTCGGCTTCGTCAGTCCCACGAACCAGAGTATGCAAAGGCAGGAGAGGAGGATGACTACCGCCGTGCCGAGGTCCGGCTGCTTCAGGATGAGGACGCAGGGGACGAAGATGTAGAGGAGCGGCAGGAGGACATCCTTCATGTTCAGCGGCTCGTCCTCCTTCTTCCGCTGGAAGAGCATATTGGCGAGCATCAGCACCATGACGGGCTTCATCAGCTCAGACGGCTGAAAGGCGATGCCGGCGATGGAGAGCCATCTTTTTGCGCCGCCCGCTATCGTCCCGAGGACCAGGACGAAGACGATGAAAGCAGAGGGTGGCGCCGTAAAAATGCCTCGAATAGCTCGCGATCAGGCGGTAGTCGTACGTAAGGATAAGGAAGAGGACGGCGATGCCGATGCACAGGGCGACGGCCTGTTTCAAAAGCAGGTTGTAAGGGCCGGCGTCGATCGACCTCGTCGCGCTCGCCAGGTTGATGAAGCCGATGGCGAGGAGGACCAGGCCGTTGAGGATGAGATACCAGTCGAGGTGGTAGAGTCTTCTCCGGTCAATGTACATTGAGTGCCGCCGATTTGATCTGTTTTATCTGTGGCTGTCCCGTGTCTGTGCCTGCCGATTTTACCGGCGGCTGCTCCTTGTTGAACATGGTCTCCGCGACAGCCTTGGCGATGGGGGCTGCGGCGGAGGCGCCGTGCATCCCGTGCTCCACCAGTATGCTCATGGCGACCGACGGGGCGTCGCTCGGCGCAAACGCGATGAACCACGCGTGGTCGGCGCCTCCCGTGCCGGACTGGGCGGACCCCGTCTTGCCGCTCATGCTCACGTTTTGCAGGCGGGCGTTGCTGTAGGCCGTCCCGCCCGGCTCGTTCACAACGCCCTTCATCCCTTCCTTGACCAGCGTGATGTTTTCCTTGTTGAGCTTTACGTTGGCCGTCATCTCCGGCTCGAACGCCTTCAGGACCTTCCCTTCGGGCGAGACTATCCGGTTCACCAGCCTCGGCCTGAAGGTGACGCCCTCGTTGCCGACGAAGGACGCGAGCTGAAGCAGCCCCATCGGGGTGAGCCAGACGGCGCCCTGGCCGATTGCGACCGAGACCGTCTCCCCCTCGTACCATTTCTCGCCGAAGGTCTTCTTCTTCCACTCAGTCGAAGGGACGAGGCCGCTCTTTTCGCCGGGCAGGTCGATCCCCGTAGGCTTCGTGATGCCCATCTTCTCGGGCCATCTCGTGGATGGCGTCTACGCCGGTCCGGAGGCCCGTGTTGTAGAAGAAGACGTCGCAGGAGGCGACTATGCCCCTATGGACGGCCACCGTGCCGTGGCCCTTTTTCTGCCAGCACTTGAAGACGTGGCCGGCGAAGGTGAAGTGGCCGCCGCAGGTGAAGCTGGTATGCTCGTTGATGGCCCCCTTCTCCAGGGCGGCGAGCGCCACCAGCGGCTTGAACGTGGAGCCTGGGGGGAAGCGCCCCTGGATGACCCTGTTCTGCAAGGGGTGGGACGGGTCGGTGGCGATGTTCTTCCAGTATTCCCGTGAGCCGGACGTAAGCTGGTTGGGGTCGAAGGCGGGATGGCTGACGAGGGCGAGTATGCCCCCCGTGCGCGGGTCGGAGACGACTGCGCCCCCTTTCTTCCCTTCCAGGGCTTTTTCTATCGTCGTCTGGACATTCGAGGTCGATATTGAGGTAGATGCTGTCGCCGGAGACGGGCTCCTTCGTGTCGAGCGTCCTTATCTCCTTGCCGGAGGCGTCCACCTCGACCCTTTGCTCGCCGTCCACGCCCCGCAGATACTTCTCGTACATCCTCTCCAAGGCCGAACTTGCCGATCGTGTCCCCGATGGCGTACTTTTTGTATTCCTCCGTCTTCAGCTCCTCCGGGCTGACCTCCGACACGTATCCGAGGGCGTGGGAGAGCATGAGGCCGAACGGATAGTTGCGCTTCGGCTCGATCTGGATCATGACGCCCGGCAGGTAGAACTTGCTGGCCTCGACCTTCGCCACCTGGTCCATCGACATGTCGGACTCTATCTTGACGGGGAAGGACGAAGGGAAGTCGCGCGCGTCCTTCAGCTTCTCGATGATCTCGTCCCGGTCGATCCCCAGAAGCTGCACGCAGCCGTCCACCGTCTGGGTAAAGTCCTTGATGTCCTCCGGGATGAGGTAGAGGTTGAACGACGGGCGCGTGTCGGCCAGTACCTTGCCCGTCCTGTCGAAGATGGTCCCCCTCGGGCGCGAGTATCTTCTTGACGCGCACCCGGTTCTGCTCGGAAAGCCTCCTCATCTCGTCGCCTTTCAGTATCTGGAGGTCGAAGAGGCGCATGAAAAGGACGATCATGGTGAGGGCGAGTATCCGCTCGCACCACTTGTATTTCTTCTCCCGCGGCGTCAGTTCGTCCTTCTCGTGCATCTCACACCCTGCCCATATAGCGGATCTTTGCCCGCTCGAAGAGGACGAACATGAAAAGGCCCAGGAAGCCCGTCTCTATGGCGTCGGGGACCGACGAAGACGAGCACGTTGTAAAAGTCCTTCGTCTCCCCCTTGGCGAGCACGGAGAGGGCGAGGAAGATGAAGGACTCGGTGAGCACGGCGGCGGCGCAGACGAGGGCGAAGGTATACCGCGACTCGATATAGAGCCTGCTCTTCAGGAAGATGCACGACAGCGCGACGCCGATGCACGCGAAAAGGGTGGAGCCTGCCGGGGCGCTCGAAAGGATCTCCCGGCATGAAGCCGAACAGCACCGCTGCAAGCAGCCCTTCCGCAGGCGAGAGGAAGAAGATGCCGTAAATGATGAAAGGGATGCCTACGTCGGGCTTGGCGATCTCCAGGGGAAGGGAGGAAAAGGCCGCGGAGGCGCAAATCGTAAGGAAGACGCCGAATATGAGAAAGGCGAGCTTTTCTGCTCATTTGCTCACTATCAGGACGTCGTCGAGCTTCCTGAAATTGTTGAAGGGCATGATGTCGATGTCAGAGAAGAGCCCCGGCTTGTTCTTGTCCACGGCGATGACGATGCCGAGGGGGAAGCCCCTGGGGAATATCGCGTCCTTGCCCGACGTTATCAGCTTATCGCCCGGCTCTATGTCGTCGTTCTTCAGCACGTACTTGAGCTTGAGGGTCGTCTGGCCCGTGCCTTCCGCTATGCCCCTCGAATTCTTGCCCGACACGTAGACGTCTACCGCCGAGTTGGTGTCGTTGACGACCATCACCTTGGAGTGCCACTTGTTCACCTCGATGACCTGCCCCACGAGGCCGGAAGGCGTAATGACCGGCATCCTTTCCTTTATCCCTGCGGAGCGCCCCTTGTCTATGAGGATGCACTTGAACCAGTTCATCACGTCCTCGCCGACGATCCGGGCGGCGATCAGCCTGCCGGGCTGCTGCTCGGTCAGGCGCAGGAGGCTTTTCAGTCTTTCGTTTTCCGCTTGAAGCTCCGGTACCTTCTGGTTCTCGAGCTCCAGCTTCCCTATCGTCTGCTTAAGCTCGGCGTTCGTCCGCTTCACGCCGATGAGGTCGATATAGCCTTCGATGACGGAGTTCAGGGCGCGCATGGGGAACCGGATCGCCTGGAGAACCGGCCCGATGCCGTCCGCCAGACCGGACTTTGCCCTAACGTAGCCTCTTTGGAAGACGGGTATGTTGGTGAACAGAAGGAATGAAAGGACGAGTAGTAAGACAGCCGTTATAATTACGAAAGTGCCTTTCACCGGTTGCCTTTGGCTGCTTAGAACTTCGCGGCTATTTCTCTGAGAAGGCTCATCTCGTCGAGGACCCTGCCGGCCCCCTCGACGACTGCCGTGAGCGGGTTCTCAGCCACGATTACAGGCAGCCTCGTCACCTCTTTGATGATGAGGTCGAGGTTCTTCAGCATGGCCCCGCCGCCGGAGAGGACGATGCCCTTCTCCACTATGTCGGCCGCGAGCTCCGGCGGCGTCCTTTCGAGGGCGAGCCGTACGGAATCGACTATCGCGTTGACCGGCTCGGCGATGGCCTCCCGTATGTCCTTCGAGGAGATTTCGAGCGTCTTGGGGATGCCCCCCACAAGGTCCCGCCCCTTGATCTCCAGGTCGAGCTCCTGCTCGTTCTGGAGGGGGTAGGCCGACCCGATGGCGATCTTGACGTATTCCGCCGTCCGCTCCCCGATGAGCAGGTTGTACTTCCTCTTGATGTACTGGATAATGGCCTCGTCTATCTTGTCGCCCGCTATCCTGACGGAATTGCAGTAGACGATGCCGGAGAGGCTGATGACCGCCACTTCGGTCGTGCCGCCGCCTATATCGACGATCATGTTGCCGGACGGCTCCGTTATGGGGAGGCCGACACCTATGGCTGCGGCCATCGGCTCTTCGATAAGGTAGACCTCCCGCGCGCCGGCGGACTCCGCAGACTCCTTGACCGCCCTCTTCTCGACGGGGGTGATGCCCGACGGGATGGAGATGACGATGCGCGGGCGGGCGTACGACTTCTTGTTGTGTATCTTCTGGATGAAGTACTTGAGCATCGCCTCGGTCACCTCGAAGTCTGCGATGACCCCGTCTTTCAGCGGCCTGATGGCGACGATGCTCCCCGGCGTCTTGCCGAGCATCCTTTTGGCCTCTTCCCCAACGGCTATGACCCGTTTCGCGCCCCTCTGGTCCTGGTGGACGGCGACGACGGAAGGCTCGTTGACGACGATCCCCTTCCCCTTGAGGTAGACGAGCGTGTTTGCCGTCCCCAGGTCTATGGCAAGGTCTTTAGATATGAATCCGAATAAGGCGTCAAACATTATCCTACTGCTCCCTGATAATTTAAGGTCTTGAAAAGCAAGTGCTAATATACTATTTTAAAGTATCAAAATCAAGCAAGGGATAGAACCGAAAACGCACAGAAGCGCAAAAAAGGGAGCCGGCAGGGGGGCCAATCGGGGGGTTGCCCGGGAGTCGCCTCGCCTTTGCTTGGGAGGAGACGGGCGGCCCGTTCCGGCGGCTCAAGGGGACGGCGGGTCGGCCCGCTATTAACGAAGCTCAGGAGAATCGATGTTAAGATTTATGCGAAAGCACGCGAGCAGGTGGCTGCTGGGGATTATCTGCGCCGTCATCGCGGTCGTCTTCGTCTTCACCTTCGGGTTCAGCAAAGGCGGCGCCGACAGGACGATAGCGCGGGTAGGCCCGTACAAGATATCGGCCTCCGAGTACGATCAGGCGTACAGGAGGATCGAGGCCTTTTACCGGAACCTCTACAGGGACAAGTTCGACGAAGAGACGAAAAACCAGCTCAAGCTCAAGGAAGAGACGATGAGCCAGCTCGTCGACAAGTACCTCTTCCTGAAAGCTGCGGACGACATGGGGATAAGGGTCTCCGACAGGGAGTTCCGCGCGTACGTTACCGGCATCGATCTGTTCAAAAGGAACGGGGCCTTCAGCCAGGAGGCATACGAGGAGTTCCTGAGGAGGAACAACCTCGACCCTAAGACGTTCGAGGACCGCGAGAGACAGGCGATGACGATAGAAAGGGTGATGCGCATCATCGGCGACAACGGGGTGCGTGTGGATGAGGGCGCAGCCCATGACGCCTACGTCAGGGAGAAGGGGCAGATAAAGCTCGCCGCCGCCGTCTTCGACCCGGATAGCTACAAGGACAAGGTGGACATCGACGAGAGGGAGGTCGCCTCCATCTACGATAGGGAGAAGGACGCGTACCGGTCGGAGGATACCTATCATCTGCGTTACATGCTCATCAACGAGAAAAGCGGCGTCAGGGACGACCAGGCGTATATGGAAATGCTCAAGACGAAGGACATGGTCGCCTACGGCAGGTCGAAAGGCATCGAGGTCACCGACTTAGGCGTATTGAGACAAAGCGAGGTGATGGCCCGGTTCGCCGCCCTCAAGCCCCAGAATTGGCTGAAAACTCTGGGAAAGGGCGAGATATCGCTGCCCGTGAGGGAGGGCGACAGGTCCTTCATCTTCCAGATGGTGGACCGGGAGGAAGGGAAGCCCCTGGCAAAGGAAGCGGCGGTCAAGGTAATCAGGGAGCGGATCGCGGCCGAAAAGGCGAAGGTCATGGCGCGGGTCAAGGCGGAGGACGCGATCAGGGGCAAGGACGCCAAATTCGGCAAAGAGACGCCTTTTCTCTACAGGAACGTCACGATAATCCAGGGGATCGGCCAGATACCGAAGGAAGACGCGGGGGTGCTCGCCCTGGCGAAGGGCGGCGTTTACAGCAAGCCCGTCACCATCGGCGGCAAGTACTACGTCTTTAAGTGCACGGACGAGAAGCAGCCGGACAACGCCCAGTGGGAGAAGGACAAGGAGACGTACAAGCGGGTCTACGAGTCGATGACAAGGGAGGCGTTCCTGGCGGCCTTTAAGGAGCGTATGAAGAAGAGCGCAAATATCAAGATCGACTGGAACGAGATATAGCATCATGGAGGGCGGCGTGTAAAACGCGCATCTTTGGCGTCGCGCTGCGCCCTGCGGGACTCCGACGTACAAAAGAGTACGCCTCCGTTCCTCGGGCTTGCGCTTCACCGGGCACCCGGACGGCCAATCGGCGGGTCGTGCATCGTTTTACGCGCCGCCCCGGCACCAGGGCGGCCGGACCCGTCGAACGGCAGTGAGACGGCAGCTTAACCGATCCGATGATTATACTGGGCATAGATACTTCTTGTGACGATACTTCCGTTGCTGTGGCGGAGGACACGCGGATACTGTCGAACGTCGTGTCGAGCCAGGTGCCGGTGCACAGGCTCTTCGGCGGGGTCGTGCCGGAGATCGCGTCCAGGAAGCACGCGGAGCTTATAGACGCCATTTACGGCGAGGCGCTGTCGCAGGCGGGGGTGACGCTGAAAGACGTGGACGTCCTCGGCGTGACGCAGGGGCCGGGCCTGATCGGCTCGGTGCTCGTGGGCCTGTGCTTCGTCAAGGGCCTGGCGCTCGCGACGGGGAAGCGGCTCGTGGGCGTCAACCACGTGGAGGCGCACGCCATGAGCATCTTCGTCGAGAAGGAGGTCGAGTTCCCTTTTATCGCGCTGATCGTCTCAGGCGGCCATACGGTCCTCCTCTATTTCGAGGAGGCGTGCAGGTTCCGCCTGATCGGCACGACCAGGGACGACGCTGCGGGCGAGGCGTTCGACAAGGCGGCCAAGTACCTTTCCCTCGGATACCCGGGCGGGAGCATCATCGAGGGCCTCAGCCGGGGAGGGAGGGCGGACGCAGTCGCCTTCCCGCGGCCGATGGCCGACGAGCGCAATTACGATTTCTCTTACAGCGGTTTGAAGACAGCTTTTATAAACTACGTGAAGAAGCATGGCATAACCGACGACAATCGCTGCGATATCCTCGCATCTTTCCAGGAGGCGGCCTTCGACCTGCTTGCCCTGAAGACATTGAGGGCAGCCCGCGACCTGGGCGCAACGAGGGTCGTCGTAGGCGGCGGGGTAGCGGCCAACGGCCGCCTGAGGGAGATGCTCACGGAAAGGTGCGGGGCGCAAGGGGTCTCCGTCTTCTTCCCTTCGGCGGCCCTCTGCACGGACAATGGGGCGATGGTCGCTGTCACGGCCTGCTTTTACGCCCGGAAGGGTCTTTTTTCCGGCCTCGACGCGAGGGCCTTCTCGCGCATGGCCTTAAGGGTGGAGGGGTGCTGAAAAAAAGCCTCGGCCAGCACCTCCTGAAAGACAGGAACCTCCTCGAAAAGATGGTGCGGACTGCCGGGATAGGCCCTGACGATACGGTCGTGGAGATAGGGCCGGGGCAGGGCGACCTTACGCGGTGCATCGCAGCGAAGGCCCGTCTGGTCTGCGCGATAGAGATCGACAGGCGCTTCGAAGAGGCCCTTGCGGCGCTCGGCAGGGAGCTTCCCAACGTGCGGGTCGTCTTTTCCGATATCATGAAGGTAAGCCTCACCGGCCTTGCGAAAGGCCGCAGGGTCACCGTGATGGGCAACATACCGTACTACCTCACCGGGGAGATACTCTTCAAGCTCCTCCACGAAAAGGGTGTCGTCAAGGGGGCTTACCTTACCATGCAGAAGGAAGTGGCCGAGAGGATCGTCAGCCCGACGCACAGCCGGAGCTACGGCGCCATCTCTGTGATATTAAGGCTGCACGCGGCGGTCAAGATACTCTTTTTGATAAAGCCGGGCCTCTTCATCCCACCCCCGAAGGTCGAGAGCGCATTTATTTCCATCGTCTTCAAGGACGCGGTCGGGGCAGACAGGGGGCTGATCGATTTCGTGAAGCGCTCCTTCCGCTACAAGAGGAAATACCTGCGCAGCTGCCTCGCAGGGGAGTACGCGCCGGATGAGATCGACGCGCTTTATAGTCACATGGGGTTTCCCCCTTCCGTGAGGGCGGAGGAGATAGAGCCGGAGGGCTTCGTCGAGATGTACCGGTTCCTGGCCGGGAGGCGGGCGGCTTGAAGGGCGTCGTCGGCTTCACAACGACCATCCCCGTAGAGGTGCTCTTCGCTGCCGGGGTGCGGCCGTGCGACCTCAACAACGTCTTCGTCACCCACGCCGACCCGATGCACTACGTGGCCCTCGCTGAGAGGGAAGGCTTCCCGAGGAACATGTGCAGTTGGATAAAGGGCATCTACGGGGTGGTGGTGGAGTCGGGGATCGACAGGGTAATCACCGTCCTTGAGGGTGATTGCAGCAACACCAGGGCGCTGGCCGAGGTGCTCGCGTACAGGGGCGTCGTGACCGTCCCCTTCTCCTTCCCTTACGATAGACAGAGGGAAAGCCTCTCAAGGGAGATGGGAAGGCTTATGGACGCCTTCGGCGTGGACGAAAAGAACGTTGCAGAGGCGGGCGCGCGCCTTACGGAGGTGCGCCGGCGCCTCGCGCTCATCGACCGCATGACCTGGCAGGACAGGACGGTCACGGGCGGCGAGAACCACCTGTGGCAGCTCTGCGCGTCCGATATGGAGGGCGACTATGAGACATACGGCGCGAAGGCAGCCGCCTTCGTCGAGGCGGCAAAGGGAAGGCGGCCGTACCGGGGCATACCTGTCGGGTACATCGGCGTGCCGCCTATCAACCCGGACCTCCACGCCTTCGTCGAGTCGCGCGGCTGCCGCATCGTATTCAACGAGGTGCAGCGCCAGTTCGCACTCCCCTATTTCGACGGCGACATCATCGACCGATACCTCCGCTACACTTACCCCTACGGCATATTCGCCCGCCTCGCGGACATCAAGGCGGAGATCGCGAGGAGGGGCATCGTCGGGGTGGTCCATTACGTCCAGGCGTTCTGTCACCGCATGGTCGAGGACATCATACTGAGGGACGCCCTCGGCGTCCCCGTGCTCACCATAGAGGGCGACCCCCCGCAGCCCATAGATACGAGGACGAAGACGCGGCTGGAGGCATTCGCAGAGATGCTGAAAGGGCAGGTGGATGGAGAGGGTTAGAAGGCTTATAATGAACAGGGAGGAGATCGGCTTTTTCAAGGCCGTCCTCGATTCCTACGAAGAAGTGGCCTTGCTCACCGTGCTCGACGGCAAAAGCGGCGCAATCGAGCTTATCTACCCGGAGGCCGCGCACGATGTCGTTGCGTCCATCATGGCCGACATGGAGCGCGCCGGGGTAGTATTCAGGGAGGCCTAAGACATGTTCAACGAGACGAAGGTGCTCGCGGCGTTAACGGCCGGGGGCGCGCTCTACGGGGAGACGTTCGAGGAGGAGACTGCATCGACCCTCATACAGGTCGAGTCGGAGAAGATCGAGAAGCTCGAAAAGGGCGTCGATTCGGGCGTGGCCCTGCGCGTCATAATCCCCTGGCAGACGTTTTTTGCATCGACCAACTCGCACGAAGAGGGTCGCCTTATCGACCTGGCCCGCGAGCTTGCACGGGGCGGACCTGGGACGAACGGCGCGCCGGCCGGGGAGCGCGTCCCGCCCCGGTATCCCTTCATTATTGCGGCCCGGCCCGATGAGGTCGAGGTGCGGCAGAAACTCGGTTTGGCGCGGCGCGTAGAGTCCTCGGCGCGGAAGATGGAAAAGAGGATCAGGCAGGTGAAGGTCCTCTACCGGGACGCGAGGCAGCGCGTCAGGATCGCAGGCAGCGACGGGATGCGCGTCGAGGACGACAGGACGCAGCTTGTGCTAACCCTCCTTGTCGTGGGCGAGGAGTCCGGGGAGCTTCCAGACCGCGTACGAGGCGATAGGCGGCTTCTGCGGGTTCGAGCTATTCTCCGACGAGCGCGTGGAGACGTTCGTCAAGGCCACGGTCGAGCGGCTTTCCGGGCTTCTCGACGCCCGCGAGGCGCCTATGGGGACGCGGACGGTCGTCCTTGCCTCGGAGGCGGGGGGCACCATGATACACGAGGCGATAGGCCACGGCCTGGAGGCCGACCTCGCTATGGAGGGCCTTTCCTGCTACAAGGGGATGCTCGGCCAGGCGATAGCAGGGCCTCTGATCGACGTCGTTGACGACAAGACCCTGCCGTTCAGGAGGGGCACTTATGCCTACGACGACGAGGGGACGGCCTCCCAGAGGACCGTGCTCGTAGAGAAGGGCATACTGAAGAATTACCTTTTCGACCGCTTCCACGCCATGAAATACAACATGCCGTCAACTGCGAACGGCAGGCGCGAATCGTACCGCTTCAAGCCCATCCCGCGGATGAGCAATACGCTGATCCTCCCCGGCAAGGACGACCCGGGGGCGATCGTCAAGTCCGTTGACAAGGGGCTGCTTGTCCGAAAAATGGGCGGCGGGCAGGTCGATACGGTCCGGGGGGACTTCGTCTTCGAGATACAGGAAGGCTACCTGATCGAGAGCGGACAGGTAGGGCCTATGGTGCGCAACGCCACGATGATGGGCAACGGCCCGAAGGTCTTAAAAGAGATCGACATGGTGGGGAGCGATATAGGCTTCGGGATCGGAACATGCGGCAAAGATGGGCAAGGCGTGCCGGTTGCCGATGCGCAGCCGACCTTACGCCTGCCCGAAATCATAGTGGGCGGGCGCGGGTAGAGGGGGAGGGGGCCGGGATCTTTCCGCGCCCTTCACCTGTCTCTCGGGGTCTTGTCGGCTCGACGGACCCAAAAAGTCCAGTCTCGCCGAAAGACTCCTCGATCACGGCGAAATCCATCGAAAATCTCCCGGCCCGTAAGGCCCAAACGATCAATACAGTCACTTATACTCCACGCTTTTTCATCATGCCAATGGAAGCCGAAGTTCGAAATGTAAACAGGTCTTCCACAGTGTTTCCTAGAGGGCGGGATTTTGCTCGACCGAACTAACAGCAAGTGTTACAATGGGTAATCGATATAGCATGTGGGGAATGGGCTTCGAGAGGAGCGGCCCGCCATTTGTGAGGTAGCCGAAGAGGTTTTCACGCTGCGCGCCAGAGCGATCTTTTGTGTTGCGCTGCGCGCTTGGCAAAAGGTCGCCTTAGCGCGCAGCGTCCGCGGAAAGATCACGGCCGCCCGCATCGCTAACTACTTGCGCTGACATACGTTATCGTCTATAATATTACGAAACGCTGATCGATGGAGATTGCGTATGGAAGCAGTTAAGATTTCCCCCAAATTTCAGGTGGTTATTCCTAAGAAGCTTCGGGATGTATTAAAATTGACGCCCGGCCAGAGGGTCCAGATGGTTGTCTACGGCAACAGAATTGAGATAATCCCCCTCAGGGCCGTTTCGGAAATGAAGGGGTTTCTCAAAGGAATAGATACGACCGTTGTGAGAGAACCCGACAGATCATGAACATCGTCGATTCTTCCGGCTGGCTTGAGTATTTCGCCGGCGGTCCGAATGCCTCTCTCTTTGCCCGTCCCCTTCAGAAAACATCCGATCTTGTCGTTCCTACGATTACGATCTATGAGGTATTCAAGACAGTCCTCCGGCAACGCAGCGAATCCGAAGCTCTTCAGTCGGTGGCGCTCATGCAGCAAGGCTCGGTGATAGACCTTACATCAAACATCTCCATTATGGCTGCAAAAATAAGCATAGATTACAAACCGCCCATGGCCGACAGCATCATATTGGCAACCGCTCAGTTGTTCCGGGCAACTATATGGACTCAGGATTCGGATTTCAAGGGAATAGCCGGAGTCCAGTACGTTGCGGGGAAGAACGCATAATCAGCGAAAGGGCCCCGGCCGCCCCAACACACCCTTGATATGTACGGCTCGTTGCCGTATACTGTGACTGGAGGTGCATCATGCGTTCGGCAACCACATCGAGTGCGCGCCTTGAGGCGCGTATCAGCAAGGAGCTGCACGATACGCTCAAGCGCGCTGCTGCGCTACAGAACCGGAGCGTAACGGATTTCGTCATCGCCGCCGTTCAAGAGGCGGCTGAGAATGTCATCGGGCAATCCGAGGTCGTCAGGCTATCGTTGGCCGATCAGGAGCGATTTGCCCACGCTCTGCTCTCGCCGCCGAAGCCGGCGCCGGCCCTGAAGCGGGCCTTCACCCGCCATCGCGCGCTGGTGACTTCTGAATGAGCGATGCGCCGTTCCGGGTAGTTCCTCTTGGGGATACCCATGACCGCAGCGCATTCAACAGCGGCTCCACGCCCCTCGATTCTTACTTCAGGGAGCGGGTCACACAGGACATAAGGCGCAAGGTAACGGCGTGCTTTGTAGCTCTTTCGGGCGACGGGTGCATCGCAGGCTATTACACGCTGGCTTCGGCAAGCGTTTTCCTCGGCGATTTGCCGGCGGAGGTCGCCAGGAGACTGCCGCGTTATCCTTCCGTTCCCGCTGTGCGGATGGGGCGCCTTGCCGTTGACCTGGCGTTCAGGGGTCAGGGTCTCGGCGCCGCGCTCCTGGCAGATGCGCTCACCCGCGTAGTCCGCTCCGAGATTGCGGCCTATGCGCTGGTCGTCGATGCCAAGGACGAAAAAGCGGCCGCCTTTTATCGGCGACACGGTTTTCTTGAGACAGCGGCCGACCCGCCGATCTTGTTCCTGCCCCTGTCTACGGCGGGCAAGCTGTTGAAGCGCTAGACCATACGGGATGTTTCTCACCCCTTTCGGATGCGAAGAGTCGTTGGTATACCCGGCCGCTATCTGATACCTTCACCATTCTTGATTTGATTGCCTGCCTATTCTACAATACAGCAATACAGCGTATGCTCTAACAGCCCAGGAGTATGGAAGAAGAGGACGCCAATGAACAGAATCGATAGAAGGTGCCTCGGTTTCATGCCGGTCCCGGCGCTCATCCTCATTGTGGCGATACTCCACTTTATCGTCAAGCCGTCTCTTTTCTTCGAGCCCGCCTGGCTGCTTCCCCTTACCAATACCCTCTTCGTCACGGTGGTCTGCTTCGTCATTGCCTTTATCGCAGCGAGAAACTACAGGATGTCCGGCAGGGGCCAGGTTCTCCTGTTGGGATGCGGGGTTTTTGCCTTTGGAGTCGCGGCCGTCCTCGCGGCATTCCTGAGAAGCGTTCCAGGGACAGGGGCAAACCTCAATGTCACGGTCTACAACACGGGCGCTCTGGTCGCGGCGATATTCCACTTCATCGCCGCCCTGATCCTCCTTTCAGGCATATCGCCGGAAACGGGGTCGAAGCGAAAGGGATTGTGGGCGGTCGGGACCTATGCCGGTTTGGCGGTCTTCATGGCCCTCTTCACCACGGCAAGCGTGCGGGGCATGGTCCCTCCCTTCTTTGTACAGGGGGCAGGGCCCACGCTCCTCAGGCAGGAGGTCCTCGGGACGGCCGACGTCCTTTTCGCCTTTTCCTTTCTTATTTTCATAGGGACATACCTCAGAAACAGGGAGACCTTCCTTTACTGGTACGCTTCTGCCCTGGCGCTTACGTCGATCAGCCTGACCGGCTTCTTTATGGAGAGCGCAATAGGCAGCCCTATAGGGTGGGCAAGCCGCTTCTCGCAGTATCTCGGAGGGATTTATTTTCTCATTGCAGTCCTGAGCGCCGCGCGCGGCGCCCAGGCGAGGCGGACATCGTTCGACACCGTCTTGACGGCTGCCCTCAGCCCCGGCGAGGAAAAATTCAGGGCGCTCTCCGAAAATTCACCCGACGTCATCACCCGGTTCGACAGGGAGATGAGGCACATCTACGTAAACGCGGCCGGCATCGAGCTATACGGGAAGCCGGCGAGATCGATTATCGGAAGAACGATAACGGAGTCGGGACTTCCCGACGATTATTGCAGTGCCCTGAAGGAAAGGATCGAAAGGGTCCTGGAGACGGGCGGGCCCGCGCAGATCGAGGGTTACCTGCCCGCCGGAGAGGCGACCAGGTTCTACCAGTCCCGCTGTGTTCCCGAGTACGGACAGGATGGAAGGGTCGCCAATGTGCTCGTCGTCTCCAGGGACCTGACCGAGAGTAAGAGTGCCGAAGAAGCCCTGCGCCAGAGCGAGGAGCGCTGGGCCACAACCCTGTCGAGCATCGGCGACGCGGTTATTGCCACAGACGCAGCAGGCAGCATCACGTTCATGAATACCATCGCGGAGCATTTGACCGGCTGGTCCTGCGCCGAAGCCGCAGCGAAGCACATCACCGAGGTATTCAACATCGTCAACGAGCAGACGCGCCGGCAGGCCGAGAACCCCGTAGTGAAGGTGCTCCGGGAAGGGATGATCGTCGGCCTGGCCAACCATACGATTCTGGTGAGGAAGGACGGGACGGAGGTCGCCATCGACGACAGCGGCGCGCCCATAAGGGACAAGGAAGGCAATACCCTGGGCGTAGTGCTTGTCTTCCGCGACATTACCGACCGCAGGAAGACCGAGGAAAGGGCGAGGCATCTTGCCTCTTTCCCCGAGCTGAACCCCAGCCCCGTTATGGAGGTCGATGGCGCAGGCTCGGTAACCTTCTGCAACCCCGGAGCAATGAAGACGTTGGAAGGTCTCGGGCTGGTCAGGGAAGACTGCGAATGCTTCCTGCCCGGTGACCTTGGGGCGATCCTCCGCAGTTGGGACAGGAAGAACGAATCGACCCTCTATCGTGAGGTGGCGCTCAATAACAGAGTCTTCGGAGAGACAATCTATCTTGTCCCTCAGTTCGGCGTGGCTCGCATCTACGCATACGACATCACCGAGCGCAAGATGGCGGAGGAGGGCTTGCGGGAAAGCGAGGGCAAGTATCGCAAGCTATTCGAGAACATGACCGAGGAGGTCCATTTCTGGGAGCTGGCCCTGGACGGGGAAGGCCGCATCAAGACCTGGAGACTGGTGGATGCCAACCCGCCGGCGCTGAAAACGTGGGGCAAGACGCTTGACGAGGTCAGGGGCAAGTCCACCGATGAGATATTCGGTCCGGGCGCGACGGACCATTATATGCCCGTCGTGCGGAAGATCATGGCCGAAGGGGTCCCGTATTCCTTCGAGGACTATTTCCCGCAGCTCGACAAGCACTTCCGCTTCACGAGCGTCCCCCTCGGAGATTATTTCATTACCACGGGCGCCGACATTACCAGCAACAAGAAGGCGGAACAGGCGCTGCGCGAGCTGAACGCGACGCTCGAACACCGGGTGGCGGAGCGGACCGCCGAGGTCCACAAGGCCCTCGAAACCGTCAGAGAGGAGCGACAGCGGCTCTACGACGTTCTGGAAACACTGCCGACGATGATATGCCTGTTGACGCCCGACTATCATGTGGCCTTTGCCAACCGGTCTTTTCGTGAGAGGTTCGGCGACTCGGAGGGCCGGCACTGTTATGAATACCGTATAGGGCGCACGGCGCCATGCGATTTCTGCGAATCATACAAAGTGCTTGAGACCGGCAAGCCGCACCGGTGGGAGCTCACAACCCCGGACGGCGCCGGCACTATAGAGGCCCACGATATCCCTTTCTTCGATGTGGACGGTTCTCCCCTGGTACTCGAGATGGACATCGACATCACGGACCGAAAGCGGGCCGAGGAGGACAAGGCCCGGCTGGAGGCCCAGCTCCGCCAGTCCCAGAAGATGGAGGCCCTCGGTACGCTCACGGGCGGCATCGCCCATGATTTCAATAATATGCTGGCTGCGATCATAGGCTTTGCTGAATTGCTGGAAGGCCGTTTCGACGAAGGGAGCCGGGAAGGGCATCACCTGGAAAGGATTCTGGAAGCTTCCCTGAGGGGCAGGGAATTGATCAGGCAGATGCTCACTTTCACCAGAAAAACGGAGCAGGAGAAGAAACCGCTGCGGCTCTCCGGCATTATCAAGGAGACGGTCGAGCTCCGTCAGGGCCTCCACACCGACGACCATCAGCATCAAGGTTGCAATTAAGAGCGAGTCGGGTCTGATCCTCGGCGACCCCACCCAGGTCCAGCAGGTCCTCATGAACCTTTGCACGAACGCCGCCTATTCGATGCGGGCCGGCGGCGGGGTGCTCGACATTCAATTGAGCGATTTCAGTGTTCCTCCATCGGGTGGAAGCCTGCAAGGCATCGATCCGGGACTCTACATGAAGCTCGTCGTCCGGGATACAGGCATCGGCATGTCTCCCGAGATCGTCGATAAGATATTCGACCCCTTCTTCACGACGAAGAACCTGGGAGAGGGCACGGGTCTCGGTCTTTCCGTAGTCCACGGCATCGTGAGGCATTCCGACGGACATATTACCGTCGAGAGCGAGCCCGGCAAAGGGTCCGTCTTCACCGTTTACTTCCCGAAGATTACAGGACAGCCTGAAACCTATGCAATCAGCAACGAAGAGCTTCTCACCGGCTCCGAGCGGATCCTCTTCATCGACGACGAAGAAGCCCTCGTGGAGATGGCCGAGGACATCCTCGCGGAGCTGGGCTACGACGTGACGTCCCGGACGAGCAGCGCAGAGGCGCTTGCGCTCTTCACTGCGGACCCGTCCCGGTTCGATCTCGTCATTACCGACCAGACCATGCCGGAGATGACGGGCGTCGACCTTGCCAGAGAGGTCCTCGCCATCAGAGCCGACGTACCCATCATCATGTGCACAGGGTTCAGCCACGTGGTCGATGCCGACGAGGCGAAGGCGGCAGGCATACGGGCCTTTGCCATGAAACCGATGACAAAGAGGGAGATAGCGAAGACGATCAGAAAAGTGCTCGACGAGTAAATCCGGCTGCTGCGCAGAGGCATACGCAATAGAAACGGTGCTTGACAGCGGCCCGCCTATCGGCGTATAGTAAGGCAGAATCTAAATCCTCCTTTGGTGGTATCATGACCTGGAACAGATTATGGATAATGGGCGGCCCCGATAAAGGGGCGCACTAACCCGTTACCACCATAATCTTGAGAAGGAGGAAATAATTGAAGACAATCGCAGAGATAAACGAAAAGATCAAGAAAGGCCTGGCCGTAGTCGTCAACGCCGAGGAGATGGCCGATATTGTCGATGAGAAGGGGACAAAAGCGGCCGCCGAGACTGTTGACGTGGTAACCACCGGCACGTTCGGGCCTATGTGCTCAAGCGGCATGTTCCTCAACCTGGGCCACTCGAAGCCGAGGATAAAGATCGGCGGCGGGACGTGTACGCTCAACGACGTCCCCTGCTATACGGGTCTGGCCGCGGTCGATGTCTATATCGGCGCGACCGCTATGGCGGACGACGACCCCAGGAACAAGGTCTATCCGGGGAGCTTCAGCTACGGCGGCGGCCACGTAATCGAGGATTTTGTTGCCGGGAAAGACCTTAAGCTTTCTGCGACGGCCTACGGGACGGACTGCTATCCCAGAAGAAAAATCGAGACCTACGTAAACAAGGAGACGGTGAACGAGGCACAGCTTTTCAACCCGCGCAACTGCTACCAGAACTACAACATAGCGGTCAACCTCACCGGCAAGGTCATCTATACGTATATGGGCATGTTGAAGCCGAACCTCGGCAACGCGAACTATTGCAGCGCCGGGCAGCTCTCCCCGCTTTTGAAAGACCCGAAATACCGCACCATCGGCATGGGGACGCGCATCTTCTTAGGCGGCGGGGCTGGCTACGTCGCGGGCCACGGCACGCAGCACAACCCAGGCGGCCTGCGCAGCGCCGACGGCCTGGTGCGGGCGCCTTCAGGGACGCTCGCGGTCACGGGCGACGCCAAGCGGATGAGCCCCCACTTCCTTGCGGGAGCGAGCTTCACGGGCTACGGGGCGACGCTCATCGTCGGTATCGGCATCCCCATCCCCGTCATCGACGAGGAGATGGCCTATTTCACGTCCAGGAGGGACAAGGACCTCTTTACGCAGGTCGTCGATTACGGGGGCGATTACCCGGAAAGGATATCGAAGAGCCTGGGCGAGGCGAGCTACGCGGAGCTTAAAAAAGGCATGATAAGGGTGAACGGCAAAGAAGTGCGTACCTTCCCCATCTCAAGCTATTCGAAGGCGAAGGAGATAGCCGACCTTCTGAAGGAGTGGATAAAGGCCGGGAGCTTTTTGCTGACGAGTCCCGTTGAGCTTTTGCCGGGGCCTGACGCCCAGGTGAAGGGGCACACCCTGGAGGAGCGGAAACCCCGGCGTCACGCCTAGGTGATGCTCCCCGAAGCTGATGGATGCGGCCTTCGGCGGCCTTGAGCCGCCGAAGGCCTTTTTTTATCGCCCAGGGACGCAGAAACCGGGGCAAACGCATTTGAACCTGAGCGTGGAGAAGGGAGGGGGATACGCTCCCTTCACACGCCGGCACTACGCTCCCGATCAGCGTAAGGCTTCGCTTCGCTTGCTGCGAGACGAAAGAGTAAGAGAGGGTACGAGCGACTCGCAGCACCGCCTTTTTTCAAAAGGCGGACGCTTAAGGCTCCTGAACAACCTGCCTTAGCGGGGTGCCCGCGTCATATCACTTCACGTTTCGCGGGCCGCAACGCTCCGTGATGCGTGTTTCAGGGACGTATCTCCCCTCCCTTAAGATGAAATTTCCGAAATGCGTTTTGCCGGAGCACGGAGAAAGATATCTTGCGCAAGGGACCGGCTTCGACGTATAATCCCTTATGACCTATCCGCTGCCGGAAGGGGAGGACCTGAGAAGAGCGATCAAATGGATATCCGCCGCCCGCGGGGAGCGGGGCGGGCAGCCCCTCTACCGCCTCGTGGAGGAGGCCGTTTTCAAGTTCGACCTTTCCCCCAAGGACGCCGAGTTCCTTACCAATTTCTTCAGGCAGGACGCCGCGCCCTGAAATAAGGGGCGCGCAGCCCGCCGCGTTATCCCCTGAGCGCCTCTTCGATCGATGCGACAGGGGTGCGCACGCGCACGTCGAAGGCCGCCATCACCTTCCCCATCTCCTCCGCCTCGTGTCTGGACAACGCGCCGCCGCCCAGGGCGCTGCCGTAGTAGCCGTTGGCCACCACCGTCGAGGCGGGCGCCATCCGGCGGACCAACTGTTCGGCGCGGCCCGCCTGGAGGTAGATGCTCAGGTCATTGATGATAAGGATGTCCCGCCCGGCCCCGCCGTATGTCTCAAAAAGCCGGTCGATTTTTGCCCTGTTCTCTTGCGCAGCGAGGATGGCTTCGGCGTCCGTCCTGGAAGTCAGCCTGGGGGCGCGGATGTCTGCGGAAAGACAGGATACGCCCTCGGGAAGGGGCGCGAGCTTCCCGCCGACGCCCTTAAGGCCGCGAGCGGCGACGATTTCGGGAGGGATTTCCGGGGCCATGTCGATGACTGCGATGCGGCGCGCCAGGCCGCCGGCGCACAGCGCATCGAGGAGCGTCCTTGTGAGCGTTGTTTTGCCCGTGTTGACGTCGCCCGCGATGATGGTCCTTTTCCCCAGGATATCGGATGAAGCGATCAAGGTATGTCTATTCGCGGCGCGCCGGCCCTTACAGGTTCAGCTTCCGCAGCCGCTCCGCGGCCTCCAGGATGCGCTCTTCGGAGGCCGTTATGGAGACCCTGAAATAGCCTTCGCCCTCTTCGCCGAAGCCGCTTCCGGGCGTGACGACGACGCCCGTCTTCTCTATCAGCATCTCGGCGAATGCGGCCGACGTGTAACCTTTCGGGACGTGCGCCCATATGTAGAACGTGGCGCGCGGCTTGCGCACCCTGATGCCTGCGGAGGTAAGGCCGTCCACGGCCAGGTCGCGCCTCCTTTGGAAGATCTCCTTCATCTCCCGCACGCAGTCCTGGCTGCCCGACAGCGCGGTGACCGCCGCCTCCTGGATCGCAAGGAAGACCCCTGAGTCGATGTTCGTCTTGAGCTTTCCGAGGTTCTCTATGGCCTCCGCGTTGCCTACTGCGAAGGCGACCCTCCAGCCTGTCATGCAGTAAGTCTTGGAGAGGGAGAGGAACTCGATGGAATAGCGCTTCTCCCTGTCGAACTCAAGGATGCTCTTTGCCGTGTAGCCGTCGTAGGTCAGCTCGCTGTACGCCGCGTCGTGGCAAATAAGTATCTCGTACTTGCCGGCGAAATCAATCGCCTTTTCGTAGAGCGCGTCGTCCCCGTAAGCGCCGGTCGGGTTGTTCGGGTAGTTGAGGAAGCATATCCTGGCCTTTCTCTTCACATCTTCAGGGATGTCGTCGAAGACGGGCCTGAACTCGTTCTCTTCCCGCAGCGGCATCATATAGGGCGTCCCGCCTGCAAGGAGCGACATGACCTTGTAAACGGGGTATCCGGGCGAAGGGATGAGGGCTGTGTCGCCTTCCTCCAGGTAGGCCCAGGGCAGGTGGGCTATGCCCTCCTTCGAGCCGATGAGGATGAGCACCTCCCTGTCCGGGTCGAGCTTGACGCCGTACCGCTTGAAAAACCATTCTGCCGCCGCCCGCCGCAGGGCGGGCGTCCCCTCGTAGTCGGGATATCTGTGGTTCTTCGGGTTCTTCAACGCCTCCTGCATCGCCTTCACGATATGGGGCGGAGTGGGGATGTCGGGGTCCCCGACGCCCAGATCGACGAGGTCGATCCCCCTGGCGCGCGCCTCCGCCTTCTTCTTGTCGATACGGGCAAAAAGGTAAGGCGGGATTTTTTCTACTCTCGACGCAGGCTTCGGCATGACGATCCTTTCTTCGCTTTATTTCGGCGCGTGTTTGCGATAATATGAATAGGATGTTTTCCATTTAAAGTAAAGGAAAATCTGCGAGAGAAACTCTTGACAAATTAAATACAATTTAATGTAATTAAGCACCATTAATCGAGGACCTCGGCAAGCATAGACAAATAACCCGCTTGGAGGATGCGCATGAAAAAACTGATCGCTGTCATTGCCGTCGCGACGGCGCTGCTTATCGGCATGAATATGGTTGCCTACGGACAGGCGAAGGAGCAGTTCTGACAAGACCATGCCTGACTGGCTCCTCAACATACTCTTTCTTCTGATGAACGGGTTGATATGGGGGCTTATAATAGCCCTCATATCGCTCGGCCTTTCCCTCATCTTCGGCGTGATGGGCATAGTCAACATGGCCCACGGGGACATCTACATGCTGGGCGCCGTCCTGGGCTTTTCGCTTTTCCCGCTGCTCGGCAACTTCTGGCTGGCGCTTCTGGTCGTGCCCGTCATCATCGCCCTCATCGCGGCGCCCATCGAGCGGTTCATCCTGCGGCCCTACGAGGGCTACCCCGCGGTAACGATGATCGCTACCGTGGGCATCTCCTTCATCCTCCAGCAGGCGGCGCTCGCCTGGTACGGGGGCATCCCCAAAAAAATGGTCGATCCCTGGCCGGTCTCCTTCTATTTCCTGGGCGTCGATTATCCGGGCTACAGGTTCCTTATAGCCGCCATCTCCGTCGCGATCATCGCCGCCATCTGGCTTTTCCTCTACCGGACGCCCTACGGCATCCTTATAAGGGCTTCGATCCAGGACAGGGACATGGCCGCTGCGATGGGCATAGACACGAGTAAGGTGCTCATATCGACCTTCGTGCTGGGAAGCGTCCTCGCCGCTGTTGGCGGCGTGCTGGCAGCCCCGGTGACGCAGGTGTCCTATCTCATGGGCAACGACGTCGCCCTTCTCGCCTTCATCGTCGTCATCATCGGCGGGATGGGGAGCCTCGGAGGGACGCTTATTGCCGCCCTCGGCCTTTGCTCGCTGGAAGGCGTCATAACGTGCGTGCTCAGCCCGACACAGTCGAAGGCCGCGATCTTCATCATTATGGTCGCAGTCCTCATGGTAAGGCCGAGGGGACTTTTCGGAGGCGCGGAGCGGTAAATGGCAGACCGGCGGACCTTCGCACTCGCTGCCCTAGCGCTATTCGCGGTGCTCGGAATCCTTCTGCCCGCCGGCGCGCGCTCCCTCATGATCCAGATGATGATCTTCTCCATCTTCGCGATGGGCTACGACGTCTGTCTGGGCCTGACGAAGCAGTGCAGCCTGGGTCACTCCATCTTCTTCGGCGTCGGCGCGTACGGGGCGATCCTGGCGATCATCCACCTGAAGACGGGCCTTATAACGTCGCTTGCGTGCGGCGTCGTAAGCGGGCTTTTCTTTTCCGTCCTGGTCGGGGTCGTCTGCGTCCGGCTGTCGGAGGCGTACTTCGTCATAGTGACCGCCATCATATCGGCCGTCTTCCACCTCCTCGCCATGGACCTCACGTGGCTGACGGGCGGCGACGACGGCCTGACCGCGAGCGTGCCGCCCTTCACATTCGGCGGCGTGACCCTTTCCCTCTACCACCCACTCGCCAACTACTACTTCGTGCTCCTCTTTTTGGCCCTGTCCTATATCTTCCTGGAGCGCATCGTTACTGCGCCGCTCGGCAAGATATTCGTCTCGATAAGGGAGAACGAACGGCGCGTGCGCTTCCTCGGATACGACGTGCTGCGGTACAAGCTGATTGCCTTCGTCATCTCCGCGGGCCTCGGGTCGCTCGCAGGCGCCCTCTACGCACTAACGCTCCGCTACACGTCGGCCGACTATTTCTCCTTTTACTGGTCGGTCCTGCCCGTCGTCTGGTGCCTCGTGGGCGGGCTGGGCACGCTCGCCGGGCCGTGGATAGGGGCGGTGCTCATGTCGCTCTTCCAGTATTACGTGAGCGCATGGTTCACCTATTACCTCCTGCTTTTCGGCGTCCTCGTCCTCGTCATCCTCAAGGTGTCGAGAAAGGGGATACTCGGCTACATCCTCGAAAGGGGCGCAAAATGACGGCCGGGAACGACGGGCTCCTTGAGATCGTCAACGTATCGCGCCACTTCGGGGGTCTCGCTGCCGTGGACGGGGTCTCCACATCGGTAAGCAAGGGGGAGATCAGGGGCGTGATCGGTCCGAACGGCGCGGGGAAAACGACGCTCTTCAACCTCATAACAGGGGAGCTGAAGGCGAGCTCGGGACGCATATTCCTCAAAGGGGAGGAGATAACCGGCCTGCCGCCCCATATGATCTGCCGCAAGGGCCTCGGTCGGACCTTCCAGCTCACCTTCGTTTTCCCCGAGATGACCGTATTCGACTCTGTGTGGGTCGGCGTCTATAGGCAGGCAAAGGAAGGCAGCCTTTTCTTCTCGCGCGCGGAGAGGCTGAAAGGGGCGAGGGAGAGGACGGAGGAGATATGCGCCCTCGTCGGCCTCCAGGACAAGATGAAGGACCTCGCCTCGAACCTCTCCTACGGCGACCAGAAGGTCCTGGAGATCGCTATGGCACTGAGCACCGGACCGTCCATCCTCTTACTCGACGAGCCTACGCAGGGGGTCGGGCCGAAGGAGGCGGACGCCATCGTCGAGCTGGTCGAACGCCTGTCGAAGCATATGTCGATACTCCTCATAGAGCACGATATGGACCTGATACTGCGGCTCTGCCACAACCTGACCGTCCTGAGCTTCGGCCGCGTCATCGCGGAAGGCACATGCGACATCATAGGCAGCAACGAAGAGGTGCAGCGGCTCTACATCGGGGAGTCCGTATGAGCCTGCTGCATGTCCGGGACGTCCACACGTATTACGGCAAGAGCCATATCCTCCAGGGGGTCTCCCTCCACCTCGAAAAGGGAGAAATCGTATCGCTTTTGGGCCGGAACGGGGCGGGGAAGACGACGACCCTCAACACGATAATGGGCTTCATCAAGCCGAAATCGGGGAGCATAACGCTGGGCGATGCGGAGATAGCGGGCCGGGAGACGTACAGGATCGCGCGGATGGGCATCGCCTACGTGCCCCAGGGGAGGCGCCTTTTCCCGAAGATGACCGTCTTTGAAAACCTGAAGACGGGCATGGTCGGCAAGGCCTCCGGGGACGGGCTGGATACGGTCTTCGACCTCTTCCCCAACCTGAAGGGGAGGCTCGGCCAGAAGGCGTGGTCGCTGAGCGGGGGAGAGCAGCAGGCCCTCGCCATCTCTCGGGCCGATCCTCAAAGGGCCTCAAGTGCTCCTCCTGGACGAGCCGACTACCGGCCTGATGCCGCTCTTCGTATCGAGCCTCAAGGGGATCATAAAGAGGCTCAACGATCTCGGCATGACGATACTGCTGGTCGAGGAGAAGGTCCCCTTTGCCCTCGCCCTCTCGGACCGCGTCTACTTCATGGTAAAGGGAAAGATCGAGCATACCGCGACCCGGCAAGAGCTTGAGGGCCGCAAGGAGATATTCGTCCGCTACCTCGGCATCGAGGCATAGCGTTCTCTATATTGGAGGTGTTCGCGTGAAGTCCGTCATAACTACCTGCGCCGACGACTGCCCGGACAATTGCGGCATGGTCGTCGAAGTGGAGGACGGCCGCATGGTCTCCGTGAGGGGCAACCCGGACCACGGCTTCACGCGCGGCTTCCTCTGCGCCCGGGGCTACAAGTACCCGTCCCGCGTCTACAGCCCCCACAGGGCGCTCTACCCCATGAAAAAAACGGGGAAGGCGGCCGGATGGGCGCGCATATCGTGGGACGAGGCCCTCGACACGATAGCGGAGAAGATCGCCTTCTTCAAGGACAAATACGGCGACCCGTCGATCATGCACTTCCAGCGGTCCGCCTCGTGGGGCGCCTCGAAGCACCTCGTCAGGAGGTTCTTCAACCTTCTCGGAGAGGTGACGATGCAGAAGGGCTCGCTGTGCGCGGGGTCGGCTATGGCCGCGCAGAAGTCGGACATGGGCGAGCGCCTCGGAAACGACCCGTCCGATATCGTCAACGCCAAGGCTATCATCATCTGGGGGAAGGACCCCGTCAAGTCCAGCGTCCATATCGTGCCCATGCTGAAAGAGGCCCAGAAGAAGGGCGCAAAGGTTGTCCTCGTCGATCCCATAAAAACGAAGACCGCCTCGCTCGCGGACATGCACATCTCGCCGAAGGCGGGGACCGACGGATTCCTGGCCCTCGGCGTAGCGAAGGAGCTTATCAGGACGGGCCTCATCGACCGTGCCTTCATCGAGGAGCACTCGGCCGGGTACGAGAGGTTCGAGGGGATGGCCGCCTCCGTCGGCATGGAAGAGATATGCGCTGTCTGCGGCGTTGACGCCCCCACCATAGAGGCCCTCGCCAGGCTTTACGGCGGCGTGCGGCCCGCGTCGATCATCGTCGGCTACGGCATAAATAAGTGGGTCTACGGCCCGGACATGATCCGCTTGATCGACGCCCTGGGCTGCCTGACGGGCAACATTGGCAAGTCCGGGGGCGGAGTCAACCACGGCTTCTCGACGAGGCGCCATTTCGACCCGAAGGTGATGGCCCCCGTCGCCCGCAATCACCGGCTCATTGCGGAGCCGCGCCTCGGGCCGGGCATACTTGAGGCGAAAGACCCGCCCATCCGCATGATCTGGATCAACGGCACGAACCCGGCCGTCTCGTGCCCGGATTCGCGCACTGTGATAAAGGCGCTGAAAAGCCTCGATTTCGTCGTCGTCGTAGACCACTTCATGACGGACACGGCGGACCTCGCGGACATCTTCCTGCCCGCAGCCACGTTCTTCGAGGAGGACGACATCGTCGTCTCGTGGGGCCACAACTGGATAGGCCCGGTCAACCGCGCGATAGAGCCCCTCGGGGAGGCGAAATCGGACCTGCGCATCGTCCAGGAGCTTGCGGCCAGGTGCGGCCTTGGGGATGCGATGGCGGGGACGGCGATCGAATGGCTGAAAAGGCTGATGGCCCCTATGGAGCGGGCAGGGCTTACGGTGGAGAGGGTCATGGAGTCGCCCGTCCGCTGCCCCATTGCGCCCCAGGTGGCCTTCGAGGGCGGGATATTCAAGACGCCTTCCGGGAGGTTCGAGCTCGTTGACAGGCTTGCCCCTGCGCCGGAGCGCAAGCGTCCTTTTCATCTCCTTTCGGTCCTCAGCAGCAAGTGGCTCAACTCCCTCATCCTTGAGGACGAGCACCCTGAGATGCCCGTTGCCGTCGTCCATCCGAAGGCGGGAGAGTCCCTGGGCCTTCAAAACGGGTCGCGGGCGAGGTTAAGGACTGAGGCAGGCGACCTCGTCGTCGAGACGCGCATTTCGGACGAGGTGCGGGAGGACGTCATAGCCATAGCTTACGGCACGTGGATAAAGCGCAAGGGCGGCGTCAATCAGTTGACGGAATGCAGCGTCTCCACATCCGGCGACATGGCAGGCTATTACAGCACGACGGCCGAGATCGAAGCCGTGACGTAGGCGGCAGGCCATTGCATCCTACCATGCCCGATCGTGCGCATCCAGACCGGATAGACCGGACGCTCCGCCACAGGTGGCTCGTATGGGGGGCAGCGATGACGGTCTTCGTCGTCGGCTACTTCCACCGCATAGCCCCCGGCGCCATCGCCCTCGACATTATGTCAACCTTCCATACGACGGGTGCCGCCCTCGGCCTCCTCTCCTCCATTTATTTCTATGTTTACGCGCTGATGCAGATACCTTCCGGCATACTCTCCGACACGCTGGGGCCCAGGCGGACGATTACTACGGGCGCGCTCATCATGGGCGGCGGCTCCATCCTGTTCGGCCTCTCCGGCAGCCTGGCCTCCTGCTGCCTGGGCCGGCTCTTCGTCGGTCTCGGGGTCTCCGTTTTCATGGTCAACATCATGAGGATCTGCGTGGAGTGGTACAGGGCGGACGAGATGGCGGTGATGAACGGATGGACGACTGCCCTCGGCGGCCTCGGCGGCCTGTTTGCCACTGCGCCCCTGGCTGCGCTCTCCGCAGCCATCGGATGGCGGACGGGCTTCGTTTCCATAGGCGTCTTCTCGATCTTCTTGGGCGTCCTGTGCTGGGTCGTCGTCCGGGACCGGCCCGGAGACTGCGGGCTGCCTGCCCTGCGGAGGGCTGACGCGCCGGCCGGCGGACCCGGCCTTGCGGACGCGTGCAGGCCGGCCTTTGCAGGTGCAGCAGGCGGCAGGCCGGATATCCTCAAAGGGATCGTAGCTGTTTTACGCAATCCGCGCACCTGGCCGCCGTTTACGGGGTTCATGACCTTCTATTCGACGCTGATGGCCTTCGGCGGCCTGTGGGGCGTGCCCTATCTGACGCACGTCTATGGGATCCCCACGCAGGAGGCGGCGCGCTACGTGATGGTCGTCTCGGTGGGCGTTGTCGTCGGGTGCCCTGTCGTAGGGTTCATGTCGGACAGGGTCCTGAAACGGCGGCGGCTGCCATACATTTGCTGCGCCTCTCTGTATGCCGCCGTCTGGGCGGTCATCTGCTTTTCGGGAGGGGGCCGGCCGAGCCTTTCCTGGATGTACCCCCTCTGCTTTGCGATGGGTTTTTTCTGCGCGGGTTTCCCGCTCAGCATCGTCGTCGCCAAGGAGGTCAACCCCTTAAGCCTTTCGGGGATCGCTATGGGGAACAACAACACGAGCGGCTTCCTCGGCAGCGCCGTGCTCCAGGTAGTGCTTGGCAAGGTCCTCGACATGAAGTGGGACGGCACGCTATTGGCAGGCGCGCGCGTCTACTCGCAACAGGCGTACAGGACGGCTTTTTTAGTCTGCTTCGGGGTCAGCCTCCTGGGGCTGCTCGCAAGCCTTTGCCTTACGGAAACGAGGTGCAGGGACCTGGGGGCTTGAAAAAGAGTTGCAAAAGGCATCGCCGGTCTATATGATGTTCTTTAGGGAGCTAAGATGATGGTCAGGTTGAAATGGATACCGGTAATCCTCCTTTCGTTTTGCCTCTTTCAATGCGCAGGGTGGAACGCCTATCAGCAAAGCATATTCGACGGCAGGATGGCCCTCAACCAGGGCGAATACGACCGTGCCCGGCAGGATTTCCTGAAGGCCGCGCAGGCAAACCCGGACGCCCGCTCGTACGCCTACGCTGCGACTGCGAGCTACAAGATGCACGACCTCCCCGAGGCGATGCGCCTGATTAAAGAGGCGGAAAAGCTCGACGGGAAAACCTATATGATATTGCGCATCCGAGGCTACAAGGCCTTGATACTCCTTGCCGAAGGCAGGCAAAAGGAAGGGCTGGACGCCCTCAGGGACTACCTGGCTGTCTACGAGAACGCCTACCCTTTGCCGACGTCGCGCGATGTCGAGCGCATGGCGCGAAGCGGCCGCGTGGACCTGCCCAGCCTCGAAAAGCTCCTCGACGAGCAGATCACGACGTATGAGAGCGACCTTGAGCAGTACTGGGGCACGCAGACGGGCTGGCTTGGCCAGAGGACCTCGGCCACGGCCGCCACAGGCGGAGGCTTCCCGTAAGCCGTCCGGCTGCGCTATCATCCCGATAAGGCGATAGTCTCATTTCTGCCGCATAAATCAATAATTCAAGGATGACCGTCATGAAGATCATGAGCCGAAGGGATTTCCTCAAGGCGTCGGCAGCCGCCGGGGTGCTGATCCCGGCCGGTCAGGCGTTGTCCGGGGTCGCTTACGCGAAGGCGATGATCCCGGTCCAACTTGAGAAGCCTCAAACGGCGGGCGCCAACCCGGCGCTCGGTCTTTTGGAAAAGAGATCCTCCGGCCGCGAATTCGCCCCGCAGCCCCTGCCTGTCGCGGTGCTCTCGCAGTTGCTTTGGGCGGCCTTCGGCATCAACCGCTCCGACGGCAAGCGCACGGCGCCTTCCGCCCGCAACAGGCAGGAGATCGACATCTACGTCGCCGCGCCCGAGGGCGCTTATCTCTACGAGCCGAAAGGGAACATACTCAAGCCTGTCGTCGAGGGCGACATACGCGGCCTCACGGGCACACAGCCGTATGTGAAGACAGCGGCCGTCAACCTTGTCTACGTCGCGGACACGGCGAAGATGGACAAGGCGCCTCCCGACCAGACGGCGCTCTGGATGGGCGCCGACACGGGCGTCATAGCGGAGAACGTCTACCTCTTCTGCGCCGGGGAGGGGCTTGTGACCGTGCTGCGCGCGATGATCGACAGGCCGGCCCTGGCGAAGGCCCTGAAATTGCGCCCGGAGCAGACGATCACGTTCTCCCAGTCCGTCGGATATCCGAAAAAGGCGTAACGCAGCCAACGAATGCGCCCGGAGCTATAGGGTTCCGGGCGCTGTGCGCATTCTGTCCCGGATGTGGCGGCCGAAACCGTCCCCCTCTCCGGGTTTTACGGCTGTTTTACCGTCCCTTCTCCTGTGCCACCCTCTCATGAAGCCAGACCTTGATGAGTGCGCCCCTGTCCACGCCTATCCGTTGTCGCAGGTTATCGATATCAGCCACGAGCGCTTCCGGGACATCCAGGGTAATGCGGACTTTCCTGCCGGGGTAAGTTATCCTGGCCTTTGAAAGATCGGCGATATCGTGGATGTCTTCGCCCTCGTCGAATCGCCTATCAAACTCAGCCGCCGATTCAGCCGGCCTTTTTTTCTTCATATAACCTTACCTCCTTTGGCCTGCCGCGTCTTACTGAGATGAGCCGTACGTTGTCGCCGCGAACCGTGTAGACCGCGGTCCAGATTTTTCCTTCGATCTTTCCTATAAGCGCCCATCTCTTCTCGTCGGGAAAGGTCATTTCGATCTCGACCCTCCCCTCATCGAGCCACAGAGATTTGGCCGTCTCGAAATCGATGCCGTGCTTTTCCGTGTTAGTGATACTTTTTTGAGCATCCCACTCAAATCTCATGTCATTTATTATACATCACAATTACAGACAAGCAACATCTGAATCGCATGGGCCATTCCCCACCGCCTTGTCCGGTGTGTGGAGGGCGAGCGGCCGGAAACCGCTCCCAAGCACTATAGTTGGCGCGAAATAGTATTGACAACGGTAATACCAGAGTATATATTAGAAGTATGAAAACAGCGATATCCGTTCCTGACGACATGTTTAAAGATATCAATGAAGTGACGAAGGAATGCAAGTGTTCACGCAGCTATGTCTTTGTTATGGCAGTCAAAGAGTTTCTCGATAGAAGGAAATCTAGGAAGCTCCTGGATGCCTTAAACAAAGCTTACGAGAGCCCTGAGACCCAGGAAGAAACCGAGGTAATACGCCACACAAGAGTCTATCAAGCAAGAAGGGTCCGAAAGGAGCCTTATTGAGCGCAGGTATCCGGCAGGGCGATATATTCTGGGTCGAGCTTGGAAAGCCGGCTGGCTCAGGGCCCGGTTTTCGACACCCCTGCGTCGTGATACAAAATAACGTGTACAACACCAGCCGGCTCAATACGGTGATCCTCTGCGTGCTTACCTCGAACCTGGAGAGGGCTAAGGCGCCCGGCAACGTGCTGCTCCGAAAGGGCGAAGGAAATTTGCCAAAGGCGAGTGTGGTCAACATCACGCAGATCATAACTGTGGACAAATCAGACCTAGCCGAAAAAATAGGCTCCCTTTCCCTTGTGCGACTCAATGAGATCCTCGACGGGGTGAGCCTCTTAGTTTCGCCAAAAGAGCTGTAAACGGGTCGTCTTTAGAATGGAATCGTGAGCCGGTCTAGTCACGAACGGCCTTTCCCGGCCGGAGGGATTTTCGATGGATTTTCTGTTGTTTTCGATGGCGCCCGACGAAACTGTACAGTAGAAGTACGTTGAGGAGGCGCGCCGAGAAAACGGCGGAAAAGGCGCGCGACCCACTTCGCGCGCTATGCGCGCTGGAAGTGGGTACCCCGCCCCGGCCGCACACGCATATAAGCAAAATCGGATAGGGGGCGCATCCGCGCCCGCTATCCGATTTTGCTTGAAACACACCACCCCCAAATCGTAGAATAAGGTTGTCATGCCAACAACCCGCTCCCAGGAGTTATACGGCCGTGCTGTCTCCCTGCTCCCATGCGGAGTCAACAGCCCCGTCCGCGCCTTCCTCTCGGTCGGCGCGAAGCCGTTCTATGTAGACCACGCCAAAGGGCCCTACCTTTTCGACGTGGACGGCAACCGCTACATCGATTTCGTCTCGTCCTGGGGCGCGATCATGCTGGGCCACGCGGACGACGGCCTGACTGCCGAGATACAGGCGGCCGTCGCGGACGGCACGTCCTACGGCGCGTGCCACCCTTACGAGCCTGCCCTGGCCGCCGCAATCATCGACGCCTTCCCCTCGATAGAGATGCTGCGCTTGACAAGCTCCGGCACGGAGGCCGCCATGAGCGCGATCAGGCTCGCGCGAGGGGCGACGGGCAAGGCAGGCGTCATCAAGTTCAGGGGATGCTACCACGGGCACGTGGACAGCTTACTTGTGAAGGCGGGCTCCGGCCTCGCTACCTTCGGAACGCCGGACAGCGCGGGCGTGCCTTCCGACCTTGCAAAGCACACGTTCGTGGCGGAGTTCAACCATATAGACACGGTAAGCAGGATAGCGAAGGAGGAGCCGGACATCGCGTGCCTCATCATGGAGCCCGTCATGGGCAACATGGGCGTGGTCCTCCCCGATAAAAATTTCCTTGAGGACGTGCGGGACGTCTGCTCCCGGTACGGCATTCTCCTTATATTCGACGAGGTAATCACGGGGTTTCGGATCGCCTACGGCGGTGCGCAGGAGATGTACGGCGTAAAGGCGGACCTCACCTGCCTGGGGAAGATCGTGGGCGGGGGGTTCCCCATCGGCGCCTTCGGCGGCAGGCGCGACCTGATGGAAAGGCTGGCCCCGCAGGGCGACGTCTACCAGGCGGGGACGCTTTCCGGCAACCCGGTGGCGGTAAGGGCCGGCCTCTACACGCTCAGGCGCCTCAAGGAAGAGATGCCCTACGAGGGCCTGCGGGCCGCCCTGGCGCACGTTGCAGCGGAGGTCTCCCGCATCGCGTCCGGGGCAGGCGTACCCTACGCTGTAAACGGCCTGACCTCCATGTTCACCGGTTTTTTCAGCGGCCGCAGCGTAGTCGATTACGAGACGGCCTCCGCCTCCGACACCCGCCTTTACGCGGCGTTCTTCAGGGCGATGCTGGACGAGGGCGTCTTCTTCGCCCCGAGCCAGTACGAGGCGGCGTTCCTCACGATGGCCCACACCGGCGGGGTCCTCGAAGAGGTCCTCGATATCTGCCGCCGGGTGTTCAAAAAAATCAAAAGCATGAGATAGGTGAACGAGATGCCCGATGGAGAAGGCGCACAGAGGCCCCAGACCTCGGTCAGGGTAGACCTTCCCGCCCTCGAAGAGAACTACAGGGCCATCCGCGGCCTCGTAAGCGCGGATACGGCCCTTCTGTGCGTGATAAAGGCGGACGCTTACGGACACGGCGCGATCGGGGTGGGCAGGCGGCTTCAGTCCGCAGGCGCGCCGTATTTCGGCGTCACGTCCGTGGAAGAGGGCAGGGAGCTTCGGGAAAACGGCATATCCGTCCCGATCCTCGTCCTAAGCGGGGCGATGCCCTGGGAGCGGCTCGACGCCGTCGCAGATTACGACCTGAGCGTCGCAGTCGGCAACTTCGAGCTTTTGCAAAGGATCTGCGCGTTCAAGGCGGCGAAGCCCCTCAAGCTGCACGTCAAGATCGACACGGGCATGGGGCGGCTCGGCTTCGCGCCCGGAGAGATAGCGAGCCTGCTCCCCCTCTTGCAGGATTTGCGCGGCGCCCAGGTCGAGGGTGTGATGACCCACTTCCCCTCGTCGGAAGTGCGGGACGACTTCGGCCTCGGCCAGGTGGCCCTTTTCTCGGAGGTCATAAGGCGCTTCGAGGCCAGCGGCATAAACCCCCGCTTCAGGCACATGGCGAACAGCGCCGCCATCTGCAATTACCCTGAAGGCCGCTTCAACATGGTGAGGCCGGGGATCATGCTCTACGGCTGCTACCCGGATGCTTCCTTAAGGAAGAAGGTACGCCTTACGCCGGTCATGCGGTGGGCGTCGTCGATCGCCTTCGTGCGCACCTTCCCCTCGGGTGCGCGACTGAGCTACGGGGGGACCTGCGTCACGGACAAGGAGACGAGGGTGGGCTACGTGCCCGTAGGATACGCCCACGGCTACCCGAGGGCGCTGTCGAACCGGGGGAGCGTGCTCGTCGCGGGGCGGCGCTGCCCCGTCCTCGGGGTCGTCTGCATGGATTGGACGTTCGTCGATCTCACCGGCGCGCCTGCTGCAAAAACAGGCACGGAGGTCGTGCTTCTGGGCAGCGCGGACGGCGCCTCCGTGACGGCGGACGAGATGGCGCGGGAGACGGGAAGCATACCTTACGAAATCCTCTGCGGCATATCGAAGCGCTTCAAGAGGGTCTATGTCCCTTAGGGATTCATGGAAAAATTCCTCCAGCCGGTGAAAAAGGTCGCCGGCGAGTTCGGCGGCATCTCGATCATGTTCATGACGGTCGTGCACTGGGCGTTCAGAAGGCCCGTGAAGCCCGGCCTGATCTTCAAGCAGATGGAATTCATCGGCGTGAAGTCCCTCTGGATCATCGTCGTTACGGGCTGCGTCACCGGCATGGTCCTCGCCCTCCAGACGTATTACGGGTTCAGGCGGCTCAGCTCGGAGGCCCTCGTCGGCGCGACCGTGGCCCTGAGCATGACGCGCGAGCTCGGGCCTGTCCTGACGGCCCTGATGGTGACGGGCAGGGCGGCTCCGCCATAGCGGAAGAGTTGGGCACCATGCGCGTGACGGAGCAGATCGACGCGCTTACCGTCATGGCCGTCAACCCGGTCAAGTACCTCGTAGTGCCCCGCGTGGTCGCCTCGCTCCTGATGCTCCCCATCCTGACCGTCATCGCCGATTTCACGGGCATCGTGGGCGGCTACTTCGTTGGCGTCAAGCTCTTCGGCATCAACGAGGGCCTTTTCATAGGGAGGATCGTGAAGTACCTCGACCTCGAGGACATTTACAACGGCCTGGCGAAGGCGGCCTGTTTCGGGGTGATCCTTGCGGTGATTTGCTGCTACAAGGGTTTCTACACGAAGGGGGGCGCGGAAGGCGTGGGCAGGGCGACGACGGAGGCGGTCGTCGCATCGAGCATCAGCATCCTCGTGGCCGATTATCTCCTTACGTCCCTCATGTTCTGATGGGTGAGGCCCGCGTCCGGCGCTTGCGGGCTTTTCGATCCCACGGGAAGCCTGCGCTTGCGGCAGAGGCACTTGCACCCTCCGCCTGCGCGGATTAATATTCGTTGTGGCTGTGATAGAAGAGATAAGGTTCAAACAGGTTGTGCGGCCGCTGAAGACCACGTTCGCGACCGCCCTGGGGAAAAAACGCGTCATGCGGAGCGTCCTCGTGACCGCATCGACGGACGGCGGGGCGGAGGGCGCAGGCGAGGTCCCGACGAGCGCAGCTTTCAAGAACGAAACCATAGGCGCAATATGCCGGGTCCTCAAAGAGGCCGCAGGCAGGGTCGAGGGCGCGGAGGTAGACGGCTGGGCCTCCCTCGTTGCGGGCCTTAAGGCCGATTTTCCCCGCGCCAGGATGACGTTGTCGGGCCTCGAGACTGCCCTTTTCCGGGCAGCCATCGCCGAGCGGGGGGTCTCGGAGCACCTTTACTGGGGAGGGCGCGCCCACAGGATCGAGACGGACATCACGCTGCCCGCCCTGCGGGACGGCGCGCTGCTGGCGCAATGGACGGACCGCGCGGTCCGCCAGGGCTTCACCGCCTACAAGCTGAAAGTCAGCGGCAAGGCGGAGCGCGACCTGGAAACGGTCGCCCTCGTTTACGGGCTGCTGAAAAGGACGTCCAGGGCTTTCCGCCTGCGCATCGACTGCAACCAGGGCTATACGCGGGATGCCTTTCTCGCTTTTACCGACGCCCTCGAAAAATCGCGCTATGAGATAGAGCTCTTCGAGCAGCCCCTCCACAAGGACGACTTCGAGGGCCTGGCATTCATAAGGAAGCGGTCGCCCGCGCCGATCATCCTCGACGAGTCGGTCGCGGGGGTGCAGGACGCGCAGAGGGCCATAGACCACAACCTGGGGGACGGCATAAACATCAAGATAGCAAAGAGCGGCATCGGCGAATCGATGCGGATAATCGAGCTGGCAAGGCGGCGCCATATGAAGCTTATGGCCGGGTGCATGGTCGAGACGATGGTGGGACTCTCCGCCGCGATCTTCATGGCCTCCGGCAGCGGCGCCTTCGATTTCGTCGATCTCGACGCCGTCCACTTCCTTTACGGCCGCAATGACTACCCGGGGATCAGCAGGGAAGGGCGCGAGTTCGTGGTGCGCGGTGAGCCCCGGTGAAGATAGGCTTCCATGTCTCCATCGCGAAAGGCTTCGAGCATACTTACGGGGAGGCGGTGCGCCTCGGCTGCGAGGTTATCCAGATATTCGTGAAGAACCCCAGGTCGTGGGCCGAAAAGTCCTGGAGCGATGCCGACCGCGAGGACTTCGGCCGGTTATTCCGCGACCTGCCTGTCGTGGCCCATCTGTCGTATCTCCCCAACATTGCGCGCTCCGACGAAGACCCGAGGAACCTCGCAGGCTTCATGCACGAGGCCGGCCTCTGCGCGGAGCTTGGGATCGGGGCTATCGTGGCGCATTGCGGCTCGCGGGAGAGCGTCGATAAAGGCATCGACGCGGCGGCGCGCTCGGTAGGAGAGGTGCTCGCCTCCTTTCCCGTCTCGGTGCTCCTCGAAAATGCGGCCGGGCAGGGCGGCGCCGTAGGCAAGAGCATCGCCGAGCTGATCAGCCTGCACAAGCGCATAGGGGACGCCGAAAGGGTGGGCTTTTGCCTCGATACGGCCCATCTGTTCGAGTCGGGCCGCGACGTGCGGCGCAAGGCCGTCTGGGACTCGATCATCGAAGAGATGGAGGCGCGCTGCGGGCCGGCCTGCCTCAGGTTCTTCCACCTCAACGACTCGAAGACCCCCAAAGGCAGCCGCAGGGACAGGCACTGGCATATAGGGAAGGGCTATATCGGCGAGGGGTGCTTCCGCTTTCTCCTCAACGATAAAAGGCTTGCCCATCTTGGCGGCGTGATGGAGACCCCCAAGATGGGCAGCATGGACGAAAAGAATATGGCAGTTATGAGGTCGCTACTTTCTCCTCTGGTGCCTCGTCCTTCTTCTTAGTTTTCTGTACTTGTGCTTCCGCATCTTCTTCTTTCTCCACTTAACGACACTGCCCATCCTTCACCTCAGTATTTGATGGAAAAACTAGTCCTGCGATTGGCTCGCGTCAAGGAACGCTAAAAGATAACCTTCATTGCCGTTTTTTTCAAGCACATAATGAAAGCGGCGCCGCTTTCACCCCGTTTTTCCCCCGATGCGGGGCCTGGTTCACGGCGAAATATGTGCATCCATCCTCTTCCGTCTCTTGCAAACGCCCATTCCGAATAGTTATAATTAGGCGTGCGCCTGTAGCTCAACAGGATAGAGCAACGGCCTTCTAAGCCGTAGGTTCCGAGTTCGATTCTCGGCGGGCGCGCTTTGCATTTGCAAGGGTTTTCGGGCAGTACCCATCTTCTACTTTTCCGCAAATTGTATAGTTTTTGTATAGTCGGCGCTTTCGTTGATGGCGTTGTCCAGAAGATCAACGGCTTTGACCTTGTGCGACGGGGCGAGGTGGGCGTATCTAAGCGTCATGGTAAGAGTCTTGTGGCCCAGAAGTTCCTTCACGGTCGTTATATCAACGCCCGCCATGACAAGGTGGGAAGCGAAGGTATGTCTAAGGTCGTGAAAGTGAAAATCGCGTATCCCGGCCCGCTTGCAAGCCCGGTTGAAAGCGTTCTTGATGTCACCATAGGGGAGGTCAGTAGCGCGATTGATAAAGACATGGGGAAGGTCCAGACGGCGCGGCAGACGGGCGATGGTAGCCCTCAGCGTCTCGTTGATAGGTATCTCCCGGCGCTCCCCGTTCTTCGTCTTGTCCAGAAGTATGAAGCCGTGCCTCATGTCCACGTTATCCCATTTCAGGCTTAGTATCTCATGCCGCCGCATTCCAGTATTGAGCGCCATTGTAACAATCGGTTTAAGATGATCGGCGCATTCGTTCAAAAGCGCTCGGCACTCTTCCTTTGAGAGATACCGCAGTCGCCTGTTATTTTCTTCCAGAAGCTTCACCTTACGGACCTTCTTTAATACCTCTTCCTCCACAAACTCCCACTCTACGGCCTTCGTAAACATCGCTTTGATGGTTGCTACATGGCGGTTGATCGTCGCGGGCTTGTTGCCACCCGGTATCGCCTTTTTAGCCCGCTTCCGGCCCTTCTCCATCCTCTCTGTCTGATATTGTTCGAGTAGCCTACTATTGAAGGCCCGAAGGGGATAAGCCCCGAAGATCGTCACAAGCTGGTTGACAAGGGTTTCTTTCTGCGGGAAGCAACGTTGCCGCTTCGCCCATTGCAGATAATCAACGGAAAGCTGCCTGAATGTGATATTGGGAATCTTCTTTTTTATCTCAGGCTGCTTCCCCCTGCCTATGTCCGCCTTGCGCTCATGAAGTAGGGCTTCTGCGTCCTGTTGTTTGGTTCCCAATCTCTCGCCCTGTTTGGCGGACTCGTAAACCATCTTCCCGTCAAGGCCCGCGTACCGTATCCAGAAGATACCGCCGCGCTTGTAAATCCCCTTCGGAAGCTCTTTCTTGTCCTTGTCAGTCTTCTTTGCCATGTTTGCCCCCTTTCCGTTTTTCCGTATTCTTTGCCGTCAATTCCCTCTCTATATAGCTCAAGGCCAGCTTCAGGGTCTTGCTTGGTTGCTTTTTATTCCGTTCAAGTAAACCGACGTAGACCCACGTTACCCCTACAAGATCGGCAAGGGTTTTCTGAGTCATACCGAATTTTGCTCTTAGTCCTTTTATCTCTTCCGGGGTCCAATCTCTCATGACACCTTCATTGTATAATAACTCAGTTATTATTGTCAAGGGGGAAATGAAAAAAGTCTTGACTATACAATTCACTATACAGTCTCGCAGTTTCCGTTGCAAATAGACGCTTTACGGGGGTAGTAAACGGACATGATATCCGTTGCTCACCTCATTAGTTTCATTCGTGATGAGACGGGATGAATCGCCGGGGTCCGTAGGGATTCAAGCCATTTGTCTATATCCCGCTTCCTAAATCTTAGCTGCTTGTTGGAGAGCTTGTAGTAAGGGATTTCCTTCAAGTGAGTCCGCTCGTGAATCCACTTCGGCGTTACGTGTATGTAATCGCATAGGCCCGGCACGTCGAGCACGGCGTCATCCTCGCCGTCATCCTTTCGGGTAAGGTAGGGCTTAAGGGCCTCGATAACCCGCTCGGCTACGGTGTCCAGGTCTTGCTTCTCAAAGTTGATCTTCACGGCCTACCCCCCGGCCTGACCATTCGACCCCGGTTTGTTCGACATTAGCATCAACCCTTCGTCCAAGTGCACGCGATTTTTTGAACAGGTTAAACCTCCCAAGAGTCGGGCCGCTTTTGGCTTGGCCCGGCCGCCTCGAAGAGGGAGAGGACGGGGGTCGCGCTCATTATCCACATACGTACAAGACCCGTTTCTGGGTACGATTTACGAAGGTGAAGGTTAACCCCTTCTGCCCGTCTCACGCTTGTTGCTCCTCGGGGTCCTTCGGTTCTGTACAAGCCCCGCAGTGCTCACACCCGGCGCATCTTGGCCTTACAGGCCAATTGTATTGATCGATGTTGACTTGCACAAAGCTCGTCTTTTCCGGTGTCTGCCGCTTCGATGCTTCCTCATCCCCGCTTATCTTGAAGGCCATGTCCAGACTCTTAAGGGAAATGACCGGGTCCGCATTGTCTAAATGTTCCTTTAACTTGTCTATGCGGTACTCCCGCCCTATGCCCTTCATCTCCATCAGGTCAGTAATGGCTGCTGTGATTGCCGGTTCCTTCATTAAGCTCTGTTGAAGGGCTTTAGCTGATTCCCTGGTTGTGACATCATAGGTCTGCATGACGGCGCTTATCCTCGATTGCCCGCTTGCAATAGCTAAACAGAATTCCCGCTGTTTGTCGGTCAGCTTCTCAAGGGATTGAGGAAGCCGCAAGAGACCCAGGCGCTTTGCCCTCTTGTGGACGGCTACATGACTGACGCCAAGCTCCCGGCCTATCTCCTTCAACGTCTTGTCGGTCTTGATTAGCTCTTTCAGCTTGTCGTCATTGATGATCCTTCGTCCTGGCATGGTTCACCTCACGAAAAGGTTACACTGTAACTTTGGCTTCAGGGAGGGGCATGGACCGCAAAATGTCGCGTACTATCTCAATTAAGCAGGCTGGGCAGACTTGGAGCACAAGAGTGCCGACTTGTTCCGGTATCTCCAATCGTCCGACGGTGCCCCGGTCTTTCTTACATAGGTCACAGAGACCTTCACGCACGTCACGCAATATAATAGCCTCGTGATAAGCGCCCATGATTTCAGGTTTTATCGCTATCGTCTTTTTTGCCATTTTCCTTTCTCCTTTCACGTTTGTTGTTGCACAGTCCAGCACCATGTCTGCCGTGGCGGGCAAAAAGCCCTAAGACCCCCGGTGGCCGGATGGAATTTCATCTTATGCTTTTCACAGCTTCCGTCGGGCACCGGCTGATCCCCGCAAGATTCTGTAAAAGTGCCAGAAAGACTCTCATTGCCTTTTTCGTGTCCAGTTGTCCGGTTGCCTGTTTCGCCCTGCCTATCAACGGAATCCATTGGACAAGCCCCTTTGTCCAGTTTTGTCCAGTTGTCCAACTCCGGCATGGTCCCGGCTGCTTCCTCCTCTCCCTTTGGACAATTGGACATTATTGGACAATCGCCATTGTCCGGTGTTTTGTCTTGTGTTTCATTCGTTTTTTGCGTATTGGACATTTGGACATGGGGAAGATATGAAAATATTTCTTCGGGTGACGGAAGGACCGTTTGAGGCTTCGGTATTTCAACCACCTTGAAGGTCTGCTTTGTTCCCCTCCCTTCTGTCTCCAAGAAACCGGCCCTTGCTGCTTGTTCGATTTGCCGTCTTAAGGTCTTGTCACTGACCAATAGTGCGTCTTGCGCCTCGGCCCTCGTCATGTCGGGATTATTCTGAAGCATGTCTAAGAGCTTTAGAACGGGTTCACTCACGGGAAGGACGCTCTCCGCGAAGATGTTAGAAAGGCTGTAGACAAGCCCGTAATCCCGTCTATCGGCTATGACAGCGCCGTTACCGGTTCGCTCTCTCTGGTATTGATGCAATAGAGCGGATGCCTTCACGAGAGCGATTACCTTTTCGAAATCCCTGTGATACCGTTCCTGGTCCGTAGGGAACAGTTCTGCCATTTGCGGAAGATATGGAATTTGGACGTCCAAAGGCTCAATAAGACTATCCGCCACTTGCCATAGACGGAAGGCAGTGTTGTCGTTGGGCCGGTCCTGCCGATTTGCCTTCTGCCGATACACGTCGCGGGCGAGAGCTTCATCGTGGGTAATTTCTTGCGTAAGGACGCGGGTAGCCAATTCGTGATCGATGCTCCTGCCCGTATGCGTGCTGAGGATGACAAGTCCACGGGTGTCCTTCTCGATGTTCTCCGCCTTCATGCTCCCGGTCGAGTCCTTCAGGACCGTCCCCAGACGAAGCGTGCCTTCAGAAAGCGCCGTCCTGATAATCTCCGCCGTCTGCCCGGTTCCCTGAAGCTCAAAGTAAGTAACAATTACATGGTCAAGAGGTTCCTGCCGATAAAGCAGATATTGGGCGCTTGTGCGTGTGAAGTTTTCGAAGGTTCCGGGGTCGCACGTCAGAAGCACAATCTCGATAAGAAAACTCTTGCCCGTGCTCGATGTTGCGCTGAGAATAACCGAAAGGCCCCTATTGAAATGCCGAGTTACACAGGCGAGCTTCACAAGAATAAGGGTCTCATCTCTGCCCAGGTAGCGGGTGTGGCACACCGATAGAAACCGCGTCACAAGATCGGGCTTCTTCAGAAGCTCAAGGGCTGCTGCCTTCTCATCGTCAGAGTATGTTGGCTGCGCCGCTTCTTTATCCTTCTGAAGCTCAACGAATAGCCTCTTCGGGCGGATATTCAACTTCTTGGCAACCGTGGTAACGATACTTTCCCTGTCGAGGTCGGAAAAAGCCCCCTGGGCAAGCCTGAGCGCCCGTACGACGGCATCACGATGGTCGGGGCATACGAACCTGTCAAAGGGTAGAGCTTTGCCCTCAAGGTCGCTAAGGGCCTTCTCCGCGCCCTGTTGCATCACGAGGTAGTCGTCTATCCCTTTCGCCCCGGCCCACTTAGGGAAGTGAAAAAGGGCGCCCTTGGTCATGAGCTTAAGTGCTAGTTCGTACAAGGCAAAGCGGACGCCCGGATTTGTCCACAGATCGGCGTCGAAGCCCATGAAGACTGTCCGACCTTTCCATACAAACTGTTCCAGATCGTCGAAGATGAACGTCTCTTCGCCGTCCTTGCCCTCCTTAAAACTCCATACGCCCGCAAGCGATATGGCGTGTCTGCCGTGCTGAACGAGCTTCAGAGCTTTCTTCGCCCCCTCAGTAATCCATAGGGGTTTATTTGTCTTCTCCCGGACGGACCATACTTCGGGGAGAATGTACGGTCTTGCCGGTTGTCCCTTCGGATGGAGATAGCGCCTGCCGTCAAGAGGCGGATACAGCCGGTAGCTCCATGATATGATAGCGCCGTTCGGACTGAAAGAAGGGATTTCAACCAGCCTGGCCGTCCTGAGTATGCCTTGGCCGTCGAAAGAGGCGAAGCCCAGGCGCTCCTTCAGAGCGTCGGCGTTCCCGGAAAAGAGCCGGACTTGGTATTTCTCCAGGGTTTCACCCAATAGCCCGCTGTTGCCTGTCCAGTCTTCGAGCGCTGTTCTTACGAGCGAATCACTGTCGGGGTTATAGCCGTTGAGGAAATAGGCAAAGGGACTAATGGATTTTCCGTCCATGATCCGTAACCTTTCCATTTCCGTTTTTAAGGGTCATCATGCGTGCTCGCAACTGCCTCTGGCAGTTTACAAAGTCCTGCACGGGCACCGGCTCATTCTGGTTGTACCGGGCGGACAGTTCATAGAAAAGCGCACCGGCATCATGCATGAAGGCCACTCGTCCGCCGGGCTGTAACTCTTCCTGCGGATTATCGTGCTGTAGCATGTGGAAGGCCGATTGATTCAGGTCCAAAACGGGGATGCGGCGGGTGGTCTTTGGCATGTGAGCCTCCTTTTCATTTACTGAGGCAAGTTTAGACTCGAATGCAAAACTTAGAAATTGACGTTTATGAATTTCTCTTAAACGTCAACTCTGCGGAGTGTGAATATTGAGCGGAGTCTTTAAAGAGCGGGTTTGCGATGAACGCGATTTGCGGTCTCTGTTGGAGCGGTTTGTGTCTTAAGGACTGAACTTTCCACGGCCTGAATCATTTTCACGGCTTGGCGATAAGCCCGTTCGACGCGCTTGTAAGGTAGCCATAGTGTCGTATTGTAGGCGGGACTTCTTTTTCCACGCGGGGTCTTTCTTCCGCTCCGGGTGCTTTTCTCATGAAACTTGCGGGCTATAGCATTCAGGTTTAGCCCTGATTGAACCATGTCCCATATTTCCCATGGATTGTATGTGGTCTTCTTTATTATCTTCTCTTTTGCAGCGTTCTGCTTCAATAGTCCGACTTTCTGACGGAAATCTTTCACTAATTCCTTTGTGCTCTTTGTTATGTCTATTTCAAAAACATTCTGTGGGAGAATCCCGGTAAGGTAAAAGGAAGAAAGGTTGCCCCAGTTGGGCGAGGCAAAGGCATTCGTATGCCGCCTCTCTTCGGGTATTTCACCGTAGGGTATTCTCTTCAATACGCTTTTTATCCTCGCCAATTCCATCGCTTCTTCTATAGGCAGCCGAGGGCGAATAAAACTTCCTATGCCCCACTTGATACATAGGTCGTACTGGGCTAGTTCAAACTTTGGCACCAACACGTGTATTTCGCCTCTCTTTCTGAGATTCATTCTGAGATTGAAAAGATTGCGCAGTTCTTCATAGCCTTTGATATACTCACTGGACCTTGAGATTGCCATAAATCTGTCTTTGTCGCTCATTTTCATTTTCGTTCCCTTTGCGGATTCTATTCATTCAGGCGAAGGGCCGGTAGGGTTCCCGTCTCTTCGGAAGCGACCCTGTGCTCTGAAAATCACTCTTCCATATATGGGCGTATGAGATTTTCAAATTCCTCAATTGTTTTGCATTTTGTATTTTCAACCCAGCATTCCTGATTTTCCATGCCTATATAGGCGCAATTGCCAATCCCTTTACCATCAAAGACGTTGTATGAAGCCACCATCCAATGGGGGTGTTTAAGGACATAACTCTTATCCTTTATCGTCACGTCATCTTTTATTACGCCAAGATAGAATCCTACACGTATGAAACATGCATCACGTTTTTTACTGTAATGGGAGATATACGATTCAGGGGCATTAAGACGTTCGACAAAGTTCTTAGCCCCTTCGGCGCACCTCTCTTGAAGTGCTAGGTGCTTTGGGCATCCGCCGAAGAAGTGATAATGAATACCAACCAAGCAGTGGAAAATACCAGAAACTTTTTCATCTGCCTCCCTTCTCTTCAGTTCCCCATCGGGAGAAAGCGCTTTTCGGCCCGTCAGCCTATCCCCCATGATTAGTTCAGTAAGTCGGGTACATCTTTGTGCATAGCTCTTTTTCGCTATTCCTCTTGCTCTCTATCTGTCTCAACAATTCCGTAGGGATGGAATAGTTAACGCCTTGTCTGGTCGCGTTGATTTTCATATTGTAATCCGCTTTGGCGTCCGCTTTTTGCATGCAGATATCTAAGAGGGCTTTGTTGTCTGAATACTTCTGATCCTTCTCCTTTTTTTCGATATCTGCTTGACGGGCCTTTGCACGGGCGTCGGAGAGTTCTTGATAGCGGAAATAAGAATAACTTCCGACTAAAGCCAATCCCACGATAAGAGCGACTGCTGCATAGATAACATGAGACTGTTCGGTTTTTGCCATATCCGTCCCTTTTCCTTTCGCATACCACCACCCGGCCCGTTCAGCCGTCGCCTATTGTTTAATCTGCTTCTCAATAATGACATTGGTATCCGCCGCTTTCCCCCAGACAGGTCTTTGGTTTTCAGGATCGTCCTTATCAACGCAACTGTATATGAATTCTACGGATGCCTGCCAAGCCGATCCCGATTGGTTTGTATTTTTGGGCACCATGACCTTGTTCATTGATTCGCAGTGCGAGTTTGCCGTTGTCATGATGTTTTCGGTCATTTTAGCGGTCATAAAGCCGGGGTGATTTGTAGAGGCAGAAATCATATAAGTATCCTTTCCAAATGGCACCGGCTTGGAACTCGAAGCGCAACCTCCGAGGATAGGAACAAGTGCAGCAATCCATAACAGTTTTATCGTCATTTAATTTTTCCCCCACTTCTTTCGGGATTTACATTCTACCCTTTTCAGAACAAAGGCATGGTGTCTGGGCAGTGATATTGTTACCATTCTACCATCGCCCCCCACGAAGTCAATTACATTGTTCCCAACAATAAGCAGAGAAGGCGACACGTTACCGTCACACAAGACCAGATTGACAAGCGGGCGGCCGATGCTATAATGAAACAAGAGGCGGAATATGAGCGAAAAGGTCTCACGGACGAAGCTCGAAGAAGAATACAGCAAGAAGATCAGGCCGCTCTTGCTGAAAAAGTTGATCGTTTTACGGATGAAGAAGCTGCACGGAATGCCGGAGACCCCGGCCACCTCTCCCCCGGAGGAGAAGGAAACCGACCGGCAGAAGTAAGAGAAGGGGCCATTTTCAGGCCCCCTTTGCACTATGAACTAAGTATGAACTTTAGGCGCACGTTTTGTATAGTCCTTGTATAGTAGTCATGGGATTTCCGCGCCTGAAAATCGGGAATGCCCGCCGTGCCCCATTGCCGGGTAGGTGTTGTGGAGACTTGAAAAGTATGGAATCGGGAAGCGTTCGGGTATCCCTTGCAAATAACTTCTAAGCCGTAGGTTCCGCGTTCGATTCGCGGCAGGCGCGCTTGTAATTTCAATAAGTTAGAAGTAGTTCCAGTCTCACCTTAAGAGATCGTGACAGGAATCGGGCGCCAAAGGAAGAGGGTCAGCCGGTTTTCCGGTCGCATGGCCGGCGGTGTTGCTTCTCAAAGTCCCGAAGGTCTTTAGACCCGGACCTTCTCGGGAATCCCAACCTTGAAGACCTCCCACTCGACAAGCAGTTGCCCTCCTTGGACCTTGTAAGGCAGGGTGTCCAGGGGACGGGGGGCCGGCCCGCCCAGGACATTTCCGGTGATTGAATAAATGCTTGCGTGACAGGGACAGATGAATTCCTGTCTCTCGGGGTGCCAGTGATAGTAACACCCCAGATGGGGGCATATAGGAGAAAAAACGGTGACCTCGGAGGCCGAGTGCTTGATGACCCATACGCTGTGCGTCACCGTCTCCCGGATATATGCATCCCGGCTTAGATAAGGAAATGGCATGTTTTCAGGCTGATTGATGGACAAGGAGTCAATGTTCCCGATTTTCGACCAACGGGGAGGCTTCTTCCGAAAGGCGTTGTCGATGATTGTCCCGATCATGGGAATGGCAAGAACGAAGGCCACGAACCCACCAAAGATGGCGACCGCCGCTTTAAGGAACCCCCTCCGCGTTGTCTGAGCAGGGCCGGGACCACCGCCGCCAGGTTCGGCGCCGCTTGATGCAAACGAACAGCCCTGCGGACACCCCTGCGGCAACCCGGGGGAGGAGCTCTCGGAGAGATAGTCAGCCATTACCGCACCTCATGAAGGTAGATTTTGGGGCCATCACAACCCAAACGAAAGACCTGCTTCCGACCGGTCCTAAATCCATAGGACAAATAAAACCAGCCAGACCACACCGAATGCGGCGGCAGTCAGCCAAAAGAAGAACTGCGGCTCGATGCCGGGTTCCATGACCTTGGCCCGATTCACGCCGTTCAGGTGCATGACGTAAGCCTCAACGTCGGAGATCATCGGCTGGGACAAAGATTTCGAGTCTCCGAAAGACAGCATGTGAAGCGCAGGGTTCGACCCCTCCGGCACCGATCCGTGCTGGATATACCGATCGATGTTCTCCGCGAACTTCTCCGGGTCCTGGTCCGAAAGGCTGCGATCGATGGGGTTGAGCGGAGGCACGGTCCCATCTGTCGAACCCGGATTCGGGACCTTGTCCGTGCCCTGAGGGCCGTGGCACTGTTGACAGTTGTCTTCGAACAGGGATTGACCGAGTCCCCAATCTCCGATAACGTAAGCCGCCTCTCCCGGGGGGCTCTGGGCCCTGTCTCTGTCTGGGCTGGAGAAGGCGGAAAGGTCGCCGCCGCCGGCTTCATTTCCGGGGGTGTTGTCTCAGCCTGGGGCTGACCCCCGGATGGAGGGACGGAGACGGCCGCACCCCGGGTCTGAGGCATCAGGAAATCGAGCAATTCATTGAGTCGATCCTTGGTCAGGGAAGAGAAAGCCGGCATGACGGAATTTGGGAAGTGCTTCTTGGGGTCCTGAATTTGCACGGTGATCCACTGACGTGATTTTCCTTTCAAGGTCCCGGAAGAAAGATCAGGCCCGATGCTCCCGCCCTGGCCGTTGATCTTATGACACCCGATGCAGCCCTCGGAATGAAAGAGTTGTTCCCCTTTCTTCGCGCTCGCCGACATAGTGTGCGGTGGGCCGGCCGGCGCCCCGCTTGCCTGAGAGAAAACGTTTGGGTTTCCTTTGGGGGTATTCCCCGGACCGGCGGGCGGGCTGCTGCCAGGGCCGCCCGTCGAGGCCGCAGCCCCCGGTTTGCTGTAGTATCCGACAAATGCCATCGTGACGACCCAGGTGATCAAGATCAGATATCCGACCAGGACGACAGGCCGCTTTCTTGGGTTTCGCTCAGGATTGCGGTCGACAAAAGGAAGCAACAGCATGAGGAGGACCACGAGGAGGGGAATTCCGGCGGTCCCTATGGGTTCGAGGGGCCCGCGAAAAGCCTTGAGGGTCTGGTAAAGGAAGAGGAAGTACCACTCAGGTTTCGGCGTGTAAGAATAGATTCTCACGTCTTTCAAGCCCGTGAAGGGAGGCGGAAAGTAGGCGGACAGACCCACGAGGATGACAAAAATGGAGGTGACGATGACCGCGTCCTTGAGCACCTGGTCCGGCCAGAAGGCGCCTTTTCGCTGCCGCCTGGCCGGGTCCCAGGGGCCGGAAATTCCGAATTTCCGGAAAGCGACGAGGTGGAGCCCGATCAGGCCGAGCAGGATCGTGGGGAGGACGGCTACGTGAAGGAAGAAGAAGCGCGAGACGGTTCTCTGACCCAGCTCTGGGCTGCCCCGCAAAAGGTCCGCGGCCACGGTCCCGACGTAAGGCGCCGTACCGGCCATGCTTGTGCCGACTTCTGCTTCCCAGTAGCCCCGCTCGTCCCACGGGAGAATCGGGCCCGTGAAACCGAGGGCCAGCGTGAGGAGCAGGAGAAAAACGCCGATCAGCCATGTCAATTGACGGGGGTCTTTGTAAGCCCCCCAGAGAAGGACCCTCGACATGTGCAATCCGATCAGGACGATCATTGCGCTTGCCCCCCAGTAGTGCAGTCCGTGAACGAGCCATCCGAAGGGGACCTGCGTGCGAAGATAGGAAAGGCTGACGTAGCCGTGGTCAACCGTGGGAACGAAGTAGAGGAGCTGCCATACCCCGGTCACGACCTGGAGAAGGAACATCGTCAGGACGGAGCTCCCGAAGATATAGGAGAAACTGGCTCCCCCGACCATCTCTTCATCGAGACTTAAACGGATCAGTGGATCAAGAGGCCAACGCTCGTTGATCCAGCGCTTTAGCGAACCCATGATTTTCCTCCATGATCTTCCCGCTCATCCATCAGAGACCTCTGGGCCATAGCCGATCCAACGACAGGAACGACATGACAAAAAAGACATAAATATTCAGCCTTATGTAGGCAGACGTTAAACCGTTAGCCTTGAGCTGAGGCCGGACAAGAAGGGCAGCGCTGCCAATAAGCCAGAGGCTTGCAGCCAGCAAGGCGATAAGGGTAAAATGGGAATAGACCGGGAGAAAGCGGGGAAGCAGGAGCGAGGAGACCGCAGTCGCGAACATCCAGACCGATATGATTCTTCTGGTCCGATCGGGGGTCCACAGGCTGCACGGCGTCGGAAGGCCCGCCTTCCGGTATTGTTCGGAAAACTTCAGGAAGAGAAGCCAGCAATGGGGGACCTGCCAGAGAAAAAAGAGGACGCAGAGGGCCCCGATGCCTGTCTGCAGAAGGGCCTCCCCCCCGGACACCCATCCAATGGTGGGTGGAACAGCGCCTACCATGGCCCCCGGAATGACCGCGAGGGTCGTCCTCGGCTTGAGACGCGCGTAAACGCCATTATACAGGAGGGCGGCGAAAAGACCCAAGGCCCCGGCTAAGACGTGGGCTTTCAAAAAGAGGACGGATAGACCCAGGGCCATGAGGCCGAGGGAAATCGACAACGCTGTTCCCGGTTTCATCTTTCGCGCAGGCAAGGGTCTTCTGCTCGTCCTTTCCATCCGTGCGTCTATCTTTCGTTCCTGAAACTGGTTAAGCCCGCAACATCCGCAGGCCAGAAGGAATGTCCCCAGCGCCGGGGCGAAGATCTCGCTCGTGATTTCCCTGCGCGCAATGACGAACCCGGCCGCAGCCGAGAACGCCACTGCCGCGCAAAGCCTGAACTTAGTCAGATTAAGCAGGGCGACCACCATTTTCATTTCCAACCTTGCACGGTTTTCTATTTCAGGGTCTCAATATACCTAATGATTGCATCGATCTCCGGCCCGGTCAGTTGGATATAGGGCATAATCGGTTGATACCCCTTCACTACATCCACATTGGGGTGCTCGATGTAGTCCCGGACGTACGCTTCGTCCACAACAACCGTCCGTTCCTTTCCGTTTCTCACCACGGCCTGCTTGCTCCCGATCAACCCCTTCCAGCCGGGTCCCACGAGCCGGCTTCCATCAACGCTGTGGCAACCCGCGCACCCTTTTTTCTCGTAGAGGTCGTCTCCTGAGGGAGGCCCCTTCGACGTCGCTTGAGCCTTCCCGCTCTGGTACCATTGAGTGAACTCTTCCCCGGCAAGGACGACCAGTTGGGTATGCATCAGGGCATGGCCCACACCGCAGTACTGAGCGCAAAGGATGTCAAACGTGCCTTTCTCCGTAGGCTGGAACCACAAATACGTTTGCATCCCCGGAACGGCATCCTGCTTGATCCGGAGCGCCGGCACATAGAAGCTGTGGATGACGTCCTTCGAGGTGATGAGCAATTTGACGGGTTTCCCCACGGGGACCCTCAGCCTGGAGTCCTCGACCCCGTTTTCGTATTTGAAGAGCCAGCTCCACTGCCGCGCTATGACGTTTACCGTCATGGCGCCCTGCGGGACCTTTCTTAGGAACTCGAAGCCCGTTACGCCGTAATAAAACATGACCAGGACGAGCAGCGTGGGTGCAATGGTCCAGGTAATCTCGAGCCAGATATTGCCCTCGATGTTTGTCGGGTGCGGATTCCTCTCCTTGCGATAGCGGATGATAAAGTAAATCATCAGGAACGTGATCAGAGCGAGGAGGAAGATGCAGATCACCAGGATAAAGTAGAAGACATTACCAACGATTGTTCCCGACAGGCCCGTCGGTGCAATGCCCTGCATTCGTTACCTCCGGAAGGCCACATCCGAAAAGGTCAGGCCCATGAAGACGAGCAGTGCGGCCAGCACGAGAGGGATGAGCACCTTGAAGACGTTCTCCTTCTCGCTCCCGAGATGCATAAAGTAGATCAGCGCCAGCCCGGACTGGATCCCGGCGATGAAGAGCGAGGCAATGGCATGTCCCCCCTGTGCGCTCATCCGGGAAACTGCAAAGGTCAGCCCGGTCAGCAAGACGATCCCCACCCAGACGGCGATATAAGTCCCGTACCTTTTCTCGGAGGGCAACCCTTCAGTTCCCTGTCTCCGGCCCGCTTCCGGCTCACCCTGTGATTCGCGCTCGTCCTTCATGCCGCACATCCTTTCGGCTCAGACGATCAGGTAAAAGAGGGGATAGAGAAAAATCCATATGATATCGACCAGGTGCCAGTAGAGCCCGGCGTTTTCGAGCGGAACGGTCCTGGCTGGGTGAATTTTCCCCTTCGACAAAAAAACCAACATGACCGAGAGAAGACAGATCCCGACAAACACGTGGAGGGCATGAAGCCCGGTCATTGTATAATAGAGGCCGAAGTAGAGAATCTGGCCCTTGGGCCGGGCGAGAAGGGCCGGAGAGCTAGGGTAAATGCCTTTTTCGATCTTCAGCCACCACTCGCTGCCCTTGATGCCAAGGAAAATGAGGCCAAGGACGATGGTCCCGATCAAAAGGTAGATAGAAAGCTTTCGATTGCCCCTTTGGAGGGCAACGACCGAAAGCGTCATGACCAGGGCGCTCGTCTGGAGGAGGATAGTATTCACTGTTCCCCGTAAGAGTTCCATTTCCTGAGAACCTATGTGGAAGTCTGAGGCATATCGGTATCGGTAGGCCGAATAGAGGATAAACAGGCCCCCAAAGAGGAGCATCTCCGAAAGAAGGAAGAGCCACATCCCGAGCCTCGACGTGGTGGAGCCTTCAGTCGGCTCCGTCCTGGCGGCTTCATCCATTCCTTTCATACTCCTTGAAGGCGTAAGGCCCCCTGGTTACGACAGGCGCCTTCTCGAAATTCTCTGCGGGCGGCGGCGAAGGGATCTGCCATTCAAGAGTGGCGGCCCCCCACGGATTATCGCCTGCTCTTTCACCATTGAAAAGACCCCGGAAAAGGTTGGCGAACATCAGGATCAATCCGGCCACGAGGATCCAGGAGCCTACTGTGGCGGTGACCTGGAGGGTACGGAACTCCGGAAGATAGGCGTAATATCTCCGGGGCATCCCCTGCCAGCCAAGGAGAAGCATCGAAAAGTAGAAGACATTGAACCCGACGAACAGGAGCAGCCAGGCCCATTTCGCCACGTCGCGGTTGTACATCCGGTTGAACATCTTCGGGAGCCAGTAATGGAGAGCGCCAAAAAAGGCGAACCCCATGCCTCCGAAGATGATGTAGTGAAAGTGACCGACCACCCAGTACGTGGCATGAAGATGCATGTTGGCCGCGAGGGCCCCCTGGATCAGGCCGGTCAGCCCTCCTATCGAGAAAAGGAAAATGAAGGCGATGCAGTAAAGGAATGGGGCTTCCAGGTGGATCGACCCTTTGTCGAGGGTCGCCACCCAGTTGAAGACCTTGATCGCGCTCGGGACAGCGACCAAGAAAGTAAGGAGGGAGAAAAGGACATCTGCGAAATCGCTCTGGCCGCTCACAAACATATGATGGCCCCATACCAGGGAGCCGACGGAAGCGATCGCTATGCCGGAATAGGCAATGGCCTTGTAGCCGAAGACCGTTTTCCTCGCGAAGACCGGGATGAGGTCCGAGACTACCCCCATCGCCGGAAGGATCATGATGTAGACGGCGGGGTGGGAGTAAATCCAGAAGAGGTGCTGGTACATGATCGGGTCTCCTCCCTCGGATGGATTGAACACCCCGACGCCGAAGACCCTGTCCAGGAGGACCAGAAACAGCGTGATGCCCAGAACGGGGGTGGCGAGGATCTGAACCCAGGCGGTCGCGTAGGTGGCCCATACGAAAAGAGGAAGGCGATACCAGGTCATTCCGGGCGCCCTTAGCCTGTGCGTCGTCGTCACCAGGTTGATGCCGGTCAGGATCGAAGAAAGGCCCAGGATGAAAACGCCGAATACCGCCAGAGGGACGTTCACGGTTGTCCGAAGACTGTATGGAACGTAAAATGTCCATCCCGTATCGATAGGCCCGCCGCCGGTAACCAGGGAAATGAAGACCAGAACGATTCCCGAGAGGAAGACCCACCAGGACAGGATGTTCAACCTCGGAAAGGCCATGTCCCTTGCGCCGATCTGGATGGGGAGAAAGAAATTTCCGAAAATTGTCGGGATGCCCGGAATGACCACGAGAAAAACCATCGTGACCCCGTGAAGGGTAAACAGGGTGTTATAGGTCTGCGCGCTCAGGATGGCGCCGGGCGAAAGCATGGAGAGGCGCATCGTGAAGCCGAGGATGACGGCCCCAAAGAACATGGGAAGGATGGTGAGCAGGTAGAGAAGGCCGATCCGCTTGTGGTCCGTGGAAAAGATCCAGGAGGAGATTCCCCGGCGCCGCCCCTGGCGGGCATAGAAAGGGACGCTCCGATGCTCACTTCCCGGACCCTCGATCATGGCGCATTCCTTTCCTGAGAAGGCCGCCTCCTGCCTTTGAAGAGAAGAAAAAGAATGAATAACCCCGCAAAAAACAGGGTCACTGTACCGGTCACCTTGAGGGCGTTGAAAACAAGCTTATGGCCCTTCGGGTCGATACTGAAACAGAACTGGACGACCTTGCTGATCGCCGGACCGATCGTTCCATGCGAGGCTTCGACCAAAGCCATCTTCAGATCGAAAGGAAGCGGGTCCATGCCGTACAAGTAACGGGTGATCTTGCCTTCCGGGGAAAGGGCGATGACTGCTACGGGGTGCGCGAAATCGTTACCCACCCTTTTGTACCGGAACCCCACGGCGTCGGTCAGCTTCCGGATGTTGTCTCTGTCCCCGGTGAGAAATCTCCACGCGTCCGCGGGAAAAGGGCGACCGATCATCTCAAGAAAAATCTTTTTCTGTTCACGCGCAGAAGCCGGGGTCTCCCTTTCGTCAAAGCTGATGGATAAGGCGACATAGTCCCTGCCGGGCTCTGCCGGCATCTGATTGAAGACGCCGGCCAGGTTCTGCAGAAGAAAGGGGCAGATATTCGGGCAGTGAAGATAGACAAGAGTAAGGACAACGGGCGTGTGGACGAGTTCCCTCAGGCTCACCGACTTGCCGTTTTCGTCAAGGAAGGTCAGATCGAGAGGCACCTTCCGGCCCAGCATCGGTGTGATCCCGACCACCGATGAGCCGGCGCTTCCTTCAGCGTGGGCATAAGCCGCGCAGCAGAGAGAAAAAGCGATCAAGACCCAGGTTGAAAACTTTCTGAAGCGTCTCATTTCCCATTCTCTCCCTTGTTTTGACAATAAACCGTTCCGGCCGTTTCCTTGCCGTTTTCCAGATAGAGAGATGAACGGAAGGAACAACCGGATGAAGACTATGGTCACTTAAGCGGTAGTAATTTTCTTCGATTCAGTCACCTCATCATGCCTCTTCGCCCCGGATTCATTACGATGGACCGGCACAGCCGCACCTGGATCTAAGAGGAGCAATGCTGACGAAAATGATAGCCGCCGGTGATAGGGAAGGAAGCAACTTCATATTATCCTCCGCGCTATCTGTGCCTCTTTTGCATGTTCTTAATATAAGTCGCCTGCCTTGGGGGCGCAATGAACGGGGACCAGTCGATGGACCATCTTCAAAAAGAGCTTGAGGATTGTTCGGCTTATGCTGCTCCAACAGGGCGGCCCAACCAGCCGCCCCACTACACATGGGAAATGGCGGATGTGCTGCTTATATTAATTTCGTAGGGAGACTAACAGTAAAAATGGCGGATACGCTCGGGAACAACGTCGAGAGACTCTCATCGTGGTGGGGCAGATCAAGTGTTCTCATCATACTGCTTTGCTTTTCTGTCCTCATATGGGTTGCGGTAAGCGCCTACGAGAATGCGCCGCCCATTCCGACGAGGGTGCTCGACCCGGCGGGCAGGACGCTCTTTACGGGCGACGACATTCTTTCCGGCCAGGAGGTCTTTCTCAAGAACGGACTCATGGAGAACGGCACCATATGGGGGCACGGGGCCTACCTCGGGCCGGATTTCTCCGCGGAATACCTCCATACACTCGCCGTCCATACGGGCGACGTGCTTGGACGAAAAGTTTTCAACGCGGATTTCGGCCACCTGAGCGAGACCCAGGCGATCATGGTAAGCGGGGCGATTGCCGGGCTGCTCAAGGAGAACCGGTATGACGGGGCGAGCGGCACGCTCGTTTTCACGGAAGCCGAGGCGTCGTCATTCGAGCGGCAGAAGGCGAAATGGCGTGAATACTTCTCGAACGTTCGCCTCAACAGGGGGCTCCTGCCCGACGCGATAGGAGACCGGAAAGAGCTGGACCGGCTCGTTTCCTTTTTCGCCTGGACTGCCTGGGCCTCTGTCGCCAACCGTCCGGGCAAGTCCTATTCGTATACAAACAACTTCCCCTACGACCCCCTCGCGGGCAACAGGCCCACAGCCGGCGCCTACCTCTGGAGCGCCCTCGGTCTCATCACGCTCTTGGGCGGCACCGCCTTGGTCCTCTTTTCCTTTGGAAGGTTCGGCTTCCTCGGATGGAAAGGGACGGGCGAGCACATTCACCCGGAGATGATACCGGGGGCCGTGACGGAGAGCCAGAGGGCGACGATAAAATTCTTTCTCGTGGCCGCCCTTCTCTTTCTCGCCCAGACGCTCGTCGGTGGGGCGACTGCCCATTTTCGGGCCGATCCGTCGAGCTTTTACGGCTTCGACCTCGCCCGCCTGTTCCCGAGCAATCTTCTGCGGACGTGGCACATCCAGCTCGCCATCTTCTGGATAGCTACGGCATGGGTGGCGGGCGGCCTCTTTCTCGCGGCATCCCTCGGAGGCAAAGAGCCGAAGGGGCAGGCAAAGGGCGTGCATCTCCTCTTTGCCGCCCTTATCGTCGTTGTCTTCGGAAGCCTCCTCGGGGAGATGTTCGGCATACGTAACCTGCTAGGCAAGGTCTGGTTCTGGTTCGGCAACCAGGGGTGGGAGTACCTCGACCTCGGCAGGGGCTGGCAGCTTCTCCTGGTAGCCGGCTTCGTCTTCTGGCTCTTCCTTGTTGTGCGGGCCGTCGGCGGCGCGAGAAAGGACCCGGAAAAAGGTGAGATATCGTGGCTCTTCCTTTTAGCCGCGCTCGCGATCCCCCTGTTCTACGTGCCCGCCCTGTTCTTTATGGCCAGGAGCAACTTCACCGTCGTTGACAACTGGCGCTTCTGGATCGTCCATCTGTGGGTGGAGGCCTTTTTCGAGCTTTTTGCCACCGTCATGGTGGCCGTCCTCTTTTACCGCCTGGGCATGGTGTCCCGGACGACCGCCCTGCGCGTCATCTACCTCGACGCGATCCTCTTTCTGGGAAGCGGCGTGGTGGGGACGGGCCACCACTGGTACTGGACCGGCCAGTCGAACATCAACATGGCCCTGGCCGCCCTCTTTTCCGACATGGAGGTTATACCGCTGACGCTTCTGACCCTGGACGCCTGGGACTTCATGAAGCTCGGCCGGGGCCGCTGCGACGTCTGCGGTAAGGAGATCTCCGTGCCCCACAAATGGACGTTCTATTTCCTCATTGCCGTGGGCGTCTGGAACTTCGTGGGCGCCGGCATCTTCGGCTTCCTCATTAACCTGCCCATCGTGAGCTACTTCGAGGTAGGCACGATTCTCACGCCGAACCACGGCCATGCGGCCCTGATGGGCGTATTCGGTATGCTGGGCGTGGCCTTTCTCGTCTTCGCGCTCCGCCAGGTCTCATCGGACAAGGACTGGCCCCGAATAGAGAAGTACGTCAAAACGTCTTTCTTCGGCCTCAATATCGGCCTCGCCCTCATGGTGGTGCTCAACCTGTTTCCGGGCGGGGTCCTCCAGTTCCTCGATGTCCTCAATAACGGCTACTGGCACGCACGCAGCCCTGCCTTTCTCGACGCCAGGCTCCACGTCGTCATCGAGTGGCTCCGCCTACCCGCCGACGCAATATTCATCGTTGTCGGCGTCTTACCGATCCTGGTCGCAACGGTTCTCGCATACATCCGTCTGCCGAAGGCTGGGTGACGGACGGTATAGGGAAATAGCTATTTCATGGAATCGCATGGACAAATGGCGCAAGCACACGGGAATCAAAGCCCCGCACAGACGAGATCGGCCTTATTCAGGCGGCGAATTACTCCAATCCGTCTGTTTCACTTTCTCGAATCTTCAGGCGCCTCCCGGCGATCCTTGATGGTATAATCTCTGATAGTACCGGCGACCCTGATCCTGTATTCCCTGAACAAACTATTCCTTCCCCGTTCCTGTGCCTGCCTGTGCTTCTCGACGTTTCTCCATGTTCTTACGGATTCTTCATCCTTCCAGAACGACAGAGACAGCAGTTTTTCAGGGTCTACGAGGCTTTGGAATCGCTCGATTGAAATAAAACCCGGAATATCCTTGAGGCGGTCTTTCAGCCCGGCAGCAATCCTCAGATACTCTTCCTTCCCTTCTTTCGTGGGAACTACTTCAAAAATGACTGCAATCATATGCCCCTCTTCTTCTTTGAGCTTGAAAGCCTTCATCCAGCCTGCGGCGTCAGATACCCGTTGGTCTCTAAACCTTTATATACACGGTTTGCAAGAGGATGGCGGCTACGTGATTATAACAGACATGATGCAAGAATTCACATCCTAAAGAAATCAGCCGAGTCTCTTTATGTGCTTTGCAAACAGTTTCAGGCGCCGCATAACAAAATGTCTGATCGGCGCCATTGAGTAAAAATCGGGGATATGATACAAATTATTGAGCTGAACCATAAAGCCGCCTTATCATATAGTTATGAAGGGTGCTTTTCGAGGCACAGGCATATGCGTTTCGCACGGCGCAGCGTGTTCGCCCAAAAGAATGTTGTCATAAGGAGGACCCCATGACCGACGATACCCCCCTTCTCGACGAGCTGGAGAAGGGACCATGGCCGAGCTACGTCAAGGAGATAAAGCGGGCTGCAAAGAAGAACCCCGCAGCCAGGGACCTCTTACGCATCCAGGAGCGCTCCTACCATGACAGGGTGACCCACTGGAAGCACGGAGGCATTGTAGGCGTCACAGGCTACGGTGGAGGGGTCATAGGCAGATACTGCGACTCCCCCGAGGACTTCCCCGACATTGCCGCCTTCCACACCGTGCGCATCAACCAGCCCGCAGGGTGGTTCTACACGACCTCTGCCTTACGGAAGCTCTGCGACATCTGGGAGAAGCACGGAAGCGGCATGACGAACTTCCACGGCTCTACAGGGGATGTCATTTTCTTGGGCACGACCACCGAGCACCTCCAGCCCTGCTTCGATGAGCTCACGGAGGCAGGCTTCGATCTTGGGGCTCGGGCTCAGCCCTTCGCACCCCGGCAGGCTGCATAGGCCAGGCCCGCTGCGAGTACGCCAACATCGACACCTTAGACCTCATCCACGACCTCACCATGACCTACCAGGACGAGATACACCGCCCCCGCTGGCCCTATAAGTTCAAGATCAAGGCCTCGGGCTGCCCGAACGACTGCGTAGCCGCCATAGCCCGCGCAGACTTCACGATCATAGGCACATGGAGGGACTCCCTCCGCATAGATCAAAAAGAGGTCAACGCCTATGTCAAGGAAGGCCTCGACATCGTCTCCCTCGTAGTCGGGAAGTGCCCCACGGAGGCCCTCGCCTGGGACGGCTCTACCTTGAAGCTCATCCCGGAGGACTGCGTCAGGTGCATGCACTGCATCAATACGATGCCCAAAGCGATAAGGCCGGGCCTCGTCAAAGGGGCGACCATCCTCATAGGCGGCAAGGCCCCTATCTTAAAAGGCGCCAACCTCTCCTGGGTCCTCATCCCCTTCATGGAGATAAAGCCCCCCTATACGGAGATCAAGGACCTCCTCGCAAAGATATGGGACTGGTGGGACGAGCACGGAAGGACCCGCGAGAGACTGGCCGAGCTTATCCAGAGGATCGGCCTCAAGGAGTTCTTAAAGGCGGTCGATCTTCCCCCCGTGCCGCAGATGGTAAGCAAACCGAGGTCTAACCCGTATGTATTCTTTTGAGAGGGACTACAGCCAAATGCCTCTTCCTTTTTATGAGGGGGAGGCTCGACGAGCTTTGCTCGTGGAGGGGGCGACGCTAGCCCCGATAATAGCACCCAGGTCTAACCCTTACGTCTTTTTCTAAGGAGATAGCCATGCGCAGAACCGATATAGGACCCCCCGACTTCAGGACGATGCTCCCCGACGTCATAAAGAACAACTACGGCAAGTGGAAGTACCATGAGATCATCAAGCCGGGCGTCCTCCGCCACGTCTCGGAATCAGGCGAAGAGGTCTACTCCGTCCGGGCAGGCTCCCCGAGGCTCGTCAGCATAGACTTCATCAGGGACCTCTGCGACGTTGCGGATAAGCACTGCAGCGGCCACCTGCGCTTCACCAGCCGCCACAACGTAGAGTTCCTCACCCCGGACGGATCGAAGGTAGACCCCATCATAGCAGACCTTACCAAGCTGGGTCTCCCCATAGGCGGCACGGGCAAGTGCATCTCCAACATAGTCCATACGCAAGGATGGATCCACTGCCACAGCGCAGCCACCGACGCATCGGGCATAGTGAAGGCCGTCATGGACGCCTTCTACGACCAGTTCACCCATATGAAGCTCCCCAACCACTTACGCATATCCCTTGCCTGCTGCATCAACATGTGCGGGGCGGTCCACTGCTCGGATCTCGCCATAGTGGGCGTCCACACGAAGCCCCCCCGGCCCGACCACGAGAAGGTGCTTGCCCAGTGCGAGATACCTACTACCATACAGTCCTGCCCCACAGGGGCGGTCCGCAGGCACCCGGACCCCGACGTAAAGAGCGTAGTCGTCCGCGAGGACCTCTGCATGTACTGCGCCAACTGCTTCACCGTCTGTCCAGCCATGCCCCTGGCAAACGCCGATACGGACGGGGTGGCCATCTACGCAGGGGGCAAGGTGCCCAATGCGCGCAAGCCCCCCATGTTCTCCCGCATGGTAGTCCCCTACCTCCCCAACAACCCTCCACGCTGGCCCGAGGTGGTGGACGTCCTCAAACGCATAGTCGATGTCTACGCCTCTTCCGCCAAGCCCACCGAGCGCCTCGGGGAGTGGATCGAGAGGATAGGCTGGGAGGCCTTCTTCAAGAGGACCGAGATACCCTTCACGGCCCAGCATATAGACGACTTTACACATGCGGTGGAGACGTACAGGACTACGACGCAGTTTAAGTGGTAAGGAAGGGGATGTACTTTCTTCCTTTTGATGAGGGGGAGGCTCTGCGAGCTTTGCTCGCGGAGGGGGCGACGCAAGCCCCAATAATTGCCGACTTTACACATGCGGTGGAGACGTACAGAACTACTACGCAGTTTAAGTGGTAGGGAAGGGGAAGTACTTTCTTCCTTTTGATGAAGAGGTGCCACCCGCGAATAAAGGGTTGGGAGCGCGCGGGTGCCCGGCTAAGGCAGGTGGTACTGCCGGAGGGGGCGACCGGGGCACCCGCTTTAGCGGGTCGCCCAATAATTGCCGACTTTACCCATGCGGTGGAGACGTACAGGAGTACTACGCAGTTTAAGTGGTAGGGGGGAAGGAGAACCCGGCGCCCTGTGTTGTTGGAGACGTTGCAGAAAAAGAGCAAGGTGATACGGCAGCGCTGGCTCGCCGCGCTCGCGGCTATGTACCCGCAAGGGGCGGCCGCGCATCTACTGTCGGAGAAGGACCGCTTCAACAACCCCGTCGGTTACGCGCTGGAGAGGGCCACAGACGAGCTTTTCGAGGGCCTTCTCGATGAAGGCGGGGAGGGCGTAGGGGCAAAAGAGTCCTTCAGGGAAGCGGTCCGCATCCTGGCGGTCCAGGATTTGAATCCTTCGGCGGCGCTTTCGTTCGTCCGTCTCCTCAAGGAAGAGATCCGCAAAGAGCTGCCGGACGGGCCGGTTGCGGCGGAGGACTTCCGCGAGCTTCTCAGGCTTGATGCGAGGCTCGACGCAGTCGTAATGGACGGCTTCGACCTTTACATGGAGTACAGGGAGCGGATCGCCACGGTGAGGATAAACGAGGTGAAGGCCGAGCGGGAGCGGCTGGCGCGCCTGCTTGCGGCAGTCCAAGCAGGTGGGCGGTCCGCAAGGCCTGAAGGGAAGGGCGCAGACGCCTGTGCCCCGAAGAAGGCAGGGCAGGAGGACTGACTATCCCCCTTCCTCGAATATCCCCATGTGCCTGAATTTTTGGTATCGCTGCTTCTTGAGGTCCTCAGCCGGGACCTGGAGCAGCTCCCCGAGGTTTCGTGCGATGATTGCGGATGCGGTGGCGAACGTCGCTTGCCAGTCCCTGTGCGCCCCGCCGAAGGGCTCCGGGATGATCTCGTCGATTACGCCCAGGGCGTAGAGGTCCTGGGCGGTCGGCTTCAGGACATCGGCAGCGAGCGGGCCTTTCGTCCCGTCCCTCCAGAGGATCGCAGCGCAGCCCTCCGGCGAGATGACCGCGTAGATCGCGTTTTCCATCATCAGGATCTTGTTGCCCACGCCTATCGCAAGGGCGCCGCCGCTCCCGCCTTCGCCGGTCACGACCGATATGACCGGGACCGAAAGGGAGAACATCATCTCGATGCTCGCCGCTATGGTCTCCGCCTGGCCCCGCTCTTCTGCGCCGACGCCGGGGTAGGCGCCCGGCGTGTCGATGAAGGTCAGAAGCGGCTTGCGCCATCGCTCGGCCAGCTCCATCAGCCGTATCGACTTCCTGTACCCTTCGGGGTTGGCCATCCCGAAGTTGCGCGCCGCCATCTCGCCTAGGTTGTTGCCTTTTTGGTGCCCCACCACCGCCACGGTCGTGCCCTCAAAGCGGGCAAACCCGGCGACGACAGCAGGGTCGTCCATGAACCTGCGGTCCCCGTGGATCTCCACGAAATCCGTGCAGAGGTTCTCTATATAATCGAGCGTGTGGGGGCGGTTCAGGTGCCGGGAAAGCTGGCACCGCTGCCAGTTGCTCAACGTCGAGTAGATCTCCTGCTCGGTCTTTGCGATGCGCTTCGAAAGCTGGTCGAGCTCCTTTGCGTAGTGCGGGTCCGTCACGTCGTGGAACGTGCACACCTCTTCTACCCTGCGCTCCAGGGGCTCCAGCTTCTTCTCGAAATCGAGATAATACCGCTTCATCCCTTAAGCCACCTCGATGTCCAGGCCGCGGCTGAAATGCCTCTGCACCATCGCCGCCCTGCCTGCGTCGATGCGCACGCCGGGGACATCGAACACCTTACGCTCTCCGTCCTGCAGGAATTCGAGGAGGACCCGCGAGTCGCCCTTGATCGTGACCAGGATGTCCCGCAATGTCCTCAGATGGTCCTTTTTGAACAGGCAGCAATCGATCTTTATGCGCACGATCTTTTCCAGCTCTTTTTGTATATCTTCGAGGGGCGTGATATTTTTTGCCCTGATGCGGCTCGTCCCGTCCTCGGTCCTCTCAAGCGCGCCCGTAACGACTACGGGCTTGTCGCTCCTTATCAGGAGAAGGTTCTTCGAATAGAGGTCGGGGAAGACAATGGCCTCGATGATGCCTTTCGTGTCTTCGAGGGATATATTGGCCATGCGGTCGCCCTTTTTCGTCGTGATCTCCTTGCAGCCGTTCACGATGCCGACTATCGTCACGTCTTCGGTCGTCTCCGTCTCCTTTATGCTGCCCGTGTCGAAGCGCGTGATGTGGGAGATGAGATGGCTGTGCGCAGACAGGGGGTGCTGGCTGAAGAAGAAGCCGAGGGCCTCCTTTTCGCCTTTGAGTATCTCCGCGTGGTCGAGCTCGTCGGTCTGGGGCATCTCGTCCTCCCTGGGGGTGAACGCGTTCGTCCCGAAGATGTCCATCTGGAGGCTGTTCTTGCCGTTTTTCTTCGAGAGCCTGTCCCACTTGTCCTGGACGAGGGCAAGCAACTGCGAGCGCCGCAGGCCCGTGCAGTCGAAGGCGCCTGCCTTCATAAGGCACTCGACCACCTTCTTGTTGACCTTCCTCGAATCGACCAGGCTGCAAAAATGGGTGAACGACGAGAACCCGCCGCACTCCTCCCTCGCGCCCGAGGATGCTGTCCAGGGCGGCCTCGCCCACGCCTTTTATGCCGAGCAGCCCGTACCTTATCTTGTCCCCGACGATGGTGAAGACCTTCGCGCTCTCGTTGACATCCGGCGGCAGGATAACGACGCCGTTCTCCCTGCATTCCGTGATGTAGCGGATCAGGCTGTCCGTGTCGCTCACCTCGTTCGTCAGGATGGCAGCCATGAAGGGGAGGTAATGGTGGGCCTTGAGGTAGGCCGTCTGGTAGGCGATGAGCGCATAGGCGGCGGCGTGCGATTTGTTGAAGCCGTACTGGCCGAACCGCAGGATGACGTCGTAAATCTTTGTCGCAACCTCCGGCTTGACGTTGTTCGCCGCGCACCCCTGCTTGAACTGCTCCCTGTACGATTCGAGCTGCTCCGGTATCTTTTTGCTTATCGCCTTCCTGAGCTGGTCGGCCTCGCTTTTCGTGAAGTTCCCGAGGAGCGAGGCAATTCTCATGATCTGCTCCTGGTAGACGATGACGCCGTACGTCTCCTGTAAGGCCTCCTTGAGCAGCTCCGTCTCGTACCTGACGAGGGTAGGGTTATGCTTCCTCTTGATGAAATCGTCGATCATCCCGCTTCCGAGGGGGCCTGGGCGGTAGAGGGCGTTCAGCGCGATGATGTCCTCGAACTGGGACGGCTTGAGCCGCGCGAGAAGCTCCCTCATGCCCCTGCTCTCAAGCTGGAAGATGCCGGACGTGTTGCCCGAGGCGAGGAGCCTGTATGTTTCTTTGTCGTCTAGGGGGATGCGCGCGATGTCGAGGTCGGTCCCCTGTGCTTTCAGCACCTTTACGACGTTGTCGATGATCGTCAGGGTCTTGAGGCCCAGGAGGTCGAACTTGACGAGCCCTATCTTCTCGATGGTCTTCATCGAGTACTGGGTGACCGTCTCGCCCTTCTGCCCCCGGTAGAGCGGCACGTGCTCCATGAGCGGCTTGTTCGATATGACGATGCCCGCCGCGTGCGTCGACGCGTGGCGCGCGAGACCTTCGAGCACCTGCGCGTTGTCGATAAGCTCCCGGACCGTCTCGTCTTTCTGGCAGAGGTCCCTGAGCCTCGGCTCTTCGGCCAGGGCCTGCTCTATGCTGATGTCGAGCGTGGCCGGTATCAGCTTCGCGATCTGGTCCACGTTGGCGTACGGGACGCCGAGCGCCCTGCCGACGTCCCTGACCGCTGCCTTCGATTTCATCGTCCCGAAGGTTATGATCTGCGCGACGTTCTCCTTCCCGTACTTGTTCGTGACGTATTCTATAACGCGCTCGCGTTTTACGAAACAGAGGTCCACGTCGATATCCGGCATGGATATGCGCTCCGGGTTGAGGAACCGCTCGAAGAGGAGGTCGTATTTTATGGGGTCGATATTCGTTATGTCGAGGCAGAAGGCGACCAGGCTGCCGGCGGCCGAGCCCCTGCCCGGTCCCACGGGGATGTCGTTCGACTTGGCGTAGCCGATGAAATCGGCGACGATGAGGAAATAGCTGGCGAACCCCGTCGTCTTGATCACATCGATCTCGTAGTTAAGCCGCGTCCTGTACCTGTCGCGCAGGGCCTCGTCGAAAGCGCCGTAGGAAGCGGCGATCATCCCTATCTTCTTCTCGAACCCCTTCAGGCACAAGACCTCGAAGTGCTCCTCAGGGCTGATGCCCCCCGGCAGGCTGAAGTTGGGGAAGTGGTATTTGCCCGTCTCGATGGAGACGTTGCATCTTTCGGCTATGAGGAGCGTGTTGCTGAGGGCCTGGGGGCAGTGGGCGAAGGCGGAGGCCATCTCGTCGGCGGACTTGAAGTAGAACTCGTCCGTCGAGAGCTTCAGGCGGTCCGTGTCGCTCATCTTCTTGCCTGTCTGTATGCAGAGCAAAAGCTCGTGCGCCCGCGCCTCCTGCTTTCTCAGGTAGTGGCAGTCGTTCGTAGCTACCAGCGGCAGGCCGTAGCGGTCCGCGAGGCGCAGGAGGCCCTCGTTCACCTTCTTCTGCTCGGGGATGCCGTTGTCCTGGATCTCCAGGTAGAGGCGGTCGGGGCCGAAGATGGAGAGGTACTCCTCCATGTGGGCGGCGGTCCCGTTTTCGTCACCCCGCAGGATCGCCTGGGGTATCTGGCCTTTCAGGCACGCAGTCAGGCAGAGGAGGCCCGCATTGTGCCTGCGGAGTATCTCCCTGTCGATGCGCGGCACGTAGTAGAAGCCCTCCATGTGGGCGATGCTGATGAGCTTCATCAGGTTCGCGTACCCCTCGTTGTTCTCGGCGAGGAGCACCACGTGGTAGGCGTTGTTTTCATGGCGCTCTTTGTCCAAGCGCGAGTTCGGCGCAATGTACGCCTCGCAGCCGATGATGGGCTTTACGCTATTTGCGCGGGCTGAGAAATAGAAATCGACCACGCCGAACATGTTCCCGTGGTCTGTGATGGCGCAGGCGGGCATCTTGTACGAGCGCGCCATCTCGAAGAGCGGCTCGAAGCGGATGGCCCCGTCGAGGAGGCTGAACTGCGTATGCAGGTGGAGGTGTACGAACTCGCTCAACCTACTCCCACTCTATCGTGCTCGGCGGCTTCGAGGATATATCGAGGACCACGCGGTTGACGCCGGGGACCTCGTTGATGATGCGGCGGGAGATAAGGTCGAGCACGTCGTATGGTATCCTGGCCCAGTCGGCCGTCATGCCGTCTTCGCTTTCGACTACGCGCAGGGCTATCGCGTTCGCGTAGGTCCGCTCGTCACCCATGACGCCCACCGTCTTGATGGGAATCAGGATCGCGAAGGACTGCCATATGTGGCCGAAGCTCTCTTTCCTCTCGATCTCCTCGCGGATGATGGCGTCCGCCTCCTGGAGCATCGCGACCCTCTCCCCGGTCACATCGCCTATCATCCTTATGGCAAGGCCGGGGCCTGGGAAGGGCTGCCTCTGCACTACGTAGGCGGGCAGTCCAAGCTCGCGCCCGACAACGCGGACCTCGTCCTTGAAGAGATCCCGCAGCGGCTCGATGAGCTTGAGGCGCATCCGCTTGGGAAGGCCCCCCACGTTGTGGTGGCTCTTTATGGTCGCAGACGGTCCCTTGAACGAGACGCTTTCGATTACGTCCGGGTAGAGGGTGCCCTGCGCGAGGTATTGGACGTCGCCTACGGCGAGTGCCTCCTCCTCGAAGACCTTGATGAAGAGCCTGCCTATGATCTTACGCTTCCTCTCCGGGTCCCGCACGCCCTTGAGGGCGGCGAGGAACCTTTCCGAGCCGTCCACATACCTTAAGTTGAGGTGGAGGCGGTCCTTGAAGAGGTCGAGCACCTCCTGACCTTCGTTTTTCCTCAGCACGCCGTTGTTCACGAAGACGCACGTGAGCCTGTCGCCTATCGCTCTGTGGACGAGGGTGGCCACTACGGAGGAATCGACGCCCCCGGAGAGGGCGCAGACGACCTTCCCGCCGTCTACTTCATCCCTTATCTTCTTCGTGGTCATCTCTATGAACGATGCGGCGGAAAAGAGCCCCTTGGCCTTGCAGATCGTGTATAGGAAGTTCTTCAGTATGACCTTTCCCTTCGGCGTGTGGTGCACCTCCGGGTGGAACTGGACGCCGAAGACCGTCCCTGCCTCGTTGCCGATGGCCGCGTACGGCGAGTTCTCCGAGTGGGCCAGGGCGGTAAACCCTGGGGGCATCCGCATGATGGCGTCCCCGTGGCTCATCCAGATGGTGTCCCCGTATTCCATGCCGTCGAGCAGCGGGCTTGTGCCGTCCCGGTAGATATGGGCGCGGCCGTATTCCCGCTTTTCCGACCGCTGGACCTCGCCGCCGTGCATCTTTGCGATCAGTTGTATGCCGTAGCAGATGCCGAGCAGGGGCGCGCCGATGCGGAAAATGGCCCCGTCGCAGACGGGCGCGTCAATTTCCGTGACGCTCCTGGGGCCGCCCGACAGTATGATCCCGATGGGCCTGGCGGCCCTTATCTTTTCTACGTCCGCGTTATAGGGCAGTATCTCGCAGTAGACGCCAAGCTCCCTCACGCGCCTTGCGATGAGCTGCGTGTACTGGGAGCCGAAATCGAGGATAATCACTATTTCCTGGTGGTAGTCGCCGTAGGCCATCGGTGATTCTTATCCCTATTCGATCCTGTAGTTTGGCGCCTCTTTCGTTATCATCACGTCGTGGACGTGGCTTTCTCTCAAGCCCGCGTTCGTTATCCGCAGGAACCTTGCGTTCTTCTGGAGCTCTTCGAGGCTGCGGCAGCCGAGGTATCCCATGCCTGCGCGCAGGCCCCCTATGAGCTGGTGGAGGGTGAAGGAGAGCGACCCCCTGTAGGGCACGCGCCCCTCTATGCCTTCGGGGACGATCTTCGACTCGACCTCGTCCTCGGCGATGGAGTAGCGGTCCCTGGTCCTGCCCTCTTTCATGGCGTCGAGCGACCCCATGCCCCGGTACATCTTGTACGTGCGGCCCTGGTAGAGTACCATCTCGCCTGGGGTCTCGTCCGTGCCCGCAAAGAGGTTGCCTATCATTACGACGTCCGCCCCTGCGGCTATCGCCTTCGTCACGTCGCCCGAATATTTGACGCCGCCGTCGGCTATGACGGGGACGCCCTTCTTCTTTGCGGCCCTCGCGGCCTCCATGACGGCCGTCATCTGAGGCACGCCGACGCCCGCCACTATCCGCGTGGTGCAGATGGAGCCCGGCCCAACGCCGATCTTTACCGCGTCGCACCCCGCGTCGATCAAGGCCCTGGACCCCTCTTCGGTGGCTACGTTCCCTGCTACCAACTGTATGTTATTGAAATTCTTCCTGATATCACGCACGGAATCGATGACGTTTTTCGAGTGGCCGTGCGCCGTGTCGATGACTACCACGTCGCAGCCCGCCTTGACGAGGGCATCGACCCTCGCGTCCCTGTCCGGCCCTACGCCGACGGCCGCCCCTACCCGCAGCCTGCCTAAGGAGTCCTTGCACGCCGAAGGGTACTTTATCACCTTCTCGATGTCCTTTATCGTTATAAGCCCCTTCAGGTTGTATTCGGAATCGACCACCAGGAGCTTCTCTATCCTGTGCTGATGGAGTATCTTCTTCGACTCCTCAAGGCTGATGCCCTCGTCCACGGTGACGAGGTTCTCCTTGGTCATCACGTCGGAGACCTTCTGCCCCAGGTTCGTCTCGAACCGCAGGTCCCTGTTCGTGATGATGCCGACGAGCTTCCTGCCCTGGGTGACGGGGATGCCGGAGATCCTGTACCGGGCCATTATGTCGAGGGCGTCCTTGATGTGCTGGTCCGGCGAGATCGTGATCGGGTCCACTATCATGCCGCTCTCGGACTTTTTCACCTGCTCGACTTCCTGGGCCTGCTCCTTTATGCCCATGTTCCTGTGGATTATGCCTAACCCCCCCTCCTGGGCCATGCAGATGGCCGTCTTCGATTCGGTAACCGTGTCCATGGCCGCACTTATCAGGGGGATATTGAGCTTTATCGCGGGCGTGAGGAGCGTCGATACCCCTACCTCGAAAGGCATCACCTGGCTGAAGGACGGGATAAGAAGAAGATCGTCGAAGGTAAGACCTTCCTCAATGTACTGCTCGTTCATGCCCTCTCCCCTCATTTTTATGTAAAAACGCACCGGTCCGGCGGACGGGCGGCTCATCGCCCCTAAGACGTGACTCCAATATAACATATTCCCCCTGCCATGTGGTAGCCATATGGCGGAAGCGGGGAAGGTAAGGGAGGCCGGCGGATGGCCGGGCGGGTAAGCAAACGCTTTACACGGCCGCGTAAGCGTTGTATATTCCGTGCAGGAGGGCGAATCATGAACTATCTGGTTATCGGAAGCGGAGGGCCCGCCCTGACGGTGCCCGAAGACATGGTAGAGCTCATCGAGGATTACATCCTGCCCGGTTTCGAGGCCCTCAAGAAGCTCCAGTTGGAGAACAAGATACTGGCGGGAGGCGTCCCCGTCTCAGAGCGCGCCGTCGCCTTCATCATCGACGCGGCCACGAACGAAGAGCTCGACCAGATCATGCGCTCACTGCCCCTGTGGCCCGTCCTCGAATGGCAGGTGACGCCGCTGCAGAGCTTTGAGGGGCGGGCGTTTCATGACAGACGTATGCTGCAGCAACTCAAACGCGGTTGAGGGATGGGGAGCGGCGCGTCTGAGGCGCATCTTTGGGATCGCGCTGCGGTCCGCGACGCTCCGACGTACCGGAAAAGTACGCCTCCGCGCCTCGAACCTTGCGCTCGCCCAAATCTGCATCCTCATACTTGCCGCTCTTCTCAAAAGCGCAGGTTGGTGTCAGGTTGCTGCGGTTTCTTTCCGGCGCAGGTCCGTTCTCAGCTGCCTTCTATACTTCCCAACCGGATAGTTGCCAACCCCGCAGTTGGATGTACAACTTAGGCGGTCCACTGCAAGGCGGCAGAAAATGTTCGTGGGGGTAGGTCACCAGACCTCTATTTGCGTGTGAAAGGATAACACGAGCAAAAGGTCAAGCGGGCATTTCCGCGTTTAGCTGTTTCAGGATGTACCATGGCAAGTGCGGCGGAGCAGGCGGAGGGGGAACAGTACTTCCTGGAATGTAGTTTCTACATCGCTGTCCCGTTTATGCGCCATTTCAAGCGGCAATCTCCCGGTTTGGTTGTCCGAGTGATTGGCGGAAGTGGGTGATCGCTTGCACTTCGACCCATGGAAGGCACGTAAGCTGTCTGCGGAATGCCTGGTAATTGTTGACAGGATTGAAGACTTGGCCGCAAGACCGAGATGCTAAAGGCAGGCTGGGACATGGGCCCTTAGTAAGATACGCAGCGGAGCGATCGATGGGGGGTATAGTCCAAATGCCTTTGCCCTGTCTGCCGTTGACGAAAAAAAAGCAAAGTTGTAGAGTGAGGATATGGACCGGTGCTCGCGTCACGCTGTACCGCCAGGCTGCTGACGGCTTACGGACGCGAAGACGCGGGCACTCAAAAAAAGGGGGAAAGTGATGGGAGACAAAAGCAAGAAGGACAAGGATAAGGGAGCAAAACAGAGCGCCGCGAAACAACAGCAGAAAGCGAAAGCTAAAAGTGAGAAGCAACCCAAAAATAAATCTTGACAGAGACCATTGCGCCGCCAGGTTCACCTGTTGCCGAAAGTGCCCATGATGAAACCAGGAAATAAGTGGTTCCCTTCGGGTTATACGAAAGCAGGTTAGACAAATCTATATGTCTGTCCATATAATTCCAGTCGAAAAACTCAGCCCTGAAGCCCTGCGGGGCGTTATTGAGGAATTTATTTCAAGAGAGGGCACTGATTATGGCGAAACAGAGGTCTCGCCGGAAACAAGCTTCAGGCAGGTAAAACATAAACTTGAAAAGGGATTGGTAGTTCTTGTTTATGATGACGAGACGGAAACCACCAATATATTCCATGCTGATAATCCCGATATACGAAGGATTGAGGTGCCAAAGAAGCGGACTTGTAAGTGAAGCCGGTAACTTTTCCCATGTAAAAATGGGCAAAAGGTAAGAGGGCACTATTTTTGCGGGCTACTTCCTGAAGTCGATGATCCGCGAGCTTCTCTTGCACTGCCTGAATACAAGTGGTCAAAGGGCCAGCAAGTGAAAGAAGTGAAGAACGTCCCCTTGGTCTCCCGATATCTTTCTGACTCCGTTGGTGCCCTGAATAGGTTGCTCAGCCATTTATGCCTCCGGTTTCTTTTATGCGACGTAATCTATAATGTTTACGCTGAGGTTATGACTACAGCCAGGTTTGTACGCGTAACCGGTTGAAATGGGCGGGCTATTCCACTTAGCCGTGAAACAGTTTATTCTTCTTGATAAAGGCCTGAGCATCTAGAATGTTGCTCTTTTGGACCTTATCCAATCCGGGCGTGGACAAAGCACGGTCAAATAAGGACAATAACGCTTCATAGTTCTCAGGACTGGCACTCTTTATAAAATCGGTGCAAACATCGGCCAAGAGCGACTGTGATAATTCTGGCAGACTTATAGAGACTGCTTCACCTTTTTCATTATGTCCTTGTAACTGTAAGAGTAGGAGTGTCCCACGGAGCGGTCCGTCTGTTGCTGTGATGTAGTACTTTTTCATCTCAGGTGACGGATATAGAAGAACCGACCGGAAGTATACATTAAGGACTTATCCGTAAATAGCAACAACCTTCCTCCAGCAAATAATCGCAGCCGCGAGATGAACAAGAGCTTCGTAGCTTTCGGACATCTTCTCATATCTGACCAGAAGCTTACGAAACCTGTTGAACCAGGAGTGCGCCGCTTCCACAACCCAACGCCGGTTCTTGGGAGGACGCCCGCGTTTACGCTTCTTTCGTGAGACCCTCGGAGCGTAGCCCCTGATGCGGATCTGCTCGCGAGCCTGTTCGCCATCGTATCCCTTATCTGCGTATAAGAATCGTTGTCTCTTCGGAAGGGGAATAACGACGGCATCGAGCACTGCGGTAAGCTGGCTTGCGTCATGTCGATTGGCCCCTGTTACGATCAGCGACAGCGGGACGCCACGTCCGTCCACCAGGAGGTGTCTCTTGCTTCCTTTTTTTCCCCCTGTCTGTCGGGTTCGGACCGGCTGCCTCTTGCGCCAGAGGCGCTTTGATGATGGCCCCATCCATGCTCTGCCACTTCCAGGCGATCCCCTCCATATCATCGTACTCGGCGAGACCGGCGCGCCAGAGGGCAAGGAAGAAACCTCCCTTCAGCCATTGCCGGAAGTACTTGTGTATGGAGCTTGCGCTTCCGAACCGTTCTCTGGGCAGTGACTTCCACTGGCATCCGGTTCTCAGCACAAAGACGATGCCTTCGAATACGCGCCGCTGGGACATAGCTTTACGGCCGCCGCCGGGCTTCCTTTTGAATGCCTTACCAGATTCTCGCTCCCGTTTCGGAATAAAAGGTGCGACACGTTTCCAGAACTCGTCGGACACTTCCCATGAGCGGATCTTTGCCATACCCACCTCCTCGCTAAAGTGTAGTATGGCTATGAATTTAAATCAAGTTAATTACGGATAAGCTCTAAGTAGCTCTGTGAGCATTTGTGGATTCAATAATTCTATTGTCTTTCTGTATTGATAGTACGCACGGAATATTCCAAAGTTATCTATAAACTCTTGATGAGTGAATCCCGACAGAGGCTGAGTCTTTGCCTGAGCGGAGGAGGTTTCGGTTAACCTTTTCTCTAGCTCCCTACGCATTTTTAGACCGTCTTCAATTTGCCCTTGCATAACTGTTATAGTGACATTTTTCTGCTTTAGATCTTCTAAAAGATACTCAATTGCCTTGTCCTTTCCTTTCTCGCCCCTTACCTGCTTAAGCCACTCATTAAAAACCTTTTCTGGTATCCCATAGGTAATCTGTATTGTCTTTGCATTTGGAGCATTTATGTTTGGAGAATTAGGGCCAGAGCTTCGTTGTTCAACAGACGGATTATCTGATTTAGTGCCATACTTCTGTGCATAACCATTCTTAATCATAATACCGCCTAAAACACCGCCGATAGCACATACCGCAACAATTATACAGCCGATGATTAATTGATAATTGGCTGTCATTTTCTTTTTCAGCGCCTTGTCTTCCTCGTTATTGCACGCTGTTTTCATTTAGGATGGAAAAGTTTTCTCCCCGTAAGCCCTTAGCATTATAACACTTTCTATCGAATCGTGTGGAAAAAAGAGAGCATCAGGCACATAGTTGACTAACTTGACAAGTAAAGCGGCGGCGGCTTTCCATTCATAAGTTAGGATTCTCGCCCTTCCTTCCGTGTGGCAATCCTTATTTTCTTGCCTCGGTGCTGACGCGAGAGTTGTAGGTGGAGACTGGGTTCTCCACATGGATGGCGTTTGCTTGATTGCCATGCAGGGTCTGACCAGGGACAAAGGATAGGATATCCTTACGCTGCCAGTCGTATCTCGGCGATGATGCGTTCCCAGGGGGCGCTTATCTTACCGCCTGTGCGCTCTATCAGGCCGACTTTCTCCAACAGTGCGACGTCCTGGTGGACGTTCTTGTAGTCCCTGTTCAATATTTTCGTCAATGCTCTCACGCTGGATGGTCCTGACTCGTGCAGCACTTTCAAGAGATCGAGGCGGCGCGTAGAGAGCACGCTCAGGAGCGTTTCCAGGCTTTGGAAATAAAGCCTATCGACCGGTTTCTCCGGTGCTGCGCCCCGTTCAGCCCCCTCCCACGCCCTTGCCGCTTCCATAGCGGACTCTTCGGCCCCTCTAACCTCGATTTTTATATCCTTGCTCACGGTTCACCTCGCATAGCTTGTATATCATCTGGTAAACTATACCATATGGTATTATAGACCATCATCAAGCCGTTTGCTATGATGTCGAATGTCCCCCACAATTGCCCATTTTTATTGCCTTCGGCGGCGGGGAAGGCTATAATCGCGCAAGACAGGACTACTGGCGATAGGGCGAAGGAGAAATACGACATGCGGAGCGCGGAGCTGGACCTGGGGCGATACGATTCGGACAAGATAAGCGGCGGCCTGCTTGCGCGGTACGACGCGGTTTTCGGCCCGTGGGTCGGGAAAAAGATCGTGCTGCTGGAGCTCGGGGTGCACAAGGGGGCCTCCCTGCTGCTGTGGCGGGACTATTTTCCAGAAGGTGAGATCGTGGGCATCGATATCCGTCTGTCGGACGGGTTCGACCCGGGCGAGCGCATCCGCGTCTACGAGGGCAGCCAGGCCGATACGGCGTTCCTGACGCGCGTCGCGGCTGAGGCGGCCCCCGGCGGGTTCGACATCATTATCGACGACGCCTCGCACATAGGCGCGTTGACGAAAACGGCCTTCTGGCATCTTTTCGAAAACCACTTAAAGCCGGGCGGGATCTACGCGATAGAGGACTGGGGCACGGGCTACCTGGACGACTGGCCGGACGGCCGAAAGCTCGACATCGGTGCGTATGGCGCGCGCGGCCCTCTGCGCTCATGGCTGGGTCGCAAATTGAAGCTTAAGGTCCCCGAGCGGTGCCACAGCTACGGCATGGTCGGCTTCGTGAAGCAGCTCGTGGACGAGCAGGGGGCGGCCAACGTTACGAAGGGGCGGTTCGACGGCAAGCCGGAAAGGGAGTCGAAGCTCGAAAGCATCACCATTACGCCTCCCATCGTTTTTGTAAGGAAGCCGGGCTAAGGCAGGTTAATCCCCCGCCCCCTTTGCGTTATCTCCCCCCGTATGTCCGCCAGGTGATGCGCCTGCCGTCGGACCTCACCTCGATGCAGCCCTGCCTGTCGGTCCGCAGGACGGGTATGGAGAGGGCCGCGTATCGTCTGAGGGCCTCGTTGCTCGGCAGGTTCTTTATATGGCCTTCGGCTGTGCTGACGATTGCGAGCCTGGGCCCGACTGCGGCAATGAACGGGAGGCTGCTCGATGCGGCGCTGCCGTGATGGGGGACCTCGAGGACGTCCGACCTGAGAGGAAGGCCGGAGACGACCATGTTTCCTTCCACGTCGCTCTCGATATCGGCAGGGAGGAGGAACGCGTTCTCCCCGTAGCGGATTTTGAAGACCAGGGCGCTGTTGTTCGGGTCGTCCCATGAGACCGGGCCGGCCGGGTGGAGCACGTCCATACGAAAAGCGCCCCTTGCCAGGCCGTCCCCCTTTTTCCATATCGAGCGCTCCACGCCCATCGCCGCCGCGGTCTCTATCAGCTCGCGCGACTTTTGCTCCGCAGGGTAAAGGCCGCCCGTGACGAGGCGGGAGACGTGGAAGTTGCGCAGGACGTAAGCGAGTCCGCCCACGTGGTCTGCGTGGGGGTGCGTGTTGACGACGCAGTCGATGGTCCGTATCTTCCTGTAAAGCAGGAACGGCGCGATCACCTGCCTGCCCATGTCGAAGTCCGAGCTGGGATAGCCGCCTCCGTCGATGAGGACCCTCAAGCCCCCCGGTCCCTCGACCAGCGCCGCGTTGCCCTGGCCTACGTCGATGAAGAAAACCCCCAGGTCCGTGTTGTACCGCTGCCGGTAATCGGCGTAGACCTGGACGGCCGAAAGGGGGAGAAGGACGCAGATGAGGAGCGCGGGCACGTGTCGCCTGTTCAGGTGAACCAGTGCGATCAGGATGGCGTAGTAGAGCGCCATCTCCGAAAAAGTCGGCCTTACGAGGGGGTAGAGGTAGCCGAAGTCGAGCGCGTGCAGGAGGGCCAGGTTGACCCCCGTGATCTTCCCGGCAGCAAATAGCAGGGGCCAGCCCCAGGGGGTCGTCATGCCGACGAGGCCTAGCACTGTCGCGGCGACGCCCATGAGGGGTATGGTCACGAGGTTGTGAAGGACCGAGAGCGGGTTTATGCCGTAGAAATAATAGAGGACGATCGGGGCCGTGCCGAGCGTGGCGGCCGCAGTGGAGATCACGGTCGAGAGGGACCAGAGGGCGACCCTGTTCTTTATGCGGATCATCAGCGGAAACGCCCTTCGCACGAGCATGACGATGAAAACGAGGCTTATGAAGGTTAGCTGGAACGATGGCGTCAGGAGCGAATGGGGATAGACGAGCAGGATGGCGAGGGCGGCCAGGGCCGTCGTGTTGTAGAAGTCCCTTTCCCGCTCCAGGAAAACGGCGAGCATGAATACCGCGATCATGATGGCGGCCCTGATGACGGAGACGCCAGCGCCCGCCACGAGCATGAATACCAGGGGAAAGGGGATCGTAATCAGGGCGGCGTACCGCCTGTCCTTCCCCGACATGCGCAGGCGCCTTATCCGCCTCAAGGCGGCTCGCGCCAGGAAAAAGAAAAACCCCGAGATGACGCCCACGTTGAAGCCCGAAATGGCGAGGATGTGCGACGTGCCCGTGTGGAGGAAGAGGTCGTTCTTCTCCTGCGTGACCGCCGCCCTGTCGCCGATGGTCAGCGCCTTCAGTATGTCGGCCTCCGGCGCGCACGATCTCTCTATATTCTGCTTGAAGTAGCGCCTCATCGACGCGATGGGGTCGCTGCCCGCTGTGGTCGAGAGCACCTTCCCCCTCACCTCGTATGAGACGCCCTCAAGGCGCTTCAGCCACTTCCACGAGAGGCTGCCGGGGTTCTTGAAGCCCGGCACGATGGGCCTGATGGCGCCGAAAACCCGCACCCGGTCTGAAAGGGGCAGGTCGAGGCTGGAGAAAAAGACCACGCGCATCCCCGCCAGGCGGGCAGGCCCGGACAGGGCGAGCACCTTGACGCGGGCGGCGCTCTCGACGACGGTCCCCTCGTAAACCTGCCTGCCGCCGTCATCCTCCGGCGACGCCTTCTGGCTTAAGTCGATAAAGGCGAGGCGCGCGCCGCCGCAGAGCATGAAGCCTGCAAGCAAAAGGAGGGCGAATGCCTTTGAGGACCTGGCGACGAACGGCAGGGCCGCCGTCACCGCAAGGGCGGCCAAAAGCAGCGGCGCGAGGCGCAACCCGTAGAGCGCCTGGAGGTAGATGCCGCAGCAGAAAGCGAGGACCGAGGCTACGAACAAGCCGCCCCCGCGCCCGCCCGGCGGATTTCGGCAAGCCCGTGCAATTGATCGCCCGGCATGGTCTTTTCCCTGTCAGTAGCCTATCACATAACCGGAAGGTATGCGGTGCAATTTCTTCTTCCAATATAATCGACGTCTTACATATCCTAGACTATGGTTAGAGTAGAGCCCGCTCTTGCCGCCGCCTTATAATATGCTCTTTATTCCGTTAGCGGCGGCCGGCTGCGGAGGAGCGCCTCAAGGAATCGATGATAGGCAGATGCACTGTGAGACGTGGCGGCCGGAGATCGTACTGTACGTACATCGGAGGCCCCACGGCGAGCAGGGCGCCGCAGATCGCGATTCCGCAGAGGCGCGAGTCCAAGCCTGGAGGAGTCCGACCAGAATCTTTCGTTGATACTAGGCCCTCTGTAATTGTGTTATAATAAGCCAAAAGGTGGGAACAGGCATGGGTGAGATCAGAGAGCCTTCGGTGGCCGGCACCTTCTACCCGCGCAACCCGGACGTGCTGAAGGCCGACATCGAGACGTACCTGGGCAAAGTCCCCCCGGCTGACATCGACGGGGATATCCGGGGGCTGATATCGCCTCACGCGGGCTACATGTACTCCGGCCCGACCGCAGCTTACGGCTACAAGGCCCTGGACGGCCGCCGCTACGACACGGTCATCATCCTCGCCCCCAGCCACCGCTCCTTCTTCATAGGGGCCGCAGTGCAGGGCACGGGGGCGTACAAGACGCCTCTCGGCCTCGTGGACATCGACGCGGACCTTGCCGACGCGCTCATGAAGGCGGGCGACCTCGTCCATGCCGACGCCAAGATGCACCGGGGAGAGCATTCCATCGAGGTCCAGGTGCCTTTTCTGCAGTGCGTCCTGCCGGACTTCAAAATCGTGCCTTTAATCATGGGAAGCGCCCAGGACCCGCAAGGCTCCATCGATCTGGGCAGCCTGATCTATGAGACGATCAAGGGGAGGGAAGGGGAGTATCTCATACTCGGCAGCACCGACCTCTCCCACTATTATTCGTACGGGATGGCGGTAACCCTCGACAAGGCAGCGATAGAGTTGATCGAGCGGTTCGACATTAAGGGCCTGGCCCAGGGGCTGACGCAGGCCAGGTACGAGGCGTGCGGCGCAGGCGCGATACTTGCGGCCATGACGGTATGCGAGCGCCTGGGGGCGACGCAGGCCAGGGCGCTCAATTACGCGAATTCCGGCGACGTGACGGGCGAGATGAGCGGCGTCGTCGGGTACGTCTCCTGCGTGCTTTACGGAGGAAAATAGGACGTGGCGGGCGGGAAGGCAGGTACGGACCTTCATTTCTCCGATGTGGAGAGGCGGATCCTGAAGGACCTAGCGCGAAGCTCCATAGAAAGCGTGCTTTTCGGCAGGAGGGAGAAGACGCCGGATGTCCCGAAAACGCTCAAGGAGAAGATGGGGGCCTTCGTCTGCCTGAAGACGAAAGGCGAGCTTAAGGGCTGCATCGGGTATTTGCGGGCCTGTGCGCCCCTCGACGAGACGGTACGGCGGATGGCGGTCGAGGCCGCGTTCCACGACCCCCGCTTCATGCCCCTCGATGCGGAGGAGTGGCGGCAGACGGACATCGAGATATCGGTCCTGACGCCGATGAAGAAGATAACCGACGTGAGCGAGATCGAGGTAGGCGTCCACGGCATATATATAGAAGGCGACTCGGGCTCCGGGCTTTTGCTTCCCCAGGTGGCGACGGAGAACGGGTGGGACAGGGAGACCTTCCTTGAGCATACCTGCCTGAAGGCGGGGCTGCCGAGGGGCGCCTGGCGGTCGAAGGGGACAACTATATACATCTTCTCTGCGGATGTGTTTTAATGTATACTACGGTCCGATTTTCCCTGCGTGGACGCGCCGGGGCGGGGACGGGGGCTGAAGCGCACCGTTGGCGGCCGGCGGATCGGAAAGTAAAGCGCGACCGGCGGCCCGCCGGAGCGCTGCCGGTAATGGCAGATGGGGAGCAGTTATGATAAACAGGAAGATGTCCATCGAGGAAGTGGTCAGGAAGTACCCGGAGACCGTGGCGATCTTCGAGAGGCACGGCCTGGGCTGCCTCGGCTGTCAGGCGGCCCTGTTCGAGAGCATAGAGCAGGGGGCCGAGGTGCACGGCATAGACGTGGAAGCGCTTATAACGGACTTGAACCGCCAGATCCGGCCGGATGCAGGCGCAGGCAAAGGCGCCCGTTCCGACTAACGGGGCAGGCCGCCCCGCCCGGCCCGAAGATGAACGCCTTTCCTTGCCGTGCCTTTCCAGACCAATCGATGAGGCGAGCAGTCGCGGTTATCCTTGCCGCGGGGGCGTCAACGCGGCTCGGGTTCAATAAGTTGTGCGCGCGGCTGAACGGAGAGGCCGTAGTGCGGAGGACGGTGCGCCTCTTTATGACGGCAGGGATCGACGAGATCGTTGTGGTGACAGGCTTCGAGGCGCAAAAGGTCGCTGGTGAGCTTTCGGGCCTTCCCGTTACGTTCGCCCATAATGAACGGCGTCATGACGGGATGTCGTCCTCGATCAGGGCGGCCCTCCCCGTGGTCGCCGGGTTCGACCTCGTCCTGTTCCACCTGGGCGACAAGCCTTTCCTTGCGCCCGGGGTAATCGGCCGGGTGCTGCAATTGTACGGGTCGCAGGGCAGCTCCATCGTAGTAGCGACCCACGAAGGCGTAAAGGGCCATCCCGTGCTCGTCGATGTGAAGAGGCACATGGGGGCGATGGAGGCAATAGAGGGCGAGTGGGGCTTGCGGGACATGATCGCATCGGCGGGGACGGAAGCGCTCTTCGTCGAATGCGGGGAAGGCAGCGTCCTCGACCTGGACACGGAGGAGGATATCGCGCTTTTGAGGAGGAGGGGCTATACGATTGAAAAAGGTCAAGGTTGAGAATGCGGTGGGGCTGATCCTCGCCCACGATATCACGGAGATCGTGCCGGGAAAGAAGAAGGACGCGGTTTTCAGGCGCGGCAGGGTCATAAAAAAGGCCGACGTCGGGAAGCTCCTCGACATGGGGAAGAGCCACGTCTTCATCACCGACGGGAAAGAGCGGGAGGTCCACGAAGACGAGGCGGGGATGCGCATCGCGACGGCCGCTGTCGACGGGAACATGGAGCTTCTCCCTCCCAAGGAAGGGCGGATCAACATCAAGAGCAGGATCGACGGGCTGCTTTCGGTCAACAAGGCGCGCCTCGGTGCGTTGAACAGGGTCAGCCACGTGGCCTTCACCACGCTTCCCGACATGTACCCGGTGGGCGCGGGCGACGTCGTGGCCGCGACGCGGATCATCCCCCTGTACATCGCCGAGGACCTGCTGCAAAAGGCGGAAGCGGCCGCGCGAAAGCAGCCGGTCAGGGTGCTGCCTTTTGCGCGGATGAAGGCAGGGCTTGTGGTTACGGGGACGGAGGTTGCGACAGGGCGGATCATCGACGCCTCGCCCCGCGTAGAGAAAAAGCTGGAGCGATACGGCCTGACGATGGTGGGCAAAAGGGTGGTCAGGGACAACGTGGGCCTCATCCGGGACGCCATACTGGAGTTCTTCGGTCTCGGCGCAGACATCGTCATAACGACGAGCGGCCTATCCGTGGACCCGGACGACCTGACGAGGGAAGGGGTGGAGGCGACCGGCGCGCGGATCGTCTCTTACGGCGCGCCCGTATTCCCCGGCGCAATGTTCCTCGTCGCGCGCCTCAGGGGCCGGTATATACTGGGCGCCCCCGCCTGCGTCTATTACTCTGCGAACACGATGCTCGACATAGTGCTGCCCAGGATACTTGCGGGCCTGCCCGTCACCGCCGCCTCCGTCCGGGGCATGGCCGCGGGCGGGCTTTGCCGGCACTGCGGGCAATGTCACTTCCCGAATTGTTATTTCGGAAGGGGGTAATAAGACGAAGCCGCTGAAGATAGCGATCATGGGCGCGGGCGAGATGGCGACGGGGATCGCCCACAGGCTTTTTGAATGCGGTCTCACCTCGATCGTGATGTCGGAGGCGTCGGAGCCGCTCGCAGTGCGGAGGGGCGTCGCCTTCTGCGAGGCCGTGCACGAAGGCTCGAAGACTGTCGAGGGCGTTCGGGCGGAGCGCATCGACGACATCTCCGCCCTTGCCGCCGTATGGGAGAGGAAGGCCATAGGTGTGCTGGTCGATGCTGAGACGGATTTCCTGAAGGCTTTTGACTACGACGTGCTTATAGACGCGACCATGATGAAGAAAACGAAAGGGCCGCTGAAACGCGAGGGGCGGTCCGGCCGGTTTTTCATCGGCGTAGGCCCCGGCTTCAAGGCGCCCGATGGGGTTGACGCAGTCGTCGAGACGAACAGGGGGCATGACATGGGCAGGGTCATCTACGATGGCGAGGCGGAAGCCCCCACCGGAGTGCCCGGCGTCATAAAGGGGGTCTCAGCCGAGAGGGTGCTTCGCGCGCCCCACGCAGGCGTGGTAAGGACGGTCAAATCGATAGGGGATCAAGCGAAGAAGGGCGATGTCATCCTCTATGTCGATGATACGCCGGTGCCTGCCGCCATCGACGGCCTGGTGCGCGGCCTTATCAGGCCCATCAGGGTCTGGAACAATGAAAAGCTCGGCGATATCGACCCGCGCGGCGAGAAGCGCCATTGCTTTACGATATCGGAGAAGGCGAGGGCTATTGCCGGTGGTGTGCTTGAGGCGATAATGCACCGGTTTAACGATCCGAGTGAGGTCCGTCATGGATGTTTATGAAGCCGTTGTAGATTACCTTTCGAGGGGACGAACGGGCGCCATCGCCACGATAGTAAGGAAGCTGGGGGCGGCCCCGAGGGAAGAGGGCGCGAAGATGTTCATAGGCGACGACGGCCAAATCTTCGGCACCATCGGCGGCGGCTGCGTGGAGGCGGAGGTCTGGGCCGCGGCGAGGGACGTCATGAGGACGCAGACGGTGAAGACCCTGGCCTACAGGATGGACGGGCGCCTCGTCGAGGACGAGGGGATGATATGCGGCGGGAACGTCGATATCTTCCTGGAGCCGGCCCTCCCCCGTTACAAAAACGTCTACGCAGAGGCGAGAGACCTTGAAAAGACGGGGAGGGATGCTTTAATTATAACAAGATTCTCGAATGATTCGATCTCGAAAAGCCTCGTCGGACAGGACGGCCTGGTAAGCGGGGATGACCTGACGGAGGAGATAAAGGAGCGCGCCGGGTCCTGCCTGCATGAAAGAAGGCCCGTCATCGGCGACGGGTTCATTATCGAGCCGGTGACATCGTCCCCGAGCCTTTACCTGTTCGGCGCAGGCCACGTCTCGCAATACGTATCCAGGGTGGCTGCGATGGCCGAGTTCGAAGTGACCGTAATCGACGACCGGGAGGAATTCGCCAACCGGGAGAGGTTCCCGGAGGCGCGGGATGTGATCGTCGGGGATTTCCGCAGCGCTTTCGAGCGGCTCCGTTTCAGCGGCAGGGAGTACGTCGCCATACTGACGCGGGGCCATAAGCACGACGCCCTCGTGCTCGAAGAGGCGATGAAAAGGCCCACCCGCTACATAGGCATGATCGGAAGCAGGAGAAAGACCAAGCTCATTTACGACCACCTGAAGAAGAAGGGCGTCACCTCAGAGGCGCTCGAATCGATTCACGCACCGATCGGGCTAAACATCCAAGCGGAGACGCCGCAGGAGATCGCGGTCAGCATTGTTGCACAGCTCATCGAGGTAAAAAGAAAGGCGTAACCTTTTTGTTCCAGGAATTTCTGAGTCCCGCCCCGCCTTTTCGCTTTTGCGCTATATAATCAGCCGACGAGTCTCGTAAATGCACTAAAAAAACCCGTGACGAGCAACAGGCCGAGGATTATGAGCAGGCCGCCGAGGGCAAACGATGCGTACCTGACGATGTGGCCGAAGCGCTGCATAAGGTTCATCAGCCTCCCGATGAAGACGGCGGCCAGGAAGAAGGGTATGGCGAGGCCGAGGGAGTAAAGGCCGAGGAGGTAAAAGCCGCCCCAGGCCGATTTGCCCGTCGCCGCGATAATCAGAATCGAGGCGAGCACGGGGCCGATGCAGGGCGTCCAGCCCAGGGAGAACGTCACGCCCACGAGGACAGAGCCGAGAAGGCCCCCCGCCTTGGTCTTGACGTGGACCGTCCTCTCCCGGTTAAGGAAGGGGATCTTAAGCAGGCCGAGCATGTTGAGCCCCAGGACGATGAGGGCGAGGCCGCCGGCTGCCATGATCCACTTTTGATACGCGGCGAAAAGGCTTCCCAGGAAGGAAGAAGAGAGGCCCAGGGCGACGAAGACCGCCGAGAAGCCCGCGATGAAAAAGACCGAATGGAGGAGCACGCTTCTGCGGAACGACCTCTTCTCAAGGTCTGCGCAATCCCTGATGGTCGCGCCGCTTATGTAAATGAGGAACGAGGGGACAAGGGGCAGGATGCACGGGCTGAAGAAAGAGATCAGCCCGGCGGAGAAGGCTGCGTACCAGTTGACATCCACCAACTTATTATTTACTTTCTATGACACTTTGTCAACCTGCGAAAAAAGGCGCTGCGCATCGATCGATATTGGGACCAACGCGGTCCTGCTGCTGGTCATGGAGTCGAACGAGGGCCTCAAAGAGCTCCTCGACGCCTCAACGATCACGCGGCTGGGGGAGGGCCTGCTCTCGGCCGGCCGCCTCGGCCGGACCGCTATGGAGCGCACGGCGGCCGCCCTTGAGGGCTACCGCCGCGTCCTCGACGGGTACGGTGCGCCGGACGCCGTCTGCTTCGGGACGAGCGCCTTGCGGGAGGCCGCGAACCGCGACGAGTTCATTGAGATGGCCCGGCAGCGCGCGGGGTTCGACGTGAGGGTGATAAGCGAGCGCGAGGAGGCATACTATACATACCTCTCCGTCAGGGACGATCTCGCAATAGAGGGCAGCCGCCTGCTCATCGTCGATATCGGCGGGGGGAGCACCGAGATAACGCGGGGCGACAGGGAAGGCTTCCTCGACTATGTCTCCATCCCCATCGGCACCGTGAAGCTGACCGAGCGCTTTACCAGGCACGACCCCCCGCTGCCCGAAGAGATGGCGGCCCTCGCGGGGTTCGTCCGCGCCGAGGTCGGCGCCCGCCTGCCGGGAGGCCGGGAGGGCGGGGGCGAGCGGACGATAGTCGGCATGGCCGGCACCATCACCACCCTGGCGACGATGATCCTCGGCCTTCCCGTATTCGACAAGAAGCGGATACACGGCATGACCGTCTCCCTTGGGGAGCTGCGGGCATGGAGGGAGCGGCTGGCAGGCATGAGCACGACCGGGCGGAAGGGCTTGCCGGGCATGGAGGCCGGGAGGGAGGACTTGCTGCTACAGGGGATCGTCCTGATGGAGGAGATCGTATCGGCCGCCGGAGGCGCCCGGTTCACGGTGAGCACGGCGGGGGCGAGGTATGGGATGCTCTACGAGGCGGGAAAAAGCTGAACCACTACTCCCGGCGGCTGGACTCGCGCGTGAGAAAACGACACGAAAGGCGCGGAAAGGTCCCGGCCGCACATCTAGCCACATCTAGCCACGTGCAAAAGGCAAGATTTTCTGTTAAAATTTAGTATGCAGAAGAGGAAGGCCGCCAGCAGAAAAAGCGGGAAAGACCCGTTCCTTGAGTTAAGGCCGAAAGAATCCGCCGGCAAGGACAAGAAGACGAGAAATTTCACCTTTCTCTACTTCATTGTAGCCTTTCTTGCCATCATCGTAATCAATAACTACATGTCAAGCTCGGAGGTAAAGACGATCCCTTACAGCGAGTTCAAGCAGGACGTCGCAAAGGGCGAGGTGAGCGACGTAACCATAGGCAACGACAGCATACAGGGGAGCGTCAAGCAAGAAGACAACAAGGTGGTAAAGTTCACGACTGCGAGGGTGGAAGACCCGGACCTGGTGAAGGAGCTGCAAAGCCATAACGTGAAGTTCAGCGGCCAGTACGAGAACAAGCTGCTGAAAGGCCTAATCTCCTGGGTCCTCCCCTTCATCGTCATCATCGTGATATGGAACCTCCTCATGAAGAGAATGGGCGGGGCGCCGTCCGGCGTGCTCAACTTCGGCAAGAGCCGGAGCAAGATATTCGGGCAGAACGAGATCACCGTCACCTTCGACGACGTGGCAGGCGTCGAGGAGGCAAAGGACGAGCTTAAAGAGATAATCGACTTCCTCAGGACGCCCCAGAAGTTCCTGAACATCGGGGGGAAGATACCGAAAGGCATCCTCCTGGTCGGGGCGCCGGGGACGGGCAAGACGCTCCTCGCCAAGGCCGTGGCGGGGGAGGCAAAGGTCCCGTTTTTCAGCATGAGCGGGTCTGATTTCGTGGAGATGTTCGTCGGCGTGGGCGCGGCGAGGGTCAGGGACCTTTTCGGCCAGGCGCAGGAAAAGGCGCCCTGCATCATCTTCATCGACGAGCTCGACGCGCTTGGCAAGGCGCGCGGCCTCAACCCGCTGGCGTCCCACGACGAGAGGGAGCAGACGCTCAACCAGCTCCTCGCCGAGATGGACGGCTTTGACACGAAGAAGGGCGTTATCATCATGGCAGCGACGAACAGGCCGGAGATCCTCGACCCCGCGCTGCTGCGGCCGGGCAGGTTCGACAGGCACGTCCTCGTGGACAGGCCGGACATAAACGGTAGGGAGGCGATCCTTCGGGTCCACGCCAAAGGGGTGAAGATCGGCAAGGACGTTGACCTCTCCATCGTGGCCGCCAGGACCCCGGGTTTCGTGGGCGCGGACCTCGCGAACCTCGTCAACGAGGCGGCACTCCTTGCGGCGCGGAAGGGCAAGTCGTCCGTCACGACCGCCGAGTTCGACGAGGCGATCGACCGGCTCCTTGCCGGGCTGGAGAAGAAGAAAAAGGGTGATGAACAAGAGGGAGAAGGAGATCGTGGCCTACCACGAGACGGGCCACGCCCTCATGGCGTCCCTCATCGAGACCTCCGACCCCGTCCACAAGATATCGATCATACCGAGGGGCATCGCGGCCCTCGGCTACACGATGCAGCGGCCCACCGAGGACCGCTACCTTATGACGAAGCAGGAGCTCCTCGATCGCCTTGCCGTGCTTTTGGGGGGCAGGGTAGCGGAGGAGACCGTCTTTGGGGAGGTATCGACCGGCGGCCATGACGACCTGTCGAAGGCTACCGACATCGCCAAGTCGATGGTAAAGGAATTCGGCATGAGCGACAGGATCGGCCATATCACTTATGAAAAAGAGAGGAAATCGATGTTCCTCGACATCAGCCCTGATTCCCATATCAAGGATTACAGCGAAGAGACGGCCAGGGAGATAGACAACGAGATCAAGGAGATCATCGAGGGCAGCTACGCCAAGGTGAAGGAGACGCTCCGCGAGAAGAAGCCGCTCCTTGAAAAGATCGCCTCCATCCTTCTTGCGAAGGAGGTGATCGAGGGGGAGGAGCTCCGAAAGCTGGTGCGGGAATACATGGAAGGAAAAGAGACGGTTTCCGAAAATGAACCTGAATATCGAAAAGAAGCAGATCGATCTCGTTAACGAGTTCATCTCCGTTTACAGGACCTGCGGCCGCTGCTTAGACCTGCACAGAAGGGGGCAGCTTACCTTCGCCGAGGTAGACGAGCTTGTTGACGACAAGGGGAAGAGCAGCCTTTTCAGGCTCAAGCAGATGTGCCACGAGCTCTTCAGGAACGCCGTCGAGGTCTCGTACAAGGAGAAGTTCTACGACATCACCGTGGGGTACATCTTCCACGAGGCGATGAAGCTCAGGGAGTGCATATACCAGCTCGAATACTACAAGCCCCGCTACAACATGCTGGTCAGCTCCCCCGAGCTGACGCCGGCAGAGAAGAAGGTGATCCACGAGTTCGACGCCCTCATCGTGAAGGCCAAGAAGAGGTTCAACGAGGGCCTCAAAGAGGTGAGGACGCTCCTAAAGGATATGGTTGCCCAGGTGAGGGACCTCATCAGGATTTACAGGGACAACTATCTGCTGCCCCGTTTCATACTGGATAACGAGAGGTCGCTGATCACGATATACGGGAAGTCGGGCTACAGGGGCCTGCTCGACGAGATGTACGAGCACGGCCGGACGACGCTCATATTGAAGGCCGCCGTGAGCTACCTGGAGAGTGAGTATTTTCAGATAGCGAGGGGCCTCCTGCAAAAGGTCATCAAGCTGGACCGCTCGAACGGGACCGCGAAGTTTCTATTTCTGTACGCATCTGCGTACAACTGCTACCTGCGGAACAGGTTCTCGATGGCGCGTATATTTGCCCATGAGGCGCTCGCGATGCCGCCTGACAAGGGCGTGGAGACTTACGCGACCGCCCTACGCAACCTGCTTCCGCGCCTCGCAAGGGAGATGGGCCAAAGGCGCACGGCATAAGCATAAGGAGGGTTAAGCGCGTGCCTATTTACGAATATAATTGCCGGAACTGCGGAGACGACTTCGAATGCATCGTTTTCAGGACCGACGAGCCGGTTGAATGTCCGAAATGCGGGGACAAGCACCCGAAAAAGAAGATGTCCTCCTTCGGCTTCTCCGTCGGCCATACCTTCAAATCGTCCTCAAGCGGCGGCGGGTCCGGCTGCTCGGGCTGCTCGTCGTCGAACTGCTCTTCCTGCTCTTAAGAAAGGCCGATGGACCTCGAAAAGGCCGTAAGGCGGGTCATCGGGCAGGAAGGGCTGATCGATGGCGGCGACACGGTCCTCGTCGGGGTCTCCGGGGGCGTCGATTCCTCGACCCTTCTCTTCCTGCTCAACCGTTTGGCGGCAGACATGGGCTTTGGCCTTGCCGTTGCCCATGTGAACCATCAGCTCCGGGGCGAGGAATCGGCGGACGACGAGGCGTTCGTGAAGGAGCAGGCTGCGCGGCTCGGCCTGCCCTGCCACGCGGCGCGTCTCGACGTTAAGGGATACGCCAGGGCAAAGGGCCTCTCCGTGCAGCACGCGGGCAGGGAGCTTCGTTACCGCTATTTCGAGGAGACGGCTCGCGACAACGGGTGCAGCAAGATCGCGGTCGGCCACAACATGGACGACCAGGTGGAGACCTTTTTGCTTCGGGTCGTAAAAGGCACGGGCTTATCGGGCCTCGGCTCGATCCCGATCAGGCGGGGGCGCATCATAAGGCCGCTCCTCCACGCCTCCCGGAGCGACATCGAGGCTTACTGCCGGGAATGGTCGATCCCTTACAGGGAAGATTCGTCGAACCTGAAGGACGCCTACGAGCGGAACTTCGTGCGGAACCGTATTGCGCCGCTTATGGAGAAGCTCAACCCCAGGTTCCGGGAGAAGGTCCTTCTCCTTCTCGGCGATATCGCGTCGGTCAACAGCGTCTTCGACAGGGAGGCGCAAAGCGTCCTTGCGGCAGCGGTGCGGGGAGAGGAGCTGCGGATCGCGGCGGCGGCCCTGCGCGGCTGCCATGAAGAGGTCAGGTTCAGGGTCGTCTCCGGCCTCTTGTCCACCCTTGAGCCGGGCTTTACGCCTCTGCGGGAGCATGCGGCGCTCGTTGAGAAATCGCTTCTCTCGGCGAGGCCCAACAACACAGTGACGCTGCCCAGGGGGTTGCGAGTCAAAAGGGTCTACGGCGACCTCGTCTTCACGAAAAAGGCGGCGGCGCAGCAGGTGCGCGAAGTCTTCGCGATCGGGGACGGCGTGAACGAGATACCGGCGCTCGGTCTGACCCTGCGCGTCGCTTTTTCGGACCGCAGGCCGGATGTTTTCGCGCAAAGCTCCGCGCAAGGCGCGAACAGGGCCTTTTTCGACGCCCGAGGCGTAGGACGCCTGTCGCTTCGGACCTTCCGCGCAGGGGACCGCTTTATCCCCCTCGGGATGGACCGCCCCGTGAAGGTGAAGGATTACTTCATCTCCCGCAAGGTGCCGGCGGAGGCGCGCAGGCGCGTCCCCCTCCTTTTTTCCGACGCCGATATCATCTGGGTGGTCGGCGAGCGGATAAGCGAGACCTACAAGGTTACCGAAGGCACGGGAAGGGTGCTTGAAGTGACGGCCGAGGGCCTCTCATAAGCCCGGCGGCGAAGGCCGCCGTCCACGCCCGCAATAATTGGTTGACAGCAGGGCGCGTATCCCTATAAATTAATGGGGATACGGCCATTCCCCCGATAAAATTAAGGAGCACGGATGATCTCAAACAGAGCGAAGTCTTTGAAACCCTCGGCAACGCTGGCCATCGCGGCGAAAGAAAAGGCGATGAAGGCGCAGGGCCTCGACATAGTCGGCTTCGGAGCGGGCGAGCCCGATTTCGACACGCCGAGCTACATCAAGAGGGCCGCGATAGACGCCATCATGGACGGCTGCACGAAGTACACCCCCGCCTCCGGCATAGACGAGCTGAAGGACGCGGTCATAGCCAAGTTCAAGCAGGACAAGGACATCGAGTACAAGCGGGAAGAGATCATCGTCACGTGCGGCGGCAAGCACGCCCTGTACAACCTCTTCCAGGCGGTCTTCCAGGAGGGGGACGAGGTGATCGTGCCTTCGCCCTACTGGGTCTCCTACCCCGCGATGATCGAGCTGGCCGGGGCAACGCCGGTCTACGTCGAGACGCACGAGGAAGAGGACTACCGGCTTACCGCCGAGATGGTCAAGGCGCGCCTGACGGATAAAACGAGGGGCATCGTCCTCAATTACCCGTGCAACCCGTCCGGCGCGGTCTACTACCCAAGGGAGCTTGAGGCCATAGGCAAGCTCGCGGTCGAGCGCGACCTGTACATCATTTCGGATGAGATATACGAGAAGCTCGTGTACGACGGGTACAGGCAGACGAGCATCGCCTCCCTCGGCCGGCCCATCAAGGAGAAGACGGTCATCATCCACGGCGTCTCGAAGACGTACGCGATGACGGGCTGGCGGATCGGCTTTGCCGCCGGAGACAAAGATGTCATCAGGGCGATGGGCAACATTCAGAGCCAGAGCACGTCGAACCCCGCCTCGATCTCGCAGATGGCGGCGCTGGCGGCGCTGACCGGCCCGCAGGACTCCATAGGACCGATGGTCGCGGAGTTCGCCAGGAGAAGGGACGTCTTCGTCGCCGGCCTGAACGCGATGGAGGGTGTCACCTGCTTCAACCCGAAGGGCGCCTTCTACGTCTTTCCGTCCTTCAAAGGGCTTTTCGGCAAGGCATACAAAGGAAGGAAGGTGGCGAACATCGCCCAGTGGACGGAGATACTCCTGGAAGACTTCCATGTAGCCGTGGTGCCGGGTGACGAGTTCGGCAAAGAGGGACACGTGCGTCTCTCCTTCGCCACGTCGATGGACGTCATCGAGAAGGGCCTGGAGAGGATCAGGAAGGCCGTCAAATCCCTCGACTAGTTGATGGGGGTGGGGCCGGGCGGACCGGGATCTTTTCGCGGCTTGCGTCGTCATCGCGTTCGGCGTGAGTCCTCACATACACAAAACGTATGCTCCGGCTCACACCTCCGCGATTGCTAGCCATCCACGAAAATCTCTCCGGCCCACCCGGCCCCATGCTTCCGCAGTAGATTCCATGTCCGTTACACAACTCCAGAAGGAAGTATTGATATAGGCTGCAATCTGATATAATTGCAGTGTTAAGGAGGTAGGTAGACATGGAGGGCATACAATACGTTACCAACGAAAAGGGAGAAAAAGTGGCGGTTCAGATCAACCTCAAGAAATTCGGGGAGGTGTGGGAAGATTTCTACGATAGTCTTCTGGCCGTGAGAAGAGCCAAGGAACCGCGAGAATCACTGGAATCGGTCAGGAGCCGCCTTAGAAAGCAAGGCAAGCTGAATGGCTGACTAGGAACACTTCGGGGACGTTGTTTCCCAATGTGATTTGTATTGTATTGTGTCCGAAAAGTATTTTTTGCAGCTTTCAAATGGTATTCTTTGCCCGGCCTAAAAGGCACAGGGCATTAACTCGTAGGTGAAGCACGCACGGGTCTTTTTCGCGGCCGGAGGGATTTTTGATGGATTTTCCGTTATTTTTCGATGGTGCCCGCCGAGATCGTACTTTATTAGTACATCGAGGCGGTGCGCCGAGAAAACGGCGGAAAGGGCGCGAAAAGACCCCGGCCGCCTCCACTCTAAACAGGATAATACGTGAAGTTCAGTAGATCCGCCACTGTCTGCCCGTCGTCATAGATGTTCATTATGTTGATCGCCCCGTATTCCTGGCCCATCCTGAATATCCTGCGCAGGCGCATGTCGAGGAGGGAAAAGATCATGATCCGCAGGATGCCCGCATGGGCGACGATCCCGATGTTTTTTCCCCTGTGCTCGGCGACGATCTTTTTCAGTTCGCGCATGGCCCGAGTGCGCGCGGCCCGGAACGGCTCCCCTTCAGGAGGCGGATTGGGGCCCGGATCGGCCAGCCACAGCCGCAGCTCCTCCGGGTACTGCTCTTTGATCTCCTTGAAGCTCAAGCCCTCCCAGACGCCGAAGGCGATCTCGTCGAAGGCAGGCGTCGGCTCGAAGGCAAGCCCTTGCGCCTTCGCGATGATCCGCCCGCTCTCTATGCTCCGCGACAACGTTGAGGTGTAGAGCCTGTCGAGCTTGAAGGCGGAGAGGAAGGCCGCCGCCCCCCGCATCCGGTTGACGCCGGCCTTCGAGAGAGGTATGTCGATCCGGCCCTTGTAGACCGGCTTCGTCTCCTCGTCGATCGTGTTGCCGTGCCGTATTAGGAAAAGCCTTGTCATTTCAGTGAATCTCCTTGCAGAACCATAAGAGGGCAATTGCCAGAAAGAGCAAGTCCGCGATCTCCGCCGCCGCGCCCGCCGTGTCCCCGGTGACGCCACCGAACTTCCTCTCGCAGAAGAAGACCCAGAGGACGCTGAAGGCGTACAGGCAGATGCAGGCAACGGGCAGCAGGCCCAGGCGCGCGCCTTGCGAAAAGGCGGGCCAGAAAAGGGCGGCGGCGAGCGCAAGGGCCGCGAGCAGGACCCACGCGAGCGCGTATGAGCGGCCGTTCAGCCCCTCGATGAAGATCTTGCCAAGCCCGTCCGGGCGCGCCGATTTCCCGTGGAAGAGGACCGGCGTGAGGGACCATTTCGAGAAAACGGCCATCAGGAAAAGAATGTACGCAGTCGCGCCCGCGCCGAGCCTGTCGAAGACCGCGCTGATAAAAAGGTATTTCAGCAGGACGGCCATGACGATGGCGGTTACGCCGATGGCCCCTGTCACGCTGTCCTTCATGACGGCCAGCCGCCTCGCGCGGTCCGCCGCCGCCTCACCCGTCGATTTGACGGCCAGGGCGTCGAAGGTGTCCGCGAGCGCATCGAGGTGGAATCCGCCGTTCACGAGGACCAACGCGAGCAGCGCAAGGCCGCTCACGATTGCCGGCGGGAAGATACGGGCAAAAAGCAGCGTTGCGGCTGCGGCTATGGCCCCCTGGACGGCCCCGGCGATGGGGAAAAAGGCGGCGGAGCGGGCGAGGTCTTCTTCCGTGACCGTCCCCCGCAGCGACACCGGGATGATGGTGAGGAACTGGACTGCCAGAAAAAGCCGCTTCACGCCGCCCCCTGCAAGCTAAAAGCCCCTGTCCGTCACCGGGCGCGCAGCTCGCCGGAGACGAAGAAGCTCAAGGTGTTCTCGTTGTCCACCCTCTTGTATTCGATGTTGTCGATCACTCTCTTGATGAGCCTTGCAGAGGCCCGTAAAGTTGCATCCCCCATCGGCTCCTCGCCGGGAAATACCGCGTCCGAAAGGAGGATGTTGAGGGGAGCGCCCGAATCTACGATGATGATGACGAGCTTTCCCCAGGCGTCGTGCCTGCACGCGATCTTTACCTCGCCGCCCTTTCCCCCGTAAGCCTTCGTTATGACTACATGCAGGGCCTCTTTGAGGGCCTTGCCTATCTCTTCCGTCCTTTCCGTACTGAAGCCTTCCTGCCTTTCGATGGTCGCCACGAACTCCATTAGCTCCGGGACGGCAGACGGCGCGGCCGACCTGCTTATCTCGCCGATCAGGCTCGACTTAAGGTACTCGTCGCCGTTGCTCTCGTTCATGGTTGCCTCCTTTCTTTGCGACAGTGCTTAATATACGGCGATTGGGGAAGGAAAACAAGCGACGGAGTGCTTTTCGGCCGGGCGGTCTTTACTCTTTCCTGAGCATGGCCCTCTCTATGGCGTGCATAGTGCGCACGAGGGCCTGCTCGAAGCGGGCGGTCACGTCGGTGAAGCCCGCCACTGCCGTGCGGAACCTCCCTTTATCGTAAGTGATCCTCAGGATGCGGGCGGGCACGGCGTAATCTTCGTCTGCCAGGTCGAAGCGCAGATCGACGGAAAGGCCGGGCACGAGGGGCAGGGCCACGTCATAGGCGAACCTCACGCCGCCGAGGGATATGTCGGTTATCTGCACCTTCGACCCTGCCACGTATAGGTCGAGCCGGGTCCGGTCCGTCGGCGCCACCCGCACGTATCTCCTCGCGCTGAACGGCGCCGGCCTGCCCTCACGCTCGACTGCGAAGGCCGGGGCCGGGACGCCTTCCGCCGTCTTGTAGTCGTCGATGAGCCGGATGATGCGGACGGGGAAGCCGAGGCGCTCGATTTTCTCCGCCGTCTGCGCCACGTAGGTCACCGTGATGTTCGCTTTGCCCGCCCGGGCGTCGATAAGCGGCGCTGTCTGGGCTAGGACGAGGGTTTCCCCGCCCATCTCGTAGACGGTAGAATCAAGGGAGACGAAGTTTCCGTCAGCGCGGTCTTTTTCCACGACGACGGTCACCTTGCTGCCGGGGGTAAGCGGCGCCATACCATTATTTTCGCGCAAACCCGGCCGGACTTAACGGGGGGGGGGGGGGGGGAGCCTAGACCTTGAACTTGTGGTGGTCCTTGTTCTTCTCGTAGAGTATCTTCAGCCCGCGCAGCGTGAGCAGCTCGTCCACCTCGTCGAGGGAATGGGATTCCCGGTAGATAAGGTTGGCGATCCCTCCGGTGGCTATGACGTGGGGGTTCGTGGCGACGGCCGTCTTCATCCTCTCCACGATGCCGTCCACGAGGCTGATGTATCCGTAGACGATCCCCGCCTGTATGGCGTTGATCGTGTTCTTCCCGATGATCTCCTTCGGCTTTACAAGCTCGACCCTCGGCAGCTTCGATGCGCTTGAGAAGAGGGCCTCAAGGGAGATCATAATGCCGGGGCTGATGACGCCGCCCACGTATTCGCCCTTGGGCGTCACGTAGTCGAACGTGGTGGCAGTCCCGAAATCGACTATTATCAGGGCTTTTTTGTACTTGTCATAACCAGCCACCGCGTTTACGATGCGGTCGGCCCCGACCTCCTGCGGGTTCTCGTAGAGTATCGGCATGCCCGTCTTGATGCCAGGCTCGACGATGATCGGCTCGATGCCGATGTATTTGCAGCACATCATCTGGAAGGGGATCAGCAGCGGAGGGACCACGCACGAGATGATGGCGCTTCCCAAATCGGCGAGCTTCAGCTTCTCGAAGTCGAGGAGGCTCTCGAAGAGTATGGCGTACTCGTCAACGGTCCTCCCGAGCATCGTGTTGATGCGCCAGTGGTTTATCAGCAAGTCGCCGCTGTAGATGCCGAAGACGACGTTCGTGTTGCCGATATCGATTACGAGAAGGGGGTCTTCCTTCGGACCGGACGGGACGTCCGGGCCTGCGGCCGCGCCGGCCTTTCGCTTCACTATGGGATCAGATGCAGACATCGCCCGCAATCACCCTCGTAACCGTCCCGTTCTCGGAAATCAAAAGCGCCCCGTCGGCGGCCAGCCCTTCCGATACGCCCCGGTATACCCTGTCCGTCTGCCTTACCTCCATGTACGTGCCCCGGACCTTCGCCCGCTCTTCCCACAGGCGGCAAATCTCGCCTACGCCCTTACCCGATGCGATCTCGTAGTATTTTTCGAGATTGTTCAATAGAATGCCACAAACGGCCGCCCTTTCAAAGCATTTTCTCGTCTCGATGAAAAGGGACGTTGCCGTCTCCGCGATCTCCGCGTCCATGTCGTCCCGCCCCATGTTGACATTGAGGCCGATGCCTACGACGACGAAGCGGACGGCCGGGCCTTTGGCCGAAAGCTCTACGAGCGTGCCGCAGAGCTTTTTGCCGTCCGGGGGTAAGCACGTCGTTCGGCCACTTGAGCCTCGGCTCGACGCCCGCCCACTTCACCGTGTCGAAGACGGCAAGGCAGGAGACGAAGGCGAGGGGGGATGCCTCGGCCGCGGCCAGGCGCGGCCGAAGTACGCACGACAGGTAGATGTTCTTGCCGTAAGGCGAGTGCCACTTCCTTTGCAGCCTGCCCATCCCCCCGGTCTGCGTCTCGGCGACTACGCAGGTGCCTTCCGCGCAGCCTGCCGCCGCCAAATCGAAGGCCAGCCTGTTCGTCGAGTCCACCGAGTCTTTGTAGACGATGTTTCGCCCTATCGTCCTTGTCGCCAGGTGTCGCCCGATGTCGGAAGGACGGAGGCGGTCCCCTTCGCTATTCATTCTCCACCCTGTCATAGTGGGAGAAATACATGGTGAAGGAGGCCCTCCCCTGCGACAGGGAGCGGATGTCCGTCGAGTAGCCGAACATCTTGGTGAGGGGGGCGTTCGCCTCGACGACGGTCGTCTTGTCCTTCGCCGATGATGCTGGCGATCTGGCACTTCCGCGTGCGGAGGTCCGCGATGATCTCGCCCAGGAACTCGTTCGGCGTCGTCACCGTGAGCGACATGATGGGCACGAGGAGCACGGGGCCTGCCTCCTGGCAGCCCTTGCGGAAGCCCTCGTAGGCGGCCATCTTGAGCGTCAGACGGGCAAAATCGGGGTTGTTGAAGCTCGCCTTCCTGATATCGACGCGGATGTCCGTCATCGGGAAGCCCTTGATCGGGCCTATCTGGGCCGCCTCGCTCACGCCCTCCTCAAGCGCGGAGATATAGGCGAACTCAGGCTCGGCCTGCGCGATATGCGCCTTTGATGGAGATGCCCTTGCCCCTCTTCGCGGGCGCGATCGTCAGGCTGACGGTTCCCTTGTACGGCGTCCCGTTGATGACCTTCTCGAAGGCGTGCTCGACGGCCGCCTGGCGCTCCACCGTCTCCTTGTAGACGACCTGCGGCTTGCCGACGAGCAGGTCGATGCCGAACTCGTCCTTCATCCTGCGGACTATCACGTCGAGGTGCAGCTCCCCCATGCCGGAGACGATGGTCTGGTAGGAGTCCTCGTCGGTCTGCACGAGGAAGGTCGGGTCCTCCTCTGCGATCCTGCCGAGCACCTGGAGCAGCTTCTCCTGGTCCGCGTTGCGCCTCGGCTCGACTGCGACGGAGATGACGGGCTGGTACATCCCGATGGGCTCCAGCACGATGGGGCGCGAGCGGACGAGCGTGTGGCCCGTCGATGTCTCCTTGAGGCCCACTATGCCGACTATCGCGCCCACCGGCGCCTCCTCGACCCTGTCCTTGTGGTTCGCGTGGATCTTGTAAATCCTCGACACCTTCTCCTTCTTGCCGAGGTTGACGTTGTAGACCTCCTCGCCCACCTTCAGCCTGCCGGAATAGACCCTGATGTAGACGAGCTTGCGCCCCTCCTCCATGAGGACCTTGAAGGCAAGGGCGCAGAGGTCCTCGTCCGGCCTTGGCTCCCGGCGCTCCACCTCGTTGGTTGCAGGGTTGACGCCCTCGACGGGTGGGACATCGAGGGGTGAAGGCAGGTAGTCCACGATGGCGTCGAGGAGGGGCTGGATACCCTTGTTTCTCAAGGCCGAGCCGCAGACGACGGGCACGCAGGCCAGGCCGAGCGTCCCCTTTCTTATCGTCGCACGCAAGAGGGCTTCGTCGATCTCGTCCCCTTCGAGGTAGCGCTCCATCAGGCGGTCGTCGAGGAGGGAGAGCTTCTCCAGGAGCTTTTCCCTGTGCTCTGCCGCCGCCTGCATCGCCTCCTTCGGTATGGAGACCGAGCGGTAGCTTGCGCCGAGGCTTTCTTCGTCCCATACGACGGCCTTCATCGTTATGAGGTCCACTATGCCGTAAAAGCCGTCTTCCCTGCCGAGGGGTATCTGGAGGGGCAGGGGGTTCGTCCCCAGCTTTTCGACCATCATATCGAGGACCTGGAAGAAATCGGCCCCCGGCCTGTCGAGCTTGTTTATGAAGGCGATCCTCGGCACGCGGTATTTGTCCGCCTGGCGCCAGACCGTCTCCGACTGGGGCTCCACGCCCTCGACTGCCGAGAAGACCTCGACCATGCCGTCGAGCACGCGCAGGGAGCGCTCGACCTCGATGGTGAAATCGACGTGGCCGGGCGTATCGATGATCTGGATTTCGTGGTCGTTCCAGTAGCACGTCGTGACCGCCGAGGTGATCGTGATGCCCCGCTCCTGCTCCTGGGGGAGGTAGTCCATCGTGGCGGTGCCCTCGTGGACCTCGCCCATCTTGTAGGTCTTGCCCGTATAGTACAGGATGCGCTCGGTCACCGTAGTCTTGCCCGCGTCGATGTGGGCGGCGATGCCGATGTTCCTGGTCCTGGATAGCCTTAGCGTCTCGCGCTTCACGGCTAAAATATGGACGATTATGGCGGGAAAGTCAACGGGGGCGGGGTTCGGGGAGGCGGCAAAAACGGGGCCGACTGAGGTCTTGTTTCTTGCAGTTGGTCCGACTCTGCCCTTTTTGGGTTGACAATGTTTGCTAGGTCGATGTAACGTTTTCGAGGAGGAAAAGATGAAACGAAAAGAAAAAATAGAGGAAACGGAAACTATTGAAACAATCGGAGAACGTGGGAAGATAAGCCGCCGGGGTTTTCTCAAGAGCGCAGCGGGGGCGAGTGCGCTGGCTGCCTTTAGCGGGGCGGCGCTCGATCTTACAAAAGGTCAGGCGGACGCGGCAGTGAGGAAACTTCCGACCAAATGGGACGAAGACGTTGATGTGATAGTAATCGGTTCGGGTTTTGCGGGCTTAGCCGCTGCTGCCGAAGCTGCGGGCAAGGGGGCAAAAGTTGTGGTTTTAGAGAAAATGCCCACCTACGGTGGAAACTCGATCATTAGCGGAGGAACATACTGTGCATACGACGACAAAACACACATGCGTCAGCGACTTAACCTGGGAGAAGACAGCGCGGAACTCCACAAGCAGGATACGCTGAAGGGCGGTGACTTTTACAACATACCTGAACTGGTCGAAATTATGGTACAAGGGGCAGTGCCGGGTATTAACTGGTTGATCGAGGAAGGCAATGTGAGGTTCAGGGAATCGATTAATCGTGGCGGGGGGCATACGGCTTACAGGGCTCGAAAGGTAGCAGAGGGTGTTGGTCGGGGAATTAGCGATCCGATGAAAAAAATTGCCGAGAACCGAGGAGTGAAGATAAGGCTTGGGACTAAGGTAACATGGTTGTGGAGGAAGGATCCCGACAGCCCGGTGATCGGCGTAGAAGTAATGAGGGGTAAAAAGCAAAGCAATATCAAAGCCAAGCGCGCAATTGTGTTGGCATCGGGCGGATTCGGGGCGGACATCAAAATGCGTGCGTCTTTTAACCCGAGCGTTGTTCCCCAGTACAATACTACCAACCAACCTGGAGCAACCGGTGAAATGATTCGTTATGCCCAGGCGATTGGGGCCGATGCTCTTCAACTTGCATTTATCCAGTTGTATCCCTTTGCGGAACCAACGAGCGGAACCCTCGATACGTGGGCCAGTTTCCCGTTTGGAGCGCCGGGTTATGGTGGTATCTATGTCAGCAAACAGGGGAAACGGTTCGTCAACGAGCTTGAGAGGCGGGATGTGTGCTCACAGGCCCAGATAAAGCTTGGCTCAAAGCCGTCCTATACTATTATCTGTGACGCGATGGTTCCTAAGATGAGAGGCGCCGAGGGGAAAAAGGAGGTTGAGAACGGATTGAAGAACGGTCGTCTTGTAAAGGCATCGACCTTGGCCGAGCTTGCCGCAAAGATAAATGTTCCTCCCGATGTGTTGGCCGACACCGTCAATAAGCATAACAAGTACCTGCAGGACAACAAGGACCCGGAATTTAATAAACCAATAACAAAGAGTATGATGGCCCTTACCGAAGGGCCCTTTTACGCAATCGCTCAATGGCCTGCAGTCCATCATTGTATGGGTGGGTTGAGAATCAACGGTAAGGCGCAGGTGATTGACATCTGGGGCAAGCCGATTCCTCGTCTCTACGCTGCAGGGGAGATTACCGGAGGAATACATGGCTCTAATCGACTGGGCGGAAACGCGATCGCGGACTGCGTGGTTTTTGGAAGGATTGCAGGTACGAACGCATCACCGGAGAAAGCATAGGCAATGGACAGGGGGCGGGCCTTGGCCGACCCCCTTCAATATCTTTATCTTCATCGCTATTTGTTTCTTTAGCTTTTTATCTTTATCCTGGGCAACCGAGAATAAAAAGGCCCTTGTTCCCAGGCCGGCATCCGGATGCGCAGCGTGTCATAATGATGTCGTGTCTCTTCTCGGAAAGGATCATCCATCCGTGAAGGGAGCTTCAATTTCAGTCTGTTTTTCTTGTCATAAACCGGGTGCTTACGGAAAAGAGGGGAACAAATTTTCCGCAAAGTTGCATCGGTCCCATGAAAACAAGCAGACTGCCCTTGATTGTACCGCCTGTCATGTGTGGGTTCCGGGGAAGCGCTTTGGCCTGCCAGGCCAGAAACTCTCGTACGGCAAACCGACACGGGACGATATGGTCGATTTGAGGAACATTTTCCTCTCCTGGTCAACATCCGAGTTCACAGATGGGATCCATAGAAAGGCAAACATAGATTGCTCAGGCTGCCATGGCGGACATTTGCCTGATTCCGGAGATTCGATAGAAAACTCTACTTGCCTTGCATGCCACGGCCCCTTGGAGAAATTGGCCATAAAGAGCACTCCTGAGGATTTCCCGGAAAGGAATCCCCATAAATCACACCTCGGCGATATCGGTTGCGCGGTCTGTCATAAAGGACATTCTCAATCAACTGTGTACTGTCTAAACTGCCACCGTGGTTTCAAAATGACTATTCCGGGAGGGATTGCGCGGCAAGAGTAATCTATAGTCTTTCTTGCGCTTCGCGCCTGGTAAAAGATCGTTTTAGCGCACAGCGTTGGGGACTCGCGACCGAGAAAACGACGCGAAGGCCGCGAAACGTTTTACCGCGCGGTTAGCTCTGGTATATACCGCGCGGCAAGGATCACGGCCCCCACCCCCCCCGGCCCCACTCTGGATGCAGGATTTGACTTTCCCGCGCCCCGCAAATATAATAATAGAGCGCTTTTGTTCGCTAAAGGGGGTTGCGAGAAATATGGATAGAATGGTGCACGGCTACGGAGGCAGCAGCGATTATATAGCATCGAAACCCTTGATGGAGATCGTCAACGTGGCGATCATACTGGGCAAGCCTCTGGTGATAAAGGGCGAGCCCGGCACGGGCAAGACGCTTCTCGCCCACAGCATCTCAGGGGCGCTCGGCAAGGAGCTGGTGGTCTGGAACATCAAATCGACGACGAAGGCGAAAGACGGCCTCTACGTGTACGATACCGTCCAGCGGCTGAACGACGCGCGCTTCAAGGACAAGGATATCTCGGACATCAGGCAGTACATCAAGCCCGGCAAGCTCGGCCAGTCTTTCACGTCGGATAAGCAGGTGGTGCTCCTGATCGACGAGATCGACAAGGCCGACATAGAATTCCCGAACGACCTCCTGAACGAGCTCGACGAGATGTCCTTCCACATCAACGAGCTTGACGAAGAGGTGAAGGCAAAGCAGAGGCCCATCGTCGTCATCACGAGCAACTCGGAGAAGGAGCTGCCCGACGCCTTCCTGCGCCGCTGCGTTTTCTACTACATCGAGTTCCCCGACGAGGAGATGATGGAGCGGATCGTCAAGGTCCACTACCCCGACATCCAGGAAAGGCTCATGCGGGAGGCGATCAAGAAATTCTACCTGATAAGGCAGGTTGACGGCCTGCGCAAGAAACCTTCTACGAGCGAGCTTCTCGACTGGATCAAGGCCCTTGCAGTCGGGGGCATCGACATCTCCGTTATCGCCTCGGAGGCCCCTTTCCTCGGCACGCTTATCAAGAGCGAGCAGGATACCGACAGGGTCACCAGGATGGGACAGGCCCACGGTCCCTTCGGCATGAGGAGAAGATAGAGGCGCATGTTCATCGACTTCTTCTATCTCCTGCGCAAAAAAGGTGTGCCCGTCTCGGTGACGGAATGGATATCCTTCACGGAGGCGCTTTACGGCGGCTTCATGGAGTCGAGCCTGAACCACCTGTACTATGTCGGCAGGGCGTTCCTCGTCAAGAGCGAGGCGTACTACGACATGTACGACCTCGCCTTCAAAGAGTATTTCGGCGGCATAGCAACCGAGCCCCTTGAGCTTGAGAAGGTGTTGGAGTGGCTCGAAAACCCCATAAACAAGCTGCCCAAGCTCAGCTTCGAGGAGATGGAGGAGCTTAAGAAGAAGCTGGAGGAGCTGAAGCAGAAGTACGACATGGAAGAGATGATGCGCATGTTCAGGGAGCGGCTGAAGGAGCAGACGGAGCGCCACGACGGGGGCAGCAAATGGATAGGCACGGGCGGAAGGTCCCCCTTCGGCGCGTACGGCTATTACCCCGGAGGCATCCGCGTGGGCGGCGAGGGCTGGATGGCCTCCGCCGTGAAGGTCGCGGAAGAGCGGCGGTTCAAGAACTACCGGAACGACATCATCCTCGACGTGCGGCAGACGAAGGTGGCCCTGAAGAAGCTAAGGGAGCTGAAGCGCGACGGGCTCGTCGAGGAGCTCGACATAGACGAGACCATCGACAAGACGGCAAAGGAAGGGGGCGAGATCGAGCTTGTCTTCGCCCGCTCGCGGGAGAACAGCATCCGCCTCCTGCTGCTCATGGACTCGGGCGGCTCTATGTCGCCTTACGCGGACCTCTGCAGCAGGCTCTTCTCGGCGGCCACCCAGGTCGAGCATTTCAAGGACTTCCAGCACTTCTTCTTCCACAACTGCATCTATCAGGACGTCTAGTCGGACATATGGAACGCGAAGGTCACCCCCACGGAAAAGCTCTTCTCAAACTTCCACAGGGGCTACAAGGTGGTTATCGTGGGCGACGCGAGGATGGCTTACTCCGAGCTGATGGACAGGGACGGCTGCATCGACTACTATTCCTCGAACGATATCCCCGGCATGGAATGGCTCAGGCGGATAAAGGACAACTACCCTTACTCCGTCTGGCTCAACCCCACGCCGAAGCAGTACTGGCGCCACGCGACTGTGGACGCCATCGCCCACCTGTTCCCGATGTATGAGCTTACCTTAGACGGCCTGAAGGATGCGATCAAGGGGTTATCACGCAAAGTAAAGCCCGCCGCCTAGGGGCTCACGTACACAAAGAGTACGCTCCGGTCGGCGACCCCTCGATTCCTACCCATGCATCGAAAATAGCCAGGCCCCAGGTCGATTGGAGTTTCACCCGGGTACCCGTGCAACAAATCGGGCGGGTGCTGCATCCTCATACACAGCCGCCTTCTTGCCGATTTGTCCAAATAGGATAGCCCTTCATCCCCCTCCCCCTTAGCCGAAGCTTCCGGGTGGCATTCAAGGCAAGCATAGAGTTACAGCGGGTATCTATGCATCATCCTGCGTTCATTTCTGCTTGCAATTCCATACAATTAGTGATAGAAATAATGTTGGATTATGATGGATTCTTTCACGTGCCCGAAATGCGGGGCGAGCCGAATACGACGAAGTAGGACCAGGGATTATGCCGAGCGCATCCTTAAAGCCCTGGGCAGGAAAGCGTATCGGTGTGAGGAGTGCGACTGGAGGGGATTTGTCGTGAGAAGGGTTGATGCAGTCAGGTATTATCAGGAGAATTACTGGGCATATCGATGGATCAAGCGTGCTTCCGTTGCACTTCTGGCCCTGATCGCGATTGGTTTCTGTTACCTGGCGTTATCTTCGCTGCGGTAGCGTTTGGCTCGCCAAAAAAATAAAGGATCGTGCCGGTTAGCGGACCCGGTAACGCCAGGGGACGTAGATTGACTTGGGAAGTCGGCTCATTCGTTACGCTGAGTCGACGGGCCTTTCACGGCGCTCCAATATGCTCCTGAAAATATACCCAAGAATGTTGACTATGGCTGCGGACAATGATAGCGTAAGGCGAGACCTGCCATTGCCTGCTGTTCAACCAAACCTTTCTGCGTGCATTCTATTCATGTGAGGGAAGCATATGATAAGAATCGTGCACATGAGTTTGTTCCTCGGGCTGATGGTCATATTCGTAATGACTCTATCGGGATGCAGCCACAGCGGGACATCAGGTGGAAGCGCCCCCGGCGGGCCACCGGTCGGAAGCAGTCCGTCGGGTGACTGGACCTGGGTGTCCGGCGGCAACCTTATAAATCAGACAGGCGTATATACGGCCCCTTCCGGGAACGTCCCGGGGGGGAGGTCCGGCTCTGTTTCCTGGATCGATGCAAGCGGCAACTTCTGGCTCTTCGGCGGGTATGGCATAGACTCGACCGGGTCCGGCGGCTGGCTCAATGACCTCTGGAAATTCGACGGCGCCAACTGGACCTGGGTATCGGGCAGCAACCTTATAAATCAGGCAGGCGTATACTCGGCCCCTTCCGGGAATGTCCCGGGGGGAGGTCCGGCGCTGTTTCCTGGATCGACGCGAGCGGCAACTTCTGGCTCTTCGGCGGGTATGGCATCGATTCGACCGGAAACCTGGGAGGTTCTCTCCTCAATGACCTCTGGAAGTTCGACGGCGCCAACTGGACCTGGGTGTCGGGCAGCAATACCGGCGATCAGGCAGGCGTATACTCGGCCCCTTCCGGGAACGTCCCGGGGGGGAGGTATGGCGCTGTTTCCTGGATCGACGCGAGCGGCAACTTCTGGCTCTTCGGCGGGAATGGCCTCGACTCGACCGGGAGCCTCGACCCGTCAGGGATGAACGCCCTCAATGACCTTTGGAAGTTCGACGGCGCCAACTGGACCTGGGTATCGGGCAGCAACCTTATAAATCAGGCAGGCGTATACTCGGCCCCTTCCGGGAACGTCCCGGGGGGAGGTCCGGCTCTGTTTCCTGGATCGATGCGAGCGGCAACTTCTGGCTCTTCGGCGGGTATGGCATCGATTCGACCGGAAGCCTGGGCGCTCCCTACTATTTTTTCCTCAATGACCTCTGGAAATTCGACGGGACGAACTGGACCTGGGTGTCCGGCAGCAATACCCGCAATCAGACAGGCGTATACGGCAATAAGGGCACCGCCGATTCCGGGAACGTCCCAGGGGGACTGAGCAACTCCGTTTCCTGGATCGATGCAAGCGGCAACTTCTGGCTTTTCGGGGGATCGGGCCCAAATCCGGCCGGCAACGTCCTGGCCTCTGTGTCCAATGACCTCTGGAAATTCGACGGCGCCAACTGGACCTGGGTGTCGGGAACCTATCTTGACAATACGGCAGCCGCATACGGCACATACGGCACGAAGGGCACTGCCGATCCGGCCAACGTTCCTGGGACGCGGAATAGCTCCGTTTCCTGGATCGATGCGAGTGGCAACTTATGGATCTTCGGAGGATCGGGCTTAGATTCTTCCGGCACTAGCGGCATCGGCTCGCTTAATGACCTGTGGCGCTACACGCGGTGATTTGAGGGGGCTGCCTCGGCGCGCCTTCAGACATCTGCTTGCGCCGGCCGGCATAGTCTTCGAGACGCTTCCGCTAGACCATCATCCCCGCTGCAAATAGCATGAGCGCCACCAGGAAGGTCAGGGCATACGCTCATGGTTGACGACCTTGCAAGATATATATTAACAGTCTCGTTATTGTATTTACGTCGTCATTCCGGCGAAAGCCAGAATCCACGTTCGTCCCGGATGCCGCATCGAGTCCGGCATGACAAGACCAATATGAGACTGTTAATAAAAACTTATAGCGAGGTATGCCCTTAGCTCCACCTGCGCTATAGGCGAGGCATAGTATGAGGCACTTGTTATTATTGATTTAGGTGTGCCATAAGTGATACACTGAAACATCATAAGGAGGTTGTCATGCCCACAAAGAACGCGAGAATAAATGTAGTCGTAGAAAAACCACTCTACACACTTATCGATGAAATATCCAGGGAGCGTGGTATTTCGAAATCCCTGCTCGTAAGAGACCTTGTCGTAGAGGCCATCGATTTGAGGGAAGACCAGGCCCTTGCCCGATTCGCCGATGAACGAGATAAATCCTTCGACAAATCAAAGGCGTTGACCCATAAAGAGGTCTGGGAGTAGTGTGGCCTATACCATCAGCTATCATCCCCTCGTTAAAAGCGACGACATACCGAAACTCGACAATGCGATTAAGATACGGATAAGGAAAGCCATTGAGACACGACTGATGGTTGCGCCGGAAAAATACGGGGAGCCCCTTCGAAAAACGCTTAAGGGGTACTGGAAATTGAGGGTCGGCGATTACAGGGTGGTCTTCAGGGTCGAAGGCAATGGGATTACCATTTTTGGTATCCGCCACAGACGCGACGTCTATAGCGTCATGGCTGAAGGTAGGGCCGAATTGTAGACTTCTCTCGATCTTAGTTCGAGGTGGAGCAAAGGGCATACCCCACAAACTTATATAATATTCCTATGGCGATTGGGGTGCAATATGAGTGAGACCGTAGTTGAATCATCGGGCAATGTCTTCATCGATCTGGATATTCCCCGGACGAAGCGGCAATCCTTCAGATGCGCGCCGACTTGATGGCGGGCTTGAGGAAATTCATCAAGGCGAAAAAGCTGACGCAGGCGAAGGCGGCCGAAATCCTCGGGGTCAGCCAGTCCAGGGTTTCGGACTTGAACAGGGGCAAGTGGGAGAGATTCAGCCTCGAAATGCTCATCACCCTGGCGACAAAGGCGGGCATGCGCGTCACGCTCAAGGCGGCGGCGTAAGGACGCTCGTAGGAACGACCGGACGCTATAATGTAATTAAGGTCCTCGCAAGCGGTGTCGTGCGTTTTGAGCGTGAGCGGCCTTGCAATGATTACCGGGAGTAGTGCTTATGGCCCTGGAAGACGTCCCGGAGGACCACGAAGTCAGGGAGCTTGCCCTGAACGTATGAAGAGGGACGGGCTGGTAAGGAAGATCACTCCTTCCGGATGCGTCCTCGTAAGGCACGGCAATCGCCACGACTTATACATAAACCCGAAAACAGGGAAGAGGCAACCCATCCCGAGACACACGGAAATAGATGAGAATCCGGCAAAACACATAATAAAAGAATTGGCATAATGACTGAACCCATCTCGGTTGTTATGCGTAACCCCCTGCTGCACAGGTTAGGTCCGGCCGAATAGAAAAAAGCTCTTACAATGCCATCGCCGCTGCAAATAGTATGAGCGCCGCCAGGACGCTCAGGCAGGCGATGGTGATGCCGAGGGTCTTGCCCTCGAAGAGGCCCGCGATGCCGCGCCTCATCTCGTCGGCAAGGACGTTGACCGTTCCGCCGTACAGTTTTAAATCCCTCTGGTACTTCTTTGAGTCTTCCGGCAGGATCGGGTAGACCGTGCCGTCCTCTCCCTGCTCGTAGCCGAGGACCTGGGTCGGCGCGTTTGCGGCCCTTTCGTATACTATGACGGCGCCGCAAAGGCCGAAAAGGAGCACAAGGAAGGCGATGGCATTGAGGAGCTTCCGTTTCTTTTCCGCGATCACAGGGAAATCGTATAACAGCAGTCCGCCTCGGGTCAAGAGGCGCACAATCCCCGCCCCCCTTCTCAGTCTTTTAAAACAAGACATAATCTCGCGCAGGGAGACAGATTATCGCCATCCGAGACAGGGGCCGGCCCGAAAGGGTGCTCCGCGCCAAAGAATTGTCTTGACAAATTCTCCGATATCATATAAAGTTATACAAAAGTTTATCTAACAAACTTTTACGAATTCACTCAGCCGCCGTTCAGCAGGCAGGTCTGGCCGAGAGGAATGGATGGGTAAGCTTAGTCTGTATTTCTCCGTCATGGTTCTCGCTATGGTAAGTCCCAATTGCAGGATCGCAAAAAGGGTAAGGCTCATCTGCCAGCGCCGCATCAACGGGTACTTCCGGGCAATAGGGCACTAAGCGCATAACGCACTACCGAATATCCTTTTCGAAAGCAAAGTTTCTTTTGTTTCCTTCATTTTCATGATTTGAGGCATATTTGGCCGATACATACTACATGCCCATTATGGGAAGAGCATCGGCCGAGGGCGGCAAGTATGAGGATGCACGACCCGCCGATTGGCCGTCCGGGTGCCCCGGTGAAGCGCAAGGGCTGCGGCGCGAAATAGTACTTTTTACGTACATTGAGCGCCTGCGGCCCGCCGCGCGACGCCAAAGGTGCGCCTCAGACGCAGCCGCCCTACCTCTCACACGATGACGAAGCGGCGGATGTACTCCACTATCTCCGCCGGATCATCCATGCACTGGAATATATTCAGGTCTTCCTTCGAGATCATGCCCCGCCCCAGCAACTGCTTTCGGAAAAAGGAGATCACGTCTCTCCAGTAATCGGTGCCCACCAGGATGATGGGGAAGGGCTTCATCTTTTTCGTCTGTATCAGCGTTATGGCCTCGAACATCTCGTCCAGCGTGCCGAACCCGCCGGGCAGCACTATGTAGGCTATGGCGTATTTCAGGAACATGACCTTCCGGACGAAGAAGTACCTGAAGCTCAAAGGGACGTTGATGTAGGCGTTCGGCTTTTGCTCGAAGGGCAGCTCTATATTGATGCCTACCGATTTTACGCCTGCGTCCGAGGCGCCTTTGTTGACCGCTTCCATCACGCCCGGTCCGCCGCCCGTGATGAGGTTGAAATTGGCCTTGCCGAGGGCAAGGGCCAACTGGTAGGCCCTCGCGTAGAGGTCATCCCCTTCTTTCGTCCGGGCGCTGCCGAATACCGTGACCGCGTGCTTGACCTCCGAAAGCTTTTCGAAGCCCTCCACGAACTCGGCGAGTATATGGAAAAGGCGCCATGAGTCGGCGAGGGTCATGTCGTCGATAACGTATTGTTTTTCCATGTCTCCTCTTTTTGCGTTGAGATTTTTGCTTTCTCACATATAATATGGAAGACCCGCGTCCGAAGTCAAAGAAAACTTCCGGGTGAAAGCTCCGTGGCGAAGGCGCGGGAAGGCCAAACCCTCCAGGGTGAAAGATGAACAGGGAGATTTTCAGGGAATACGATATCAGGGGCGTCGTCGGCGTGGACCTCGACGATGAGGTGGCGCTCGACATAGGCAGGGCCGTCGCCGCCTACATACGTGAGAGGGGCGGGACGAAGGCGTCGCTCGGCAGGGATTGCAGGCTCAGCTCGGACGGCTTCGGGCGCCTCATCGCCGAAGGTATGGCGGAGGGCGGCCTCTCGGTCACGGACTTAGGCGTAGTGCCGACCCCGCTTTTCTATTTCTCGCTTTTCACGCTCGATGTCGAGGGCGGCGTCATGGTGACGGGCAGCCACAACCCGCCCGACTACAACGGCTTCAAGGTGGCCTTCGGCAAGACCACGCTCTTCGGCAGGGAGGTGCAGGAGATCGCGGATATCATCGAGGCCCGCCGCTTCACCTCCGGCAGCGGGGCGCTCTCCGTCTATCCGCGCATCAGGGAAGATTACTACGCGTTTTTGAGGGGCAATATCTCGATAGACCGGCCGGTGCGCGTTGTCGTCGATGCGGGCAACGGCACGGGGGGCGTCATGGCCCTGCCGATCATGACCGAGATGGGCGTCGAGGCGGTCCCGATCAACTGCGAGATGGACGGCCGTTTCCCCAACCATTTTCCCGACCCCACGGTAGAGACGAACCTGGAGCAGCTGAGGCGAACGGTCCTCGCCGCGAAGGCCGACCTCGGCATAGGGTACGACGGGGACGCGGACAGGATAGGCGTCATCGACAACGAGGGCAATATCATCCGGGGCGACTACCTGATGCTGATATTCGCAAGGGAGATCGTCGCGCGGCACAAGGGGGCCACCTTCGTCTCGGAGGTCAAGTGCTCGAAGAACCTTTTCGAAGACATAGAGAAACGCGGCGGACGGGCGATCATGTGGAAGGCGGGCCACTCGCTCATCAAGCAGAAGATGAAGGAGACGGGGGCGCTCTTCGGCGGCGAGATGAGCGGCCACATGTTCTTTGCGGACAGGTTCTTCGGGTTCGACGACGCGATCTACGCATCCCTCAGACTGCTGGAAATACTTGCAAGGGACAAAAGGCCGCTCTCCGAGTTTCTTGCGGACCTGCCGCCCACCTGGTCCACCCCGGAGATCAGGGTTGACTGCCCCGAGCGGATCAAATTCGACGTTGTGCGTAAGATCACGGAGTATTACAGGGAGAGATTCGACATCGTAGATACGGACGGCGTGAGGGTCATGCTGCCCGGCGGATGGGGCCTCGTCCGGGCCTCCAACACGCAGCCGATCCTCGTGCTCCGGTTTGAGGCGGAAAGCCCCGATGCCCTCGACCGCATAGAGGGCATGGTGCGGGCGGACCTTGCCCGCTTCCTCCATTGGTGAAAAGGCCCGCGAACGGGCAGGGCGGACCGGCCCTCGGCAGGCCCCTCGTCTTGCTGATGGCGGTCGCGAGCGGCGCGACCGTCGCAAACCTCTATTACAGCCAGCCCCTGCTCGAAGAGCTTTCACGGTTCTTTCACGTCTCGCAGCCGGCCATCCTAGGGTTCTTGTACTTCTTATACCGGCCGCTGCCACCTTGCTTTTGCACATCGTTTAAGGGCCAAGTGGGGCCTGAGCTATTTTCGATGATAGGCGCCGTGACCGAGGGGCCGCCGCCCGGAGCGTACGTTTTATGTACGTGAGGACGCGCGGCTTCGAGGGACAGGCGGATAGCGCGAAAAGAGCCAGGCCCCCATAAACCCATTTTGTTTGACGGACGCGGGAAAAGATATTATTATAAAGGCCGCATCGCTATTTTTTCGTTAACCAAAGGGGGAATCGATCCATGCCGAACGTGGTTGCCGTCGGGCTCCAGTGGGGCGACGAGGGCAAGGGAAAAATAATCGACGTCCTGAGCGAGAGCGCAGACGTGGTCGTCCGCTACCAGGGCGGCGCCAATGCAGGCCACACTATCGTCGTGGGTGACGAGAAGATAGTGCTTCACCTTATGCCTTCGGGGATTTTGCGCAAGAATGTCTCGTGCGTGATAGGCAACGGCGTCGTCCTCGACCCCGCAGCGCTCGCCGAGGAGATCGCCGACCTGAAGGCGCGCGGCTACATGAAAGACGACGGAAGGCTGCTCGTAAGCGGCCGGTCCCACCTTATCATGCCGTACCACAAAAGGCTCGACGCGCTGAGGGAGCGCGAAAAGAAGCGGAAGCTAGGCACGACAGGAAGGGGCATAGGCCCGGCTTACGAGGACAGGGCCGCCCGCACGGGCATTCGCGTTGTGGACCTTCTGGACAAGAAGGGCTTCAGGGAGAAGGTCCGGGAGAACCTGAAGCTGAAGAACTTCCTCATACAGAGGTATTACAAGGACGAGCCGCTGAAGGCGCGCGACGTGGTCAAGGAGTACGGCGCGTACCGGGACCTGCTGAAGAAATACGCGGGCGATAACGTCCAGTTCCTCCACAAATGTATGGAAGAAGGCAAATCGCTCCTCTTCGAGGGCGCGCAGGGCGCCCACCTCGACGTAGACCACGGGACCTACCCCTTCGTCACGTCGTCCAACACGCTTGCAGGCAACGTCTCCTGCGGGGCGGGCGTTGCGCCGGGCGCGATAGACTACGTGCTGGGGGTTTGCAAGGCATATACGACGCGCGTCGGGGAAGGCCCATTTCCCACGGAGCTTACGGGACCCGAAGGGATGCTGATGAGGGAAAAGGGCGGGGAGTTCGGGGCCACGACGGGCAGGCCGAGGCGCTGCGGCTGGTTCGACGCCGTGATCGTCAGGCGCTCGGTGCTCGTCAACGGCGTCAAGGCCATAGCCCTCATGAAGCTCGACGTCCTCGACGAGTTCGACACGATCAACGTATGCGTCAAGTACAGGGTGGGCAAAAGGGTCTATGCCGACCCGCCCCTGGGAATGAAAGACCTGGCCGCCTGCGAGCCCGTCTACGAGCGCATTGACGGGTGGAGGGCGCCGGTCCGCGAAGCGGGTTCTTTCGGAGACTTGCCGGAGAACGCGAAGCGTTACATAAAGCGACTCGAAGAGCTGATAGGGATGCCTGTCGCAATGGTATCGACGGGTCCCAGCAGGGACAGCCTCCTCATGATGCAGCACCCTTTTCAAGGGCGCGCCTGAAGACCCACCCGCATCGGCGCGCAAGTTCCTTTCCTGCCTGACAAATCGTCCGCTAACCATTAAACTACAGGTGTTCGGGCCGGCTAAACGGCAAGCCCGCTCCCCCAGGCCGCGGCGCCCCAGTGCAGACAGTAAGTGAGGGTGTATGCAGGAACTGCGCGAGACCAACAGGCTGCTGAAGCTCTTTGCCGCAGAGTCAACGAAAAAGGAGTACCTCGACGCAGTCGTGGGCCTGCTCCGGGAATGGACGAGGTGTGAGGCGGCCGGGATCAGGGTCCTCGACAGGGAAGGCAATATCCCCTACGAGTCGTACGCAGGCTTCAGCCGGGCGTTCCTGGAGTCGGAAAGCCTCCTTTCCGTGCACAGGGACCGGTGCATCTGCGCCTCCGTGGTAGCAGGCAAGCCCGAGGCGCATGACGGCCCGCACGTCACCGGGGGCGGGAGCTTCCACTGCGGCGACATGGCGGAGATGGAAGACCGGCTCCCTGCCTGGGCGGCGGAGAAGTTCAGGGGCAGGTGCACGGCCGAGGGGTACGCGAGCGTCGCGGTCATGCCCATATCCTACCGGGACCGCATCCTGGGCGCCATCCACCTGGCCGACCGGGCAAAGGCGAAGATACCGCAGAAGGCCGTCGGTTTCATCGAATCGGTGCAGCCCCTTATTGGCGAAGCCATCCACAGGTTCAGCCTCGAAGAGGACAGGGAGCGCCTCCGGGAGCAGCTCCTCCAGTCGCAGAAGATGGAGGCCCTCGGGACTGCGACGGGGGGCATAGCGCACGATTTCAATAATATCCTCGCGGCGATCATCGGCTTTACGGAATCCGTCCGGGGACGGGCGGAGAAGGGCAGCCGCGACGAGCGGATCCTGGGGCGCGTCATAGAGGCCGGTTTGCGCGGGCGGGAGCTTGTCAAGCAGATGCTCACCTTCGCCCGGAAAACAGCCTACGAAAAGAAGCCCCTGCGGCTCTCCAGGGTCGTCCGGGACACGATGGGGCTCGTAAGGGCGTCGATACCGGCTACGGTCCGCATCAGCGTGAACGTGGAGAGCGAATCCGGCCTCGTTATGGGCGACCTCAACCAGATCCAGCAGGTGCTGATGAACCTCTGCGCCAACGGGGCAGACGCCATGCTGGAGAGGGGCGGCGCGCTGGAGGTGGGCCTCTCCGACTTCAGCGTCTCGGAGGCCGGTGGGAGCATCGACGGCATGAGAGCGGGTCTTTACATGAAATTGTGGGTGCGCGACACGGGGGTGGGGATGGCGCCGGACGTCATCAGCCGCATATTCGACCCGTTCTTCACTACGAAGAAGCCAGGACAGGGGACGGGCCTCGGCCTCTCGATCGTTCACGGCATCGTGAAGCAGCACGGCGGCTATATGACGGTCGAGAGCGAGCCGGGCAAGGGCAGCATCTTCACCGTCTACCTGCCGAAGGCGATGCGGACGGCGTCGCAGGAGCCGGCCTCCGATGACGACTGCCCCGGCGGCAGCGAGCGCATACTCTTTGTGGACGACGAGGCGGCGCTGACGGAGATGGGGAAGGAGCTTTTGGAAGAGCTCGGCTACCGGGTGAAAACCTGCTACGGTCCGGCGGAGGCCCTGGAGCTCATAAGGGCGAACATCCGCGGCTTCGACCTCATCATAACGGACCAGACCATGCCGCATATGACGGGCATGGAGCTGTCGAAGAAAATCCTCGATATAGCGGCGGATATCCCGATCATCCTTTGCACGGGCTTCAGCCGCCTCGTCGATGGGCAACAGGCGAAGGCAGCCGGGATCAGGGCGTTCGTCATGAAGCCGCTGACAAAGAACGAGATTGCGAAGACGATCAGGAAAGTCCTGGATAAATAATGGCGGGTCGAGGCTTTTTCCGCGCCTGGCTTTGTCATCGCGTTCGGCGCGCGTCCTCACATACACAAGGAGTATGCTCCGGCGCACACCTCGGCAACTCCTCGCAATGCATCGAAAATAGCCTCGACCCGTTCGATTGCAGAGACCCTTGAAACTCGAACAAGAGGCTTGCTGTCGGAAAGGCCGTTTAACGGTGGTGTCCTAATTTCCCCGGACCAGTCCACCGAGTGGTATGAATGTTGCATAGATAGACCCTGTCATGGTTGTGTTAAAAGTCAGTCGGGGAATGATTTTTGGATTGACGAGCAGTATAATCTATAGTATAAAGAGGCACGGTTTGTCGTTCACAAGTCGTTGGCAGTCAGCTTTGTGTCAAAAAACTAGGAAAGAAACGTCAAGAATGATGCCAACCCAGAAGGGGGGCACGAGATGAGCGATCCGGGGAAACTTATCGTACAGCAGGGAGGAGTTGTCACTATCGAAAGAGGGCCTACCGAGGTGACCTACTTCTCAAATATAACCATGACATATGTAGGCCCTGAAGAAACAATCATCCACTTTGCGTTGCGGAATGAGATTGACCCCTTCAAGGGAACAGGGATAGCAAAGGTCTATCTGACAACGGCCCACGCAAAGCGCCTAATGAGTGCTTTAAAAAAGGGCTTAGAACAGCTTGAAGCCATCTTTGGAGAAGTTGTCGAAGACCCTGGGGCCAAACTCACGGCTGACCAGCTGCAAAAATTACAGGAAGAAAAACCTGGGAAGTAACAAATGCCGATAAGAGAAGCAATACATACGGGTAGCGGGGCAATTGTCGTTATCCAATCCGATTCCGATCTTACGGCTCTCTTTTACAGTAGGCCATCAGTCGCGGCTGCCGGGGGGTGGAGTATGGCAGTTCTATGGCAGTATTCTCGATACAATGATGCTGTCGGGCGTCCCATTCAATTACTTCCACAATATTCTTTTTGTCCTGCTTTGATGCAAATAAACGAGCGACCGCTTTTCTTATTTCAGTTTGTAGACGTCTTGGACGAGGTGATTGATTACGAAGCGGTCAGAGAGCGCTTACCCGGCCTATCATTCGGGCAAATAGGCGGCGCTATCGCCTTCATAAGGAAGCTGTCTCAATTTAACCTCAAAGGTATTAATATTGACGATATCCTAGAGTCTCAGGAAGCAACGAACGAGACATTAATAGATAATCTGCGTGCCGCACTTACCACGTAAAGGACAACTACTTGTGTGCTATAGCGTTTAAGCAAATAGCCGCAGAACAATTGGGTGTCGATAGGGATAGCAGAATGATTGAGGCGCGGCTTCTTCAATTCGCCGGTGAAGCAGATATGGAAAACGCTGGGGCCCTCGATGACCTTTCCTGCCATATGAAACGGATGCCCGAAGACTTAAGGGCGATCCGAAAGAAGAGAATAGGTAGGCATCGTGTCTACTATACAGGCACGCACCACGCTTGTAAATACGAAGTCGTGTTTGTTAAATTTTTTAAGACAACCGGGGAAGATGATGATGACAACAGGACGTTCCAACTATACCTAGCCAAGATTTTGGGTACTGAAACGACCAAGGTAATTGAGCCGTCTAGGCCTTGATCGCCCTTTCGCTATTTCGGCTCGTTTTCTTATAATCCGCCACAATCGACGCCCTAACCGCTTCTTCTGGCGAGTCTACCGGAGGAATATGAAGCACGGCATAGTAACGGCGTTTCTTGCCTCCCTTGATAGGCGACGACCAGGCATAGGCAGGTGTAGCGTTTGGGTGGCAGGAATAGTAACCCTTAAGAGACCCCTTAAACGCCTTGGGCGATCAATGGGTATTTCTGGCACTTCACGCTGATAGTAGGCTGATACCGTCCGTCCTCATGGGGAAACGGACTCTGCCCGCTCAAGATATATATTGACTTCGATGTCCCTTTTGGGGTTGAATATATGACTTTTCCAAAACTGCCACATACGGAGGGAGGGGAATGATGGATGCCAGCAATTATTATAAGAGACGGAGAGTCATTTGAGAGCGCCCTGAAAAGGTTCAAGAAGCAGTGTGAGAGGACAGGGATACTGTCCGAGATCAAGAGAAGAGAGCATTACGAAAAACCCAGCGTCAAAAGAAAGAAGAAAATTCTAGCCGCGAAGAAAAGGGCCCTCAAGAAGCTGAAGAGAATGATGGAGAAGGGCCTCTACTAGGCGAATGGCATACAAGGACGAAATCGGGCAGGGGCTTAAAAAGGCGCTCAAAGATAAGGACGCCTTGAGGGTGTCCGTCCTGCGAATGCTCCTGTCGTCGCTCGGCTATAAAGAGATCGAAAAAAGAAGTCCGCTGACCGAAGACGAGTTTCACGGGGTCGTCAAGACGCTGATAAAGCAGCACGTGGAGTCCATCGAGAGCTTCACGAAAGGCCGCCGGATGGACCTTGCCGAAAAGGAGGAAAAAGAGCTTCAGGTTTTGAAAGAGTTCGTGCCCGCCCAGTTGTCCGGCGAGGAGCTTGCCCGCGAGGTCGAGGAGGCCGTAACTGCGCTGGGCGCTAAGGACCAGAAGGACATGGGCAAGGTAATGAAAGTCCTGATGTCAAAACTATCATCCCGCGTGGATGGGAAGGTGTTGAGCGAAATGGTGAAAAACAGGCTGTCTTCTCAAAGACCGTCGTGAAGCCATTTATGGCAGACAAAACCTTCGAATATATAGACTACCTCAGACTCCTCGATGTTATAAAGCGCCATTCATCAACAGGCTTCATAAACGAAAAGATAAACGATTTAAGACCCTTACCGACCTTGTCCGAGATCGGTGAGCGCCAGGACCGGATAGAAGCGGTCCTCGACGTCGTCCGCCTGCACGGCCCCGTCCCCTTGGGCGACATACCGGACATCCGAAAGGCCCTGGCCGGCCTCGCCCTGGCGGAATTTACCCTTGAGATACCCGACTTTTTGGCCGTCGGCAGGTTCCTGTCGGGCTGCAAGGGCGTCTCGGCGTTTCTTCGGAAGTCAATAAAGAAAGGCGCCTACATCGAGTCCGTCATAGAGGGCATAAAGGCGCTGCCGGAGGTGGCCGCGAGGATCAGGAAGACGATCAACGAGGAGGGCTTTATCGAGGACAGCGCCTCTTACGAGCTTTCCAAGATCAGGTCCGACCTTTACCAGCACAAGGAAAGGGCGAGGCGGTCGCTTGAGCGGATCATGGAGAGGGACGACGTGAGGCCCGTCGTCCAGGACAACTACATCGCAGTCCGCAACGGCAGGTACGTGATACCCCTCAAGCCGAACTATAACCAGTTCTTTCCGGGCATAGTCCACGATTATTCCCATTCCCTGAAGACCTCTTTCGTGGAGCCGGTCGAGACGATGGAGGTCAACAACACGATCAGCGTCCTCGAAAAAGAAGAGAAAGAGGAAGAAAAACGCATACTTGCAGAGCTGACCCGCTGGGTGCGCCGCTCCGCCGAAGAGCTGGAGGGGATGCTCGGCGTCGTCGCCGACCTCGACCTCCACCACTGTCTGGCCGTGTTCGCCGCTGCCTTCGACTGCGTGAGGCCGGCGGTCGCTGCGGGAGGGGCCATCGAGATCAGGGGGGCGGTAAACCCCTTCATCAGGCTCTCGAAGGGCGAGAGGGCCGTCCCCATCGACATCCTCGTCGGAGAAGACAAGCAGGCCATCATCATCAGCGGGCCGAACGCGGACGGCAAGACGGTCGCCTTGAAGACGACCGGCCTCCTCCTCGCGATGGCCACGGCCGGCATGTACATCCCCGCGAAGGCTACGCCGAGGGTCTGCCTCTTCCCAGGCATCTACGCCATTATGGGCGACGAGCAGGACATATCGATGGAGCTTTCGACGTTCACCGCCCACGTCGAGGCGATCAAGGGCGTCTACGGGCATTCGAGGGGAGGGGAGCTTGTGCTGATCGACGAGATCGGCGGCGGCACGGAGCCGCAGGAGGCCTCGGCCCTCTCGATGGGCATCATCGACGCCTTCGTCGAAAAGGGCTGCAAGGTGATGGTGACTACCCACCTGAACCTTTTGAAGGCATACGGTGCGACCCGTCCGTTCGCGATCAACGCCGCGACGGACTTCGACGCCCGGACGACGCAGCCTCTCTACAGGCTCGTCTACGGGGCTGCGGGGGTGAGCAACGCCCTCAAGGTTGCCCAGATGTCCGGCCTTCCCCAGGAGATCGTCGATAAGAGCGCGGGATACCTCGGCAAGCAGGAATACGTGCTGAACGACCTCATACGCGGCCTTGAGGCGGAGACGAAGGCGGCCCAGGAGGAGCGGCGGAAGGCGGCTGCCTACAGGGAGGAGATGCGCAAGCGGCTGGAAGCCGTCCGCGCTAAGCGTGACGAATATATCGCCCGGACGGAGGAGCGCTGCCGCGCCATGCTGGCGACCCTTGAGACGCAGCTCGACGAGATAAGCAGGGAGATGGCGAGGAAGGACAGGGAGGCGCTGCGCAGCGCGCGGGAGAAGGCGTCGGCGCTCCGGTCGAGGCTCATGCCTGAGAAGAAGGCGCCTGCGCGCGAGATAGGGGTGGGCGACTACGTCAGGGTCAGGACCATCGGCAAGGAAGGCTACGTCGCGGAGATCGACGGGCCGAAGGGGATGGCGGAGATCGTCGTCGGCAACATGCGGATGCGGATCAAGAGGGATTACGTTGACCTCGTGAGCCGCCCGGCGGCAGAGAAAAAGCCGCCCGTAGAGGTCAACGTCGGGGAGATCGACGTGCCCGAGATAAACGTGCGGGGTCTGCGGGTGGACGAGGCCCTCTCCGAGGTGGACAGGTTCGTCGACAGGGCGATCGTCCACGGCACGCCGAGCGTCCGCATACTCCACGGCATCGGCACGGGGAGGCTGATGCGGGCGATCAGGGAGCACCTGTCGGAGGCGGGCCACATAAAGGACATAAAAAAAGACGAGAGAAATTCGGGCGTTACGATAGTAGAGCTGCTATGAGTTCCGTTCTTGATGAGGTGCTGGGAAGGGTCAACATCCTCGATGTTGTCTCCCGGTACGTCAAGCTAAGAAAAAGCGGGAGGAATTTCATAGGACTTTGCCCGTTCCATAAAGAGAAAACTCCTTCATTCAGCGTAAGTATCGAGAAGCAGATATACTACTGCTTCGGATGCCACGAAGGCGGCAACGCCGTCAATTTCATCGCCAAATACGAGCGCACCTCTTTCCAGGAGGCCCTGGAGACGCTGGCGCAGCAGGTCGGCATAGAGTATAGGGGTGGGGCAGCCTCGGCGCGGACCCCCGTCTTCGACGCCCTATCCAGGCTGGCCGACCATTACCACCGCTGCCTCAAGCGTGAGCAGTCCGCCCTGAAGTACTTAAGCGACAGGAAGATCGCAGGCGCAGTCGTGGACGAGTTCAAGCTGGGCTACAGCGAGCGGAGGAGCTACAGCGGCAAAGAGCTTGCCGCGCGCCTCGGCGTTCCCCTCGACCTGCTCATCAATGCGGGGATAGTGAAGACCCGGGAGACGGGCGAGGTGTACGACATATTCCGGGGCAGGATCATCATCCCCATCAGGGACGCCCGCGGGAAGGTCGTCGGCTTCGGGGGGCGGGCGATGGGCAAGGACGTCCTGCCGAAGTACATAAACTCGCCGGAGTCGGCCGTCTTCACGAAGCGCTCCATACTTTACGGCCTCGACGCGGCGCGGAGGGAGATCGTCGAGAAAGACGAGGCGGTCATCGTCGAAGGGTACTTCGACCTCATCACGCTCCACGCGGCGGGGGCGAAAAACGCGGTGGCGACACTGGGGACCTCCATCACGGAGGAGCAGTTGTCGCGCCTGAGGAACTATACGGAAAACATCACCCTGATGCTCGACGGCGACGAGGCGGGCATAAAGAGCGCCCTGCGCCTCATCACGCCGCTTGCAGAGATGGGGATCAACGGGAACATGGTCGTCCTGCCGGAGGGGCACGACCCGGACAGCTTCGTGCGGGTGCACGGCCTCGAAGGGTTCCTGAAGGCCCTCGAAGGGAAGAAAGGCGTCCTCGATTACCTCTTCGACCTCCAGGTCAAGAAGGTCGGCGTTACCACCCTCGAAGGCAGGCTGGCCTTCATAAAATCGGTCGTCCCCTACCTGGAAGGCATGAGGGACGCGGTGAAGAAGAGGCTCTACGTCCAGCGGCTGGCAGAGCTGACCGGCGTGGAGGAATACCGCTTCTGGGACAACCTGAGGGACGGGCGCAGGGAGGAAGGCGGCAGCAACGGCGGGCAGACGAGGAACGTCATAGAGGAGAAGGTCGTGGGCATATTTTTGAACAGGCCCGAGCTCCTAAAGCTTATCAAAGGAAAGGGGGTGGAAGCGCAGATCAGGGATAAGGACCTCGGGGAAGTGCTGTCCAGGCTAATCAACTATTACGAGCAACATGCGAGTCTGGATATCAAGCTTTTTCTGAACGTTCTGGAGCAACCGGAGCTGAGGGAAAAGGCGGTCCGCTCGGCTATGGACGTGGCCGAGTACGACGAGCAGGAGCTGGAGAGGATTGTGTCCGATTATCTCTGCCATGTGGAGAACAAGCTCGCGCGGGAAGAGCACATGGAGATCACCGCCATGCTGGCAGACGCGGAGAAGAGGGGCGACGAGGGGGCTTTGCGGGAGCTGCTCGAAAAGAAGAGGGATGTGTTGACGGCCTTGAAGAACAAATCCGCCAAGTGAGGTTACTATGTCCGAGGACATGGAGAGCAGGGTCAAGATGTTCGGATTCGGCGGGGCAAAACGTTTTCTTCCGTTTGACGAGGTCCGGGAAACGGGTGATTTTTACCTGATGCTCGCACCGGCAGGCGAGGACCGGGCAGATTTTTACGACGACATGGACCTGTTCGACATAGATAAAGGGGATGGGGATCTATTGCCGGCCGACAAGTTCGAGGAAGGCTTCGAGGACGGGCTCGAGAACGTCTACGACGAAGAGCTGACGAACCCCATCAAGCACTACATCAAGGAAATGGGGGGTGTGGGGCTTCTTACCAGGGAGGGTGAGAAAGAGATCGCAATGCGCATCGAGGAGGCTAAGGCCGAGGTCAGGGAGGTGCTTCTTGCGTTTCCCGGAACGGTCAGGGAGCTCCTCAACGTTTACTCAAGCCTCAAGATGTCGGAGCTGAGCGTCGCGGAGATCGCATCGGAGGCGGAAGAGGCGGAGGAGATGGGCGAGGAGGACGCCCACAAGGAAAGGATCGTCCATCTGCTTGAGTCGCTGCGACAGGCTTACCTGCTCTCGAAAAAGGCCGTCGAAGAGGAAGAGAAGGCCCGCTGCCAGGCGGAGATAAGGCAGATCGCCGGCGGGATAAACCTCAGCCACAAGATAGTGGACCGGATAAAGCACAGGATGGAGACCTCCGTCGAGCGGATCGAGCGGATCGAGATCGAGGCCGGGCGCCTCGACCACCCGGCCCGGAACGGCGCAGCCAAAAAGCTCCAGGCCCTCCAGGCGAAGCTCGCCCGCATCGAGCAGGAGACGGGTGTGCCGGCCCCGGACATGAAAGAGCTTTACCGGCGCATCGAAAGAGCGGGCAGGGGCTGCCTCGACGCCAAGAACGAGCTTATCAAGGCGAACCTCAGGCTCGTCGTAAGCATAGCGAAGAAGTATATCAACCGGGGCCTGTCGCTCCTCGACCTCGTGCAGGAGGGCAACATCGGGCTGATGAAGGCGGTGGAGAAGTTCGAATACCGCCGGGGCTACAAGTTCAGCACCTACGCCACCTGGTGGATAAGGCAGGCGATCACGAGGGCGATCGCCGACCAGGCCCGCACGATAAGGATACCGGTCCACATGATCGAGACGATCAACAAGATCGTCAGGGTGTCGCGGGAACTCGTCCAGGACCTGGGCAGGGAGCCGCTGCCCGACGAGATAGCGGAGAAGATCGGCTTCTCGGTCGATAAGATCAGGAAGATACTCCGCATCACGAAGGAGCCGATATCCCTGGAAACGCCTGTCAGCGACGACGAGGACACCCACCTATCGGACCTGATAGAGGACAAGAACGCGACCGTGCCGCAGGATTCCGTGATATTCCACGACCTTATCCGGCATCTGGACAAGATACTATCGACCCTGACCCCGAAAGAGGAGAGGGTGATAAGGATGCGGTTCGGCATCGGGGAGAAGTGCGACCATACGCTGGAAGAGGTCGGCCAGGTCTTCGACGTGACGAGGGAGAGGATCAGGCAGATAGAGGCGAAGGCATTGCGTAAGCTGCGCCACCCGTCGCGCTCCAAGCGGCTGAAATGCTTTGCAGATATTTAGGGGGTAAAGTTTCGGGATAACGTTTGAGGCCCTCCGGGTGACCGGGCGCTTTTCGCGACGCTGCGCGCTAAAGCGATCTTTTACCATGCGCTACGCGCAATTAAAAGAGATTCTATCTCGTATTATACGATATTACAAGCGTGACGTGACACTATGTAGGCAGAGGAGAATTCTGTATATCTCGAATATGGAGGGCGTTATACAGAAGTTTTTCTGCATTTCTTTGCAGAATTCTTTCCACATGCTTAATTGTTATCTCTCAATGGAATACAGAAGGAGGGCGCATGAACGAACAGAATCATCCCACGCCTGGCACGGTAGCGAGCAAGCGCTGTGCGCTCTGCGGATCACATGGGGACTCCGAGCTTTGCAAGGTTTATATGGGCCTGCTTGAATATTATAAGGATTCTAAGGTCGTCGGAGCCAACCAACATACCGTCAAGGTTACTTCGGTCACTCATATTCAGCCTGCAAATTTCTACCTTTGTCGTGACTGCATCGAAATGAAGTCGGCTGACCTAATTACCCGTGGACGGCGCTCACTGTTTTGCTGTGGTGCTGCCCTCGTCGGAGTATTAGTCCTGTGGTTGCTTTGGTCCCGATTCATCCCTGCCCATTCCTCTCTCGAAACATGGTCTGGAATTGCTCTCTTTTTTGTTTCGTGTATAACTGTGAGCATGTTCTACGTTGAATGGCAAGGTCTATCAAGAAATCGTGCCAGCGGCAAGCCGGCTGCGGCCGCAAAGAATGTATGCTTCGAGGTATGCAAGACGGATTACGATGTACTTCTTCAGGAAGCTAAAAACCTGAAGAGAGAGAAGCGAATGCAACATGACACGGCTACAGTGGATGTTATGTGTTACACTCCCTTGGAGCTGAGAAAAATGCAAGAGCGATTCGCTAATACGCTCAAGTAATTCATTACATTCATGAGATCTGATCACTGCTGTCCGGTTAAATGTCGAATAATGTCATTTGGTTACAGCTCACGTTAGTCGTTTCCTCCTCAGTTTTGTATTTTGAATCCGTAAGTAGCTGAATAAGAGGTGTTTTCTCGAATAGGGTCACAACTGAGGTCTGTAAAATTGTGTAGGGACTCAGGTCGAGGCGGAGACGCTTTTTTATGATGGCGATGAGGACGTATACTGAGACGGCTATTCATATCTGGGTCTTCACCGGGGTCGTATGGGGTCGGGTCTTGCAATCACACAAACGCGGGTCTTTGCCACAAGAAGCAGTGTGTGATTGCAAGACGCCATATAGGTTTCATGCCGAGGGCCACGCGCGCCGCGTTCGAACCGACGCTCCCGGCGCCTATCTGCACTTCCTTAAAGGCTTGATTTTGTTCGCCTGTTTTGATATCGAACGTTACAATCGGGAATTGCGTTGTCACGCGATGGATGTACCGTTGACATTGCTTCGAGAGGCCGTTAGACTAAAATAAGGACTCTATTTGGTCACAGGAGGTTTTATGAAACTGAGCAAGTCGGTAAAACCGATAAGCTACATCAAGTCCCACGCCTCGGAAGTGGTGCGCGATCTTGATAGCGGCGGAGAAGCAGTCGTTATCACGCTAAACGGAGAGGCCAAGGCTGTGATGCAGGGCATATGCCAATACGAAAAGACGCAGGAAGCCCTTTCCATGCTCAAGATTCTCGCGCTCGGAAAGAAAGAGGCAGAGGAGGGTAGGCTCCAGCCGATGGACGAGACATTCGCAGAAGTAAGAAGAATAATCAAGAAAGAGACAAGGTGATCTCCTTTTCCGTTTACCTTCTCTCGGGAGCAAAGCAGGACCTGCTGCAACTGCACAGATACGTTGCCCTCAACGACTCTAATGAAAAAGCCGACCGCCTCATCGATGATCTTTACAAGGTCTGTTTACGGCTGAAGACTATGGCAGAGAGGGGCCGGGTACCTCCGGAGCTTGAGAGGATCGGCGTACGGGAGTTCAGGGAGATTATTCTCAAGCCTTATCGCATTATTTACAGTGTAGCGAAACCCCGAGTGCTTGTATACTGCATCCTTGACGGAAGAAGAGACCTTCAAGACCTGTTGGAGGAAAGGCTCCTCCGATAGGAATCTACCTATTACGCCTTTTAAGCGATAATCATCACTTTCAACAACAACAAACGTCGGCCCTTACGCCAGCAACTCCTCCACCGGGCAGTAGGGCAGGTTGAGCGCCTCGGCCACTGCCTTGTAGGTGATGTTCCCCTCGACGAGGTTGAGGCCCCGGCGGAGGGCGGCGTCCCGCCGCGCGGCCTCTTTCCAGCCGTTTTCCGCTATGGCGATAACATAGGGCAGCGTGTTGAGGGTGAGCGCCCTCGTCGCCGTCCGAGGGACTGCGCCCGGCATGTTTGCCACCGTGTAGTGGACGACCCCTTCCTCGACGTAAACAGGGTCATCGTGGGTCGTGGGCTTCGAGGTCTCCGCGCAGCCCCCCTGGTCGATGGCGACATCGACGAGCACCGCCCCCGGCCTCATCGTCTTGAGCATGGCCCTCGTGATGAGCCGGGGCGCCTTCGCGCCGTGGACGAGGACCGCCCCTATGACCATGTCGGCGAAGGATAGGACCGTCCTGATGTTGTAGCTGTCCGCCATCATGGTGACGATCTGCCCCCTGTACATGTCGTCGATCTCATGGAGCTTCTTCGGCGAGGTGTCCAGCACGGTCACGCACGCGCCCATGCCGAGGGCCACGCGCGCCGCGTTCGACCCGACGCTCCCTGCGCCCAATATGACGACGTTCGCCGGGGGGACGCCGGGCACGCCGCCCAAAAGGACGCCCCGTCCGCCGTAAGTCTCTTCGAGGTATTTCGCCCCCTCCTGGGGCGCCATCCGGCCGGCGATCTCGCTCATCGGCCATAAAAGCGGCAAAAAGCCTTCGTCCGTCTCGACCGTCTCGTAGCCTATGGCGATTACCTTCTTTCGCAGCAGGGCGAGGGTTAGCGCCTCCGAGGCTGCGAGATGGAGATATGTGAAGAGGATCTGGCCTTCCCTGAGGAGGTGCCATTCGACGGGAAGCGGCTCCTTGACCTTGAGGACCATGTCCGACCTGGAATATACAGTCTTTGCGTCAGGCACGATCTCCGCGCCGGCACGGGCATACTCGCCGTCGTCGAAGCCGCTGCCCAGGCCCGCGCCCGCCTCCACGAGTACCTTATGGCCTTCCGCAGTGAGGGCGTCCGTCCCGCCGGGCACGATGGCGATGCGCTTCTCCTCCACCTTTATTTCCTTGGGGACGCCGATTATCATGGTCACCTCCTACACTATTATATGGCTGTTATATGGCGGCCGAGTCCGGGGCGCTTGCAGGCTGTCCGACTGTTGCGTGAAGGCCGGCCCCTTCAGGCGGTCGTCACCCGCCCCTGCCGCATCATCAGGGTGATGAGCTTCGAGCGGCTCGTGGCATTGCACTTTCTGAAGATCCGGTTGAGGTGGGCCTTTATGGTATGCTCGCTCAGCGAAAGGTAGGTCGCTATCTCCCTGTTGCTCCACCCCCGGCAGACGAGCTCTATGATCTCTTTCTCCCTTTCGGTGACGCCGCTTCCTCGCTGAACGGGCGGGGGGGCCGCGCCTTCGCGGAGGAACGCCTTGAGGGTGCTATTGTCCACCCATATCTGCCCGTCGGCCACCACCTGGAGCGCCTTGTCGAAGAGGGGCAGCTCCGTGTCTACGGACAGGACGCCGTGGAGCTGGTACGCGAAGAGGGTGTTGACGATTTTCTCCTTTTCGACCCCGGTATCGATGAGGAGGACCTTGGCGCCTGGGTGGCTAGTGAAAGGGCCCCGGCCAACGCTCGCGATATCGACAAGGATAACGTCCGGGGCAAAGCCTTCCGGCGCCCCACCGTTGCGGCCGGCTACGGCCGCCTTGCGGCCGTTCTTGGTCAGCAGGTTGTAAATCCCTTCTGAAAGAATATTGCTACTCAGGGATACGAGGACGTTCATCATCTCACCTCAGCTAAGGGATCGGTTTGCACGTATATCAACCAATAGTCTTAAAACCAATGACTTTCCTTTTACATCTCCCGTTCATACCCGGGATAGCGCTAAAGATATTAGACCTTGGAAGCGAGAAGCGCAACAAAAAAGTGGCCTGGCGTGTGGCCGGGGAATCTTTTCCCGACCGCTCTTGTTAAAATCATCAAGCATACCAATGGCAATTGATTAAACATCCGCGCGGTCCCCTTCTGATGGAGGAAGGGACATCCTTCAGCCGGAAGCCCGGTACCGTTGTCAAAGGCGCTGCGTTAAGGTAAGCACGGGCATCGGTCCGGCATGGCAGCCTCGGCTCATCCCAATCAATTAGGTTGACAACGCCGGCGGAGATTTGATATACCGGCTTTGTGAATCCTGCGGGCTGCAGGATAACCCTGGACCGGCTCAAAAATCCTCTTGGGCGTGACCGGGCCATAAGTATAGGAATCCTAACGGGATAGCTTCGTGAGATGGAGGTAGCGATGAAACAGACAAGAGGGGTCCTATTTTGCGTTCTTTCGTTATTTCTGGTTGCGTTAACGGTTTCTACCATGAGCGGCTGCGGGGGGAGCAACAACAGTACGCCCGCCGCCGGCCCACCCGCCACCGGCGGCGGCACTAACTTTTCGGGCACCCAGGCGCCGGGCGATTTCTGGACCTGGACGCTCGACAGCGGCGCAGCGACCTTTTCGGCGACAAACGTTACGCAGAGTCTCACCTACTCAGGCACTGTGAGCGCATTGTCCGGGCTTTCTACGGGCATATCGAAACTGACCGTGACGGCCAGCACGGACGCCAACGTGGCTCCCCTGCCTCAAACAGCCTACGCGATAGGCGTCCCCGATACCGCGCTGATCGTGGCGCACGCGCCCTTTTATCAGAGCGGCAGCGGAGTGCAGCAGTCTATCGAGCCACCCATCTTCGCCGTGGCGCAGGGAAGCTGTCCCTCCACTGGGGTCACCGTCAACTGGATCACTATGCCGCCTCACGACTGGTGTTACTCGACCTCCGACCCCAACCCAACGGGGAACAACGGAAACGGCTGCCAGAGCGGCGCGGGCAACGCCTACGGAACGGCAACGATATCGGTTTCCGACGGCGCGTACGGGATAACGGTCAATTCGTATGAGCTGGACGGAACGCCGGACCCCACCAACCCGACGACCCTGTCCGGATGCACGTGCAGCAGCGGGCTGATACAGTGCACGCAAGGCAGCAACACGATAAGGATCTCGTTCACGCCGTCGGGCGTCTTCTTCGTCGATATGCCGCAAAATGCGATTGCGGGGGTCGTGCAGCCGACTCCGATGTGGACGTGGATGATTTCCTTGAGGCCGGCAGGGCATTCAACGCCATGTTTCATACCGCCTTGGACAGTTCCCAGATTGCGTCCTTGAACAATTCGAGCGCGTGCACCTCCCATGGCGGCTGGTGGTTCGATCAGTTGTCGTTATGCGGCACCCACGCAACGCAGCCGGCTTACGCGGTCGCGACCGGGACTAGCCTCACGGGCCACCCCTATACGAACATCGATAACGGTATTCTCGCCGCAAACGGAGGCTCCATAAGTTTTACGACGCCGTCACAGCCGGCGCCGGGACTGGTAACGGGGACATTTACCGACGCCCAGTCACAGACGACATCGCCCATAGCCATGGCGATAACACAGATAAACGGCAAGTATGCGGCTATCATTATCACCCACAGCCCGGCCGCGACGTTCGGCGGGGGATTCAACGTATTTGCGGTCGAAGGCAGCGCGGCTCCACCACCGTGAGCTTGAGCGAAGGGCGCCTTGCGGCGCCCTTTCTCTTTTTTAGGGAATAGCTTTTCCCTGTCGGCCAATGCGGCGCCCGAAGTGATTCAGAAAACAGTGCCGATATCAAGGCAATGCTCGGCTGCCCACCTTAGGGCTTCAGAACGGTGGTGACGATCTCTCTTACCGCCTTTCCGGCCTGGGTGTACGCCTTCTCGTCATAAGCAATCGTCACCCCGCGCTGTACGCAGGGATCGGCCCAGGTGAAGGGTTCCTTGGTCTTGACATTGATGACAACACCGTTGTCTGCCTCCGCAAGCCGGCATTGCCTGTTCGTCTGGGCTGTCTCAAGCCTCACCGGCTTTTTCAACGCTTGCCAATCGAAGACATGGAAAGCGCCTTCATATGCTGCCAACTGCACGTCCTTGCCTTTCGCTTTCAGCCGCTCACTGTAAGCGCGCGTTGGTGCAAATGGGGCATAGTTGTCCGCAGTGCCATGAAAGAGCCGAATGGGCCTATCAGCCACGTCTTCGTCATCACGATAGGTTGTGGCGCAGTTCGGATAGAACACGATGTACGCGGCAAACTCCAGGTTGGTCGGGCCGTACATGCGCTGAAAGCGCTTCATGCTTGCTTTAAGCACAACCTCGCCACCCCGGGAAAACCCCATAATGGCGATCCGTGCCGGGTCGATCCGCGGATGTTTGGCGAGCAACTCAAGCGCCCGATAGACATCGTAGACCATCGCCAGCCGGCTTCGCTATTGCTACTGTTGATTGGCTATGAACGTCGTCAGCGTGACCGATCTGCGCTTCTTATCCCAGTAAATATCTACATCTACCTCGCGGACCCCCTGTATCGGCGTCTCGGTCACCACCGCCCTGTACGTGAATTCCGTCGGGACCTGCGCGCTCGGCGTCCCTGCTGCCTGCAGCGGGCCGACCGCCGCCCCCGGCTGCAAGCCGTATATCGGCCCTTCGGTTTGGCCCACCTCCGGGTAGCCAAGCCTCTCTATCTCTTTCAGCTTCTCGTCGGCCGCAAAGGTTGCCTCCGTGATCTTCCGCGCGTAGTACTCCATATCGAGGGACGTTATCACCAGGCTGATAAAAGAGACGAGGGCGATAGAGGCGATCGCGATAGCGATCATTACCTCAAATAAGGTTGTCCCTACCCTTGATCGTGATTTCCTGGATATAGCCATTATCCCCTGTGACCTTTGCCGTCAAAGGATTTACGATTAACGAATAGGGCCCGGGTCTCCCTCCATGTGGAGGACGGCCCTGTCAACCATGCCGCTCGTGTAGAAGGTCATGTAGCACTTACCCTGGGGGAAGGTCTGCCCGTTGATTATAACGTCCTTGATCCGGTAGTCCTTCGGCAGCTCTAGGCGGCCCGTTTCCGTGAACCCGTTCTTCAGGTCGATCCTGCCGACGCGCGCGGCGTTGTTCGTCACGTCGAACTCGATGACCCTGTCCTCGTACCTGGAGATCGCCTCCTCCCTGATGAGGCCGACGTCGATGGAGAACTTCTCCAGCAGCGCCTCCTTCCCCTTCTTCGTCCCTATGTTCCAGTTGACGGAAGCGAAGGTGATGAAGATAGAGATCAGGAGGATGACGATGAGCAGCTCGACTAAGGTGAAACCCTTAGTCCTTCGTAAGGTCAAGGCTCGAAATGTCCGCATCCTTGCCCTTTCCGCCCGGCTCGCCGTCGTGGCCGTAGCTCATGACCTCGTAGTCCTTCCCGTCCGTCGTGGGAGAGGTGTAGTAGTAAGTGTTGCCCCAGGGGTCTTTAGGTACGCCCGTGCCTTCGAGATAGCCTCCCTCCCTCCATTTTACGGGGACGGGCGGCGACTCGGGCTTCTTGATGAGCGCCATGAGGCCCTGCTCCGTGGTCGGGTACGACCCGCAGTCTATCTTGTAGAGCTTGAGGGCGCTCTCGATGGCCTTGATGTCCATCTTGGCCTTGACCCTGCGGGCCTCCTCCGGCCTTTCCATGATCCTCGGTATGAGGAGCGTTGCGAGAATGCCGATGATCACGATGACGATCATCAGCTCGATAAGGGTAAAGCCTCCCCGGTTTTCTTCTCTTCTTATGCGCATCACGGTTCCTCCTTGACGCTTCATTTGATCAACACCTTGTTCATCTCGAACAGGGGCAGCAGTATCGAGACGAGGATAAACGCTATGACCGCCCCCAGCATGACTATGATGAGCGGCTCCACCATCGAGGTGAAGGCCGCTATCTTCTGGTCCGCGTTGTTTTCGTAATACTCGGAGACGCTCGAAAGCATCTCTTCCAGGTTCCCGCTCGATTCGCCCACGGAGACCATGTCGGCTATATACGGCGGGAAGATGGGGGTTTCCCTGAGGGCAATCGAGAGGTCCGCCCCGCGCTCGACCATCCTGGACATGTTCATCACCGCTTCAGACACGATGGTGTTCTTCATCGTCGAGCTGACGACGACCAGCGACTGGAGCATATGGACGCCGCTTTTCAGCAGGGTCGCCAGGATCTTGGCAAACCTGCCGACCAGGACCATCTGGTAAAGGTTGCCGAACATGGGGAACTTCAGGGCCAGGCTGTCCCAGAACTGCCTGCCTTTCGGGTTCTTCTTTATCCACCGGGTAAAGGCGAAAATGGCGAGCCCGAGGGGAATCGCGAAGAAAAAGAGGTAGCTGTTGACGAAGTTCGTTATGGCCATCAGGATTTTCGTAGGCAGGGGCAACTGCTGGTTCATGCGGTCGAATATCTTCGTGACCATAGGCACGACGTAGCCGATCAAAAAAAGAAGCACCCCTGCGCCGACGCAGCACATGACTGCGGGATAGACGAGGGCCGCCTTGATCTTCGACTTTACCATGGCCCGGCTCTCCAAAAGGTCCGCCTGGTATCTCAGGATCGAGTCGAGGGCGCCCGTCTTCTCGCCTGCCGCCACCGAGTAGATGAATAAGGTATCGAAGATCTCCGGGTATGCCTTGAGGGCCTCCGAAAGCGAGGCGCCGCCCTTCACCTCGTCGCGCAGGTAGCCGACGATCTCCTTTTCCCTGTCCCCTTCGAGCTGGTTCGTGATGATGGTGAGGGCCTGGAAGAGCGGGACGCCGCCCTTCAGGAGCGAGGCAAGCTGGCGCGCAAGCTGCACGGGGAGCTTCTGCTTGATGCCGAAGGAGAAGAGGAAGCGTCTCTTCTTCCCCTGGCCCGCCGACATCTCCTTGAGCGACACGAGATAAAGCCCCCTGCTCTTTATCTCGTTTTTCGCGGTAGACTCGACGTCGGCCTCTATGCGGCCGTGCTCGAGCTTCCCGTTCTTATCGACCGCGTAATACTTGAAATTCATCCTGTCCTTTCACAAAAAACTCTATTATATGCCCTTTCGTTCCCGCCCTTTCCGGACCAGACTATTATCCCTGGGGCTTTTTCCTACTCGATCGTCACCCGGACGACCTCGGCGATTGTCGTGTCGCCGGCGAGCGCCCTGTTGACGCCGTCCTGGCGCAGGGTAGTCATCCCGTTGCGTATCGCCTCCGTCTTTATATCCTCGGAGGACGCCTTTTCCTGGACCATCTGCCTTATCTTGCTGTTGAGGGTCAAAAGCTCGAAGACGCCGATCCTGCCTAAGTAGCCGGTGTCCAGGCATTCGGGACAGCCCGTCCCCTTATAGACCGGGCGGTCGGCGCCCGCGTGTTCCTCCAATATGCGGTTCTCGAACTCCGTAGGCTCGTAGACCTCCTTGCAGTGCGGGCAAATCCTCCTGACGAGGCGCTGGGCGAGGATGGCGGTGATGGAAGAGGTCAGCAGGTAAGACTCTATGCCCATATCGACGAGCCTCGTAAGGGCGCTCGGTGAATCGTTCGTGTGGAGGGTTGAAAAGACGAGGTGGCCGGTGAGCGCCGCCTGTATGGCGATCCTCGCCGTCTCTTCGTCCCGTATCTCGCCTACCATGATAACGTCCGGGTCCTGCCGCAGGAACGACCGGAGGGCCCTCGCAAAATCGAGCTGAATCTTCGGGTTGACCTGTATTTGGCCGATACCCTGGAGAATGTACTCCACCGGGTCTTCCACGGTCAATATATTCTTTTCCGGCGTATTGATGTAACTGGAGGACTGCGTAAAGGGTCGTCGTCTTGCCGCTGCCTGTCGGGCCTGTGACGAGGAAGACGCCCTGCGGCCTCGTTATGAGGGAGACTACCTTCTTCTCCAGCTCGGCGGTCATGCCCATCGAGTCGAGGCCGATGAGGGCCGCCCCCTTGTCGAGGAGGCGCATGACCACCTGCTCCCCGTAAGCGGACGGTATGATCGAGACGCGGACGTCGATGTCCTTCTCGTTGACCCGCACCTTGATCCTTCCGTCCTGGGGGAGCCTCTTCTCCGCAACGTCGAGGCCCGCCATGACCTTGATCCTCGACACGATGGCGTTCTGCGCCCGCTTCGGCGGCTTGTACGTGTCGTAGAGGAGTCCGTCGATCCTGTAGCGCACCCGCAGGTCCTTCTCCAGCGGCTGGATGTGTATGTCGCTCGCCCTGTCCTTCGCGGCGATGGAGAAGAGCAGGTTGACCAGCTTGATGATGGGCGGCTCGTTCGCCGCGTCGTCGAGCAGGTCGTGGCCGCTCGGTATCTCCTGGGCGATCTCCGTCAGCGCGCGTCTCGCCTAAGTCCTCGACGACGCCGATGACGACCTCCCTTCCCTGCTCCTCCCTGAAGACGTTCAGGAATTCCTGGAACTGCTCCTTCGACACGCGCCTCTTCTCGATGGCCATGTTGGAGAAGATGCCGAGCACGTCGGAGCGCGAGCCCTGCTCGCCGTCGCAGACCGCAACGACGAGGGTAGGGGGGTCGTCCTTGACGCCTAACGGCACGACCCCGTTCTTCTGGAAGAACGAGTGGTGTATCCTGGCTATCCGGTTGGGGACCGGCGCCAGCTCCTCTTCACGTGACGCCAATGATTCCATTACTTCTTCCCTTTAGACAGTGTTGGAGGCCCGAGCAGCTTCTCCTGCTGCGCCTTTTTCTCCTCGCTTATCTTGGATAGCGTCGCGGCGTCGTAAATGATCCTCGGCGTCAGGAAGATGAGAAGGTTCGTTTTCTGGTCGCTCTTGGCGCTGTACTGGAAGAGCCTTCCGAGAAGGGGGATCGAGCTGAGGAGCGGAACCCCCTGCTCCGTATCGGAAAGCGTATCCTGGATGATGCCGCTTATAACTATCGTCTGGGCGTCCCTTACACCGACCGTCGTCTTCGTCGATCGCTTCGTGGTCGTCGGGGCAGGCTGCTGGCCCGTGCCTACGGTCGCGAGCGTGCTCGTTATCTGCGTGACCTCGGTGAAGATGTTGAGATAGACGAGGCCGTCCTTGTTGATGAAGGGTTTCACCTTGAGCTTGACGCCCACGTCGCGGTAGTCGAAATTGGTGATCGGGTTGCCCGCCGAGTCGAGCCTGACGCTCGTCGTATAAGGCACGTTTGAGCCTACGAGCACCTCCGCCTCCTCGTTGTTGAGCGTCAAAAGCTGGGGCGTAGCGAGGACGTTCGTCTTCACATCGGCGGCAAGGGCCTGCACGAAGGACTGGACGGTGGGGAACGAGATGCCCCCGAAGTTTATCGTCTGCCCGACGACGCCTATGTTCAGCCCGGACTTGAGCGCCCCGAGGGCGGTTGCCGGCTGGTTGGCGGCTATGCCCGCGGCCAAGGGGACGAGGGCGCCGCCCGTTGCCGAGCTGGTGCTTATAATGTTGCCGCCGACGACCTTGGAGCCGTTGGCGGCGCCGCCCACGACCCACTCGACGCCCAGGGTCTGCGTTTTCTGAAGCGAAAGCTCGATGATCGCCGCCTCGACGAGCACCTGGGGCTTGTACGTGTCGATCTCGTCCACGATGCGCCTTATCTCCTTTATGTCTTCAGGAGGGGCGCTTATGAGCAGCGAGTTCGACGGGGCGTAGGCGGTAATGTAGATCTTCTCCCTGGGCGTCGCCGCCTTCTTCCCTTCGGCGAGAAGGGCCTGGAGGGATTTCGCCAGGTCTGCCGCGTTCGTGTGCTGCACGTTGTAGACCTCGATCCCGGAAAGTTGCCGGGAGACGGGAAGATCGACCTCGTCGATCACCGTCCTGAGCCTGCGGAGGTTCGCCGAAGTGTCGATCATGATGAGGGAGTTCGCCGAGGCCACGCTGACAATGTAGGCGTCCCTCGACATGAGCGGCCTCAGCACCCCTACCATCGCGTTCGAGTCCAGGTAGTGGAGGGGATAGACGAGGGTCGTTATCCTTTCTTCGGGGGAAAGGGTCATGAACTTCGTGCGGTCGAGCGTCTCGACGGCCATGCCCTTTGCCTCAGCGGCCCGCACTATCTTGTTGGCCTCCGGCGTCGCCATGATCGTGAAGCCGAAGTAGCTGACGACGCTCTCGAATACCCTGAAGACCTCTTCCTTCGTTAGGCTCTTGGGCGAGAGTATCGTCACCCTGCCCTTGACGACCGCCTCGTCGTATATGAAGTTCTTCCCCATGATGCTGCTTACGAACCGGATCAGGTCCCGCAGCTCGATATTGTCGAACTGCATCTGGACAAGGCCGCCGGGAGGCGGAGGGGATACGGGCTGCGCCTGGACGGGCGACCCGGCCGCCGCCTGCGGGGCAGGCGGGGGCGAAAGGGGCGGGGGCGCCGGCCTGGGCGCTGCCCCCGGTGCGGGCGCCTGGGCCGCGGCGCCCGGCTGGGACGGCGCGGAGGGGGGCTGTTGGCCTTGAATGGGCGCCGGCGGCTGGCCTTGAGCTCCGGCAGCCGGGGCCGTCTGCTGCGCCGCGGCCAGGACGCGGACGACGACGCCCTCAGGCAGCGGCGGCGTTGCGCCCTTGTCGCTCTGGGCCATCGCGCCGGGCGAGACGGCCAGCGCCCCGGCAAGGGGGAGCCATAGCAATAGTCCACCCCTTTTTTGCAGCAACGTACATCCCTCCTGCTTAAGCCTACTTTATCTCATAGCGCAGCGTCTCGGACTTGCCGCCGCGCAGGACCTTTACCTCGAAGGTGGTCGCGTTCTTGAGCGCGTCGTAGACGTGGTTCATGTCTCCGGCCGAAGAGAGCTTCTGGCCGTTCACTTCCTGGAGCGTATCGTCGGGCGCGATGCCCATCCTCTGCGCGATGCTCCCCTGATCGACCGCTACGACCTTGATCCCGTCCGCCCCCGGCTTGATCGCTATGGAAGAGAGGATCGCGTTGCTGTCCGTCTTGAGCTTGTCCGCGAAGGACTTGGAGATGCGCGTGACGGACCCCTCCCTCTTTATATCGTCCTTGCCCGGCACGGCCTTGGCGACCTGCTTCGGCAAAGGCGCAGGCAGGGCCGGAACGGTCCCCTTCGGGCGCTCGGCGGCGGACGAGAAAAGCCTGAGCACCACGTCGAAATCCCCTTTCTGGAGCCGCACCGAGTCCTTTCTGATCTCTTTGAGCGCGAGGCCGTTCTCAACGACCTCGCCGATCTCGTAAGCCCAGACGCCCTTCGGTCCGCCCCTGTCGATGACCGCGTAATTGTCCCGCTTCCTGGCGCCCAGCATCACCCCTTTGAGCGCCATCGTCTTGACTATGCCCGCCAGCGTTTCTTCCTCGATCTCAGCCGCCGTCTTCTGCCTGGGGACCTCGGTCTGGAGCTTCGCCCGGAAGAGGTTCCTCTGTGTGATGGCCCCATAGTCCGGCCCGCCGGGGGCCGCCGGGGCATAGGCGTCCTTCGCCACGGCCGCCGCTGCGGCCGCCTGGGGTAGTACGTCGGGCGCCTTGAGGAAAGAGGCGTTTATCATCATGAGCAGGACCGTCCCGGCGATGACGCCTGCGAGGGTGGAGATGCCCAGGATGATCCCTTTTTTTCTATCGAATCGCATCGTTTTCCGATAGCCTTTGATTTCTTACGATCTTTTCTTCATCTTCCGATTGTCCGGCCCCGGCGCGGTCGCCCCGTTTGCGCAAATCATCGGATGAAACAACCGGAGTTGTGGCGCAGCCCTGCTTTATGAACGTATTTGTAGCGCTAATCATGTGGTAGGGTATCACCATCCCCGCCATATTGTCAACGCGCATCCGGGCGGGGACGCGCCCCCGCCGCCCCTGCTGCTGCCGGCTGCTGCGCCTTCGGCGCCGGTATCGCAACGGGCTGCTGCCTGCCTTGCGCCGTCCCCGCTGCGGAAGCCTGCTGAGGCCCTCCCGCCGGGCTTGCAGCTTCCTGGGGGGCAATGGTGACGACAGGCGCCTTCCGGCTCCCGCTTATCGTGATGACGCCTTTCCCCTTGAGGGGGAAGATCTGGGAGAGCGTCTCGTAAAAGAGCTTCATGTCGATGGTCTGGTCCGTCTCCCCCGATTCGACGAACCCGGACCCCGTGAGCGAGACTAGGTCGCTCTTGAGGGCCAGCTTCACGATGTTGACCCGCGGCCCGTCTATCTTCCCCTCGATGGCTATCTCCTGATAGGGGATGATGAGGCGCGGCATGTTGTTGACCTGGAGGTCTTTCACCTGGCCGCCTTTAAGGTTGAGGCGGAACGAGCCTGTCTGCTTGTCGGGCCTTCCGGGGGGCGTCTCCTTCCTGATGACGCCGTCGAGGGTCCCGGTCATACCCTTGAACCAGGGGAGGACGCCTTCAGGGAACCTCGCCAGGTTGACGTGGTCGAACGTCAGGGAGACGTCGGGGCTCGACGAGCCCATCACAGGCGAGCCCCGCAGGACGCATCTCAGGACGCCGCCGTAAAGCGACGCCTTCGAGTGGATCGTCAGCTTTCCGGTCAGAAGTGAGACGGGGTTCCAGAAAATATCGATATTCGACAGCTCGAATGGCGCGGTCTGCCCCCTTGCCGCATCCGGCTTCAACAGGACCCTCGATGCCCCGACGCCCATCGGCTTCGTTGTTACGCCTTCCATGGAGACTGCAACCCTTCCCGCGCCCAGCACGTTTTGCAGGGCGATCTTCAGCGCCTTCTGGTAGGGGAAGAAGAGGTAGACGGTGAGCGCCGCGACGAAGACGGCCCATCCCAGGGCGCAGGCATAGAAGACGAGGTCTTTTCGCTTAGCCATTTGAGCGCCTTTCCATTACGGTGGCCTGCACGTCGAGCACCCCGGTGTTGGCAGCGGACAGGGAAAGGTGCAGCTTGCCGACGTAAAAACCGAAGCTTTCGGCGTTCTTGACGAAGGATATCACCTCGCCGAGCGGCGCGTTGGTCACCTTTATCTCCACGGCCCCCGCGCCCCCCTGCCCCCTCTCGGCTGCCGGATGGAGCGTGGAGAGGGCGCCCCCGACGAAGCTCTTGCCGACCATCTCCTCGACCGAGGCGAGCGTCACGGGGCGCTTTTCGACGTGGCCTGCGCCGGCCTTGTCCGCCGCGTGCTTCTTAGCTTCGTATATGTCCCTGAGCTGGAGGATCTCGGCGTAATCCCTCTGCCTCGACTCTATCTTCCTCTCCAGGAGACGGGTGTCCTCGCTCGTGAAATAGGCGAAGAACGCAGAGATGGCGAAGATGCCGAGGAAAGCGATCACATAAACGTTTTGCGGTACGGTCCGCAGCCTATCCGGGACGTTCATAGCTTACCCCTGATTTTGAATTTTACCTGCCTGCCCGCTGCAAGGTCGAGGTTCTGCATCTCCACCTGCGAGACGCCGCGTATCTGCTCCAGGGCCGCCTTTATCTTTTCCATCGAGGCGAATGAGACGGTCGTCCCCGACATGGTGAACTCCTTTTCGTCGGAGGCGAACTCGCTTATCTTGACATCGATGTCGGGCCCTATCCTGGCGCTGATCTCGTTGAGGACGGCCAGGGGGTCTGCCCCGACGGCTATGGAGCCAGGGTCCTTATCGAGGAGCCTTATCTTCTCGCGGAACATCTTGACGGGCTCCCTCACCGGTGGCGACTTGGGGAAAGAAAGCCTGTAAAGCCTGTTTTGCTCGGAGACGAGGTATTTGTAAGCGCCCTCCTTGAAATAATGGTCCAGCGAGAAGAGGACCGCCAGGATGATGCCTGCGCAGGCGAGGGCGGCGGAGGCGTAGAGCGCCGTTTTCGTGAAGAGGAAGAGGTCGGCGCTGCGCCTTGCGCCCGTGAGGTTGAGCTTGCCCTTGGGCGCGATTGAGAGGAGCGCGGTGCCGACGGCAGGCCAGAGCCAGTCTTCAGCGGCTTCGTTGTTGAGTATTCGTCGCAGGGAGGGCATCTCGACGTGGATGTGGAACTTCTCCTCCAGGCGCTGCTTCGTCGGCTGCGCGTCCCCGGCGTCGCTCACCATGTAGTACGCGCGGGGGGTGAACGTCTTGTCCGCCGCGATCTCGCTTATGGCCTCGTCCAGCGCGTCGGACTGGGGGGTATGGAAGAACTGTCTGAGGTAGCACAGCCGGTCGGCCTTGAAGCCCATCACGATCATCGTGGTCCCGTTCTGGTGGAGGAAGACGAAGTCCCCGTGGTAGATCGCGTTGAGCCACTTCAGGGCGTGGAGGACCGCGACGGCCTGCACCGTGGTGATGCGCAGGTGCTTGTCTTCCGCGATGGTCTCCGTAAGCGCCTTGGGGATGGCAGCAGCGAGGACGCTCCCTTTCGCCGTCTCCACGAAGTCTGATGGCCAGGTCATCGACGGATACGGGCAGCCTCTCCTCAAGCTCTCCCCCCAGGACCAGCTTTATCCTCCGCTTGTCGGAGAAGGGGAAGGTCAGCATGAAAAGATACCCCGACCCGTTATCGACGGCCATGCCGTAGCCGTCGTCTGCGAACTCCGCCCGCAGCTCCGAGAAGTCGTCCTTCTCTATTATCCTCAAGTCGGCTATTTTCCCCTCACGGGCCGAAAGCGCTACCCCGCACCAGCCGCCGTTTCGCTGAATTATAGCCGCTCCTCTCTTCCTCAATATTCCCTCCATGAGATGGTTGTCACTGTCGAGGAGTCTCTCTTCAGAAGGGCCTCGACGTTCTTTACGACCCTGCCGATAGTATACCTGCTGCGGACGGTAAAGTAAGCCGAATTGACCTTGACGAGGGGCGTGATGCTTGCGGCCTGGGTCTGGCTTATCTTTACGGCCGCCGTGACGTCGCTGATGATCTTCAGGTCGTGCTCGTCCCTGTAGCCGGCGAGGTTCTGCACGTCCCCGTCGGAGAGGGGCTGGGGCAGGCTTACCGTCTGCGTCTCGAGCACGGTCTGGAGGACCAAAAGCGACGCGGTGTTGGCGTTCACCTTGCCGTCCGTCGGGGCAATCGTCAGGTAGCTCTTCAGGTTCTTGTCGATCAGCAGCTCTTTGTCGAACCCTTTGATGAGGGAGAGCTCTTCCAGGGAATCGAGGGGGCCGTTCTTGCAGCGGTAGCCCCTCTGCCTGTAATAGTCGTCTTCTGCGCCCTCGACTCCCGTCACCTCGTTGTTCGAGTCGAGCCAGTCGATCAGGGCATCGACGACCTCCGGCTTGCCGCCGAGCCGCGTGATGAGCGCCCTTAAGCGCGCGCTCAGGTCCTGGTCCACCTGGTCGTAGACGACCTTGCCTGCCGCCTGCTGCGCAGCCGCGCCGGATGTCGCGGCGCCGGCGGCTGCCTGCGTCCGGCCCGTACCCGCCGCCTGGGCCGCGCTGTCCTTGGCGGCCCCCACGAGGTTGTTGATCGGTATCTTTGCGTCCTCGTCGGTGATCGTCACGTAGAGCACGCCGCTTCCGAGCGCCAGGCTGGGGAAGGTGGCCGCCCACTTGTCTCTCTTCGAGTCGTAGCTCGCGTCGTCCTGCTTCAGTATGCCGATTGCCCCCTCCACCCCCGACCGCGCCATGCGGGTCGCCTGGACCGAATTCCTGAAATTCTCCGCCTGGATAAGGTTGAGCTGCACCTTGGCGTTGAAGGCGAGGATGAGCGGGAAGAGCACCGCTATCACGAGGAGGACTGTAATGAGTATAAAGCCCTCGTTACTGGATCGCACTCTGGATGGCCTCCTCCGCCACGAACCGCCTGCTCGTCCCCTTCGCGTCCTCCACATCGATGGTTATCCTGACCTGCTTGGGCAGCGCCCCGCCTATGCCCGAGTCCCAGGTAGGCAGCCAGGCGCCGCCGTTGTAGAACTCGGTGACGAAGCCCGTTACGATCCGCGATATCTCCAGTACCCTGGGGGGGTTGTCGGCAGGCGGCTTATCGATGAGGTCGAACAGGTCCGTCGATTCCTTCCTCACGAGCACCTTCTGGCCGTTGCCGACGATGACTACGCTGTATTCGACCCTCCTCAGCCTCAAGGGGTCCGTAGCCGACAGGGCGTTCGTGACGAACTCCAGGTCGCCGAACCGGCGCCCGTCGATATCGACGTACTTGGCGATAAACGGGTAAGAGGCCGTACTCATCGCCCGGATGTCGCGCTTCAGGAGCTCCGTCAGGGCCCTGCCTGTGTCAAGGGCGTCCTGGCTCTCCGTGGCGGCGACTATCGACCGGTTTATGGAGAAGTACGTCGCGTAGACTATTGTCAGGAGAAGGGCGGAGAGGGCGACGGCGAGAAGGACCTCCACGAGCGTGAAGCCCGTCTCAGCGCTGCGGCAAGGGCGAGGTAATCCAGCTTCCGAGGCGGCTGTTCTCAAAGCCTGAAGCCCTCCCTTCCCGCGGTTCCCGGACGGGTTTTTGGCGCTGGTATTATACCTTTTCTCCATTATAGCACAGACCGAAAATTTTTCTACTTTATTTCTCCCAGCTCGACGCGGTCGCCCAGCTTGATGCGGTGTCTCCACACGAAGTCCTGGTTTACCTCTACCGCGCAGCGGGCGGGGATGCGCGAGGTATAGACGGGACATCCGGCCGCCGCCTCCGAGCGGCACGGCGCCATCTGCTGCATGTCCACTATCTTCAGGGTATCGTCGAGGAAGATGATGGTGAGGGGCATGAGCGTATGGTACATCCAGAAGGTGAGCCGTGAGGCGTCCTCGTAACAGAATATCATGGCCTCGGAGTCGCCAAGGGATTTCCTGTACATTAAGCCCCTTTCCTTGGCTTCCGGCGTATCGGCCCTTTCCGCGAGGATGGAAAACCCGGAAGGCAGAAAGGTGATCCGCTGCCTGTGGGAAGGCCCGGCCGCGAGGAGGGAGGCCGACAGGCAAAGGAGCGCGCCCGCAGCGAGGAGCGCCCCGCGCGGGGCCGATGGCGCTTTCCGGGCCTGCTTTTTCCCCGTCATTTAAGCCTCCGCCCTGTCGTTCTTTATGAGGAGGGCAAAGAGGACCGGGACGACGAGACGGCCTATCGCCGAGATCGAGTAAAGTCCCCTCAAGGTTATCACGCCGATAAGTATACCACCGAGAACCGGTCCAACGAAAGATGCGACCGCCACCGCCACCGGCCTCCACGCGCCGCCCACGAGCAAAGGGCGCCGTGCGAGAGATCATCCTTTACCCTTTTTCTTCACAGTTTCCTTGATTTTACCGGGGTCGGGCACTATGTTTAGGGGAGCGGCAGCATCCGTGCGAGGCGGCTGCGGACGTCGCTTGCAGCGCGATCCGGGGTGTTAATGGGGCATGTGAGTAGGGACGCGGAAAGTGGGGCAGACGCGGGCCTTTACCGTATCCTCTTTATGACCATATCGATTTTCGATTCGGCCATGACCCTTCTGGGCGACCCCCCGCCTGAAGGCGTGACGATGCCGGGTCCGGCGCATATCGCGTGCATCAGGGCGATGCTGGGCAGCCTGGGCGTCGGCGGCAAGGACCTCTTTTCCTAGCCTTTGAGCGCCTCGACGCCGTGTCTCCCTGTGCGGGCCGCAGTCTCTTGCGGTGAGACACATCTTGTACTGCAAGACAAGACAGTTTCACAAACAGGACGCCCTTTCCGGCCGGCGCGCCTGTCCCGGAAACCCGCTTTCGGCGCTGTGACTTACAATACGGCGCGCGGCCATTATGTCATCTTTTGGCATACTTCTTGAAGATGCAAGGTGGTAGAGGCACAAATGGAAAAGAGAAGGACGATGACGGTGCTCTTATATTCGACGGGCGAAGCGGGCGAGCGGCTCCAAAAGGTCATCCGGGGCCTGGTGCCGAAAGACAAGCTGGAGGTCTACACGAGCCTGGAAGGCTTCTCGGACAGACTGAGAAAGCCGATGGACGACATCCCTGTCGCCGTGATCCTTGCCGCCAGCGAGGACGATCTTCTCACCATCCTCTCCATCAGCCACCTGCTCTACGATGTTCGCTTCATACTGGTCCTCCCCGATAGAGAAGATCCTACAGTTGCGATCGGCCACAGCTTGAGACCGCGTTTCCTGAGTTACACGGACAGCGATTTCGGAGAGGTTACGGCCGTCCTGGGCAAGATGATCGGCGGGTTTTACTACCAGGGGAAGGCAAGGGAGCCTGCCGGCGGCCGGGCGTACGTAAGCGCCCATGCGATGGGACACCAGCCGTATTACAAGAAATTCGCGTCATAAGAGGGCACGGACGGGACAACCGAATGGATATGAGACAAGACGCGCGCGAGGCCGCTTGCCGGACCGGGCGGGAAGGCCGGGGGCCGGCGGAAGGCGGGCCTGAATGCAAAAAATAAGGATGGAGGTTCCCATTGCCTGTTGAGTCGGTCCTGACAGGGGAGCGGGGATTGGAGGGCGCAAAAGTGCCGACCGGGACCTGCTGGGTGTCGAAAGGGCCGGAATGGCGCGCCAAAAGGCATACGATGGGGAGGGCAGCGCTCGCGGCGCAGTCGAAGGCCGCCGCCGGTCCGGTGGGAACTGCCCCGGACAGGGCAGCGCGGGAATGACCAGGTTCCCGAAAAGAAGCCAAGGAAGCCTTAAGAAGGCCCCTTTCAGGTTTCAGTACTTCCCGTAGCCCCTGTCTTGCCTGGGCTTCTGGGGCCTGGCGTCTTCGATCCTCAAGGCCCTGCCCTTGAAGTCGGTGCCGTTGAGCTCCTTCTTCGCCTTATCCGCGTCCTCGGCAGTGGCCATCTCGATGAAGCCGAAGCCTTTGCCCTCGATGACGTTGGCCTGCTTAACCTCACCGTATTGCGAGAAGAGTTCCGTAAGCTGCTCGTTCGTCACCGCGTAGCTCAGATTGCCGACATACAATTTAGTGCCGTTCATGCTCGTGTCCCCCTGTATTTTTCCTTTTATTGTTTTTTGGCCGATCATGCAGGCCTGGTCTCGCAGTGCCTGAGGTCATTGGTCGGTCCGGGATAGATTCATAGCCGTGCATATTCTATATGTGAAGTTTAAGCATCGGCTTCGGCAATATCAAGGTCAAGGGCGGATGGTAAGGGCCGTCCGGGCGCGCGTTATTATGCTTGACGCCCGATCATTATTTTTCTATATTACAAAAGGAGATTGGAATGGGGCCTAAGGACCATCTGTACGATCTGTTCGTGCACGATCTGACCGGTCCTCTCTCTGTCGTTTCGGCGACGGCCGATAGTCTCCTCAATAAGGTGAATCGGGGCGGCCTGACGGAAGGAGAGAAGTCGTCCCTGGAGCGCATAGCGCGGAACGCGAAAAAGGCGCAGCGCCTCCTGAAGGAGATCCTGGACGTGGCCCGCTCGGAAGAGAACCTGTTCCGGCCGGACCGGTTTTATCCGGAGAAGGTGGCGAAAGAAGCGCTCGTCAACGTAATGGACGTAGCGATCGCAGGCGCAGGCGAGAGGCTCGAAAGGCTGGAAGACAGGGAAGAGGTCAGGAGCTTCCTCGGTGAGAAGGGCATCTCCATCGAGGTCAGCGGGCGGTATGCTGCGGCGCCCTTCCATCACGACAGGAGAAAAGTCCAGCTTATATTGCAGAACCTCATGAGCAACGCGATGAAGTACCGCAGGAAGAGGATGGACGTTGCGATAAATGGGGAAAGCGACCTGGTGATCCTCGTCTCCGACGACGGGTGCGGCATATCCGAAGGAGACCAGGAGGTAGTCTACAAGCGGTTTATGCAGTTGAAGCATGATGATTGGGAGTCCCAGGGCGTGGGTCTCGGGCTGTTCTGCGTCAAGGCGCTTCTGGAGACCATGCAGGGGGAGATCGCCGTGAAAAGCGGCTCAGGCTGCGGCACGACCTTCACCGTAAAGATACCCCCGCTGGCAAGCTAAAAAGGAGAAAACATGGCGAGTATTCTGGACAACAGGCTTATCCTGGCGGTTGACGACGAGCCGGACGTCCTGGCCGTCCTCGAAGAAGAGGTCTGTCAGGCATGCACCGGCTGCAAGTTCGACAAGGCGACGACCTACGAAGAGGCGGCCGAGCTGCTGCGGAAGAAGTCTTACGACGTGGTAGTCCTCGACATTATGGGCGTCCGGGGCTTCGACCTCCTCGAGATCGCGGTGAGCAGGCATTTCAGGGTCGCCATGCTGACCGCCCACGCGCTGACCCCGGAGGCGCTCAAGAAATCGCACGACCTGGGGGCGAACGCTTACCTGCCGAAGGACAAGCTCGGGGAGATCGTCCCCTTCCTGGAGGACGTGCTCAAGTACGAGCGCAAGGCAGGGTGGAAGCGCCTCCTCGAAAAGCTGGAGGACTATTTCGACGCCGAATTCGAGCCCGGCTGGAAAGACCGGTCGGGTCTCGGCTACTGGTAAGCCAAAAAGCCGCCCGAAAAACGCCTTAGATCTTTTCCCCATATGGCCCTGGAAGACGGGGCCGTATGGGGAAAGCACCCCTGCCCCCCTTCCAGCCTTTTTTGATTTTCTTCCGCGTTTTGGTATACTTATGCGCGTTTTGCCTCAAGGAGGGCAGCATGAAGAGGAAGATCCTTTGGGCATCGATCGCCTTCTTTCTGGTGAGTCTTATGGGATGCGCCGGCCCTATGCCCGCAGTTAAGCAGGTGGCCGGAAGGGCAAGGCCGCCTTCGAGGAGCTATACGAAGACTTCGATAGATAAATAGATGCTTTGGTCAGCCGACGCGGACGTGCTTGCGCACCCACTCCGGGACGGCGGCGAGCTTGTAATAGAAGCCCATCGTATGGAAGCAGGTTGACGAGCAGAGGGACATGCATCTCTTCTTCAGCTCGGCAAGCTCCGCCTGGTCGAAACGGGGCTGGCCGATGCGGCCCCAGTCGTGCTCGTAGCAGATCATGTCGAAGCAGGGGGAGAGCGTGCCGTCCGTGCGGATGAGCGCCCCGTTCTGCCCGGCCCGGCAGTCCCAGGCGCCGATCTCCCCCCGCATCCGCCCCTTGAACGTCCGCAGGTGCTCGATGGAGTTGACCATGGGCCACCCTGCGCGCTGCTTCTCGATGAGCCAGTCGAGGAGCGCGTCCGCCTCCTCGTACTTGTCCGGCGTGATGGCAGAGCTGTCCTCGTCGTGCTTGTAATGGTCCGTATTGACGAAGGCATGGGGCGGCTCGTTCAGGTGGTAGTCCGTGCCGATGCCGTTCTGGTGGGCGATTTCCGTGAGCAGCCTCACGTCCTTCAGGTTGGTGCCGCAGATGTTGATGTTGAAGAAGATCAGGTATCCGTACTTCTCCTGCTGCTCGACGAGGTAGCGGAACTGCGGCTCGATGGCGAGAAGCGCCTTCGGCAGGCCCTTCCGGGGCGCAATGCAGTCCACCGCGAGGTTGACCGCGGCGACGCCGGCCCGGCCCGACCTCGTCGATGAACTCCCTGTCCATCAGGTAGCCGTTGGTCGGCAGGTACATGAAAAAGCCGTTCTTCGCGCCGTACCGTATGACGTCGAGGACGAAGTCCTTGCGCAGGAGCGGCTCTCCCCCCATGAGGGGTATGACGCGGCAGCCGATGGACTTGAGCCAGTCGATGGCGTCCATCGCCGTCTCCAGGCCCATGCCGTCCCTGCGGTTGTCGTACTGGTGGCAGTAGTAGCAGTCGATGTTGCATTTCCATTCCGTGAAAAGGTAGCAGAGGACCGGACGGAATTCGCCCGCCCGCATCCTGGACAGGAGGTAGGGTATAACCCAGGCACGTAAGGCGCGCGCGCCGTTTCGAACCTTGTAGCCGAAGCCGTCGATCATGCGACCGTCTCCGAAGGTAGTCGAACCGTACTCTCTATCTTTTAGTACATCGCGGCGCGTTCGTCAATCGATTTTCACAGTCATGATTGACAGTGAAGACAGGCGGGACCGGATTACTACTACTCCATGTCGCATATCCGGTTGTTTTCGCGTCCGTATTGTCTCTCTTGTCTTCGCGCTATGCCGTCTTTCCGCCTGCCCGCCTGTGCGTAAACGCCTCGACTGCGTCCATGTAGTCGTCCAGGGCCCGCTCCATCAGGTCGTTGTGGCCTGCGCCGGGGATGGGCAGGAAGCGCTTGTCGGAGGCGCCTGAAAGGGCATAGAGGGCGCGCGCCTCCCCGAAGGGGATTATTACGTCTTCCTCCCCGTGGATGATGAGGGTGGGGATGGCGATCTCCTGGATCTTTACGTCGTTTCCGAAGCCGACCTCGCCTGGGGCGTCCTTGAACAGGCGGGACACCCCCAGTCTCCTGAGCTGGTTCAGGGTGCTCGCAAACCCGCTCTCCACGATCAGCCCTTCAAGCTGCCGTCCGTAGCGGAAGGCGACCTCGATGGCCTGGGCGCTCCCCAGGGAGCGGCCCATCACGAAGAGGCCCCCCGTGACCCCGCGCTCCCTCACGAGCTTTACGAACCCTTGAAAGATCGGGTGGGCGTCGCGGATAATGGCGCTGCACGTCGGCGTCCCGTCGCTGAAGCCGTATCCCCGGTAATCCGCCACAAAGAGGCTGATGTTCCGGTCCTGGTAGAAATGGGCGATGTAATCGTAGTCGGGGGCGATTTCGCCGTTGCCGTGGAAGAAAAGGACGGCCGGTGCGCGCGCTCCGGCGGGGTAGAACCGGCAGCCTATGGAAATGGAGGGGGCGACCTCGATCCTGTGGTTGACGCCGTAGGTCGGAGTCAGCTCTTCCTCGGACGCCCGGCGCGGGAAAAAGAGCCGGTTCAGGATTTCGGGGCGGTCCATCATCTCCGGGCCTGCCTGCTGCTCTGTCATGCAAGTTGAATATCACACTCAGGGTGGGAATATCAACTTGTTGATTCCCTGTAGCTTGCTACAGGGATACTATCACCCTGTCCTCACATAAAAGCTGTTTTGTGCGCTCTTTCGTTCCCGCGCTTTTCGCATCCGACTATCATCGTTGGAGCTTTGGCACACCTTATAACAGGCAATTATTGGGGCTCAGCGCCCCCTCCACGAGCTATGCTCGCCGGGGTACCCGCTTGCGGGTCGTCCCCGCTCATGAAAAGCGTTCAGCGGATACCCTGCTGCTTGCAGCAGGGTCATTTATTTTCTCCCGGTGCCGGTGGTGTGATTAACAGCACACCCGCAATCGTACGTCCGTCCAATTGCGGGAAATACGAATACTATAAGGTATATTTATTAGAGAGATCACGCAATTTTGTTCTGTTATTGCAACATGAAAATGTCACCCTTTCTGCAACATGAAAATGTCACCCCCTCTGTCCTTAGCGCAGGGACGCTCTCGCTTCGCTCGCCGGCCCTGGGTGCGTGGGTGACCCCGGCCGGACGCGTCCCTGAACAGAGTTTACAGGGCACTTCCCCTGTCGGATAGTGAAAGACGTGCCATGTCCCGTCGAGCCAGCGGTTTATGGTAACGGAAGCTTTCGCAAAGCTGAGCCTCGTCTTTGTCGGGTACAGCTGGATGATCTGCCCCTTGACCGAGATCGTGTTGTCGTAGTTCACTCTTGCCTCATATCGCTTGCAGAGAATGTTCCGTAGGTCTACGTCTTTAGGAACCGGCCTCCACGCGGCTTCCGGGTCTTCTGGTGCGACGCCGAAGAGGCGGGCGTATTTAGGGATAAAGCTCCCGTTGAGGTACCTTGTCGCCCCTTCCGAGTCAGTGATCTTCTTGAGGTGCAGTTCAGCCGCGAGTCTGTCCTGGAAGGTCCTGTTGATCCTCTCGCCCCTTCCTCTAGCCTGGGCGGAGTACGCAAAGATAAGCCTGATGCCCAGCTCGCTCATTGCTCTTTGGAACTGTGTGGGCTCCAGAGGTTCGCTCTTGTGACGAGTCGTCTTGAACTGAGAAGCCCTGTCGAGATAGAAGACAGAGGGGCGGCCGAAACGGGTAAAGACCTCTTTGCATGCCTGGAAGCAGCCGTCCAAGTCCTCTTCCTTACGGAAAACACCATAGAGAGGTCTTCCTGTAGAGTCGTCGGTACATAGAAGAAGCGTCGTCTTTTCCTCCCCGAACCACTGGTGGGGAGAGCCGTCCAGGAAGAGCATATAACCTTCCTTCTCCGATCGCTTTCTTCTCTTCCTATGCCTGCGCTGCTTTCTGACCTTGCTGCCGAACCCTTCGGGACGAAGCCATTGCCTCAAGGTCTCCCTGCTGACTTTTATGCCCTCCTGCTCCTCAAGCATCTCCGAGAGGTGGGAGAAATTGAAGTCGAAATACTTCTCCCTGGCCATGGCCATCGTGCGCTCCTTGAGTTCTCCAGGAAAGGCCCTGCAGGAAGGGCGGTCGCGGTTACCATGCCTGACCCCGGAAGGTCCTTCCCTTTTGACTCTGCTCTTGATCCTCTTTACATGACGGACGGAGATGCCCAGTGCAGCCGCCGCTTCCCGGTTCTTCATCCTGCCATCCAGAGATGCCTCTATCACGCCGTACCGCCTTACCTCTTCTGCCATGAACGTCACTCCTTTTCTCACCGGAGCACCTCCCCTTGGTGCTCCTCATTATCGCCAGGGGTGACATTTTCATATTGCAGTTAAGGGGTGACATAATTATATTGCAGCAACAATCACGCAATTTTGTTCTTGACAAGCAAATTTATTGTGTACACTCTGTTTATGTCGGTAGGCCGGGCAAGAGGCGAGGCGCGGCAGGAGATTACCCAGTGAAGAACGGACGGTCCGTGCGAAAGATCAAGCCGAAGGCGATACACGAGGAAGTGGCGATACAGATACGCGCCATGATCCGGGACGGTCTTCTCGTCAAGGGACAGAAGGTCGAGGAGAAATACCTGTGCGAGTCGATGGGGGTCAGCCGGACCCCGGTGAGGGAAGCCCTCCGTATGCTCAACGTGGAGGGCCTCGTAGAGCTGATCCCGAACAAGGGCTGTTATATAAGCGATCCGCCTATCGAGGTCATCCAGGACCTCTTCGAGGTCATAAGCGTGCTCGAAGGCACGTCTGCCAGGCTGGCTGCGCAGAAGATGAGCGACAGGGACTTCGCAAAGATAGAGGCCCTGCATGAGGACCTGGAGCGCTATTATGATGTGCGGGACCATAGATCGTATCTTCAGCGTAATCATCTCCTTCACGAGCTGATCCAGGACATTGCGGGCAACGCGGTCCTCAAGCAGGTGATAGACGGGCTCCGGCAGAAGATCATGCTGTACCGCTACAGGCAGCTTTACCAGGAATATCGTTTCGATCAATCGATACAGGAGCACAGGGAGATCCTCGACGCCTTCCGCAAACGCGACGCGGTATTGGCGGAGGACGCCATGAAGCGGCACCTGATGGCCCAATGCAAGTCGCTGGTCGGCCATTCCCTGTCGGCCGCGACGGCGCCGGGCCCGGACCGCCCTGGGGGACCTGCTTCTCCGGCTGCGCCTTCCAGGAGATAATATTCCGGCGGATATCGCCCCGCCTTTTTTCCCGCTTTTTTTTCTTGACAGATGTCCGCCGTCCAAGGTGTATTATGTATAATGTATTAAAGAATGCGACGACGTTCGTCAAAAACGGGGCAGGGGATACCATCCGGCTTACGGGGAAGCCGATCATTTTAAGACAATAGAATGTGCGGGCAATGCCTGCCCGGCAGCGGTCGCAATAGGCCGTTTTCGGGCGGGAGTTCATGAATAATGATCGAGGGGGGAATCATGGGCTTACCGGAACTGTCTCTCATCGCACTCGGAGTTGCAGTCGTCGTAGGAATAATCAGGAACGTCAATGTCGGCCCCTTGAGCCTGGCAATCGCACTGGTGATCGGGTACTACATCGGAGGGGTCAAGATCAAGGAGCTGATGGCCGGGTATCCTGTGAACGTCTTTCTCATGCTTGCAGGCATTATGTATCTTTTCGCTGTTGCCAACGTCAACGGCACCCTGGCAAAGCTGACGAACTATGCGGTAAAGGCCGTTAGAGGCAACGTCGCGCTCCTTCCCATTATCCTGTTCCTCGTCGCTTTCGGATTGTCCTCTATGGGCCCCGGCGCAATCACCATCTGCGCGCTTATGGCTGCCCCCTGCATGATGCTGGCTTCACGGACGGGGATACCGGCCTTCCTGATGGCCGTCATGGTGGCCAACGGCACGCAGGCGGGGAACATGTCGCCTATCGCCGTCGCGGGGGTCATAGTGAAGGGACTGGCCGAGAAGATGGGCCTGCCGGACTGGAGCTTCATCCTGTGGATGAACAGCCTGGTCTATTTCTTTGCGATCGGGTTGGGCGCCTACCTGCTCTTCGGGGGGCTCAAGCTGTGGAGGCGCAAGGGCGCCGGGGAGGTGGCCACCGCCCTGGAACAGATCGACCCGGAACCCTTCAACCGCAGCCAGTATCTGACCCTTGGGGGAATTATCGCCCTCGTCGTCGGGGTGATCTTTTTCAAGGTAGACATCGCCTTCGGCGGCTTTTTGGTCGGCACCGTCCTGATCCTTTTCAGGGCGGCCGACGAGGACAAGGTATTCAAGGCCATGCCGTGGGGCGCGATAATGATGGTCACCGGAGTCACGGTGCTCATCAATTTGATGAGCAAGATAGGCGGCATGGCGCTGTTCGCCGACATCATGGCGAAACAATCAACGGCCTATACCGTCACGCTCGTCGCCGGTTTCTGGTCGGCCCTGATCTCCGCCTACGCCAGCACGATAGGCGTGATCCTGCCTGCCTTCGTGCCAATGGCGCCCGACCTGCTGCACAAGGTCGGCGGGACGGACCTCCTTGCCCTGATTTCCAGCATCGTCCTTTGCGGCCATATCACGGACGTAAGCCCCCTTTCGACGCTCGGGGCGATCTTCGTCGCCGCCGCCACGGAAAGCCAGGACAAGAAGAAGCTGTTCAGGAACATGCTCATCTGGGGGCTTGCGATGTCGCCTGTCGGGGCCATCGTCTGCTGGTTCCTCTTTACGGTGCTCAGGCTGCCGTAAGGGTCGCGGCGAGTTGCCCTCTTCCTTGCCGGCCAGGACGGGCAGGGTGCGCCTTTCAAGGTCGGGGTTGAGACAAGGAGAACGTGATGAGCGATACAAAGAGATGGGACTTGCGCAAGACCGACTACCTGGAGCGTATGGGCGGCGCTGCGCCGTACATACGGGGCGGGAAGGTCTTGGCTGCGCAGGACGTGACGAAGGTGCTTGAGGCCGTCATCCGGCCCTTCGACCGTGTCAACATAGAGGGCAATAACCAGAAGCAGGCCGATTTCCTGGCCGAAGCTTTGAGCAAATGCGACGTGCAGCGGGTCCACGACCTGCACATGGTGCAGTCGGCCGTGCCGCTTCCCGTCCACCTCGACCTTTTTGAGCTGGGGATAGCCAGGAAGCTCGATTTTGCCTTCGGCGGCCCTATGGCGGGGAGGGTGGCGCAGTTCATCAACGAAGGAAAGCTGGAGCTGGGGGCCATCCATACGTACCTGGAGCTTTTCGCCAGGTACTTCATCGACCTGACCCCGAGGGTCGCCCTCGTCTGCGCCTATGAAGGCGACGCCAACGGCAACCTCTATACAGGGTTCAATACGGAAGACACGCCCGCCATCACGGAGGCGACGAAGTTCCGCCAGGGCATCGTCATTGCCCAGGTCAACAAGCTGGTCGATAAGGTCTCCCGCGTGGACATCCCCGGCGAATGGGTGGACATGGTCGTCGAATCGCCCAGGCCCTTCTTCCTGGAGCCCCTCTTTACCAGGGACCCGGCCAACATAACCGATACGCAGGTGCTCCTGGCGATGATGGCGGTCAAGGGCGTCTATCAGGAATACGGGGTGAAGAGCCTCAACCACGGCATCGGGTTCAACACCGCCGCCATCGAGCTTATCCTCCCGACCTACGGCGAAGAATTGGGGTTGAAGGGGAAGATATGCACGGAATGGGCGCTCAACCCGCACCCCACGCTGATCCCCGCCATCGAGACGGGCTGGGTGCAGACGATCCACTGCTTCGGCGGCGAGCTCGGCATGCAGAGGTACTGCGAGGCGCGGGGCGACATATTCTTCCTTGGGCCCGACGGCACGATGCGCTCCAACCGTGCCTTCAGCCAGACGGCCGGCCACTACGCAGTCGATATGTTCATAGGGGGGACGCTGCAGATCGACAAATACGGCAACAGCAGCACGGCGACGGCCAACCGCGTGGCCGGCTTCGGCGGCGCGCCCAACATGGGGTGCGACGCTAAGGGCCGCCGCCACTCCACCGGGGCGTGGCTCAAGTGCGGCGCGGAGTTCGTCTCCCAGGGCGAGTACCTGGGAGACATGCCGCGCGGGAAGCGCCTCGTCGTGCAGATGGTGGAAACCTTCGGGGAGAAGATGACCCCAGCCTTTGTCGATAAATTGGATGCATGGAGGCTCGCAAAAAACGCGAACCTCCCGCTGCCTCCGGTCATGATCTACGCGGACGACCTGACGCACATCATCACGGAGGAAGGCATCGCTTACCTGCTCAAATGCCGGGGCCTGGAAGAGCGTATGGCCGCCATCCGGGGCGTGGCCGGGCTTACGGAGGTCGGCCTGTCCGCAAAACAGGAAGAGACGGACGCCCTGAGGAAGAAAGGCATCATCAGGACCGTCGAGGACCTGGGCATCGACGTGAGTCGGGCCAACCGGTCGCTTCTGGCGGCCAGGAACATGTACGAGCTTGTCGAGTGGTCCGGCGGCCTTTACGACCCGCCGGGCAGGTTCAGGAACTGGTAGCGAAAGGAGGAGCAGCCGATGCGCAAGCAGCTCAACGAGCTTAACTTCGAGTTCAGGGCGGACGCCCCTAAGGACTTCCCTTCCGAGTTCCTCCATTACGGCGTGGTGGGGTCGGGCGACATGGAGATCGTCATGGAGAAGAAGCCCCTCGACGGCGCGGTGAAGGTCAAGGTGCTCACGCCCGTCTCCGGTTTCAGCGAGGTCTGGAGGCGCGTACTCAGCCGCTTCGTCAAAGACACGCGCATCGGCAACGCCAGCATCGAGATCAACGACTGCAACGCCACCCCGGTGGTCGGCTCGCTGCGGCTGCGCCAGGCCCTTTCCGAGATAGAGTGAGGAGGTTTTCCCATGTCCGGCAAATGGAATGCGCTGCAAGCCCTGAGCTTCCTAGAATGCAACGGGCGCCAGCGGGCCGTCGGCCTGCTCGATGAGGGGAGCTTCACTGAGCTTGCGGGTCCGAGGGACCGCCTGTCCAGCCCCCACCTGCCCATCCTCGGTGAGGCGATACAGTTCGACGACGGCGTAGTCACGGGCGTCGGGCTGATCGGCAAGAGGCCCGTCTTCATCGCCTCCCAGGAGGGGCGTTTTATCGGCGGGGCCGTGGGCGAAGTGGGGGGCGCCAAGATGGTCAACATCGTGCGCCTGGCCCGTTCGGCCTTCGATACGATGTCTGCCGCGAAAGGCGGCCTGTCCGAGGAGAGACGGCCGGCGGTCGTCATCTCCTTCGACACGGGCGGCGTCCGCCTCCACGAGGCCAACGCGGGTCTTCTCGCCCACGCGGAGCTTATCGACCAGTTCCAGGACTGCAAGGGGAAGGTGCCTGTCATCGCCCTCATCGGGGGCAAGGTCGGCTGCTTCGGCGGCATGGGGTTCGTGGCTGCGGCGGCGGACGTGCTCATTATGAGCCAGAACGGCCGCATCGGCCTCACCGGGCCGGAGGTCATCGAGGAGGAGATGGGGAAGGCCGAGTTCGACGCCTCCGACCGCGCCCTGGTCTACCGCACGACCGGCGGCAAGCACAGGTACATCATGGGCGACTGCAACGTACTGGTTGCCGATTCGGTCGCCGCCTTCCGCGACGCCCTGGTCGATGCGCTTGCTGCGCCCTACGCGGATATAGACGCGGGGCGGCGCATCGGCAGCCTTGAGAAGGTCGAGGGCCAGTTGAAGCTCGTCGATCTCTGCGTGAGGCTTGCGCCGAAGGACTCGAAGGACGTCTGGCGGTACGCGGGCAATGAGAACCCGGGGGCAGTGGCGGACATGAGCCTCGCAACGTTCTTAAGCAGCGTGAAGCGGCTCACGGATGCGCAGGGAGGGGGGACGCCGTGAACGAGAAAAACCTGGTAGGGAAGGGCAGGGCGGCGATAGGCATGGTGGCGGACCCCGGCAGCTTCGCGGAAGGCATCGTCGGCGACCTGAAGATTACGGACAAGGAATTCGGTCCCGGCGCAGTCATCGGCACGGCCCGCCTCAACAGCGAGACCTGCACGGTCATTGCCATCGACGCGATGAAGGTCAACCGGAAGTTCCGGGTGGTCTACGCGGGCATCATCGGCCTCGAAGAGGGCTACAAGATGGCCCTGGCCGTATACCACAGCATAAAAGCCGATCGCGGGAAGCCGCAAGGAGAGAAGCGGCCCCTCGTGCTCATCGTCGATACGCCCGGCAACGGACCCGGCAAGCTGGAGGAGATATTCGGCATGAACAAGGCGACGGGCGCATATCAGCTCGCCCTCGCCGAGGCGCGGAAAGCCGGCCACCCCGTCGTGGCCCTTGTTGTCGGCCGGGCCATCTCCGGCGGTTTTTTGTGCCACGGCCTCCAGGCGGACCACATCCTCTGCCTGGGGCCGCAGTTCGGCACCCTCGTCCATGTAATGCCCCTGACGAGCATAGCGCGCATCACGAAGCTCGACATCGACTGGCTCCAGGAGCTTGCGGAGAGCAACCCTGTCTTCGCGGCAGGCCCCGATTATTTCTACCGGCTCGGCGGCATCGACGAGCTGATCGACAGCATCGAGTCGATGCGGGAGCGCGTCATAGCCCACGTCGCCGGGATACGGGCAAAGAAGGCGGAAGGGAAGGAAGAGGAGCTCGGACCGTGGGGACGGGGCGCCCTCGGAGATAAGCGGGGAGGCCGCGTCGCCAGGGCGCGCGTCATGGAGACGATGGACCGGGAGTTTGCGGCGGTAGCCGGCCGGTATCTAAGTTGAGTTGGAAGCGCCATACTCTCGTCGATATCTCCGACGCGGGGCGAAAGGCCATCCTGGCCGAGGTTTGCGCGCGGCGCGCTCCGGCCGCAGCACTGAGACGGCGGCTGGAAGCGGTGCTCCTGCCGGACGGGGCAGGGGTCCGCGTGCCCGGCACGGTCAGACGTGAGGAGGAATCGATCCCGCCCGGCTGCGTCCCAGTGGGCTTCAGCGACCTTTTCCCCAATGGCGGCGGGAGGCTGCGCGCTGCGGCCTTTGCCCGCATCGAAGACATCTTGTCCGTTACAAGCCCATATGATGTGGCGGCGCTGCCCGTCCCGGCGCGCTCCTCCGTCATGGGGGCGTTTGCCGCCGCTAGAGAGCGGGCCGCGTCGCTCGCCCTACCCCTCGGCGTCTGGGGGTCTGCTGCAATCGAGCTTTACACGGGCCTTCCGTGCACGCGCGAGGGCTCGGACCTCGATTTGCTCGTGGGACCCGCCCCGTTTGAGGCGTTGTCGGCCTTTATGGGCGCGATGCGCGGCCTCGAAGACGCCTTTCATCTGCGCATCGATGTCGAGGCGGACCTGCCTTCAGGCTATGGGGTGCAACTCAGGGAGCTTTTGGGCAGTGGGCGCACGCTCCTCGGGAAGGGCCTGACGGACGTGGCGCTGTTGCCGAGGGCGAAGGTCCTTGCCGGACTGCCGGGCGCCGGCCGTGCTGCGGAGGTGGCCGTATGATGGGCGCTGCCGTTCCCGATAGGCGGACGGACGCCGCCTTCTCCGAAGCGGTTGCGGTCCCTCTGTCTCTACGGGAAGAGCGGACCTGCCGGGCAATCGGCGCCGCTGCCCTGGCAGCCCTCTATACCGAGCTGTGGGCGTGCCCTAAGCCCGGCCTCGTCAGCCTTGCCGATAACGGCAGCCACGTGGACATGGACGCCTCGACCTTCCTGCGCAGCCTTTCGGCGCTCACGGTCTATTTCCCCCAGGTCGCCGCCGCAGGGGTGCGCGACGCGGGGTTCGAGGCATTGAGGCGCGCAGGGCTGGAGGCGGAGGCGCGCATGTTGAGGGCGACGGGCAACGTCAATACCCACAGGGGTGCGATCTTTACGCTGGGCCTCCTCGCCTCCGCAGCGGGCCGTATTTTCTGCGCGGGCGGGTCGTTCGGGGGGGACGCCCTCGGACGGGCCGTAGCCGACCTCTGGGGCAGGGATATCCTCGCGGCCTCGCAGGCCAACCCGTGGAGCCACGGGCAGCTTGTCGCGCGGCGCTACGGCGCATCCGGCGCGCGGGAGGAGGCGGCGGCCGGTTTTCCGCACGTCTTCGCCGTAGGGCTGCCAACGCTGCGGGGTGCGCTCGCAAAGGGCGCAGGTCTCAACGCTGCCGCAGTCCAGGCTTTTTTCAGTCTTCTGGCCGTCGTGCCCGACAATAACCTCCTGTTCAGGGGCGGGACGCGGGGGCTCATCTATGCCAGGCGGCTGGCCCGGTCGTTCCTGGCGAGGGGCGGCGTATACAGGGAGAACTGGCAGGAGGACGGCCGCAGCATCCACCGGGCGCTCGTCGCGCGCCGCTTAAGCCCCGGAGGCAGCGCCGACCTCCTGGCAGCCGCCATATTCGTACATTGCATCCAAGCCAACGTGTCACTCCGCCTCTGAATCGGGCCCGGCCGGCCCCCCTTGATCCTGGCCCGCAGTCACATTATACTCTTTCACTATGAAATCAAGACTTCATCGTCTCGTCGCCATCGCTGTTGTTTTTATGCTCTTTGCCCCTGCCTGGACCGCTGCGGCCTTTGCAGCGGGGCCGCCGATTCTCCTCACGTTCGAATCGGACGAGGTCGGCAAGCCGCCCCAGGGGTGGGTTTGCAAGTCCAAGGACCCCGGCCAGGTCTACTCGGTCTGCTCGGAAGAAGCTAAAAGGTACGTCCGGGCATCGAGTAATGGCCTGGCTGTAGCGTTAGGCTACGAGAAGGCGTGGTCGCTCAAGGAATTCCCGATACTCCAATGGCGGTGGCGGGCCGTCGTTTTTCCCGACAACACGGACGAGCGGAAAAAGAGCGGCGCGGACAGCGTGCTCGGCGTTTACGTCGTATTCGGCCACTGGCCTTTCATTAAGACCATCAAGTACATCTGGAGCGACACTATACCGGAAGGGGAGACCTTCGACTCTCCTCACGCGTTCCACACGAAGATAATCGTGGTCCGCAGCGGCAGGGACCGCGCTGGGTCATGGATCACGGAGAGGCGGGATGTCCTTGCGGATTATGCGCGGCTCTTCAAAGAAAATAAGCCCCCGGTAGCGCGGGGGATCGCCATCCTGACCGACTCCGACAGCACCCGCACCCGCGCCGTCGGCGATTATGCGGATATACGGACATTGGAGCGATAGAAAGGTGGGTCTCGCAATTATCCCGGCGGTCTAGGAAAAAAAGCTAAACCAATGCTCTTTGCGGCTGGACTCGCGCCTCTCGCGGAATCGCGTTGCGACCTGCCTGTGGACGGCGGGTGCCCCGCACCATTGGCGCCTTGCTCGCCGTGGGGCCTCCGACGTACCGACGTACAGTCTCCGACCGCCACGTCTCGCATTGCATCCGCACCTCACGATCCCTTCAGGCGCTCCCCGGGCTCGCCAACGCACGCTTTCATCGTAATATCAATCTTCATATCCGTACTCTATCTCACTGTAAGCCGAGGCCCGCCCCGGCCGCTGCCGGCGCTAACGGAATAAAGAGCATATTCTTTGCCTGTCTGAGCGGGGAGGCTCCGCGAGCTTTGCTCGCGGAGGGGGTGCTGAACCCCAATGACTGCGGCGGCGGCAAGAGCGGGTTGCACTACATACATAGTGTGGGATACAAACGTCGTTCAATGTATATGGCATCTTTGTCTGTCTGAGGGGGGAGGCTCTGCGAGCTTTGCTCGCGGAGGGGGCGCTGAGCCCCAATAATAGCCTGTGAGAAAGTCAGGGGATAGTTCAGACTGGACTATATTTGGAACAGGCCACGATAGATCCTAACGCTTAATACATAATTGCCGTCCCCCTACTTTTTCAGCCCTGCCGCGCGGTTTTGTATATACGCGCTTCTCAGCGCCACGTACGGGTCTATCGCCGAGCCTCTTCAGGGCTTCGTAGTCGCCCAGATGGAAGCTAACGTAGTTCACCTTGTCGTGCGCTCTCAGGGGGATGGAGTAGGCCCAGGGCAGGAACCAGTACATAGGGTCGGCCGCTAAATCGCCCACCAGCCCGACGGTGTCCCTCGCCGTGGACGGCCCGATGACGGGCCATACGACGTAGAGGCCCTGGCCCACGTGGTAGGAGGAGAGGGTCAGGCCGAAATCCTCCTCGTGCATGCGTATCCCGAAGCATTCAGCCGCGCAGTCCCTGAATCCAGCCACCCCTACGGTCGAGTTGACCACGAGGCGCAAGAACTCGCCGCCCGCGTGCTTTATCTTGAGCTGGAGCAGGTTGTTTATAATCCGGATGGGGGAGGCGACGTTCCTGTAAAAATTATTGAAGATGACGCGGAAGCCCTCAGGCACGCCCCGCTTGTAGCCCTTTGCGGTGGGCTTCAACACCCAGAAATAGAGCTTGTCGTTGAAGGTGAACCAGAACCTGTTCCATTTCTCCAGGGGGTCGGCGATACGGACTTCCGGCACCGACGCCTTCGAGACCTCCTCCTCGGTGACGTTGCCGTATTCGCTCTCCGATTCCACCGCTGTCTTTCCGTCGACCTCTGCCCCCGTTTTGCCCGCCTGGGCGAGCATGGTGGGTCCTGCGTCCGTCCCGCTCAGGAAGCTGAAGGCAAGCGGGGGGGCGAGGGCTGCCCCCTGTGAGGGCAGCAAGAACAGGATGCAGATGGCCGCAGGCAGCCAAAAGACTTTCATTTAGGGCCTTCGCTTACCCTTTTTCTGAGCGTGTCGAGGAGGGCCGCCGGGTCGCCGTTGACCAGGATCTCCCTGAACTGGCTGCGGTAGTTGGCGATCAGGCTCACCCCTTCGATGACCACGTCGTAGACCTTCCACTGGCCGCCCTCGCTTATAAGCCGGAAGGCGAGCGCAACGGGGCCCGTCTTCGTGTGCAGCTCGCTTTTGACCTCGACGGTGTTCGCGTCGAGGGGCGCCTGCCTCCCGAAGGTGATCTTCTCACCAGCATATGCCATGAGCCGGTCCATGTATGTATCTTGGAGGAGTCTTCTTGTAGAGGGAGACGAACTCCTTGCGCTGGTCGATGCTGAACTTGTTCCAGGACAGGCCGAGGGTGCGCTTCGAGAGCTCGACGAAATCGAAGAGCTTGTCTGCCTCCGCCCTGACCTCGGCCCTTTTCCGTTCTTCCCCTTTCGGTCCTTTGAGGGCCGGGTTGCCAAGCACCTTCAGGACCTTGTCCACGTGCGCCTGCACCGTCGCCGTAGCGTCCTGCTGGCACAGGGCGGGCAGAGGCGCCATTAAGAGAGCGATTATCGCCAAAAACGCCGTTACCTTCATTTCTTGCCCCCTGTTTCGCCCCCGGGCCGGGCGTTCGCTTGGCCGAAGATGTACTTGCCGAGAAGGTCCTCGATGTCGGGCTCGGCGGTTGTGTTCGTGATCGTGCCGCCGGGCTTAAGGAGCGCCCCCGCTCCTCCGGGGTCGATCCTGACGTATTTGTCTCCGATGAGACCCATCGACTTTACGGCAGCCGAGGCGTCGCTGTATACCTGGATCCCCCTGTTGACCTTCATCGTCACCTGCGCCAGTTGCTGCTGGTTGTCTATCCCCAGGTACGAGATGCTCCCCGCCTGGATGCCGAATACATCGACGGGGCTGCCGACCCGCAGGCCCTCGACCGTCGTGAAGCGAGCGTAAAGGGTGTAGGTGTCCGACTGGAAAAAGGAGACCTGGCCGAGCTTGACGGACGTATAGGCTATGCAGATAATGCCGATCACCACAAAAATGCCTACCACCGTTTGCATGGAATATTTCTTCATTGTCCCTCGCTCTTTCCGCCGCCTGGGAATACGGCGATAACCCGCTGGCCGGAGGTGGTCTTGCCCGCTATACCGTCGAAATCGTCTTCAGGCGACACCTCTGCAACGCCTGCTTTGATGCGGAATTTGAAGGGATCGGGCGACACCGGCTTTTCGCCGGCCAGCTTCATGAGGGCCGCCGCTGCCTGCTCGCTGATCTCCTTCGCGTAGCCTTCGAGGAACTGGTCCGCCTCCTGGACGCTCGTATGGGGCAGTATCGCAAGGATATCCCCGCCTGCGTAGGCGGCCGCGAACCCCCCGAGCTGCCTGAACCGGTGGGATGCCTGGGCGGCGACGGCGCTCATTGCAGCCGTCGCGTCCTCCCGGCTGAAGGCTGCTCCCCCTAGGTCGAGGCTGAAGCGTATGGCGGAGGTGACGGGTGCAAAGACCTCGACGGAAAAGAGCGGGGCGTAGCAGGAGCGGAAGGCCTCCTTCATGGGCAGGCCCACCACTTCGTCCTGGAGTTCTTCAAGGCTCTTCACGAATTCCGCTATCATGGGATGGGAGAGGCCCATCGCCTCTTGGTAGGTCCCCTCAAACCCCACCGTGCCGTCCCACAGGAGGACCAGCCGGTCGGAGATGAAGAAGACGTCGGGGATGTCGTGGCTTATGAGCACGGCCGTAAAGCCGAACTTTCTCCTGTACCGGGCGATCATGCCCAGGATCACGTTCTTCCTGATGGGGTCCTGGCCGGTCGTCGGCTCGTCGAAGAGCACAACGGCCGGGTCGGTGACGAGGGCGCGCGCCAGGGCGGCCCTCTTCTGCATCCCCCCCGAAAGCTCCGCCGGGTAGCTGTCCGCGGCATCGCTGAGCTCCGTCTGCTCGATCCTCCGCATTACCCTCTCGGCTATCTCCGACTTCGTCAGCGACGTGGTCTGCACGAGGGGGAGGGCGACGTTCTCGAAGACGGTCATCGAGTCGAAGAGGGCGTTGTGCTGGAACAGGTAGCTGACGGTCCGCTTGTACTCCCTCCATTCCCCCCTCTTCATGGCTGCCAGCGGCTTCCCCCTGAAGAGTATGGTCCCTTCGTCGGGCCGGAGGAGGCCGATGATATGCTTCAGCAGCACAGTCTTCCCCGTGCCGCTCTTCCCTATGATCGTCGTGATCTCGTTCTCGTAGATCTTCAGGCTGACCTTGTCGAGGACCGTCCTATCCCCGAACCGCTTGGTCACGTCCGTGAATTCTATGAGAGGCGTCCGCATCGCTTCCTTCACATCAAGAGGGACGTCACGACGTAGTCCGCAATCAGGATCATCGTGCAGGAAAGGACGACTGCGGCGCGTGTCGCGAGGCCCACGTTCTTTGCGCCGGAGCTTTCGGTCCGCATGTGGCAGAAATAGCCCTCGAAGCAGCAGATCATCGATACGAGGACCGCAAATACGATGGCCTTGACGAACCCGCCCCGGATGTCTGAGGTCGTCGCGGAAGAATAGACCCTGTAGAAGTACGGGCCCTCGTTGGCGCCCATAAGGACGACGCCCGTCAGGTAGCCGCCGATAATGCCGACAAGGTCGAAAAAGGCTGTAAGGATGGGGAAGCCGATGATGGAGGCGGCAAGCCTCGGGCTGACGAGGTAGCGGACGGAGTCGACCCCCATCGTGTCGAGGGCGTCGATCTGCTCCGATATGCGCAGGATGCCTATCTCCGCAGCCATGCCCGATCCCGAGCGGGCGGCGATCATGATCGCCGTGAGGACCGGCCCGAGCTCCCTTACCAGTGAAAGGGTGACCGCCGTGCCGAGGACGTTGGCCGAGCCGAACTGCACGAGCGTGTGAAAAAGCTGGAGGCCCAGGACCATCCCAGTGAAAAGCCCCACCAGTATCACGATGCCGCTCGACGTGGCGCTCACGTAAAAGAGCTGCCACATCGTCTCTGTCAACTGCCTTCTCGAAAAGATGCCCGCAAAGGAGAGGACGAAGAAGATGAGGATGGCGCCCAGGTTCCCTACGAGGGCCACCGTCTCCCTGCCGATTGCGCTGAAAGGCCGCAAGACCGGCGTTAGCTTCTCCCCGCGGCCTGTGCCCGAAGGTTGTATACCCAGCTCTCCCTTGATCATGACACCATTAATGTAGGGATTATCGGAAAAAAAAGCAATAGAAAGCTTACCGGGACGGCCGTGCCGGAGGGCCGGCCGCATCCCCGGCGGACGCTATTTTTCAACTGCCCTGACCGCCTTTTCCCGGTCGGCCGTAAGGTCTGCCGCGTAGAACTCCTTGTCGGAAGGGAGCATCAGGACGAGCGTGCCTGTGTCGTCGATCTCCAGCTTCGCCTTCAGGACCCTGAAATCGAGGACGTGGCCGCCTGCCTTGTGGTCTGCCGACAGGAAATGCAGGTGGTAGCCGGGCACGTTGACGCCCTTGACGTAAGAAGGGCAGCGGAAGCCGACGATCGTCCCTTCCACGCGGGTGAACTCGAAAAGCGCCTGGGTCTTGACGACTTCTTCGAGGGGCTTGTAAGGCTTCGCCTGGGCCGCTACGCTCCTTGCCCGCACGACCTCGAACGTCCCCGTGATCTTGATGGCGTAGAAGATGTTCTGCGTAGGCAGGAGGCTCTCGGCCTTCGCGGTGAACTGCTTGAAATCGGTGCCTTTTTCGAGCGCCGCAGTCCGGTCGGCGTCGAAGAACGTGACTGCGGCGAAGGGTGTCTTCGTCTCCGGTCCGGGGCGCTCGATTGCCCCAGTCGAGGTTATGCGGTAAAAGACGCCGTCGAGGAGTACCATCTCGCCGTTCAGGTGGTTGAACGTGCCTATGCCCAGGTCGCCTTTCTCCTTCAACGCGCCGAGGGTCGTCTCGCCGTCGTAGACGCCCGTCATAAGGGCGTCTATCGTCGATACCTGTACTATGTCGTCCCTCCCCGCCGCAAGGGCGGCGGCGGGAAACGCCAGTAATAGCATAAGAAAAAGCGTGCAGACCTTTCGCACTGTCTGACCTCCGGTAAAAGCGCGTGCGGCTGTATGATCGCGGCGGCGCTTGCCCTTCGCTTATTGTCCGCCCGCCGGCTCCTCGACGACCTTCTCGATCTTCCTCGCGAAGATCAGGTAGCCCGTATGGCCGACCATGCGGTCTTCGGGCCGCAGGCGAGCGGCAACGGTCTTGTAGCGCCTGAAGAGTATCTCAATGACCTCCACGTCGCCGAACCCCTGCCGCAGGGCCTGGAGGCATTCCGATACCTGGTTGGTCGTCGGCACGATGAAGCCCACGGGCGCCCCGCCGCTTAAGAAAGTCCGCAGACGCTCCATGATAAAGCCACGGCTCGCGCACGTCGATGAACGCCGCGTCGAACGGGCCGCCCTCGAAATCCGGCCGCGTCCGCCTGTTGGAGCGTGACGTTCTGGATCTCCAGGTATTTCGCGAGGTTCTTCTGGGCGTTCTTGTAATGGCGCTCCTCTTTCTCGATGGAGACGACGCGCCCTTCCGGCCCCGCCGCCCTCGACAAAAGCAGCGTAAGCGCGCCGCTTCCCGCCCCTATCTCCAGGACGCTCGACCCGCATCTTATGTCGAGCTTGTGGCAGATGAAAAAGGCGTCCTTGGGGAAGACGATCTGGGTCTCCCGCCTGACCCCGTACATGATGATGTCTTCGATGGTCGGCCGGAAGACCTCGTACTCCCCGAACCGGCTGCCCCAGGGGCAGCCCATGACTGAGGCGAAAGGGAGGATGCCCCCCTTGCCGTGGAAGGCTTTCCCCTCCTCTATCCTCTTCAGATATTTCTTGTCTTTATAGACTACGACGGCAAGGTCGTCGGGGCGGATCATGGGGCATACTCTATCCCAGCCCCCCGGTTTTGTCAAACCAGACGGCTGGAGCCGCCCAGCAGGGAAAGTTGGAGGCGGCCTATTCTAGAGGCTATTGAACTCCTCTGTGTCGAGCCCTGCTTGCTGAAGTTTTCGGACTGTCTCAGCGCCGGAACAAAGTACTATGCCTGTGCCCATTATATAGCGATCTCAACGAGTTTCGAGGAATCGGCGGAATGCCTGGCTTCCATCACCTCAAGCCATCCTTCGACAGCCTCCCTGATGTTGGCCACTGCTTCATCGTAAGTTCCGCCCTGCGACAGGCAGCCCGGAAGGGCCGGCACTTCCGCTACATAGTAGCCTGCCTCATCCTTTTCTATTATTACATGCAGCTTCATTTGGCTCTCCTTGCCGAAGAATCTACCACATGTATGATTATAGCGCAAAATGGGCTAGAACCGCTTTCTTATCTCCTTCTTGAGTATCTTGCCCTGGGGGCTTTTCGGCAGTTCCTTCCAGAAATCGACGCTCTTGGGCTTCTTGTAGCCCGCGAGGTTTTGGCCGCAGAACTCGATGATCTCCCCTTCGGTGGCCTGCGCCCCTTCTCTCAGGACGACGACCGCCTTCGCGACCTCGCCCCAGTGCTCGTCGGGCAGCCCTATCACGGAGGCCTCCGACACGGCGGGGTGCCGGTAGAGCACCTCTTCGATCTCCCGTGGGTAGATGTTGACCCCGCCGGAGATAATCATGTCGTTTTTCCTCTCGACGATGTAGACATATCCGTCTTCGTCGAGCTTTCCGAGGTCGCCCGTATGGAGCCATCCGTTTTTCAGTTTCTTCGCCGTCTCCTCGGGCATCTGCCAGTAGCCCTTCATGACGGCTTCGCTCCTGCCGATGATCTCGCCCACTTCCCCGACGGGGACATCGCGGTCGTTCTCGTCTACGATCCTTATCTCGTAGTTGAGCACCGGCTTGCCGGAAGAGGCGAGCCTGGCGAGGCGCTTCTCGGAGCCGTCGAGTATATGGTCCTCCGGCTTGAGCACGGTCGTGAAGGGGCCGCTTTCCGTCTGGCCGTACATCTGGGCGAAGCCGCACGGGAAGACCGCCAGCGCCCTCTTCAGAAGCTCGACGGGCATCGAGGCCCCCGCGTAGAGGATCAGCCGCAGGCTGGAGAGGTCGTAGTTGCCGATGTCCGGCACCTGTAAGAGGCTGTGGATCATCGTGGGGACCATCTGGCACCTCGATATCCGCTCCTCCGATATGTATTGAAGCACCTGCCTGGGGTCGAAGCTGCCCTCCCGCCTGATGAAGAACGTGTTCGGCATGAACGAGTGGCGCACGATGTTGTCCTCGCAGGCGATGTGGTACATGGGGAAGGCAATCAGGACATTTTCGTCGTACTCTACCCTGAGGTCGATCACCGAGGCGACGGCGTCGGACATCAGGTGCCTGTGCGTCCGCATCGCGCCCTTCGGCTTGCCTGTCGTGCCCGCCGTAAAGAAGATGCTCAACAGGTCGTCCTCAGAGACCTTTACCGCCGGCTCGTCCTTTTTTCCGCTCGCTATCAGCCCTTCGTACTCCCGTATGAAGGCCGCCCTCGGCTTCTGGAGGCAGACGTAGTGCTCGACGCAGCCGAGGTCCGGGGCGATGGAAGTGACCGCGTCGCAGAAGTCGCGGTCAACGAAGAGGAATTTAGGCGTCGAATAAAGGATTACGTCTTTCAGCTCCCACTCCTTCACATGGTTGTTGTACGGGCAGAATACGCCGCCGGTCTTGGCCGAGGCGAAATATATCTCCAGGAATTGGCGGCAGTTGTGCACAAGGACGCCGATGCGGTCGCCCTTTTCGAGGCCGATAGCGAGGAGGGCGTTGGCCAGGCCGTTTACGCGCTCGTTGAGCTCCCGGAACGTCTCGGCGACCCCCTCGCCGACAACGGCGCGCTTATCGGGGAACTTGTTCGCGTTTCTTACGAGCAGATCGCCTATCGTCATTCCTACCCCCCCTGTCCACATTCTATTCCGTTTGGCGTTTTCAGACCCGCGCCCCGGGCTCATCAAGCGCGGAGCGCGGGTCGTAACGCCCTCTATCCCATAAGCAGGCAATTATTGGGGCTCAGCGCCCCCTCCACCGGCAAAGCCGGATGGAGCCTCCCCCCTCAGCGCTGCGCATACGCTTGCTTTATTACCGGGGCTCACTGCTTGCAGCGAGGTCATTCAATTTCCACTCCTATCCCATAAGCAGGCAATTATTGGGGCTCAGCGCCCCCTCCACCGGCAAAGCCGGATGGAGCCTCCCCCCTCAGCGCTGCGCATACGCTTGCTTTATTACCGGGGCTCACTGCTTGCAGCGAGGTCATTCAATTTCCACTCCTATCCCATAAGCAGGTTCGGCAGGTACAGCACTATCTGCGGGAAGATAAATGCCAGGATCACCACGAGAACGAGGGAGATGAGGAACGGGTAAACGCCGCTGTATATGATGCCCATTGGAACCTTCGTGATGTTCTTGACGACGAAGACGCAGATGGCGACCGGAGGGATCACCGAGCCTATGCAGATGGTAAGGGCGACCAGTATGCCGACCAGAAGCGGGTCATAGCCCAGCTTCGTCATGATGGGGAAGAAGATGGGGGTCGCCAGGATCATGAAGGCGAGGTCGTCTATGAACGAGCCGCCCAGCAGGTAGACGAGGAAGATCAGGACCATGATGGCAAAGGCGGGCAGCTTGAGGCCCAGGACCCACGCGCCCATGTAGTTCGGGATGTTCGTGACCGCGATAAAATGGCCGAGCATATTCGACGTGGCGATCAGGAGCAGCACCATGCAGGAGGTGCGCAGGGACTCCCTTAAGGATTTGACGTACCCACTGAAATTGATGTTCCTCTTGAAGAGGCAGAGCACGAGGACGGCAAACGCCCCTATGCTGCCCGCCTCCGTCGGTGTGAAGAAGCCCTTCATCAGACCGACGATGATGACGAAAAAGATGACGATGGGCCAGGTCACGTCGGGGAGGGTCTTCATCCTCTCGTTCCAGGGGAACCTTTCGCTCTTTGGGCCGAGGGCCGGGTTTATCCTGCACCACCCGAAGATAATCACCACGAAAAAGAACGCTATCAAAAGGCCGGGTATGATGCCCGCGAGGAACAGCTTGCCAATGGAAAGCTGGGTGATGATGCCGAAGACGATCAGCACCACGCTGGGGGGTATCAGCACGCCCAGGGTGCCGACCGTCGCGACGATGCCGGTCGACAGCTTCTTGCTGTAGCCGTACTTCGTCATCTCCGGGACGGCGACGCTCGCGAACGTAGCGGCCGTCGCTGCGACGGACCCGCAAACTGCCTTGAAGGCTGTTGCCCCCGCCACCGTCGCTATGGCAAGCCCGCCCGGTATATGGCCCAGGAACTTGTGCGCGCAATCGTAGAGGCGCTTGGCGATCCCCGCGTTGAAGGCGATCTGGCCCATCAGTATGAAAAGGGGTATGACCGTCAGGCCGTAAGAGGCGAGGGCGTCGAAAAAGTCGTTCGCCATGAGGCCCATCGCTGCCTTGACGTCAACCACGTAGGCAAAGCCCGCCACGCCGATGATGCCCATAGCGAAGGCAAGCTCTATGCCGGTCAGGAAAAAGCCGAGCAGAAGCATTAGGGCGATGACGCCGATTCCTACCTCACTCATGGCCCGCCTCCTTCATGGTCATCATCATGTCCGAGACGAGCACGAGGCACTCGATGAAGGCGCAGACGCCGAGGACGTAGGCGACGGGATAGATGGGCACGTGGAGCGTGAGGGAAACCTCTTCCTTACTGTAAAGCTCCGTTCCGAGGGCGAAGAGGTTCCATCCGAGGAGAAAGAAGAAGGCGATCCCGAAGAGCCTGGTGAAAACCGTGACCACCTTTCGCAGCGTCCTGGGGAAGCTCATCAGCACGAAATCGACATTGACGTGCGCCCCCTCCCAGGAGCTCATGGGGATGGCGCAGCCGATGACGACTGCGCCCCCCAGGAAAACCAGCTCGTAGGTGCCCGTGATCGGCCTGCCCGAAACGCGCAGGATGACGTCCAGGACGGTGATGAGCATCATAAAGGTGAGCACAAGGCCGCCCAGGATATCCATAAACTTCGCCATCTTCAGTATGACGTTATTGTATCCCTTCATCGTGGGCTCCTCTCTCGAAAAGACGGCCGCTCGAAAAGCTGTCAGTTGCCCGTTTTCAGGAAGTCGCGCACGAACTTGAGCGCCTCGGCGCCGGGGAGCCCTTTGGCCTTCATCCTGTTCACGTAATCCTCAAAGACGGGCTGGGCCTTCTCTACCCACCTGGCGTCTTCCGCCTTCGACAGCGATATGATCGTAGCGCCCCTCTTTATCATCCACTGCTTGCCGCTCTTCTCGATGGTGTCCCACATGGCCTCATATTTGCCGATATACTCCTTGCTCATCTCGTCGATGATCTTCTGGATGTCGGGAGGAAGGGAATTCCACTTGTTTTTGTTCATCATCCCGATGAAGCAGGCCGTATAGGAGGTGCCGAAGTTCTCCGTGCAGTATTTTATTTGCTCGCCCGTCCTGAATCCTTCGAGCGACTCGTAGGAGCACATCAGCCCGTCGGCGACCCCCCTGGAAAGGGCGTCGTAGACATCGGTCATGGGCATGGCGACTGGGACGCCGCCGAGGAGCCCCATCAGCTTGGCGTTGGAGCCGTAAGTCCTCATCTTCAACCCCTTGAGGTCCTCCAGCTTATAGATGGGCTTCGACTTGGTATGGACGAACCCGGGGCCCTGGGAATGGAACCAGAGCACCTTGACGTCGTCGAATTCCTTCGGCTTGAACTTGGCGTAAAACGCGTTCGCCAGCTTGGTGGCTACGGTGTTGTTCCGGTAGCCGTGCGGCAGGTCGATCACCTCGCTCAAGGGGAACCTGCCCACCGTGTAGCCGAGGACGTGGTTCCCGACGTCGGAGATGCCCTTTGTCGTCGCGTCGTAGGCCTGGGCCGCAGGGACGAGCGTCCCGCCGGGGTAGTAATTGGCCTTTACCCTGCCGTTTGTTCTCTTTTCGACGTCCTTGCACCACTCACCAAGAATGATGCTCTGCTGGTGCGTGATGGGAAACCAGTTGGCGACCTTGAGGGTGATGACCTTTTCAGCCGCGAAGCAGGCGGGAGCGGCCAGTAGAGCTGCGATCAGGACCGACGCCAGCGCATACGCAAAATATCCCCTTTTCATAACCCCCCCTTTTTATTTTGCGATAGACCCTAACTTAACTTTACAATCGACCCCTCAAAAAATGCAAGTAAAATGCCATTATTATGCTGCCCCGCTTGAAAGGGGTTCCGCAGCCGCCTGGTCGAGGACAAACCTGCCCCACGGCTGGCTCGAAATGACCCAATTGTAAAAGTTTTATACACCCGGCGCGGGGCTGTCGGTGGGCCTACGGCTTCTTTTACTGTATGCAGCGGCCGGGCTCGCGCCATCGGCCGGCATTGAGGTTACTTGTCACTGCCGGCCGCCGTCCCCTTTTGCGCCGCCGTTTTTCTCCCGGAGGAGCTTGTTGTAAAGGGTCTTCCTGCTGATGCCCAAAAGCCGCGCCGCCTTGCTCTTGTTGCCCATCGCCGACCTGAGAGCCCGCTCGATATGCTCCCCCTCCATGCGCGAAAGCTCGAAGACATCGGACTGCGCCCAGCCCGCCGGCCGCCCGGCCTCCGCCACTGCCTCGTCCGCCTGCATCGATTCGGGGAAGTCGTCCAGCACGATCTCCTGCCGCGCGCCGCTCAGAAGGAGAGACCTCTCGATCACATTCGCCAGCTCCCTCACGTTGCCCGGCCATTCGTACGATACGAGCCAGTCCGCCGCATCCGGCGACAGGCGTTTTTTGGCGCCCCCCCTGCTCAGCTTCTCAAGGAAGTAGTCGGCCAGGAGCAGGATATCGCCCTTCCGCTCGCGCAGGGGAGGCAGGTTGATTATGAAGCCGTTGATCCTGAAAAAAAGGTCTTTCCTGAAGAGGCCCTCTTCGATCTTGCCCTTGAGGTCCTTGTTCGTCGCAAAGATGAACCGGGTGTCCACCCTGGTCTCTTTCGTGTCGCCCAGCTTCATGAAGGCCCCCGTCTCCAGGACGCGCAGTATCTTCGCCTGGATCGACATGCCCATGTCGCCCACCTCGTCTATAAAGAAGGTGCCGTTGTGGGCGATCTCCAAAAGTCCCAGCTTGTTGCCCTGGGCGCCTGTAAAGGCCCCCCTTTTGTAGCCGAAAAGCTCGCTTTCCAGGATGCTCTCCTGGAGGGCGCTCGCGTTGATCGTGACGAAGGGGTTCCCCACGCGACCGGAGCGGTCGTGTATCGCCCTGGCGACGACCTCCTTGCCTGCGCCCGTCTCGCCGAGGATGAGCACGGGCGTGCCGGAGGCGGCCACTACCGAGATGAGCTTTTTCACCTTCATGATCGGCCTGCTCTCGCCTATGAAGTCGTCGTGGGCGCCGATCCTGTGAAGGTGCTCTTCCAGGACGATGTTCTTTTCCTTCAGGACCTTGTTCTCGTGGGCCTTCGCTATCACCTTCTCAAGCTCGGCTATCTTGCACGGCTTTGTGAGATAGTCGTAAGCGCCCAGCTTTATGGAGCGGATCGCCGTGTCGATGGAGGCATAACCCGTGAGCATGACGACCTCGATATTCGGCTCCGCCTGCTTTATCCTGACGAGTAGCTCCATGCCGTCGAGGTCGGGCAGCTTGATGTCGAGGACCGCGACGTCGAAGGTCTGCCCTTCGATGATCGCGAGGGCGTCTTTTGCGGAGGCCGCAGTGACTACCGACATCCCGTCCTCGGTCAACTGCTTCCTGAACGCCTTGATAAGCTGGACCTCGTCGTCTACGATAAGCACCCTTGTCATGGCCAGCCCGCCCCTTCAGCGGGAAGGGCGACTACGAAGGTGGACCCCCTGCCGGGGCTGCTTTCCGCCCTCACGCTGCCGCCCGCGTGGGTGAGGAACTCACGGCAGAGCGACAGGCCGAGGCCGACCCCCTTCTTCGACTCCTTCGTGGTGAAAAAAGGCTCGAATATCCTCTTGAGCATGGCCGCCGGGATGCCGTTCCCGTTGTCCTGGACGGTGACGAGCACCTCGTTGCCGGGCGCGGAGGTCGCAACCCGTATGGTCGCGTCCATCCTCCCCTCGACAGCGTCGCACGCGTTGCTTATAAGGTTGAGGAAGACCTGGCGCAGGGCGCTCGCGTTGCCCTTTACCGGCGGCAGGGGGGAGAACTCCCTGACGATCCGCGCCTCCGGCTTGCCTGTGTCGGTCGATTCGATGATATTGTCGAGGAGGTCGTTTACGTCGATCTCCGTTATTTCCAGCCCTTCCTTCCACGGCAGGCTGAGGATGCTCCCCGTCACGTCCTTGCAGCGGAACACCTGGGCCTCGATCACCGAGAGGTAGTCGCGCAGCTCGTCGAGGCGCGCCTTGTCCGGGGACGACGCCTCGAGCGACTTGAGGCAGTTGGCCGCGAGCTCCACGTGGGCGACGAGCGTAGCCAGGGGGTTGTTAAGCTCGTGGGCGATCCCCGCGGCGAGCCTCCCGACGGCCGACTTTCGCGCCTCCTGCATGAGCCGCGCCCTCGTCTCGACCCGGTCCGTCGTCTCCTCGATGATGCAGAGCAGGCCCTCTATCGTGCCGTCCTTCGCCTTGAGGGGGACGCCCTTGAAGTCGAGGAATTGGTTCCTGTCGCCTGCGTAGGTGATGAAGGGGAAATCCCAGACCTGGAAAGGCTCCCCCTGGAGGCCGTGGATGATGTGCGCGGCAAGCCCTGATTTTATCGTATACGAGTTCTTGAGCCAGTTGAAGCCGATGAGCTTTTTGCCCGCCTTGCGTCCGAGGCCGGAGATCGCGCCCAGCGCAGGGTTGACGCTGGTGAAGACGCCGTCCTTGTCGAGGGTGAAGATGGCAACGGGGGCGTGGCTGATGATCGCCTTGTTGAAATCGCTCAGGCGCAAGAATTCATCGTCCCTTTTTTTCCTCGCCGCTTGCCTGGCGGCTGCCCCTGGGCCGGGGGCCGGGCGCGCGCCCGGCGTGCCTTCCGGGAGGCCCTTTTTCGGGCCTGCGGACGCAGTTTTTTTTGCTTCAGCGTTCATGGGTCGGCTCCTTGCGGCTTATGCCGCGCATCGTCCGGCGCGGTTTTTTGTGTCCGCCGCCCGTAGGGAAAGGCTTAAGAGTGTAATTATTACACAAGTGAGGGAAATGGTCCAGAGATAAGATCGTCCTTGCCGCACGCGCCTGGCGGCGGCCTCCGATGTTTTGTATATTATAGCGGCCCAAATACCGGACTACCGGCGCGCCGGCGGGGCTTGGCTATTGGGGGCTGTACACAAGACCGCGAGATGTGGTACGAAGATTGCTGCGATGTGGGCGCCGGCGGGCGCATAATACCCGAAGGGAGGGTGCGGATATGTGGGGGCTTACGGCTGAGCAGAAGGACATCAGGCAGGCTGCGCGCGAATTCGCGGAGAAGGAGTTCACGGACATCGCCAGGGAGCTTGACGAGAACGAAAGGTTTGACGATTCCATCTGGAAGAAGGCGGCCGAGAACGGGTTCATCGGCGCTTTCATACCTGAGCAGTATGGCGGCGCCGGACTCGGCAGTTTCGAGCAGTGTCTCATCTTCGAAGAGTTTGCCCGTGTGGACGGAGGCATCGCACAGACCTTGAGCGCGGCGCACTTCGGCACGCAGATGATAAACCTTTACGGCACCGAAGAGCAAAAAAAGAAATACCTCCCCCCCATCTGCGCAGGCCGGTGGCGGTCCGGTATGGCCTCCACCGAGCCGGACGCGGGCAGCGACGTGGCCTCGATAACGACCGCCGCAGTAAAGGACGGCGACGAATACGTCATCTCGGGCACCAAGACCTTTATAACGAACGCAAACCTGGCAAACTTCATAGTCGTCCTCTGCGTCACGGACCCGAAGAACCCGAAGAGGCACGACCGGTTTTCTACGATCATCGTCGAGACGGACCGGCCGGGCTACGAGGCGAACAAGCTCCACGGCAAGCTGTCCATCAGGTGTTCCGACACGGGAGAGATTGCATTCAAAGAGGTCCGGGTGCCGAAGAGCAACCTCATCGGTAAAGAAGGCAGGGGCTTCTATCAGCTTATGGAGTTTTTCAACCGGGCCCGGCTGGAGGGCGGGTGCTCCCTTGCCGTCGGCACGGCCCAGGGCGCTCTCGAGAAAGCGATAAGCCATGTCAAGAAGAGGAAGGCCTTCGGGACGACGCTGGCCGGCCTGCAGCTCGTCCAGGCTAAGATCGCTGAGATGGCGACCCTGGTGGAAGCGGGCAGGAGCATCTATTACAGGGCCGCAATGGCGGTAGACCGGGGAGAGGTCGACCCGGCCCTTATCGCAATGGCGAAATGGTATACTTGTGAGATAGCGGTAAAGGTTGCCGACGAGGCGATCCAGTTGCACGGCGGGTACGGCATCCTGAAGGAGTACGACGTCGAGCACTACTGGCGCGACGCCAAGGTTTTCGAGATTTTCGAGGGGACGAAGGAAGTCGAGAAAGTATTGATCGGAAGGAAACTCCTTGGAGCTTAGCAGCCGTCTTCTCACATGCATACAGTGCGGGCGGTGCACCGGTAGCTGCCCGGAGGCGGGCAGGACTGCCTTCAACATACGGATGATGGTGCGGAAAAGGCAGTTCCAGCGCGACGTGGAGGCGGCGATCCCCTGGTATTGCACCTCCTGTGGCGCGTGCACGCTCCGCTGCCCCAGGGACGTTAAGCCTTCGGAGGTCGTTATCGAGGTCAGGTCCGCCTTCGTCGAAGAGGGGCGGATACCCGTGGCGCTCCAGAAGGCCCTTGAGAACACGTTCGTCCAGAAGAACCCCTGGGGCCGCTCGCGGGCCAAGAGGGGGGCATGGGCCGAGAAGGCGGGCGTCGAGGTCCCGCACGTAGGCGAGACTGCCTCGAAGAGGCTCCTTTTCACGTGCTGCATCCAGGCCTACGACCCGCGCTGCATGGTCATCCCGGCGAACGTGGCGGCCCTTTTCTCCAAAGCGGGTTCGAGTTCGGCGTGCTCGGGGAAGAAGAGGCGTGCTGCGGCAACGAGATCAGGCGGATAGGCGAGACCGGGCTTTTCGACGAGCTGCGGGAGGAGAACACAGAGGTGCTCAAGGAATACGGGGTGCGGGAGATCATCGCCCTCTCGCCCCATTGCATGAACGCCCTCAAGAAGGAATACGGGGAACTGGGGATAAAGGTCTCCCATTACACGGAGGTCCTCGCCCGGCTTGATCGCCGGGGGGGACGTTGAAGGTCGAGGGGAGGTACGACAAAAAGGTGGCCTACCACGACCCCTGCTTCCTCGGCAAGCAGAACGGCGTATTCGACGAGCCGCGCAGCATCCTGCGCTCCATCGGAGGCCTGGAGCTTCTCGAGTTTGCCAGGTCGAGGGAGACATCCCTCTGCTGCGAGGGCGGGGGAGGGAGGATGTTCTTCGAGGTGGAGGAGACGAAGGGCTTGCGGAACGCCGAGGTCCGCGCTGTCGAGGCTGCGCGGATGGGCGCGGAGATCATCGCCACGGCCTGTCCCTTTTGCCTCATGACCCTCGAGGACGCGGCCAAGGAGAAAGGGCAGACAGTCAAGGAGCTGTCGGAGATACTAATGGAGGTCGTATAGATGAATCTTTTGGTCTTTACGAAGCGGGTCCCCGCTACGCAGGAAGAGGAGCTGCGTATCGTCGATGACGGTCAGCGCGTTGACCTCTCGAAGGTGCCTTTCAAGGTGAACGACTGGGACAACTACGCGGTCGAGGCGGCGGTCTCGATAGTCGAGAAGGCGGGCGGCGAGGTCACGGCCGTCTCGCTGGGCGATGCCGAATCGGACGAGGTGCTGCGAAGGGCCATCGCGATGGGCGCGAAGGACGGCTTCCTCGTACAGTCGGACGAGGTAATCAATGACCCTATGGCGCGCGCCGGCCTCCTGTACAACTTCCTCAAGAAAGAGTCCGTCCCATTCGACGCGATTTTCACGGGCGTGCAGTCGGAGGACGACCAGTTCGCCTCCGTAGGCGGCATCCTGGCAGCAAAGCTGGGGCTGCCCTATGCGTCGATGGTGATCGGCATAGAGGCATTCGAGGCGGGCCTAGCGGTCATCCGGCGCGAGCTCGAAGGGGGCCTCCAGGAGCGCGTAAAGCTCTCGCTGCCGTGCGTCCTCGCCATACAGAGCGGCATCAACGAGCCCAGGTACGTCTCGATCATGGGGATCAGGAAGGCGTCGAAGGTCGAGCGCAAGGTCTTCAATGCAGGGGCCTACCGTGAAGGCGCGCCCGGCATGATCGACCTCGTCCGGTGGGTCTACCCCCCGAAAAAGGGCGGCGCGGTCATGCTGCAAGGGGAGGCCGACGGCGTATGCAAGGAGCTTCTCGGCATCCTGAAGGAGAAGGGGGTGTATCAATGAGCTACGCACTGGTCGTCGCGGAGGTAAGGCGCGGTCTCTTCGAGGAGAGGAACCTCGACGCTATCGGCCTCGCGCGCCTCCTCGGCAAAGAGGTACGGCTCCTCGCGCCCGCCGGGGTCGCCTTCGGCAGCGGCGATCTGGCCGACGCGGTCATAAGGGCGCAGGTGCAGGAGACGGACTTCTTAAATCCCCTCAATATGGTCCGCATACTCCAAAAGGCGATCGACGCGGCCGGTAAACCCGACGCCTTCCTTTTCACCGGCTCATCGTCGGGGATCGAGCTTGCGTCGTATGCCGCGGGCGCGCTCGGCCTGCCTCTCATAACGGACGTGAGCGGGTACGACCCTGAGAAGAATGTTTTCCTGAAGAGCTATTACTCGGACAAGATATTCGGCGAGTTCAGGCCGCAGATGGGCGGGTTCGTAGCGACGGTGCGGAGCGGGAGCTTCAAGGAGCAGGCCGTCCCCAAAGGCGCGCCTGCGGCAGAGACCGTGCTTGAGGCCGTGGAGACGGACCCCGGAAGGAGCTTCGTCGAATACGTCGAGGAAGAGAAGGGGGCCATCGACATCACGAAGGCCGATTTCCTGCTCTCCGTCGGCAGGGGCATCGGGAGCAAGGATGAGATACCGGGATACGAGGAGCTTGCGGACCTCCTCAAGGCTGTGCTCAGCGCGTCGAGGCCCGTCATCGACAAGGCATGGCTCCCCAAGCCGCGCCAGGTGGGAACCTCCGGCAAGACGGTCAAGCCGAAGGTCTACTTTGCGATGGGGATCTCCGGGGCGTTCCAGCACATAGCGGGGATGAAGGACTCGGAGTGCATCATAGCGATCAACAAGGACCCGGAAGCGCCTATATTCCAGTACGCCCATTTCGGCTTCGTTGGGGACGCGAACAAGCTCCGGGACAAGATGAAAGATGTCTTAAAAGGATGAATGGGGATAGGCAATCATTGAGGCTCAGCGCCCCCTCCACGAGCAAAGCTCGTCGGGGCACCCGCTTTAGCGGGTCGTCCCCCTTAAAAAAAGGAAAATGCATTGATCGGCGAAATGGGGGATAAGCATGTCCTCGTGGTTGGCGGCGGCATCGGCGGTATCACTGCCGCCCTCGACCTTGCCTCGTGCGGCGTGCGCGTGACGATGGTCGAGGCGGGGCCGTCGATAGGCGGGAGGATGATACAGCTCGACAAGACATTCCCCACCCTCGACTGCTCGACATGCACCCTCTCGCCCAAGATGGTCGAGGTCGCGCTGAAAAAGAACATCGACCTTCTGTCGTGGACGCGGCCCGTCGCGATAAAGAAATCGGGCGACGGCTTCGCAGTCACGCTTCTGAAAAAGTCGCGCTTCGTCGATATATCGAAGTGCAACGCGTGCGGAGCGTGCTCGGTCTTCTGTCCCGTCGTGATGAAGAGCGAGTTCAACATGGGGACGGGGCCGCGCAAGGCGATCTACATCCCCTTCCCCCAGGCGATCCCCAACAAGGCGAGCATAGACAAGCGCGCCCCTAGGCAGTGCAAGGCGGCGTGCATGGCAGCCTGCCCCGTCCATACGAACGTCCCCGGCTATCTCAAGCACGCGAGCGAGGGGAGGTTCGAGGACGCCTATCTCCTTATAAGGCAGACGAATCCTTTTCCTTCCGTCTGCGGGAGGGTCTGCTACGCGCCATGCGAAGGCGTCTGCAACAGGGGAGAGATCGACCAGCCATTGGCGATCCGCGACATAAAGCGCGCTGTCGCGGACCTCGCGCCTGCGCCTGCGCCGCCGCTCCGCGCCCAGGAGACAGGGAAGAAGGCGGCTATCGTCGGGGCAGGCCCCGCGGGTCTTGCCTGCGCCCACGACCTCGCGCTGCTCGGCCACGACGTGACGGTCTTCGAGGCGCTGCCCGAGCCCGGCGGCATGTTGAGGTACGCGATACCGGAATACAGGCTGCCCAAATCGGAGCTTGCCGCAGAGATCGACTACATCCGCAGGCTTGGCGTCCGCATCGAATGCGGCGTATCGGTAGGCAGGGAGGTGGCCCTCGATAAGATAGCGGCCGGTTACGACGCGGTCTTTATCGGCACGGGCGCGCCGCAAGGCATCGCCCTCGGCGTCCCGGGCGAAGGGCTTGCGGGGGTCATCGACGGCCTGACGTTCCTGCGCGGCGTCGAGTCCGGCGAACCGCTTTCGGTGGGCAGGCGCGCAGCCGTTATAGGCGGCGGCAACACGGCGGTCGATTGCGCGAGGACGGCGAGAAGGCTCGGCAGCGACGTGACCGTCGTCTACCGCAGGACAGCCGCAGAGATGCCCGCAGCGGCCGAAGAGGTGGAGGCCCTCGCGGCAGAAGGGATCGCCCTGGAGTTTCTGGCGGCGCCTGTTAAGTTCATCGGCAGCGAAGGGGAGCTTACCGGGATAGAGTGCGTCCGCATGAAGCTTGGCGAGCCGGACGCATCGGGCCGCAGGCGGCCGCGCCCCGTAGAGGATTCCGAGTTCCGCCTGCCCTTCGATATGGTCATCACGGCCCTCGGCCAGTCGCCGGAAGTCTCTTTTGCGGATGCCCTTTCCATAGCCGTATCGGAGGCCGGTACGATAAAGACGGACCCTGCGACAGGGGCGACGAGCCGGGCCGGAATATTCGCCGGGGGCGACGTGGCGACAGGCCCGGCCTACGTGATCGACGCCATAGCCGCAGGCAAGAGGGCGGCGGTCTCGATGGACAGGTACATGAAAGGTGAGGACCTTTCAGCGCCGGAAGAGATAGCCCCCGGCCCCAGGCCCTGTCGGATGCGGAGAAGGCCGGATATCAAGGCAAAGATCGCGTCATGCGGCCGCGAGCCTGTGCCGGAAGAGCCGCCGGAGGCAAGGATTGCCGATTTCCGGGAGGTCCGCCTGGCCTACGGGCCGGAAGGCGCAAGCCGGGAGGCGTCCCGCTGCCTCGCGGGCCAGGTGGAGGGCTGCATCGAGTGCGGGGAGTGCGAGCGGCGGTGCGAGGTGAAGGCCATCGACTACACGATGAAGGACGAGACGATAGACCTTGCCTGCGACGGCATCATCCTTGCGCCTGGGTTCGACCTTTACGACCCGACGGAAAAAAGGGAATACGGCTACGGCAGCCTCGAAGGCGTGATGACGGGCATCGAGTTCGAGCGGATCTGCTCGGTCACGGGTCCGACGGGCGGCGATATCATCATCAACGGCAAAGAGCCGAAGCGCTTCTTCTTCATCCAGTGCGTCGGCTCCAGGGACCGACAGACGGGCGCGCGGTTCTGCTCGCGGGTCTGCTGCATGTACACGGCGAAGCACGCGAGCATCGTCATCGACAGGATAAGGGACGCCGAGGTCTATGTCTCCTATATCGACGTGCGCGCCTACGGGAAGAGCTACGAGGAATTCTACAAGATCCACGCAGGAGGCGGGCGTCCGCTACATAAGGGGCATCCCCGGAGAGGTGACGAAGGGCGCAAACGGGCTTCTCGTAAGGGTGGAGGACATGCTCTCAGGCGAGCTTGCGGAAATCGAGGTCGATGTGGTCGTCCTTGCGACGGGCGTGAGGCCGCGCGCGGAGACGGCCGATCTGTGCGAGATGGCCTCCGTCGAGCGGGACGTCTACGGCTTCATAAAGGTTGACGCCATCGCCCCGTCGAAGACGAACGTAGAAGGCATATTCGTCTGCGGCATGGCCTCCGGGCCGAAGGACGTGCCCGACACGGTGGCCTCGGCGGGGGAGGCGGCGTCGCGCTGCCTGGAGTATATAAGCAGGTGAAAACGGGCATATTTATCTGCCATTGCGGGCACAACATCAAGCAGACGGTCGATGTGCGGAAGGTCCGCGACTACTTCAGCACGTTCCCCAACGTCGTCGTCGCGTCCGACTACCCCTTTGTCTGCTCCGAGCCGGGCCAGGACATGATCCGGGAGGGCATCGAGAAAGAGGGCCTCGACCGCGTAGTCATCGCCTCCTGCACGCCGTCGCTCCACGACGAGCTTTTCAAGGACGTGCTGCGGAAGTCCGACCTCAACCCCTTCCTGCTGCGGCGGGTGGGCATCAGGGAGCACTGCTCCTGGGTCGGCGACGACGTCGCCCGCAACACGGAGAAGGCGATAAGGCTCATCCGGGCCGGTCTCTATTCGGCCGCCCACTACGTGCCCCTCGAAGAGAAGACGGTCGAGGTGACGAAGTCCGCCCTGATCGTCGGCGGGGGCGTCTCCGGCCTGTCGGCCGCGCTATTCCTGTCGAACATGGGCATGCGCGTCTATCTCGTCGAGAAGGGGCCGGTCCTTGGCGGCCACGTGAGGACATTGAAGGACATCTGGCCCATAAGGAAGGACGGCGCGGCCGTTATCGGCGCAGATGGAGGCGGAGCTTCGCGGCAGGGAGAACGTCGAGATCTTCACCTCCACGACGGTCGTCGATTTCGAGGGCGCCTTCGGCAACTACAGGGCGACGCTCCATACGCCGGACGGCGAGAGGGAGATAACGGCCGGGGGCTGCATCGTCGCCATCGGGTTCTCACCCTTCGACGCATCGGCGAAGCCGGAGCTTGCCTACGGGAAAGACGAGCGCGGTCATGACTACCGTCGATTTCGAGCAAAGGGCGGACAGCCTTTCCCTGCCGGCGAAGCCGAGGGTCGCCATCCTCCATTGCGTCGGGTCGAGGGACGAGCAGATAGGCAGGCCGTACTGCTCCAGGGTCTGCTGCATCAACGCCCTGCGCGCGGCCGAGGCCGTCAAGGCAGAGGTACGAGGACTCCTACGTCGAGTGCTTCTACATGGACGTCCGGGCGCACCCGCGCGGCGGGGAGGAGTTCTTCGAGGAGACGCAGGAGAAGGGCGTCCTCTTCACGAGGGGAAACGTGGCTGAGATCATCCCGGGCCCGACTGGCCTTCTTGTAAGGGGCGAAGATACGCTCCTCGGCGAGCCCTTCGAGCGGGAGTTCGACCTGGCCGTGCTCTCCATCGGCATGTCTCCGCCGGCGGACAGCGCCGCCGATCTGCGTCGCTTATGAAGATCGCCCTCGACAAGGACAGGTTCTTCCTGGAGGCCCACATAAAGCTGCAGGCCCTTACGACACGGCGGTCAAGGGCATCTTCATAGCGGGGACGTGCTCCGGCCCGAAGGACATGGAAGAGGCGATCAACCACGGCAGGGCCTCGGCGGTGAAGCTCTACGGCTTTTTGAGCGCGGGATTCGCCGTCGTGGACCCCTTCGTCGCCGTGGTCGATGTAAAGCGGTGCAGCGGATGCAGGATGTGCGAGAGGGCGTGCGTGGCGAAGGCGATAAAGTACGACGAGGCGGCGCAGGATCGTCCGCGTCGAGGAGGCGGCCTGCATGGGCTGCGGCCTGTGCAACGCCACCTGCCCGTCCTCGGCCGATCAGGCCTGCGGGGCTACATCGACAACGCGATAGACGACGAGATCGCGGCCCTCGTGGAGGCCATATGAGCAAGTTATGAGAGGCGAGAGGGATATCATGGAAGAAAAAGCGGAAAGAGCCCCCAGATAGTCGGCTTTGCCTGCTCCTTCTGCACGTTCAAGGCGTCCGAGATGGCGGGGAGCCTCAGGATGAAGTACCCCGAAGGGGTGAGGCTCGTCCAGGTGCCCTGCTCAAGCAGGGTGGACCCTGCGTTCGTCATAAAGTCGATCTTCGACGGCGCGGACGCGGTCTTCGTGGCGGGCTGCCATCCGGGCGACTGCCATTTCATCAAGGGGAACTATTTTACGAGGCGGAAGATCGCGGCCCTGAAGGAGATGCTCGACGCCTTCTCCATGAAGGAGAAGCTGCGCCTCTTCTGGGTGAGCGCCGCGGAGGCGCGCCGCTTCGTTCGAAAAGGTGACCGCCATGTACGACGAGATAAAGGAAGCCGCCCATGCAGACGCAGGCAAAAAAGATTAAGGAAGGCGCGCTCGAAAGGGCCCTCGAGCGGGTTCCTCGGCGACGAGGGCTGCCTCGTCTTCGGGTTCGAGAGGGGCGCAGAAGGCGTCCGCCACCGGATATTCAAGGGAACGCATCGACGGCCACGCGCTTTTCAACCCGTACTTCGACGTGAACGGCGCGCTCTATCTGCGCCGCCTCTTCTCGAAGGGCGCAAGGATCGTCCTCATGCTCCGGCCGTGCGAGATAAGGGCGTACGTCGAGCTGGTCAAGCTGACCCAGATCGAGCCCGCGGGCATCATCGCCGTCTCCGTCGATTGCCCCGGCACCGTCTCGTCGAAGGAGAAGATCGCCGACCTGCCCGCCGAGGCGCCGGGCCTTGCCGAATACTTCAAAGACGCCCGACAGGATGCGCCCCGCCTGCCGGACGTGCAGGGAGAGAAGGGGCGTCGTCGGGGACGCGGGCGTGCGCGCGGCGGCGGACGGCAGCCTTTGGGCCTTGCTCCTATACGGAAAAAGGCGATGCCTTCCTCGAGCTCGATCGAGGGCGAGGCAGCGGATGCGATGCCGGATATGCTCCTGGCCGAAGCCGTGTCACCAAAGGGCGGTGCTTTCCATACGGACATGGCCGCCTTTGCGAAGGACTTCGCCTCGTGCATCATGTGCAAGAACTGCCGCGACGTCTGCCCTGTCTGCTACTGCATCGATTGTCTCTTCAACGGCGACGAATACCTGCCGAAGGGCGACGCCCTGCTCAACAAAGTGCTGCGCACGGGGCAGGGCGCCATGCCGCAAGGGCGGGAGGTCTTCCATCTGGTGAGGATGTTCCACGTCTCACAGAGCTGCGTCGGGTGCGGGGCGTGCGAGGAGGCATGCCCGCAGTCGATCCCTCTGGCGACGTACTTCAAGGGCATATCGGAGAGGCTCCAAGGGATGTTCGGCTATATGTCGGGCCGCGACGCCGAAGAGGCCATACCCTATCTGACGTTCCAGGAGGACGAGCTGCACGATGCAGATGATTGACAACGATCATAGAGCTCGCGGGCGTGCGCAGGGAAGACCTTTCGGTCTGCCTCGGCTGCAAGATATGCGCTTCCGTCTGCACGGTGAACGACCTCGGCCTCGGCGTCAACCCGCAGGAGCTTCTCGCGCGGCTGTTTCTCGGCGGAGAGATAGGGCCCGCAGGACGACCTTGTCCGCTACTGCACGGGCTGCTACCGCTGCACTGCCGCCTGCCCCTGGCAGGTGCGCGTGCCTGAGGTCATCATGGCGCTGCGGGAGGCATTGGGCGTCGCTTCGCCCTTCGAGAGGGCGTTCAAGGCGTCCGTGGCCTACGTGGGCAGGGTGTACGAGCCGTATGTATTCATGCGGTCCCTGCGCTTTCTCGATAACGGAGGGCTACATAAAGCACCTCACGCGATGGACGGGCTACATGAGCTTCCACCTGCCCCACAGGGTTAAGAGGAGATAGATGGATTACGCCTATTACCCCGGCTGCTCCCTGACGGCTTCCGCGCGCACCCTCGACAAGGGCGTGAGGCGCATCGCCGCTGCCCTGGGCCACAGCCCTCAGCGATGTGCCCGACTGGAACTGCTGCGGGGCGATGGAGTACGGGGACCGGAGGGAGCTGCTTAAGCTTTCGGGGGAGAACCTCCAAAAGGCGCAAAAGCTGGGGCGGCCGGGCGTCGTCGCCCCGTGCCCCGCCTGCTATAAAAACCTCAAGGAAGCGGACAGAGGGCGCACGCACAATGTTTTAAGTCCCCTGGAGCTTATCGACAACGATGCGCTTTCGCGCCTTCCGGCCAAGCGGGACCTCAAAGGGCGCGTCTTCACGCCCTATTACGGATGCATACTCTTGCGGCCCGAAGGCACGGCCATAAAGAACAAGAACGTCATGGAGGAGGCGATTGCCTTCTTCGGCGGGGAGATAGAAGGGGAGAAGGTGAAGGACAAGTGCTGCGGGGGCAGCCGGTTCTTCGCCGGCAAATGGGCCACTGAAAAACTCTCCACGCTGATCCTCGAAAAATCGGCGGGAACCCTCGTTGTCTTCTGTCCCCTGTGCCACATGGCTCTTACAACCTTCACCGGTGACAGGAAGGTCGTCTATCTGACCGACCTTTTGCTCTACGTCATGGGAGAGGGCGGCAAGTTATGAACGTAGTCATAGCTGGCGGAGGCATCAGCGGCATATCGGCGGCAAAGGTCATCCTCAAAGAGGGGCACAATGCCGTTGTGGTCGAATCTGCGGCCGAGCCGGGCGGCCTCATGGCGCGCATCGCCAACTGCCGCGTCGGGTTCAAGACCTTTCACGACGAGATCGGCGGAAACCCCCGCCTTACCGTTATCAGAAGCGCGAAGATCGTTGCGGCCCAGCGGAAGGACGGCGCGTTTCTGCTCACCCTTTCGGACGGCCGGACGCTGGATGCGGACAGAGTGGTCGTAGCGACGGGCCTTTCCCCTTACGACCCCATCGCCTATAAAGGGCCGAGGGTATTGACGAGCCTCGAATACGACGCCCTGATCGACCAGCGCAACGGCGAGTTGCCTGCGGACTTCAACCGGATCGCCTTTGTCCTCTGCGTCGGCTCACGCTGCGAGGAATACCCCTTGTGCTCGTCCGTCTGCTGCTCCTACACGATCAGGGAGATAAAATGGACACTCCAGAGGGCGGCGCCTGCGATCACCGTTTTCTATAACGACCTTCGCCTCTTCGGGAGCGAGTTCTTCATGGAGAAGATATACCGCGACGGAGGCGTCAGGTTCATAAGGGCCAACTCGCGGTACTTCGAGGCGGAAGGGGACGAGGTGCGGCTGCGCTATTTCGCGGGCGGGAAGCTCGTCGAAGAGGCGTTCGACTACGTCGTGCTGGCGATCGGCCTGCGCCCCAACCCGGCCTTGCGGGAGCTTGCCGGCGTTTTCAATTTTTCGCTCAATGCCTTTGGCTTCGTCGAAGAAAAGGGGGCCTTGCGCACGGACGCCGACGGGGTCTACGCCTGCGGAGGCGCCCTTGAGCCGATGAATATAAAAGACGCGATCTTAACGGGCTTCGGCGCGGGTTTCGCTGCCGCCCATGACGCTGCGCACGCGGCGGCACCGCACGACCCCAGGCTATACAGGGAAGAGCCGCCGGAGATCGCACTTCCCGACGGCCCGTTCGATTCCTGCCTTTTCTACCTGGGGACGGACGACCCGGCGACGCGGATGTTCTACGAGTTTTTCTCGTCCCGGTTCATCGAGGCTGCCAGAAACCTGCGCAGGGCCGGGAAGACGGTCTACGTGCTGACGCGCAACATGGCCGCCCCCTCTTACGAAGAGCTTGCTTACGAAGAAGCGCGGCGGGAGGGCGTCCTTTTCGTCCACCTGGAAGAGGGAGAGGACGTCAGGCTCGACGGCGGGTCGGTTGTCGTCGCGGGCGGCGGCAGGGAGATGAGCTTCGCGGTCGATAGGGTCTTCCGGCTTGAGGACTATGTCGCGCCGTTGCGCGACAAAGAATTTCTCTCCGCTCACAGGTCCGAGCCGCAGCTTCGGTGGTCGCCGACGAAATGGGGACGGAAGCGATACCATGTGGGTTTCATCCGCCACCCGCGCGCTGCAAGGTGGGAGGCCCGCGAGGTGCTCGGGGCGGCAGGAGAGATGCGCCTCGACGACGAAGAGGAGCGGGTGCTGCCGGAAGTCAACGAAGAGCGGTGCAGCGGCTGCGGCGCGTGCAAGGAGGCGTGCCCCCACGGGGCCATCGAGATCGAGCTTGTGCAGATGCCCCTTGCACTTTTCGGCCCGCAGACGGAGAGCGCCGTCCCGAAGGCGCACATCAAACAGGATACATGCGTGGCATGTGGTCTGTGCGTCTCCACCTGTCCTTCCGACGTGATTAGTCTATAAGGCGGCCGGGTTATTTTCGCGCCTTTCCCGTCGTTTTTCTAGGCGCGGCTCCTCACATACACAAAAAGTATGCTGCGTCGCGCGCCGTCGAAAAACAACAGGAAATCCATCGAAAATCTCTCCGGCCGCCCTCGCACCCCGAAATACGCTTATGTTATCGTAGACCTAATCGCTCACCTGATTCTTCCTGAAAGAGAGCCGCAGAATGTTTTTCTTGCAATACACCATTACTGGTGGCTATGATTAACATGTGATCGGAGCGCAGGGCGCGGAGGGAGGGCGAAAAAGTAGCCTGTCCCCTTTTTCTTTCCGATTTGTGGGGAAAACAAGAGGCTGAGTCTAGGATGAAGCTGGACCATATACTTGGCAAAGTCATATCGGTTACAAAGAGTATCAATTTGAAGGAGCGTACTCCTTTAGAATGCCAGTTCTTTGCTAACAGAACACCTTTACAACCATACGGGGGAATAGGTCTGATCTGGTGGTGTGCACCTTCTGCCGGGTTGCATATCAAGGACATATGCTCCATGGCCATGCTTTACGACACAAACTTACGGTTTGGAGACTTGGAGGGCTTCAGCGCGGCGATAGTTAACGCGCTTAAAGAAAATGCTTTGAACCCGTCTTTATTTGATGCTAGGTAAGGTCTGTGGACATGAGGTAGACACTCTGTTTTCGGCGAGAAAAATAGAAGATGTTAGGGAATTTTCAAAGCGGCTATGGGAGGTGATTCATAAAGCTATGATTCAAGAGCTAAAAGAATGGCTGATAGCCTACCCCCTTTATCGTATGTCTGTTCCTTCCAGCGAGATTGGATTCGATGGCCTATCGATCCTTGAACCCGCAAACAGGGATGCCTGGGATAGGATGGGCTTGAAGTACTCTGGGGTAAGAAGTTGGAGTCCTCAGACCGGTATGGTTACCGGTTCTACGGATAGATTGTTCAGAGGCATGCCCGAAAGTTGGTTGGTTTGTGAAATTAAAGGAACTAAGACAGGAGCGCTACAAATAGCCGGGGAGCGAATGAAGACTTTCATCTCGGTCTTGTTATCTTTTGAATATTCATCCAATCCCCGTGTGCTCCGTAGGAGCGCTGATTACCCTGTATCGTATTGTATGCAGTTCTCAGAAGAACTCGTCTACACTTCTATCGGTATAGTGCTCCATCCTCTGTTGAGCAAGATAGCAGTGAGTGATGGGGTAATTCGGCAGGTGGTTGAATGGTACAAGTCCCGTGACGGCGCGGGAGGGGAAAAGGCCCGAAGGGCTTCGGTGGCGTCACAATTTATACACAATAGCATAATGGCGACGGGGGGACAAAAATTCATTCAGCTGTTTATAGCACTGGATGCTTTGTTTGGCATCAGGGGACAGGTGGAGTCGAAAATTAAGGAAGGGGTGACGAAGGTTTTTGCTGATGACAAAGGATGGACGGAGCGGGCAGAGGAACTTTTCGACCTAAGATCAGAACTGGTGCACGGAGGGTGCAGCCGCATCGAAGAATGGAAGCGATTAGAACACTACCGTGGATACTTCAAGGAGGAGCCGTTGAGGGATGTTACGATTTGTGCCATGGCCTGTATAAGGGAGTTCTTCAAGAGTTGAGCGGAGGACCGGCCATAGAAATGACGTTAACGAAATTGGCGTGGCCTGATGGCTTTATTTCGCGACACAAGCATACTGAACGAAAAAGGGGACAGGCTACTTTTCAGTGATGAGTGTGGGAACCACAAATGATAGGATACGGAAAAGTAGCCTGTCCCCTTTTTCGTTTCTTCACGCTCGGGCGGGAATTTTCTTTCCACGGCCGCTTGAGCGCTTCGTCAGATGCTTCGTTGAACGGGTCAGCTCCAGGAGCGACCTCAGGGCCTCGTTTACCGAAGCAGAGTCATGGAACGCCTTAGCCACGTCCGGCTCAAGGACGGCCACGTTGGACCCTTCTGCAAGCAATCGACGGTAGAACTTTCCTTGAACGGCTTTTGAATAATCGAAGTCGTACTCCGGCCGCATCTCATCGATTTCGTTTGTTTTCCTGTCTTTCATGATTCTTCTATCTGCTGCAATCCCACAAATTCCGGCAATTGTTTTCTTGTCTCTGCGTCCATCTCCTCCAGGCAGAGTTCCACCACTTCCTTCAGGTTCTCTTGCAGCTCATCGAGCGTCGCCGCCTGGGTGTGAGCACCGGGAATGCCCGGAACCGTCGCAACATAGAACCCCGTTTCGGTGTCTTTCTCGATATAAGCGACCGTCTTGAACATTCATGACCTCCCGACTTTATAATCCCGTTTGCTATTTATATTTTAGTGCCTGTTCGTTATTATCAGTCGTCATTTCCGTGCCCAATGATAGCATATCATATCTTCCTTTTCGGGGTCTTTTTCGTGAAGAGTTTTTTCTTGACAACCAGATCGCCCTGAAATATCCTTGAATAGGTCATAGATGCAAACAATAGTTTGCGCATGTGAACTACATCTATCCCGATGCGCGACAATGGCGATATGGCGATAGTAAAATCGGCCGACAGGGTCATCCTCATACTTGAGACGATTGCCGCCAGGGACAACGGCATCACCCACGGCGAGCTGTGCAGGACCTCGGGGATTCCCAAGGGCAGCCTGACGCCATTGCTGTCCAATCTCCTCGGCCGCGATTACCTTGTCTATTCCGCGTCGAACAGGCGCTACTTTCTCGGCCCGAAGCTCCTGGCCTTAAGCTCGCGCTACCTGTCTACGTACAACCTCGTGCGCGTCGCAAGGCCGATCATGCACGAGCTGGTTGCGGAGGTTGACGAGGACGCCGAGCTTACCATCATGAAGGGCACGGAGGTCCTTTTCCTTTACGGCGTGGACAGCACCAGGACGCTGAGGCACGTGATAGCCGTCGGCGATTGCGCGGCAGCCTACGCGACCGCTGCGGGGAAGGCTATCCTTGCGTACCTGCCCGAAGACGAGATGTCGAAGTACATGGCTTCCGTGACGCTTACCGCCTTTAGCGCGAACACGATAACCGACCCCGAAGCGCTGAGGCGGGAGCTCGCGAAGGTCCGCTTGGAGGGGGTCGCCTACGGGTACGCCGAGTATTACGAGGATATGAACGCGATAGCCGCCCCCATCTTCAACGCTTACGGGGATGTGGCCGCATCCGTCGTAGTGACGCTTCTGCGGTCCCATTTCGACCCGGAGCAGCACCGTTCCATCGCGGGCAAGCTGAAAGAGGCAACGGGGCGGATATCGCGCAGGCTCGGGTTCGACGGGGAAGGTCAAAGAGAGCGAGAGGTGGCGCAGGGCTTGTAGATTACGGTAGAGGGGCCGAATCGATACGGGACCGGATAAGAAAGGAGGGGCAATCCTATGCCTATAAAGGGCTGCGCGCCATACGTGGGCGCGGACATAGAGAAGTATACCGCGTTGAAGTGGTGGCTCGGCATGACCTGGGGCGACTTCTTCAACAAGCACACCGACATTTACCCTGAGAAAATCGGCCTGGTTGACGACGCAGGCCGCTGGACCAACAGGGAGCTGCGCGAGGCCGTAGACAAGCTGGCCGTCGCTTTGATGGAGCTTGGCATCAGGGAGAAAGACAGGGTGCTTCTGCAGCTCCCGAACTGGCACGAGTTCGTCTTCTCCTGGCTTGCCCTCCAGAAGATAGGCGCCATTATCGTAGTGCTGATACCGCGCCACAACGCGCTGGAGATCAACCACCTGAGCAGGCTGACGAAGCCCGTCGCGTGGATCCTACCGCAGCAGTACGGCAAGATCGCCTACCAGCCGACCATCGACGCAGTTCTCAAGGAAAACCCCCAGATAAAGCACATCATCCAGGCGAGGCCATCGGAGGCGACGGACTACCATCGGCTCGATACGTTGATTGCGCGGGAAGCGCTGACGGCGCAGACCCTCAAGGCCCTCGAAGAGAGGCGCCCCGACCCCGACGAGGTCTCCCAGATCCTGCCGACGGGAGGCACGACGGGGCTGCCGAAGCTCAGTCCCCGCACGCACAACTGCTACTGGAACAATGTCGAGTACCACACGTACCGGTGGGACCTGACGTGCCAGGACACGGTCATGGTCATCGCCCCCCTCGGCCACAACCTGAGCGTCCACTGGGGGATGGCTGCGTCGCTTTTCTGCCACGCAAAGCTGGTGCTCCTCGACTCGACGAAGCCCGAAGACATATGCGCCTGGATCGAGAAGGAGAAGGTGACTGCGATCCCGACCGTCCCCGCGCTGATCGCGAGGGTCATGCAGATGGAGAACCTGGGCGACTACGATCTGAGCTCCCTCAAGAAGGTCTCCGTCGGCGGTGCGTCGAGCACCCACGAGCTGGTCAAGAGCGTCCGTGAGAGGATCGGCGCCCAGTTCGTCAACGGGTTCGGCTCGGTGGAAGGGACCTGCTCCAGCACGAAGCTGGGCGACAGCATAGACCTCATATGCGGCAGCGTGGGCAAGCCTATCTGCCCGTACGACGAGCTGAAAGTCGTCGATCAGGAAGACAGGGAGCTGCCCGTCAACGGGGAAGGCGAGCTCGTATCGAAGGGGCCGGGTGTCTTTACGGGCTATTTCGACTCCTCGGAGGAGGACAGGGCGAAGGTCTTCACGAAGGACGGTTTTTTCAGGACAGGCGACCAGGCAAAGAAGGACGAGGAGGGGAACATCTGGGTCACGGGCCGCATAAAGGACATCATTATCAGGGGCGGAGAGAACATCAGCGCAGTCGAGATCGAGAACATGATGAGCATGCATCCGGCAGTTGCCGACTCGGCCGTCGTCGCCATGCCGGATAAGATACTGGGCGAGAGGACCTGCGCCTTCGTAGTGCCGAAGCCTGGTTTTGCGCCTACCCTCGAAGATATCGTATCGTTCCTGAAGGGCGTCGGGGCCTCGGTCGTGCAACTGCCCGAAAGGGTCGAGCTTGTCGAGGTGCTGCCTTTCACGAAGGTGGGCAAGGTGGACAAGAAGGCCCTGCGGGAGGAGATCAAAAATAAGATGGAAAAAGAAGGGAAGATTTAACGCGCACAAATCCGACAAGGGGGCAATAATGGAGAGGGAAGAATACCAGGTGGTCGGCAAGCCCGTGGAGAGGACGGACGGGCGGGTCAAGGCTACGGGCAAGGCGCGCTACGCGGGTGACCTCGTTGCGCCGGGGATGCTCCACGGCAAGATACTGAGGAGCACCCTGGCCCATGCGAAGATACTGGACATCGATACGAGCAGGGCGAAAAAGCTTCCGGGGGTGCTGGCGGTCATAACGGGGAAGGATTTCCCCGGCATCCCTTTCGGCACGAGGCCCGACACGCGGGACCAGTTGCCCATGCCCGTGACGAAGGTGCACCATTTCGGCGAAGGTGTAGCCGCAGTCGCGGCTATCGACGAGGATACGGCGGAAGAGGCCCTCGACCTTATCAAGGTCGAGTACGAAGAGCTGCCCGTGGTGCTGACCGCGCAGGACGCCCTTAAGGCCGGCGCCCCCCTGGTCAACGAGTTCTGCACGAGCAACATCGCCTATACCTCCGATTTCATGTTCGGAGACCCGGAGAAAGGATTCAGCGAAGCGGACTACATAAGGGAGGAGAAATTCAGCTCCCAGCGCGTGGCTGTCGGCTTCATCGAGCCCCATGCGTGCCTCGCGGAGGTGGACTCGACGGGGCGCGTCCTTTTGCAGGGCTCCAAGCAGAGCCCTTATCCGACCTGGCGCCACATGTGCAGGGCACTGGACCTGCCACTGTCGAAGATGCGCCTGGTGACGCCCTTTGTCGGCGGCGCATTCTCCGGCAAGCACGACCCCTTCGATGTCGATTTCGCGGCGGTCAGGCTGGCGCAGGTCACGAACCGGCCCGTCAAGATCGTGCTCAATTACGATGAGGTGCTCGCGGGGTACAGGCAGCGCAACGCGATGGACGCCACCCTGAAGATTGGGGTGAAGAAGAACGGCAAGATCACGGCCCTCAAGGCGGAGTGCGTGCTGGAAGGCGGGCCTATCTCCGGCATCGGCCCTTTCAATATCTATTTCTTCGGGGCGTGGCTCAACCTTCCGTACAAGGTGCCCGCCGTCGAGTATCACGGCAAGCTCGTCTACTCGAACAGGGCGCCCTGCGGCACGGTAAGGGGGCAGGAGATCGTGCTGGCCCAGTACGCGGTCGATTCCCTGCTCGGCATCGTGGCCGAGGAGATAGGCATCGACCAGGTGGAGATACGGTCCGTCAACGCGGTGACGAACAACTGGACTACGGCGAACGGCGTTGTCGTCGATGTCTGCGGCCTTCCCGAATGCATCGAGAAGTCGGCGGGGACGATCGGCTGGAAGGAAAGCAGGAAGTCCCGCCCGAAAGGGCGCGGCATAGGCTTCAGTTGCGCGTCACACCCGTCGGGGGTGAGGCTGGGCGGCCATTTCGGGTCGTCGGTCCTTCTCAAGCTCCAGGAAGACGGCAAAATCGTGCTGACCCACGGCGGCACGGAGATCGGCCAGGGCTGCAACACGGTCTTCTGCCAGATGGCCGCCGAGGTCCTGGGCATCGCCTTCGGGGACGTGATACAGGGGCCGAGCGACTCGGATACGGCGATCCTCGACTCCGGCATGTTCTCCGACCGGTGCACGTACTGGGACGGAAACGCCACGATAGCGGCGGCCAACGATCTGAAACGTCAGCTCGCGGAGATCGCGGTAAAGAAACTGGGCGGCAAGCCTGAAGACCTCGAATTCAAGGGTTCGAGGATATACGTCAAGGACGACCCGAAGAAAGGCATGAAGTTCATCGATGCGGTCAGGACCGCCTATTACGATATGGGCACGCCGCTTTACGGCAGGGGCTACTGGGCCGCGACGGACATCGACCTCGTCGATTGGAAGACGGGCGCGGGGAACCTCGCCCACGGCATCGATTTCATCGCGACGGCCGTCGAGATGGACGTCGATCTGGAGACGGGAAAGGTGAGCCTGCGGAAAGGCGTGAGCGCCGACGACGCGGGCCAGCCCATCCATCCCGTTATGCTGGAAGGCCAGGTGAACGGGGGCTCGGCGCACATGACCGGCCACGCCCTCCTCGAAGAGGCCCTTTACGACGGGCACGGGGTTATGCTCAACCACTCCTGGAGGGACTACAAACAGCCTACCGCCCTCGACACCCCGGAGTACATCGTAGACCACGTGCACACCCACGACCCCTACGGCCCGTTCGGGGCGAAGGGGGCAGGCGAGGCAAGCTCCTGCTCGACTATCGCGGCCATCGCCAACGGCGTTTACGACGCGGTGGGCGTCCGCATCAGGGACCTCCCCATTACGCCGGAGAAGATCCTCGCGGAGCTGAAGAAAAAGGAGGGAAAGTGATGTTTATCAGAAGATTGCCGAAATTCGAATACCACGCGCCCGCCTCGCTTCCCGAAGCGCTCGACCTCCTTGGCGCCTTCGGCGGCAGCGCGAAGCTCCTCGCAGGCGGGACGGACCTTCTCCTCGCTATGAAAAAGCGCACGGCTGCGCCGTCTCACCTTATCAACCTCAAGGGCATCGAAGGGCTTTCGGGCATAAAGGTCGATGCCCAGGGTCTCACCATCGGCGCCTTAACGACGATTGCCGAAATCCTGCGCTCGGAGGTAATCAGGGAGGTCTACACGCCGCTTTGGGACGCGGCCTCCGTGATGGCCTCCCCCCAGGTCAGGACGCTTGCGACGATAGGGGGGAACCTCGTGAGCGCCGTCCCTTCGGCAGACATGGCGCCGCCCCTGATGGTGTTGTCTGCGCAGGCGCATATCACCGGTCCCGCGGGCGGGCGCACCTGTCACGTCGGGGGCCTTTTCGCCGGGCCTGCTGCCTGCACCATCGGCGCAGCGGAAATCCTGACGCACATAACTCTCCCCGACCCCAAAGGGAAAGGGGCCTACCTCAAGCTGATGCGGCGAGCGGCCCTCGACCTCGCCCTCGTCGGCGCCGCAGCCTTCGTCTTCCTCGATAAGGGCGGGGTGTGCCGGTCTGCAAAGGTCGCCCTCGGCGCAGTTGCCCCTACGCCCATCATGGCTACGGAGGCGGAGGGGATGCTGGAAGGCAAGGTCCTCACCGAGGGGCTTGCCGCCGAGGTGGGCAGGGTATGCGGCGCCGTCTGCAGGCCCATCACGGATGTCCGCTCTTCATTGGACTATCGCTGCAGCATGGTCGAGGTGCTTACCAGGCGGGCCCTGATCGCTGCGCTCAATCGATCGACGGAAGGAGGAGCACGATGACCCCGGTTCCATTGACGCTCACCGTAAACGGCGTTGCCTACGCCATAGGGATAGAATCGCACCTGACGCTGGTGGAGGTGCTCCGCGACAAGCTCGGCCTCACGGGGACCAAGAAGTCGTGCAGCGAAGGGGAGTGCGGCGCGTGCACGGTGCTTATGGACGGCAAGCCCGTCGCCTCGTGCCTGGTCCTCGCCCTCGACGCGCAGGGCAGGAGCATCACGACCATCGAAGGGTTGGCGGACGGCGAGAAGCTGCACCCGATCCAGGAGGCGTTCGTGCAGCACGGCGGCATCCAGTGCGGTTTCTGCACGCCCGGCATGATTATGTCCGCCAAGGCGCTGCTCGACGAAAACCCGGACCCTACGCCCCTCGAGGCGCGGACTGCGATCTCCGGCAACCTCTGCCGGTGCACGGGTTACCAGCAGATCGTCGATTCGGTCATGGCGGCCGCAAAGGCGATGGCGAAAAAATAGCAGCCGGTTCTCAACGGATAAAAGGAGGTGCGCCGGAAAGGGAAAGTATACGCAAGCAGTTGCGGGGGGTAAAAAAGTAAAAAAAGGGGGCAAAGCAAATGACAAGAAAAGTCGCATCGATAGTCGTCTTTATCTTCTCGGTAGTCTTATCGACGTATTCGGTAAGCTCGGCGGACGTGATAAAGCTCAAGTTCGCCAATTTCTTTCCGCCGACCCACATGAACTCGACCATGATGGAGAAGTGGTGCGAAGAGCTGAACAAGAAGCTCGCCGGGAAAGTGGAGATCCGCCAGTATACGGGCGGCACGCTCCTCTCCGCGCCCAAGATGGCGGCGGGCGTCTCCACCGGCATAGCCGATATCGGCCTTTCCCACTGCTCGTACTCCCGTGGCCGTTTTCCCGTCATGGAGATCATGGAGCTTCCCCTCGGTTTTCCGAGCAGTTGGATCGCCACCCATGTGTCGAACGACTTTTACGAGAAGTTCAAGCCGAAGGAATGGGACAACTACCACCCCATCATGTTCAGCACAAGCCCGCCGAACGTCCTGCAGACGTTGAGCAAGCCGGTGAGAACGCTGGAAGACCTGAAAGGGCTGAAGATCAGGGGCACCGGAAGGATAGGGGATATAGTGAAGGCCCTTGGGGCCGTGCCTGTGCCGTTCGAGATGGCAGACATCTATGATGCGCTGAGGAGGGGCGTCCTCGAAGGCAACCTCGGTCCGCTGGAGCAGCTCAAGGGCTGGAAGACGGGGGAAGTGGAGAAGTATACGACCGCGTCGTGGAAGGTGGGGAGCGTTTTCGCCTTTTATGTAGTCATGAACAAGCACAAATGGAACAGCCTGCCGGCGGACGTGCAGAGGGTGATAACGGAGCACTCCAAGGAATTCATCGAAAGATGGGCCGTCGCGTGGAACAATATCGATATCGAGGGCAGGGAGTTCTTTATCAAGCAGGGCGGCAGCATGGTTGCGATAGGCGATGCGGAGAGCGCCAAGTGGGTCAAGGCCGCGGAGCCGGTCATCGTGGAGTTCAAGAAAGATATGACGTCGAAGGGCTACAAGCCTGCCGAGGTAGACACGTGGCTCGGCTTCATCAACGAGCGCATCGACTACTGGAAGCGGCAGGAAAAGTCGAAAAAGGTGCCGACGGCCTACGACTATTGAGTTTGAGTTGAGGGAACAGGCGCGTAATGGTGATTCATTTAAAGTCGAACATTTTTCTGCCTGGGCTTGAAGGCAGGGAAAGCGTCGAGCTCGACCGGCCCGCCGTTAGCGTCGGGCAATTCCTGGAAGAGCTGTCCGTTATGGCGGGCGCCAGAAACGTGCGGTATGTCAAGGACAGCGCTGCCGATATCGAGGACGACTGGGAAGTGAGGGTCAACGACGTCGAATTACATTTGTGCGGGGGACTCGACTCGGCTCTGAACGACGGGGACACGGTAGCGGTCAACATGCTCATCGTCGGCGGCGGGTGAGAACATGTGAAAGAATATGCCCTCACCCCCACCCCCACCCCCACCCTCTCCCCTCATCAGGGAGAGGGAGTTTTCCCTGTGATGCCGCACTCTTAGCTCCCTCGCCCCGGCCTTATTATGCGCCGGCTGCCTTCTCCTAACGGCTTGCGGAGACGATGGCCCTTTTCACGAGGGTTTTGATAATCTCGACCTTGTAGGCGTTATCGCTCAAAGGCCTTGCCCCCTCTACCGCCAATTGCGCTGCCGCCTCAGCCGTTGGGGTGTCGATCCGACGCTCCGCGAGGAATTTCTCGGCCTCCCTCGCCCGCACAGGCTCCGCAGCCACCCCGCCCAGGGCGATACGGGCCTTGGAACAGACGCCGTCTCGCATGGTAACGACACACGCGACGCCGGCAATGGCAAAATCGATAGGTTTTCGCAAGGTGAACTTCGAGTACACCTGTCGCGCGCCCGCAGCCGGCCTCGGAACTTGAATTTCGGTTATCAACTCGTCGCCGCCGAGAACAGTCGAGCGCGCTGCGGTGGCGGAAAAGAACTCTTCCGCGCTCAAGGCCCGCTTGGTTGTCACGATGCGCGCGTCGAGCGCTACGAGCGCCAGGCCTATATCCGAAGGGCTTACCGCCACGCAGCCGCAATTGAAGCACCTCCCGGCCTCTGCGATTACGGCCTCGGCCGCCGCGCCCCCGTCTTCTTCGTCCAGGCCCTTGATCCGTTCGGCCTTTGGCATAACAGGGACTTTTATACGGGCGGTCGGATCGTAGGAAGGCGCGGTGAAGCGAGGCCCGGCTTCGCGGGCCGGCAGCGACGGCTCGTCGCCCCGGAGCCACGCATGTATGGCGCGCGCCGCATCGCGCCCGGAGGCCACGGCCTCGATAACCGTCGAGGGGCCGGTCACGAAGTCGCCGCCTGCAAAGAGGTTTTTGTCGAAGAAAAGCGGGGACCCGCCTCCGACTTTTATTCTCCGTCTCAGGTCCGCAGGGAGAAACGATCTGTCCGGCTCTTCGCCGATGGCCTTGATAACCGCATCGACGGTCATGGTAAAATCCGAGCCTTCCCTGGGAACCGGGGCTCGCCTGCCCGATGCGTCGGGAGACCCGAGCTTCATGCGCCTGCACGTCAGAAGGACACCGTCCTTTACCCGGGCCGCTTCCATCGGCAAGGTAAGGAACTTGAAAGGGATGCCGTCTTCTTCCGCCTTGACGATCCCGTCCTTCAGGGCCGGCATCTCGTTCCGGGTCCGCCGGTAGAGCACTACGGGTCTGGCGCCGAGCCTGAGAAGCGTCCTTGCCACATCGATGGCGACATTCCCGCCGCCGATCACGGCGACCTTCTTCCAAGGCATCTCCAGGAAGCCCGTATTCACCCTGTTGAGGACGGAGAGTCCCGACAGCGCGATCTCTTCGCCCTTGATCCCCAGGGACCGCTCCTTCCACGCGCCCGCCGCTGCAAAAACCGCGTCGAAAGTTTCCATGAGGCGTGCCGTGGTCGGGTCCTTTCCGACGGCAACGCCGCACCTGAACGCGATCCCCATGGACTCCAGGGCCCGAATCTCTTTCTCTACAACGCCTTTCGGCAGGCGATAGGGCGGTATCGCGGAGACGAGCATACCTCCCGGCGCCGGCGCCCTCTCGAAGACCGTCACCCCGTGTCCGTGCTTCCTGAGATAATAGGCCGCCGCAAGCCCGGCAGGCCCGGAGCCGATAACGGCCGCCTTCTTCCCCGATTCAGTAGCAGGGGGCCTGAAGAACCGGGCCGGTTCTTCGAGGATGCGGTCACCCAGGAACCGCTCGACGCAGCGTATGGCCACGGGCTCGTCGTGCCCAGCGCGGTTGCACGCGGGCTCACAGAACATCGGGCAGACCCTCCCGGTGACGGCCGGCATCGGATTGGCTGCGAGAAGTATCCCGGCTGCATCCGAAAGGTCGCCGCTCTTGACTTTGCTCAAATAGAGGGGTATATCGGTCGAGGCCGGACAGTGTGAAGAGCACGGATATTGCTCCATCGGGGCCGAGCCGAATATCGAGTGATACCTGTTGTCCCCGAAAAGGGCGTTGCACGTCTTGCCCCCCTTTCGCAGGCAGACGATTTGCCCTCCCAGGGCGTCGGGATATCTGTAGTACCAACAGCGGACGTCCTGGGCGAGGTTTCCGCCGACTGTCGCCGCATTTCTGACCTGGGGCGTTGCAACGGAGCGGGCCGCTTCGGCGAGCGCCTTATATCGCTCGTTGATCGATGGTGAGGCGGCTATTTCGGCAAGGGTGGCAAGGGCGCCGATCTTCAGCCCTCCTGCATCCTCACGGACGGCGTCAAGCCCTTCGATGCCCTTTATGTTGATGATCGCCTCCGGGTAGCCGGGAAGAAATTCGTTTTTCAGCGCGCCCAAGACGTCCGTGCCGCCCGCGAAAAGCCGGGCCTTGCCCCCGTACCGCTTCAACGCGGCAAGCGCCGACTCTATCGAATGGGCGTCGATGTGGGAAAAAGGCCTCATGAGACACCTCCTTGACGGACGGGCGGCAACTTCCCGAGGGCCCTGAGAATCTTGTCCGGTGTAAGGGGGTACTCGTGCACCCACGTGCCGATGGCGTTCGAGACGGCGATGAGGACTGCTATAGGCCCCGGCGCCGTCGCAACTTCCCCGACCCCTATCGCTCCGAAGCGGTGGGTCGGAAAAGGCGTCTCAAGGACCACGTTCTCTATCGGGGGCAGCTCCGAGGAGGTGCGCCACTTGTAGTCGATCATGTTGGCGTTGAGCATACGTCCGGTCGAAGGGTCGAGGACCGTTTCCTCGAAGAGGGCGCTGTCGAGGCCCGCCGACCCCAGGCACCCGTTGAGCTGGCCTTCGAGGGCCTGCGGGTTTATGATCTGGCCCACGTCGGTTGCATTGACGACGCGCACCAGGTCCACCTTACCGGTCTCGGTATCGACCTCCGCCTCGACAAAGGTCGTCATGCAGTTGGACATGGTGTAATCAGGCTCGAAGCGCCCTATCCCGGTCACGGTCCGGTCGAAGCCCATCGCGCGCCACGGTATCTTCTTGTCCGGGTTATTCTTCCTGAAGACCATCCCGTCGACCGTGTCCAGGCCCTGCGGGTCTTCGTTGAGCATGGGGGCAAAGATCTCGAGGAGTTTCTTCCTGGCGTCTTCGGCCGCGTTTATGAATGCGCTGCCGATTGCGTATGTACCCCTTGACCCCGACGGTCCGAACTCGTAAGGGTTGAAGAGCGTGTCCGACGGAGTGACCGTTACGCGGTCCAGGGGCACTTGCAGCACTTCGGCCACCATCTTGTGCAGGTTGCTCCACTGCCCTGTTCCGTGCTCCGTAAGGTTCGAATTAACAAGCACCGTTCCATCCGGCCGAAGGTAGATATGCGCCTCCGATGAATCCTCGCCCACGTCTGCATTTCCGTGGATGCCGACCCCTACGCCCCTGCGCTTCGCGCCGTCCACCGAGCTGGGCTTGAGCCACCCTTTCCATTTCTCCTTCCATCCGAAACGCTCGGCCCCTTTCACCATCGCCCTCCAATACTCCGCCCCCCTGTAGGTATACCAGATGCCGTCCCTCCAGAAGTACCCGTCGCCGGGCCTGGCAAAGTTCTTCTTGAAGAATTCGAGGGGATCGACGCCCGCCTTCTCCATAGCGAGACAGAGGAGGGGGATAAGGGCGCATTTGAGCTCCTGGCCGCCGAAGCCTCGGACCGGCCCGGAGGCGTTGCGGTTGGTGCAGACGATGATGGGCTTCAGGTCCCAGTTCGGGCATCGGACCATCAACTGGGCTTCACCGGCCCCGACCCCGACCATAAACTGGGTGCTGAAGGAGTAGTACCCCGTCCCGACGAGCCACGTGCCCGATATCGCCGTCACGGTCCCGTCTTTTTTCATGCCTACCTTTGCGCGCATACGGGAGCCGAGCCTGAGCGTGAACGTGGCCAGGTGCTCCTCTTTGGTCAGGATGAGCTTCACGGGCCTGCCCGTGGCCTTGCTCAGCAGTAGCGCGTATGTCTGCATCTGCCAGGACATGGTCCGCGATCCGTAGCTCCCTCCGCACGGACCCCCGTGAATCCTCACGTCTATCTTTCTGCCGAAATTGTGGTAGAGTGCGATCTTGTCGAGGTAGGGCGACTGATTTGCGACCCAGAAGGTGGCCTTGTTCGGATCCTCCCAGAGGGCAACGACGCCCGGAGGCTCCGGCGGGATAGGGTTCGGCGTCTTCTCGTACCCGAAGGTCCCTTCGGTTATGACGTCGGCCTCTTCAAAACCTTTCTTCACGTCCCCCATGACCACTTGCGTCAGCCCCTTCGGGCCGAGAATGCCCGACCCCGGCGTGGCGATATTGCCCGGAAGGTCGTCATGCAACTGGGGGGCGCCGGGCTTGAGGGCGTCATCGACGTCGAAGACCGCCGGAAGGACCTCGTATTCCACGTCGATAAGACGAAGGGCCTCCTTGGCTATCCTCTCGCTGACGGCCGCCACAAGGGCGACCGCATCGCCGACGAACCGGACCTTGCGGTCGAGGATGCGAAGCACCCTGGGCGTGCCCCCCTTCCAATCGGGGACGTCTTCCCAGGTAAGCACCGCCTTGACGCCCTTCAATCCCCGCGCCTTGCTACAGTCGATCTTCTTTATAAGCGCATGGGGGTGGGGGCTGCGGAGCACCTTTGCGTGGAGGAGGTCGGGAAACTTGATCTGCTTGTTGTCGTCGAGGAACCTGGTTGCCCCCGTGACGATGTCAACGGCGTCTTTTCTGGGTGAAGCCTTGCCTATGTATCGGTACTTGTCGGCCATTTTATCACCTCACGTTCTCCGACGCTGCGAGGACGGCCCTGACCACATGGTAGTGGCTGATGCACCGGCAGAAATTGCCGGACAAAGCCTCTTTCACCTCGTCCTCCGTCGGTCGGGGGTTGTCGTTGAGGAGGGCCTTTGCGCTCATAATCATGCCCGGCGTGCAATACCCGCACTGAAACGCCGTATGATCTACGAATGCCTGCTGAATGGGGTCGAGACTGCCCGTTACGGGGTCCCTCAGCCCTTCGATGGTCCTTATCTCCTTTCCGTCGCACTCGACCGTGAGCGTCATGCAGGAGAGCCTGGCCTTCCCGTTTATGAGGACGGTGCAGCACCCGCACGCGCCGTTGTCGCACGAGAGCTTGGTGCCCGTCAGGCCCAGCGTCTCCCTGAGGGTATGGGTCAGCGTGTCCGAGACTTGCAACTCCCCCTCGCCCTGTCCGACCTCCAGCTCGTACCGTCGGTCGTTGACGGTCAGGGTGATGGAAGGCGCCCGGCCGGATGTTTTTTTGCTGTCTTTCATCGTTCCCATCGCTCAGTCCTCCTTTTTCGATCGAGCGGCTTTTCGAACGGCGGGGCCGCCGTATGGGCCCCCGAAGCCGAGCCGGCGGGAGAGCCTTGAGGCTGCATCGCGCAGCCTGGGCTCGATAAAAGCCCTGTGCTCCGGGTTGAAGCGGGCGGCCTCCATAGTGACCACAACCGCGCCCGCGATAGCGCCGTGAATGTCGAGCACCGGGGCGGCGATCCCGCAGACGTTGTCGTAGTATTCCTGCCGCCCGTACGCCAGCCAGCTAGAGCGTATCGCCTCAAGCTCGCGCTTCAGGACGTTCTTGTCGGTGATAGTCTCCTCCGTAATGGGGGAAAGCGCTACACGGTCGAGATATGCGCCGGCCTCCTCCTCAGGCATGAAGGCGAGGATGCATTTTCCCGCCGATATCGCGTAGAGGGGGCCGAGGCCGCCGGCCGCGATGGAGTACTTGACGGGTCTCTGCGATTCGTCCTTATAGAGGAAGAGCATCTGGTCCCCCCTTCTGACGACGATCTCGACATCCTCATTCAATTCCCGGACGAGTCTGCGGACGATCTGACGCCCCACCCGCACGATATCGAGGTTGTTCAGATACCGGCCGACGAGAACGAGCAGCCCTGCTCCGAGGTTGTAAAGCTTTCGCTGGGGATTGAAGGACAGGTAGTCGCGCTCGACAAGGTTGGAAAGGAGGAACGAGAGGCTGCCCTTCGGAATGCCCAGCATCGTCGAAAGCTCGCTGTTGGCCAGGCCCCCATCCTTGGAGGCTATCGCCTCAAGTATCTGCACGACCCTGTCCGCCGATTTGACTACCGCCATGCCTTACTGCCTCCTGCGGCCTCACGCGCGCTCCAGGACTTCCTTCAGCCGCCTCGCTAGGCCTTGAATGCCTCCTCCCTGCCTGCGTATTTTTTTCTGAGCTTCGGCTTTTCGATCTTGCCGGTAGGGTTCCGGGGGATTTCGCCAAAGAAGATCTTTCCTCGGTCGTTTGTACCGGGGGAGGGGTTCCAGGAACTTGAGAATCTCTTCCTCCGTGACCGTCTTGCCGGGTATCACTTCTATGATGGCGGCTACGATCTCACCGAGCCTCTCGTCGGGCAAGCCGATGACTGCGGCATCCTTTACGTTCGGATTGGTATGGATAAAATCTTCCACTTCCACGGGAAAGACATTCTCCCCGCCCGTTATGATCACGTCCTTCTTTCTGTCGACGATCCAGAGGAACCCGTCTTCGTCGCACCGGACCATATCTCCGGTGAAGAGCCAACCGTCCCTGAGCGTCTTCGACGTCGCCTCGGGGTTCTTGTAGTACTCCCGCATAACCCCGTCGCCACGGACGATAAGCTCCCCGTTCTGCCCGACGGGCGCGTCGCTGCCGTTCTCATCGACGACCCGCGCCTCCCAGTTGAACCCCGGCACGCCGATAGCCCCGACCTTATGCCGGTTCTCGATCCCCAGGTGGACGCACCCTGGCCCGGTAGCCTCGCTGAGGCCCATGTTATTGTCAAACTCCATGCTCGGGAAGTAATCCCTCCAATGCAGGATAAGGCTCGGAGGGACGGGCTGGGCGCCTATGTGCATCAGCCTCCACTGGCCGAGCTTGTAGTTCTCCGGCTTGAGCGCACCGGAGTCGAGCTTCAGCAGAACGTCCTGCGCCCAGGGGACGAGGAGCCAGACAATCGTTCCCCCTTCCTCGCTCACTGCCTCAAGGACCCATTCAGGGGAGACGCCCCTGAGGATCACCGCCGACCCACCCACGATAAGGCTGCCGAACCAATGCATCTTGGCGCCCGTATGGTAGAGGGGTGGGATGAGGATAAAGATGTCTTTCCTGGTCTGATGGTGGTGGGCATGTTCCGTGATGCAGGCCGATATCATATTCTTGTGGGTAAGGAGTATCGGTTTCGGCTGGCCCGTCGTCCCCGAGGTAAAGTAGAGGCCGCAGACATCGTCGTGGCCCAGCTCCGTGCCCAAAGGCGCAGGGGAGGCGCCGTTTACAAGCTCTGAAAAATTTTCGGCGTAGTCCGGGATATTATCGCCCAGGCAGATATAATCCCGGACGGACAATTGATCCTTGACTGCTGCGACCCTGGGTGAGAACTCCTCGTCGAAGACCATCAGGCTAGGCTCCGCGACGTCTGCGCAATACCTCAGATCATCGGCGGTAAAGCGAAAATTGAGAGGAACCGCCCAGGCGCCCGTTCTGACTATGCCGAAATAGGCGGCAAGCCACTCTATCGAATTGTTCATGAAATGGACGACCTTGTCGCCCTTCCTGATGCCCTTTTCCGAGAGTACCCTGGAGAATCTGTTGGCGCGGTCGTCGAATTCCTTCCACGTGATCTCTTTGCGTTTCCCCTCCGCGGGTATCCTTTCGACGAGGGCCACGTCGTTCGGATACATTCGCGCGTTCCGCGCCAGCATCTCACCGATATGAACGCATATGCCGCCCATCGCGTACCTCCCGTTCCATAGGCTGGTTTGCGTATATAAACCTAGTTTTTATATATTAATCAATGGTACATACGGACGTAGTAGATTGTCAAGCGAAAATAAAAGAGAAAATAACAGAGATTCCTACTTCTCCAGCACTTTCCTGATCGTCTTCGCAATCTCGTTTTTCGTTAGTGGCTTCATCGCAAAAGCTTTGATTTCCGCCGCCTTGGCTTTGTCCTCATCGACGAGATAACTGAAACCCGTACACATGATGATGGGCATGTCCGCCCTGATTGCGAGAACCTCTTTCGCAAGCTCGACGCCTGTCATTTCCGGCATGGTTTGGTCGGTAATGACAAGATCGAATCGGGATGGGTCCGCCGCGAAGAGGGAAAGGGCTTCCTTGCTGCTCATGCGGGATGTCACCTCGTAGCCGAGTTCGGTGAGGAGGTCTTCACCCATCTCCATGAGGGCTTCTTCGTCGTCGACGAAGAGGATACGCTCGGAGCCTGTGGGAATCTCATCGTCATTGAGCGCATCGGCTTCCGGCCCTCCAGTGGTTGCAATCTGAGGGAAATATACGGTGAAAGCAGACCCTCTGCCGGGTTCGCTCTCAACTGCAACATACCCGTTGGATTGTTTCACGATGCCGCAGACGACCGAGAGACCCAATCCGGTTCCCTCTCCGAGTTTCTTCGTGGTAAAGAAGGGGTCGAATATTTTCTCCATGATGTCGGGAGACACGCCGGCGCCCGTGTCGCGAACGGTCAGTCTTGTATAAAGGCCGGGCTTGATCCCGTGGGGGTTTCCACCCGACGGAGGAACCTGGTAGTTGTCCAGTCGGATGTCGAGAGTCCCGCCCTTCTCCCGCATAGCGTGCGCGGCGTTTGTGCAGAGATTTATGACGACCTGCTGCATCTGTGTAGGGTCTGCGAGGATCACGCCGGATTCACCCAAGGTGTCGACCTTGATGATGATCGTCGTCGGCGTGGTCGCCCGAAGGAGTTTCACGGTCTCCTTGACGATGTTGGCCAAACGCAGGGGTTTCTTCTCCCGCTCGCTCATACTGCTGTAGGTGAGCATTTGTTTAATCAGCTCCCGGCCTCGCAGGGAAGACTCCATGATCCTCTTCAGGTGATGCGCCTCCCTGCTCTCTTTAGGGACGTGGCTTTCTACGAGTTGCGTGAACCCGATGACGGCGGCTAAGATATTGTTGAAATCGTGGGCAATGCCTCCCGTGAGCGTGCCTATGGCCTCCATTTTTTGTGCCTGGCGGAGCTGGGCCTCTACGCGCTTCTGCTCGGTGATGTCGTGAAAAAGAATTGCGACCTGGCGGTTTTTCGGTTGACCATATCTGAAGGCGTACACGTCATGCCAGCGGTGCAGTTGTTCGGCGCGATTCTCAAAGCGAACCGGTTGCCCCGTGAGAGCAATTCTCCCGTAGATTTCAAACCAGTACCCTTCGTGCTCCGGGGCAAGCTCGCGCATTCTCTTGCCTTGGGCGTCGATGAGCCCCGTCTGTTTCTCGAACGCCGCGTTGACTTCCAGAAAGCGATAGTCAATCGGTTTTTCGTTGTCGTCGAAAATCATTTGGATGATGCAGAAGCCTTCGTCGATTGCATTGAATAGCGTGCGGTACCGCTTTTCAGATTCGTGCAGCGCCTTCTCGGCTTGTTTGCGCTCGGTGATGTCGGTGAGGACGGTGCGGATAACGGTGGTCCCCTCAGCCTGTGCGGCAATGCTCTCCAGTTGGGCATCGAACAAGGTCCCGTCTTTTCTTTTCAGCACGAGCTGGCAGGTCTGCGTAGTCGTTGTCTCCAGTACTTTCTTTTTGTGGAGGTAGAAGAGTTCCTGGGACTCGGGATGGATGAAAAGGGTAAAAGCCTTTCTGACGAGGAGGCTTCTTTCAACGTGGAGGAGGCCGCACGCGGTGAGGTTTGCCCTGGTGACGAGCTCCATCTTGTTGAAGGTCAGATAACCGACCGGGGCGAAATCATAGAGGTCGGCATATTGACTGCGCGCCTCTTCCAGCTGCTCCTGGGCTCTGCGGAGTTCCTCGTTCTGCATCTCAAGCTCAATTTGATAGACCGAGAGTTCATGAACGAGCTTCTGGAGGTCTGTCCCGGACATGGCGGCCAGCTTCTCCGGGGCCTCACGCAGCACCTTTTCCGCCCTTCGACGAAGAGCGTGAACGTTTGTCGGGTCGGTGGGCATTAACTCCTCCGCACTCAGGGCGCAGGGCAACCTATAGCTTCTATTTTATTATAAGTCGGACCGGTCGAATAGACAAAAGCAAAATGGTGCAGATAAGGGGGTGCCGGTGCAGCATTGCGAAAAGAAAGCCGGTTACCCTCCCGTATCAATATATGCTCTTCCCCGTCGAACCGCTGTGCGTAACCCCTTCATCAGCGCGTTCCCGATCATAAACCGCGGCGGCGTTATCCCACGAGATCTTCCGCGCGACGTCGCGAGGCAATTGGCCGGCGATCTTGCGATATTTAGCGATGATGCGCGGGTAATTCTCCCAGCCGCCGCGCTGAGTCGAGTAATCGTCCGAGCCGTACATAAGGCGGTCAGCGTGCTTAATCAGCACCGCACGCCACTCCGCCGTGAGCGCGCCGCAGGAATCGAACATCACCGGACCGAGCTTCGCCGCCTTGGCCGGATCGACGAACTTGTAGCGCCCGTCTACCAGGCGCGAGATAGTACCCCAGAGATTTTGGTGCGCCGAGAGGATGGCATCCGCCTTTTCCGGCGATCCATAGGCAAGGCTTGGCAGGACGAAACACTGTTGCGGCCAGCTCGAATAGAGGCGATCGAAGCGGGAGCGATCTTGGTCCCACGCCCAGGCTTCCCAGTGGGTCAGCAGCGGAGCGTTACGACCCTTAAGTCCCTCGAGCAGACGCGCCGTCCCCGGCGCCAGAGGATCGACGTAGACCTGTCCTAGCCGGGTCGGGTGATGATCCGGCTTGTCGCCATGCCTGTAGAGTATCTCGCCGACGAATTTGTATGTGCCTTTCGCGATGCCGGACAGAGTGGCAGTCACGAAATCGGCCGGCAGGTCGCCGCCGGAAATGAAACCGATCTTCGGCGCACCAGGCACGATCAGGTTGGGATGCTCCCGTGCCGCTGCCAGCACCGCCGCGACGCTTTCCGTGCCACCAGCCTTAGCGTTGGCGAAGAGCGCCAGACGCTTGACTCCAGCGCGCGGGGCCAACGCCGGCAATCCCTGCAAATTGGCTGTCCACGTCTGCACATTGGCATCGAAAATCGGTCCATCATAGGGTGGCGGAAGTTGGGCACAGTCCACCGCGCGGGCGGTGAGTGGCGCATTCGCCATGAATACCAGGCCGGCGAATATCGCTAACCACCTATGTTTGGCGTTAGTTCTTTTCATGTGCATCTCCCCCTTCGTAGTTTCACATCGCCTTGCCTCAGTTTTTAGAGAGGGGTCGAAATTATACATGTTGAAATAACAGCAAAACAATAAAGCCGACGCGGGGATTTGAACCCCGGACCTAGTGATTACGAATCACTTGCTCTACCACTGAGCTACGTCGGCATTGAGCTCGCAAGCCGGGACGCCGGTCGGACGACTTTTTATTATACAGGCTTTCCCTTCACTTTTTCCAGTCTTCTTTTTTCCGGCCTCTTTGGGGCATCGCCCGGTCCCGTTTCAAGAGGCCGCTGAACGCGCCCGGCAATGATACCGCCCGAGAGGGCAGGGGCGCGCATGGCCCCGGCGGTCTTCACAGGGGCCGCGCCTTGCGCCTTCCCGGCGGTCTTTAGGGGAGCAGGCCCATCTTTATCTTCTCGAGGCGCTCCAGAAGATGGGCATGCTTCGTCTCGTCCTCCAGGAGGAAATTAAGGAGGTATTCCTGCATCACCATGCGCTTGGCGGCGACTTCGGCGAGCATCTCGCTCACCATAGCCGCCATCTGCCGCTCCATCTCCATATGGCGCTCGACCTGCTTCCATATGAGGTCCATCTCTTCGTACGTGAGGGCTGCCGCGTCGTCCGCTATGCTGCGGGCGATCCATTCCTGCACGGTATGGTGCATCTCGGTGTCGCGCCGTATGGTCTCCATGACGAGCCGGATAAAGGGGTTTCCCGTCTTTTCGATGATGCTCGACGCGGAGGCGAGGGCTGCATCCTCGATCCCCTCCCACCGCTTCATCCCGGAAACGATCTGCTGCTGGAGCTCCTTTACATTGGCCATGGTGCCCTCCCTTTCGCTGCAATAGATTTGGGTTCTTTTCGTAACTCTAATCGCGGTCTTCGAGGTGCGCAAGTGCGATTCGTCGTGCGGCCGGAGGAATTCTGCGCGACCTTTTTGCCTTTACAATTTTCCCTTTATCTGTTAATTTTGCTATCTGAATGAGAGTATTGGCTTTATTCCTCGCGTTTTGCTGCATCTATTCGGGCCTTTTGCTGGCGGCAGAGAACGAGAAGGTCGCAAAGGTTGATGTGATAGGCAACGAGAGGATCGACAGAGGGGTGGTCTTCAACGCGGTGAAGACCAAGGAGGGCGATATCTATGACGCCAACAAGGTCGGGGAAGACCTCAAGAATATTTATAAAACCGGTTTTTTCAGCGACGTCCTGGTGGACGTGAAGGACACGGAGAAGGGCAAGATCGTAACCTTCGTCGTTATCGAAAGGCCCCCGATAAGCGCCATTTACATAGCGGGCAACAAAAAGATCAAGACCGTGGACATACGGGACAAGCTGAAGATAAAATCGGGGACCGTCCTCAACATCGAGAAGGTGAAGGAAAGCGTCGAGGAGATAAAGAAATTATACTCCGGCAAGGGCTATTACGCAGCCAAGGTCAACTCCGAGATCGACACGGAGAAGGGCTACAAGGCGGAGGTGCGGTTCGTCATACAGGAGCCGCAAAGGGCTTTCGTGCGCAAGGTCACCTTCAAAGGGAACAAGCACCTCAAAGCGAGGACCCTCGCCGGGGCCATGAGGACGAGGGTGAAAGGGTGGTTTTCCTGGTTCACGGGCTCGGGCATTCTGGACGAGGAGGCGCTGGAGGAGGACAGGAAGAATGTCGAGGCCCTCTACCACGACCACGGCTACGTCAGGGTCAAGGTGGAGCAGCCGGTGGTGCACGTCTCGCCGGACGGAAAATCGATCTCCGTAGACGTAGCCCTTGAGGAAGGGGAGCTCCATAAGATAGGAAAGGTGCAGATAAAGGGCGACCTCGTCTTCGAAGAGGCCGTGCTCAGGAAAGGGCTGAAGAGCAAGGCGGGCAACACGTTCCGGGCCAGCCTTTTCCACGAGGACGTCGGCACAATAACGGAGATGTACCAGGACAAGGGGTATGCCTTCGTCGATGTGGCCCCCATGACGCAGATCAACGACGAGGCCAGGACGGTGGACATTACATTCGACATAGCCAAAGGCTCCGAGGTCTACTTCAACCGCATCAACATCATCGGCAATGTCAAGACGAAGGACAACGTTATAAGGCGCGAGATCCGGTTCGGGGAAGGGGACCTCTATTCCGCTACGAAAATGAAATGGACCAAGAGGAGGCTGAGGAATACGACGTTCTTCAAGTCCGAGGAGCTGAAAACGATCAAGACGGACGAGCCGGACAAGATGAACCTGGACGTGATCGTCGAGGAGAAGCCGACAGGCACCCTCTCCCTGGGCGTCGGGTACAGCACGTATGAAAAGGCCCTGCTAACCGGCGGCATAAGCCAGACGAATATTCTGGGCACGGGCAACGGCGCCTACCTCACCGCCTCGCTCAGCTCGATAGCGCACCTTTACAACCTGAGCTTCAACCAGCCGTATACGTTCGACAAAGACTTTTCGACTACGTACAACGTTTTCAATACCCAGAGAATATTCAGCACTTACGATTACAAGGGGTCCGGCGGAGGCATTACGGTCTCACGCCCTCTGACCGAATTTATAAGGGGCGCCCTCGGGTACAGGTACCAGAATATCGAAGTCTACAACATCGAATACGACGCAGGCACCTTCATCCAGCAGCAGGCCGGGTCGAGTTCGACGGCCGCGTTCAGCGCCTCGCTCATGAGGAATACGATAGACGACGTGCTCAATCCGAGCAAGGGCTCCATCTCGAATCTCTTCATCGAAGACGCATCGCCCTCTTTTGGGGGCCAGAACAAGTTTATTAAATCGATTGCCTCTTACGGCCAGTATATCCCCTTCAAATGGGGCACGACGTTCTTTCTGAGGGGCACTGCGGGGAACATCACGGGCTATGGCGGGAAGACCGTGCCCGTTTTTGAGAGGTTCTTTGTCGGCGGCATTCAGACGGTCAGGGGCTTCCAGTACGGCGCGGCAGGCCCGCTGGACCCCGCGACGGGCGACGTCATCGGGGCTTTGAGCGAGCTGTACTTCAACACGGAGTGGATTTTCAACATATACAAGCCGGCCGGCCTGAAAGGTTTCTTGTTTTTCGATTACGGCAAAGGCTTCAACAACACCAATTTCTTTCAATCCCTGCGCCCGGCGGCAGGCATCGGCATACGGTGGTTCTCGCCCATGGGCCCCATTACGGTGGAGATGGGTTTCAACATGGACAGGAAGCCGGGAGAGAAGAGCAACGTCTTCGACTTTTCGATGGGCAGACCATTTTAGGAGGAGTCATGAGAACATACGTAGTTTCGGTCGCTTTGCTTGCGTTGGTCCTCACGCCGTTTACGGCGCGGGCGCAGGCGCCCGCCGTCAGGATAGGGTACGTGGACCTGCAGAAGGTGATGATCGAGTCCGACAGGGGCAAGGAAGCGCGGAAGGCGCTCAGCGAAGAGCTGGATAAGCGCAAGAAAGAGGTCGGCGATAGGCAGGACGAGCTTCAGAGGCTGAAAGACGCCCTGGAAAAGCAGTCCGCCATGATAACGCCTGAGGCGCGGGCGGAAAAAGAGAAACAGTACCAGGCGAAGCTGAAGGACTACCAGAGGATCACGAACGACTACCAGTCCGAGCTCCAGCAAAAGGACCAGGAGTTCATCCAGAGGATACTGAAGGACCTCGAAGAGGTCATAAAGGGTATGGGGGAAAGCGAGAAGTATACGCTTATACTGGAGAAGACCCAGGGCGGCATCCTCTACGCGGCGTCTTCGTCGGACATCACCGACAAGGTGGTTGTCCTCTATAACGAGTGGGCCAAGAAGAGGCCCGCCGCACAGGTGCCGGCCTCGCGCGCCCCGGCGCCTGCGCCGGTCCCTGCGCCCGGCAAAAAATGATCAAGCTCAGGGAGATAGCGTCGAGGGTCGGGGGCGTCCTGGCCGGTGACGGCGAGGCCGATATTACCGGCATAGCGGCGTTAAAGGAGGCACGCAAGGGCGACGTCGCCTTTCTCCTTAATAAAGGCTTCGAGAAATTCCTTGCCGGCTCGGAGGCAACGGCCGTCGTAGCAGGCAAAGGGACGGACCCCGTCCTTCTCGCGGGCAAAAACGCGGTCCTCGTCGAGAACCCCGGCGTCGCCTACGCCGAAGTCGCAGCCCTCTTCGAGAAGAAGCGCGACGTGCAGCGGGGCGTCAGCCCGGACGCCCGCGTGGCCCCTGACGCAGTCGTCTCCGCCAAAGCGGCGGTCCTTCCTTACGCGTGCGTGGAGAGCGGGGCGGTCATCGAAGAAGACGCGGTGGTCCACCCTTTCTGCTTCATCGGTCCTGACGTGAGGGTGGGGGCGGGCACGGTGATCTACCCCAACGTCTCGGTTTACGGCGGGACGCGCATAGGCAAGAGGGTCATCATCCACGCGGGGGCCGTCCTCGGCTCGGACGGCTTCGGCTACGTCTGGGACGGCAGCCGCCACAGGAAGCTCCCCCAACTGGGCTTTCTTGAGATCGGCGACGACGTCGAGATAGGGGCGAACACCTGTATAGACAGGGGCTCCCTCGGCAGGACGGTCATCGGGCAGGGGACCAAGATAGACAACCTCGTCCAGGTGGCGCACAATGTATCCGTAGGCGCTCACTCGATCCTCGTCTCGCAGGTCGGCATAGCGGGGAGCACCACGGTGGGGCGAAACGTCGTATTGGGCGGAAAGGTTGGCGTAAGGGACCACGTCGGGATAGGCGACGGGGTCATGGCTGCGGGGGGCACGGGCATAACGAAGGACGTCAAGGCAGGGTCGGTGATCGCCGGCAACCCCCACCTGCCGCATCGCGAGTGGCTCAGGCTCCAGGCCTGCCTGAAGAGGCTGCCCGAGCTTTTCGAGAGGATGCACGGGATCGAAGAGAGCATACGCAAAGGCGAAAAACGATGATCGAGATCAACGAGATTCAGAGATTGCTGCCCCATGCGTTCCCTTTCCTCCTTGTTGACCGGGTCCTGGAGTACGAGCCGGGAAAGAGGATCGTGGGCCTGAAGAACGTGACGTTCAACGAGCCTTTCTTCCCCGGCCATTTCCCGGGAAAGCCGATCATGCCGGGCGTCCTCATCATCGAGGCTCTGGCCCAGACTGCGGGCATCCTCGCCTTCAAGTCGCACCCCCAGTTGAAGGGGGACGTCCGCTTCGTCGGCATCGACGGGGCCAGGTTCAGGAGGCCCGTGACGCCCGGCGACCAGATGAAGCTGGTGCTGGAGGTCGTCAAGCACAGGCGAGGGATGTGGGTCTTTGACGCGCAGGCGTTCGTTGACGGGAAGAAGGTGGCTGAGGCGCAGCTTATGGCGGTGCTTCAGCAGAATGAGGAGAGTTTATGATACACCCGACGGCCGTTGTTGAAGAGGGCGCACAGGTAGCGGGCGACGCTGAGATAGGCCCCTACTGCATAGTCGGCGGAAAGGCCGTGATCGGCTCGAAAACGCGACTTATCAGCCATGTTTCGGTGGACGGGGCTGCCACCGTGGGAAGCTCCTGCACGGTCCATCCCTTCGTCTCCCTGGGCGGCCCACCCCAGGACATCACGTACAGGGGCGAGGAGACGACGTGCATCGTCGGGGACAATAACGTCATCAGGGAATACGTGACCATCAACAGGGGCACGAAGTCGAGCGGCGCCACGAGGGTGGGGAGCAACAATTTCATCATGGCTTACAGCCATATCGCCCACGACTGCGTGGTGGGAGACAATGTAATCATGGCGAACTGTGCTACCCTTGGCGGCCACGTGTATGTGGATGACTTCGCCATCCTTTCGGGCCTCTGCGCCATCCACCAGTTCTGCAGGGTGGGGAAGTACGCCTTCGTCAGCGGCCTTACCGGCGTGCCCAAGGACGTCCCGCCTTTCGTCATGGCGGCGGGCAACAGGGCCACCCTGTACGGGCTGAACGTGGTCGGCCTGGAGAGGCGCGGCTTCTCGAAAGACGACATCGCAACGCTGAAGAAGGCTTACCGCCTCCTCTTCCGCTCGTCCCTCTCCCTTGAGGCGTCCCTCGAGGCCATCGAAAAGCAATTGCAGGGCGAGCACATCAGGGAGCTCGTCGCGTTCGTCCGCGCATCGGAGAGGGGCATATGCCGCTGAGGCTGTGCCTCATCGGGGCGGGCCACATGGGCAGGATCCACGCCCGCAAGCTCGCAGGCATGAGGGATGTCTCGCTCACCTGCATAGTCGACGCAGACATTGCAGCGGCGGAAAGATCGGCCGGGGAACACGGCGTCGCAGCCGGGGAGGATTACCGCAGCGCCCTGGCTGACGGCTTGCAGGCTGCTGTAATCGCGTCTACGACGGACTCCCATTACCCCGTGGCGAGGGAGCTGCTCGAAAACGGCGTCCACGTCTTCGTCGAGAAGCCCGTTGCGGCCCACCCGGCGGAGGCGAGGAAGCTGATCGACCTCGCCGCCAGGAAGGGCCTCGTGCTGCACGTGGGCCACCTTGAGCGCTTCAGCCCCCCTTTCCGCAAGGCAAAGGCTGCGATCACGAAGCCGCTCCTCATCGAGGCCCACCGGATAAGCCCCTTTACGGGCCGCTCGACCGACATCGACGTAGTCCACGACCTCATGATCCATGACATCGACCTCGCCCTTTCCCTCGTGAAGGACGGGATCAAGGGGCTCACCGCCAGCGGGGCGCCCGTGCTTACGGAAAGGATCGACGTCGCAAATGCGCGCATCGAGTTCGCCGGGGGGTGCGTAGCGACCCTCACGGCGAGCAGGGTGTCGAAGACGAGGGAGAGGCTATTCAGGGTCGTCGAGGAGGGCCGCTGGTTTTCCCTCGACCTTGCCGCGGGCGAGATGCTCACGAGCGAGAGGCGCAACGGCAGGACGAAGGTGCGCACCTGGCGTGCAGTCCGGTCGGACCCCGTCTACGACGAGCTGCGGGCGTTCATCCGGGCAGTCAGGGACGGGACGGAAGCCATCGTAAGCGGAGAGGACGGGCTGCGGGCGCTCACCCTGGCAAACGACATAACGGCGGAGATCGAGCGCGGCCTCGCGCAGGAGGGGGGCGGACGCCCTTGAGCAGGACGGCCGTAATCGTAGCGGGCGAGCTGTCGGGGGAGATGCACGCAGCCCGGCTCGTCGGCGCGGTGGGGGCATCGGCAGACATCGCCTGGAGCGGCATAGGCGGCTCGCGGCTCGCGGAGGCGGGCGTCGATATCATCCACGATTACAGGGACATCTCCATTACGGGCGTGAGCGAGGTCTTCGGCAAGGCGCGCCATATATGGAGGGCTTGGCGCGCGATCAGGCGGCGGCTCATAGAAGGCAGGCCCGACCTCCTCGTGCTCGTCGATTTCCCCGGCTTCAACTTGAGATTAGCCGCCCTGGCGAAGAAGCTCTCCATCCCTACCGTCTATTTCATACCGCCGCAGGTGTGGGCGTGGAGGGGCGGAAGGATAAGGCAGATAAAAGAGCGCGTCGATCTTGTCCTTTGCATCCTTCCCTTCGAAGAGGCCCTTTACAGGCGCCATGACGTCCCGGTCAGGTACGTGGGCCATCCATTCCCCCATACGGTGAAGCCTGTCTACACCAAGGACGAGTTTTTCGGGCGGCTCGGCATCGAAAGCGGCGGCGCCGTAGTCGCCGTGATGCCGGGGAGCAGGCAGAACGAGGTGAAAAGGCACCTGCCCGCGCTCAGCGCGGTTGTGGACCGCCTGCGCGCGGAGATAGGCCGCCTTACGGTCCTCCTTCCCGTCGCCGAGAGCCTCGACGAGGGGTGCTTTGCGCACTTTCTGGAGGGCAGGCCGTTTATAATCCCCGTGAGGGGGCTTCCACACGACTGCCTTGCCCATGCGGACGCGGCAGTCGTGGCCTCCGGCAGCGCGACCCTGGAGGCGGCAGTCCTCGGCGTGCCGGCCGTCGTCGTCTACAGGGTGTCGTCCCTTTCTTACCTGATCGCCCGGATGGTCGTCCGGGTGAGGCACATAAGCCTGCCCAACGTGATAGCGGGGCACGAGGTGTACCCTGAGTTCGTGCAGTCGCTCGATGCCGAAAAGATTGCCAAAAGGGTGCTTTCTATGATAAATAACGATAGGCCCGCGATCCGGAAAGAGATGGAGGACGTGCGGAAAAGCCTCGTGGTCCCCGGCCGCGACCCGTACGATGTCGCAGCGGAAGAAGTCCTCCGCCTGATAGGGCAAAAAGCATGACCCTCTACTTGAGGCTCCTTCAATTCGTGAAGCCGTACTGGGTGAAGCTCGCCTTCGCTATGGCGTTCATGTCCTTCGTCGCGGGCACGAACGGGCTTACCGCCTACCTCGTCAAGCCCGTCATGGACAAGATCTTCTTCGAGAAGAACGGCGCGCTGCTCGTGCTCATCCCCTTCGGCGTCGTGCTCCTCTACCTTTCCAAGGGCGTCTTCGATTACCTGCAAGCCTATCTGATGGGCTTTGTCGGCCAGAAGATCATAACGGACATAAGGAACCTCGTCTTCCGGCGCCTCCAGCTCCAGCCGCTCGCCTTCTTCGACAAGACGGCGACGGGCCTCATCATCTCCCGCATCACGAACGACATCACCCTGGTGCAGGGCGCAGTGGCCGACTCCTTCACTGCCGTGCTGAAGGACGCCTTCACGATCGTCGGCCTCGTCTTCGTCGTCTTCTACCGCGACTGGAAGCTCGCTATCATCGCCTTCATCGTCCTTCCCTTCGCGACGTACCCCATCATCGCCTTCGGGAGGCGGCTGCGCAAGATCAGCGTGCAGAACCAGAAGGCGATGGCCAGGCTGACGAGCTTCCTCCATGAGACGATCACCGGCCAGAGGATAGTGAAAGCGTTTACGATGGAGGGGTACGAAGAGGGCAAGTTCCGGGACGAGAACGAGTATCTGTTCCGCATCGTGCTGAAGCGCTACAAGGTGAGGGCGCTTTCGTCGCCCGTTATGGAGGTCCTCGGCGGCATCGCCGTCGCCTTCATCATCTGGTATGGCGGCGCTGCCGTCATCTCCGGGGCATCGACGCCCGGCAATTTTTTCTCCTTTACTACCGCGCTGCTTTTGCTCTATGAGCCGATCAAGAGGCTCAACAAGGAGAACCACAACATCCAGCAGGGGCTTGCAGCCGCGCAGAGGGTCTTCGAGATCGTTGACCGCGTGCCGGAGGTAAGCGACAAGCCGAACGCCGTCGAGATAGCGGCGGCAGAGGGGGTGATCGAGCTTTCCGGCATGTCGTTCAAGTACGAGGACAAGATGGTCCTCAACGACATCAACCTGCGTATAGCCAGGAACGAGACCCTGGCGGTGGTGGGCGAAAGCGGCGTGGGGAAGACGACCCTGGTCAACCTGATCCTGAGGTTCTACGATGCGACGGAGGGGTCGATCACTCTAGACGGCATCGACATCAGGGATATAAGCCTCAATTCCCTTCGGGCCAATATGGCCCTCGTCACGCAGGACGTGATCCTTTTCAACGACACGGTCGCAAACAACATTGCGCACGGCAAAGAGAAGGACATGGAGAAGATCGAGGCGGCGGTGGGATCCGCGTATGCCGCCGAGTTCGTCTCCAAACTCCCGAAGAAGCTCGACACTATAGTGGGTGAGAAGGGCATAAGGCTCTCCGGCGGGCAAAAACAGAGGATCGCCATAGCAAGGGCGCTTTACAAGGACGCGCCGATCCTTATCCTCGACGAGGCCACAAGCGCCTTAGACACGGCATCCGAGACGGAGGTGCAGAAGGCCCTTGAGAACCTGATGAAGGGAAGGACGACGATCGTCATCGCCCACAGGCTATCCACGATCATAAACGCGGACAGGATAGTCGTCCTCGCGGACGGCCGGGTCGCGCAAGAGGGGACGCACCGCGAGCTGATCGAGGCGGAAGGCCCCTACAAGAGGCTCTACGAGATGCAGTTCAGGGACGAGGCCAACGACAAGGTCGTCAGGATCGGCAAGAGACTGAAAAATGTCTAGAAGGAAATTCAGGCAGGCGCTCCTCGTCCGCCTGCTCCCTCCCGTCGTCTACCTCTTCCTTATCGTGCTGCGGACCACCCTCAGGATAAGGCACGTGAACAACGAGGCGGTGGACCGATTACGGCAGGAGGGTCAGAATATCATCGCCTGCTTCTGGCATGGCAGACTGCTCGCCATGCCTTTTGCTTATAAAGGCCAGAGGCTGAAGGTCCTCATCTCGCGCCACGCGGACGGCGAGTTCATAGCGAGGGTGATAGGCTACTTCGGCATGGGCACGGTCAGGGGCTCCTACAGGAAGGGGACCGTCTCCTCGATAAGGGAGATGATCGCCGAGCTTGCGGAAGGGACGGACATAGCCATAACCCCGGACGGGCCGAAAGGCCCGCGACACAAGGTCAAGGAAGGCATAATAGAGCTCGCCAGGCTTACCCGCAGGCCCATAGTGCCCGTGACTTACGGGGCAAGTAAAAAAAAACTTTTCGACTCCTGGGACCGCTTTCTCCTCCCTTACCCCTTCTCGAAAATCGTCTACGTGTGGGGTGACCCCATCTACGTGTCGCGGGAGACGAGGGGAGACGGCCTGGAGAGGGAGCGCCAAAGGCTCGAGCGGGAGCTGATCGCCCTCACCGAGGCGGCGGACAGGATCGTATGCGGAGACTGATATACAGCCTGCTCGTCTGGGCCGCCCTGCCAATCTTTGCGCCTTTTTTCCTCGCGAAGGCCAAGATCAGGCGCAATTTCTCCGAGCGCATCTTCCCGAAGCCGGCGGGCGACGGGCTGAAGCGGGCGATCTGGATACACGCAGCGTCCGTCGGCGAGGCGGTCGTTGCCGAGAACCTGATGGGTTTCCTCCGGCCAAGGACGCCAAGCCCCTTCGTCGTCACCACGAACACGTACTACACGAGGGACATGCTGCGGCGGACGCTCGGAGGCTCGGCGCAGGTCTTCTCCCTGCCCTTCGACCTCTCTTTCAGCATAAGGCGCTTCATCGGGGAAGCCGACTTTGCCGCCCTTATCCTCGTCGAGACGGAGCTATGGCCCAACCTCATATGGGGCGCGTCGCGGCGGAACATCCCCGTCATCATCGTCAACGGCCGCATCTCCGACAGGGCCTTTCCGCGATACCGGCGTCTCGCCTTCTTCTTCAAGGGCCTCTTCGATTCCGTGGACCTCGTTATTGCCCAGTCGGAGGCGCACGCGGAGAGGTTCGTATCCCTCGGCGCAGACCCGTCTAAGGTAGTCGCAGCGGGGAACCTTAAGTACTACCGCGACCCCGGCCGCCTTCCGCCGGCGCGGGCGGAGAGGGACATCGTGACCTTCGGGAGCGTCAGGGAAAAGGAGCTTCCCATGCTCATGCCCGTCATCGAGGCGCTGAAGGCCGATTTTCCCGGCGTGCGCGTCTTCGTTGCGCCGAGGGAATTGACCCTGATCGCCGCCATCGAGAGGCAGTTGCCCGAAGGCATCCCCGTGACGCGCTATTCGGCGATGAAGGAGGGCAGGCTGGAGGCGGCCGGCGGGATCGTCCTTGTCGATACGGTCGGCGACCTGGTCGATATCTATGCAGCGAGCCTTGTTGCGTTCGTAGGGGGGAGCCTTGCCCCTTACGGCGGGCAGAACATCCTGGAGCCGCTCTTTGTCGGCGCCCCCGTTGTCTTCGGTCCGCACGTAGAGAACTTCAGGGAGGTCGCCAGGGACGTGCTTGCCGCGAAGGCGGGCTTCATGGTCCATGACGCTGCGGAGTTGCTTTCCAGGATCAGGCTCGTCTTGGAGGACCCCGGTGCGCGCAGGGACCTCGCAGAGGCGGGAAGGGGCGTCCTGGAGGCGCAGCGGGGCGTGATGGAGAAGGCGGCGGGCCTCGTTCTGGAGATGATATGGAAGCGTTCGACAAGCTCGTGAATCTGATGGAGACCCTGCGCGGCGACGAGGGCTGCCCGTGGGACAAAAAGCAGACGGAGGCCGCCTTCAAGACGTTCCTTCTCGAAGAGGTCTACGAGCTGATCGAGGCCATCGAGCAGGCAGACTACCCTGCGCTCAGGGAAGAGCTTGGCGACCTCCTCTTCCACATCGTCTTCATATCGCAGATATGCAGGGAGAAGGGCCGGTTCGACATAAATGACGTTGTGACGGGCGCGTACGAAAAAATGTACGGCAGGCACCCGCACGTCTTTTTGAAGGACGGCGACGGAAGGCCGATCGAGGCGCGCTGGGAGGAGATCAAAAAGGCGGAGAAGGACGATTATTCGCCCGTCTCCCACGTGCCTGCGATACTCCCCGCCCTTCTGCGGGCCTACCTGATATCGAGAAGGGCGGCAAAAGTCGGCTTCGACTGGGAGAAGCTGGACGACATCCACGAAAAGATGCGCGAAGAAGTCGCCGAGCTTAAGGAAGCAGAAAAGTCGGGGACGGCGGACGAGATAGAAGGGGAGATCGGCGACGTCCTCTTTACGGTCGTGAACATCTCACGGCGTCACGGCATCGATCCTGAAAACGCCCTTAGGCGCGCCATCGATAAATTCTTGAGGCGGTTCGTGAATGTAGAACGGAACCTTGATTTGGCAAAGGGCAACCTTGCAGCAATGGATGCCCTTTGGGATGAAATGAAAGAAAAGGAGAAAAAGGGGAAGTGAATCCCCTTTTATTCGACCTTTACTACGTTTGATGCCTGTGGCCCTTTCGGCCCGTTTACGATCTCAAATTCGACCTGCTCCCCTGTTTTTAAGGTTTTGAAACCGTTCTGCTTGATGGCGGAATAATGCACGAAAACGTCTCCCCCCTCATCCTGCTCGATGAATCCATAGCCCTTTGAGTCATTGAACCACTTAACCTTACCTACTGGCATACCGCAAAACTCCTTTCTGAAAAATAAATTAATACTGGTGAACGTAATGATATGCAACTACGAAATACGATGTCAAGGGAAATGTTAAAAAAATTTAATGGTTTATTTGCTAAATCGCAGTCTGCCCCGCGACAGGGGGACTCAAAGGGGATTTCGCGTCCTATTTGCAGTGGTTTTCGGCGCGTTACGCGTACCCCAGCTCCGCCAGCCGGTCCTCGCCCATGCCTATGTAATGGGCTACTTCGTGCACGACCGTTATCTCTATCTGCTCCTCCAGCTCCTCGACCGTATCGCAGGCCCTCTCCAAGGGCTCCTGGAAGAGGAATATGGTGTCGGGAAAAAGTGGGGGCGCGGTGACCGTCCGCTCGATCAGCGGGACCCCCTGGAAGAGGCCGAGAAGGTCGTCGGTGCGCGAAAGGCCGAGCTCCTTGAGCATCGCCGCCGTGGGCCGCCTTCTGACCGTTATGATGATATTGTCGAGGTGGCGGCGTATCTCTTCCGGTACGCGGCTTACGGCCTTTTTGACTATCTTGTCGAAGGATTTTTGGTCTATATTCATGCCCGCGCTTTTTTGCCCCGGCGCGCAGCCGCCGCGACCCTACAGGCGCCGATGGCAAATCTTATCACGCCAGGCCGAAGTTTGTGAAGTCAAGCCCGTCCTTCCGCGAGGCAGGGCCGCCCTCGATGCCGCCCGTGGACGTCCCTTTTCCGAAGGGCCAGCTCTTCATTCTGTTCCGCCCCTCTTCCTTTGCGGCGTAAAGGAGCCGGTCTGCCACCCGGACGAGCTCGGACGACATCTGCTCCTTCTCGGGCACAAGCGTCGCAACGCCGCAACTCACGGAAATGCGGTCCACGGCAGGCGAGCGGCCGTGAGGTATGGCCAGCTTGTTTATTTCTTCCATGATGCTCCGTGCCAGCGCAACGGCCCCTTCGGGGTTGGTGTCGGAAAGGACGCACGCAAATTCTTCACCGCCGTAGCGGGCGGCCAGGTCGCCGGGCCGCTTCACCGCCCTCAGCAGCACGCCCGCCACCCGCTGCAGGCACTCGTCGCCCGCCTGGTGGCCGTAGTAGTCGTTGAACTCCTTGAAGTGGTCGATATCGACCAGGATCAGCGATATGTACGATTGCTGGCGCACGCCCCTGCGCCATTCCCGGTCGAGGAACTCGTCGAAGCGCCTCCTGTTGGAAAGGCCCGTAAGGCCGTCCGTCGTCGAAAGCGCCTCCAGCATATCCCAGTAGCGTCGCATCTCCGTGATGTCGCGGAATTTCCAGATGCGGCCGTATTGCTGCCCGTCCTTGCCGAGGACGGGATAGGAGCCGGCATCCACCACCGTGCCTTCCTTAAGCTCGAACTCGCCCCGCACCGTCTCTTCCGGGTGGTTGTAGACGCGGACGATCATGTCGTAGAAGCGCTGCGGGTCCTTGATCACCGACATTACGTACTCGATCTTTTCTTCCTCGTCGCCGTTGTCCACGATGTGCTGCGGTATCTTCCACATGTCGATCATCCGCTGGTTTTCCACAACTTTCGCCTTGTGGGTATCGACTACCAGGATGCCGTCATCCGAGGAGCGCACCATCGCCTGGAGGAAGGTCGTCTTCCAGCGCAGCTCCTCCTCGCGCGCCTTGCGCTCGGTGATATCCTGGAGGGTGCCGATGACCGCCGGCCTGCCCATATAGACTGTCCGGGAGCCGTAAGCCTCCATATGGCGGACCTCCCCGTTTTCCAATATTAGCCTGAAGGTGAAGTTGATGGAGTCTATCTCTCCCGACAGCCTCCTCCGTATGTTCTCCTCCACCAGCGGCCAGTCGTCCGGGTGGGTGAAGTTTTTGGGGCCTTTCAGGTTCGTCAGCTCCTCCACCGAGCAGCCGTAGATCTCCGCGAAGTGGGCGTTGACGTATTTGAAAATGCCGTCCTGGATCAGATAGACGCCCACGAGGGACTTTTCCACCAGGTCCCTGAACTTGCGCTCCGACTCCTGGAGGCAGACATCGGCCTTTTTGCGCTCGGTGATATCCCTCAATACGGTGTAGAAAATCTGCCTGCCCCCTATGGGCACCACCGTCTGGGAGGCCTCCACCAGGATCTCCCGGCCGTCCATCGTACGGCGCAGGAATTCAAAACGGTTGCGCCCTTGCCGAAGCGTTTCCTGGTTGTGCTCGCTGACCACGTCCCGCGAAAGACGCCCGTCGGGCTGCCTTTCGGGTGCTACGTCCAAGGGGGTAAGGCCGATCAACTGGTCTTTTCGCTCGCAGCCCAGCATGACTAGGGCCGCTTCATTGCAATCTACGTACGTCTCCCCGTCCAGAAGGACGATGGCGTCCGGCGAGTTCTCGAAGAGCAGCCTGAATTTCTCCGCCCCTTCGGCGGATGCCGGGTCTGCCGTTTTTAGGCCCGCCCCCGCCCCTCGGCCGAACGCCGGGTGCGAAGGCGGTCGCAGGGGGGGCCTGCGAGCGCGCCTCGGGCTGGTCATAGCAGTATGGTCCCGGCGTCCCTGTTCCATAACTCAACGTATTATCGAATAAACGGGAAAAAGATAAAGCGCGGCAGAATCGCGCTTCCGGCGCGCCGGCCGGGCTTGCGCCTCGGAAGAGGTCGCCCCGTCCCGCCGGGCGCGCTCATCTTGAGCGCGTAACGCCCACCCGGCCGCAGATATCGGACACCGGGCACCTGCTGCAAAACGGCGAGATAGGCACGCACGTCCGGCGGCCGTGCGTCACGAGGAGGGGGTTTAAGGGAATCCAGTATTCTTTCGGAAGGAGCCGGCGCAGCTCGTCTTCCGTCTCGCCCGGCGACCTGGTCTTTACTGCGCCCAGCCTGTTCGAGATGCGGTGGACGTGGGTGTCCACGGCTACGCCGGGTATGCCGAATCCCTCCGTTATGACGATGTTCGCCGTCTTCCTCCCCACGCCTTTGATCGTGAGCAGCTCTTCTATAGAGTCGGGGACGCGCTTGTCGTATTTCTCGATGACCGTCCGCGATACGTCTTTCAGGATGCGCGCCTTCACCCTGTAAAAGCCGACGGGGTATATCGCCTTCTCAAGCTCGGCAACGGGCATTGCAAGGATCGCCTCCGGCGTGCGCGCCTTTTCCATCAGGCGCCCCATCGCCGCATCCGTCGTCTCGTCCTTGGTCCGAAGACTCAAAAGGCAGCCTATGAGCACGAGGAACGGGTCCTGCCTGCGGGCTGCGAGCCTCGTGACTACGGGCACGTCGTCCGCGTAGTAATCTTTCAGCCGTTCGATCAGTTGTTTAAAAGGGAAGGGCGTCACGCTAGGATTTCCTCTATAAGCGCCTCCATGCCTTTGCTGTGGGAGCCTTCCCAGTAGACCCTCTTGCAGGAAGGGCAGGTCTTGAAGCGCGTGTAATTATGGTAGACGAACTCAGGGACGGACGGCTCGATGTCCCGTTTGTCCACGTCCGCGAGCACCACGTTGCACTCGATGCACCTGGAAAAGACCGTCTCGCGGGACAGGTGCGGCGCAATAAGCGGCTTGACCTCCTTGAGCTGCTCCCTTGCGATCTCCGACCCGATACGGACCGTCCGGGCAAAGCCGGAAGGCCGCCCGCTGCGGCGGCGCGTCAGAAGGACGCGGTCGGGGTCGCTCTGCCGTATGCGCTCAAGGGCAGCCCTGTTCGGTGCGTAGGCGGCGTCGAGGCCGAGCATCCGCAGGTAGCGGGCGAGCTTCCCCAGCATGGCATCGCAGACGAGCCTCATCGCGCAGGAAGGCCCCTTGCGATCCGGCGGGCGTGCTCCATGATCTCCTCCTCGCCCTCCACGCGCCTTCCCTCCATCAATACCTTTCCCATGCAGATGACCGTGTCAACGTCGCACGAGTGGGCGGAATAGACGATGTCCGAATAGATGTCGAAGTTCGGCACGAATCGGTGGCTTGTCAGGTCCAGAAGGATGATGTCGGCCGTCGAGCCGGCTGCGATCTCCCACTCGCCGAGGGAGAAGATGCAGGCCGCCCCCTTCGTCGCGCGCTCGTAAGTCTCGCGGGCAGGCAGGAAAGTGGGGTCGCCGGTCGAGAACTTGGCCAGGAGGGAGGCGAGCTTCATCGTCTCCATCATGTCGAGGCCGTTGTTGGACGATGGGCCGTCCGTGCCGAAGCAGTAAGGGATGGCGCTCTCCCTGACGAGCCTGTAAGGGAAGAGGCTGCCGACGGAGAGCTTCAGGTTGGAGACGGGGTTCGTGACGAGGGCCGCCCCGGACCTTGCGAGGATCGCCGCGTCAGCCCCGTTGAGCCAGCAGCCGTGCGCCCCGGCGAACCTGTCCGACAGCACGCCGAGGTCGTCCAGGAGCTCGACGGGCGAGAGGCCGTACCTCTGCCTGGTGAACTCCGCCTCGTCGGCGCTCTCAGCGAGATGCATGTGGACGGGCAGGGCGTGTTGCCTTGAGAACTCGCCTATCCATGCAAGGCTCTCCTTCGAGACGCTGTAGACTGCGTGCGGCCCGAGGGCGAAGATGACGTTCGGCCGGTACTTATCCGCGACGCCGAAGAGCGCAATGTTCGCGTCTATCTGCTCGCGGCCTTTTTTCGGGTCGAGCATGTCGATGAAGACGCCCGAAAGTATTGCGCGCACCCCCATCTCGCAGACAGCCCTGGCCGAATCCTCCCAGAACCAGTACATATCATTGAAGACGGTGATGCCGTTCTTTATCATCTCCAGGCAGGCGAGCTTCGTGCCCCAGTAAACGTCCTCGCCCGTCAGCTTTGCCTCCAACACCCAGATCTTCTCTTCGAGCCACTGCTTGAGGGGCAAATCGTCCGCGTAGCCGCGAAGGAGCGTCATGGCAGCGTGGGTATGTCCGTTGATGAAAGAGGGCAGGGCGACCTTGCCTTGCCCGTCTATCGTGCGGCCGGCGGGCCGCCTGCATTCCTTCGATATCTCGTCGATCCTGCCGTTTTCGATGAAGATGTCGCGGACCCGGCCGTCTCCGAGGCGGACGCCTTTAATCAGGATGTCCATCAAAAGCCTTCGGCCAGGATCGTCTGCAGGACCGCCTCGATGGTGGCGGCGTTCCTGATGATCTGCTCCTCCACCTCGTCCATCGCGAGGGGGGCCTTGAGGATGCCGTTGGCGTAGTTGTCGATCGAGCAGAGGCTTACGTAGGGGATGGAGTACTCCATGCAAAGGGTCGCTTCCGAGGCCATCGTCATGCCGACGACATCGCCCACCTTCTTCAGCACGCCGACCTCCGCCCTCGTCTCGAAGCGCGGCCCCGCCGTCTGGACGTAGATGCCCCCAAGCGCCACTTCCACCTCCATCGCCGTGCAGACGCGGTGCATCCGGGCGGCGTAATCCGCGCTCATGATGGGGACGGTGAAGTGCATCTCGTAGTCGTAGAAGCTGGGGGTGCCGCAGAAGGCAATAAAGTCGTCGGGTATGACGAACGTGCCGGGCCGCAGGGCGGACTTCAGGCTGCCGACGGAGTTGACGGCTATCACGCCTTCGACGCCGAGGCTCTTCAAGGCCCAGATGTTCGCCTTGTGGTTTATCATGTGGGGCGGGACCGCCTTTTTCCCGTGGCGCTGAAGGAAAAGGTGCCGCGAGGCCTTTCTGACGGAAACCTTGCCGTAGGGCGTATCCACGGCAGCCTCTTCCCAGTTGATGAAAAGCATAGAGCGCAATAAAGACGTTCCGGCGATGATAGCTTGCATGATGTTTAGCCCCTTTCGCCCACCATACGGACGAGCTCTTCGTACGTGATCCTCTTTACGCCCAATTTTTCCGCCTTTGCCAGCTTCGATCCGGGGTTCTCTCCGGCTATGAGGTAATCCGTGGCGGCCGACACCTGCGTTATGGGGCGGCCCCCATGCCGCTCGATCAGCTCCTCTACCTTAGACCTCGCCTCCGGCAGCGTCCCCGTGATGACGAAGGTCATGCCTGCGAGGGCGCCGCGGCCGGCTGCGCCGGCAGATGCGAAATCGGGGTTTTCGAGGACCACGCCCAAGGATTTCAGCGTCCCGAAGGTCTCGATGTTCCCCTCGTCCCCGAAGAATGTGGCGACCGCGTCGGCTATCGTCTCGCCCACCTGTTTTATGTCCTGCACCTTTTTCGCGTCCACCCGGCAGAGGTCTTCGAGGCTGCGGAAGTTCGCCGCGAGCAGGCGCGCCCCGTACTCTCCCACGTGGGGTACGCCGATGGCGAAGAGGAACTTCGCCAGGTTGGTCCGCTTCGACCGCTCGATGGCCTCGATAAGGTTCTGCGCCGATTTCTCGGCGAAGCGCGGAAGACCCTGAATCCGCTCTTTCGTCAGCCTGTAAATGTCCTCGAACCGCTTGATGAGGCCCTCCGAATAAAGGAGCGCGACGTTCTTCTCGCCGAGGCCCTCTATGTCCATGCCGCCCCTTGAGGCGAAATGGATGATCTTCTCCTGCACCTGCGCCGGGCAGGAGAGGGATACGCACCGGACTGCCACCTCGTCCTTTTCCCGCACGACAGCCGAGCCGCAGACCGGGCAGGTCTTCGGCGCCTCGACGCGCCTCTCCTCGCCGGTCCTCTTCTCCTTCACGACCGATATGACGTGGGGTATGACGTCGCCCGCCCTCTCGATGACAACCGTGTCGCCGGCGCGGATGTCCTTCCTTTCGATCTCGTCCCAGTTGTGCAGGGTCGATCTCGATACGGTGACCCCGCCCACCTTCACGGGGTCGAGCACTGCGAACGGCGTGATGACGCCTGTCCTGCCGACGCTGCCCTGGATGTCGATTATCCGCGTGATCGCCTGGTGGGCCTGGAACTTGTAAGCGATAGCCCAGCGAGGCTCCCGCGTCTTCTGCGCCTAGCTGCTGCTGTAAGGCGTAGTCGTCCACCTTGACGACTGCCCCGTCGGTCTCGAAGGCAAAGGCGTCCCTGCGGGCCTCGATCTCGGAAACGGCGTCTATCGCGGCCTCGATGCCTTTCACCCTTTTGACGAACGCCGGGGTAGGGAAGTGGGCGGCCCTGAGCCAGTCGATGAGAGCGCCCTGGCTCGGTATCTCCATGCCCCGCACCCTCCCGACGCCGTAGCAGACGAGGTATAGCTTACGGGAGGCGGTGATGGAGGGGTCGAGCTGCCTTACCGTGCCTGCTGCGGCATTCCTGGGGTTGGCGAAGGGCGGCTCGCCCGCGGCCTCCCTTTCCCTGTTGAGCTTTTTGAACTCCTCGATGTTCATGTAGACTTCGCCCCGTATGTCGATCACATCGGGCGCGGCTGCGCCTGCGACCCTGATGGGCGCAGATTTTATCGTCATGACGTTGTTCGTGATGTCCTCGCCTACGTAGCCGTCGCCCCTCGTCGCCGCCGACGTGAGCAGGCCGCCGCTGTACGTCAGCTCTATGGCTAGGCCGTCGTATTTCGGCTCTACCGTGTAGTCTACGTCCTCCTCTGTCCTTAGGAGCCTCTTGACCCTCTTGTCGAACTCCCTCAGCTCTTCCTTGGAAAAGGCGTTGTCGAGGGAGAGCATCGGCTGGGCGTGGGTGATCTTGCCGAACCTCTCGGCCGCCGGGGCGCCCACCCTCTGCGTGGGCGAATCGGGCAGGACATAGCCGTAGCGCTCCTCCAGCTCCTTGAGCCGCCTGTAAAGACGGTCGTATTCGGAGTCCGGGATGACGGGCGCGTCCTGGACGTAATAGAGGAAGCTGTGGTAGCTCAGCTCCTTTACCAGCCCCTCTATTTCTTTTTTTATCTCTTCAGGTATGCCCATTCCCGTCTCGGCCCGGTCCTGCATGATTTTTCCTTACCCTAGAATATACTGGCAGGAAGAAAAATTTGCTATGGTAATGTCAACTTGTTGATTCCCTGTAGCTTGCCACAGGGATACTATCACCCTCTCCCCACATAAAAGCTGTTTTGCGCGCTCTTTCGTTCCCGCGCTTTTCGCATCCGACTATCATCGTTGGAGCTTTGGCACACCTTATAACAGGCAATTATTGGGGCTCAGCGCCCCCTCCGCCGGTAAAGCCGGCGGAGCCTCCCCGCTCACGAAAAGCGTTCAGCGGATACCCTGCTGCTTGCAGCAGGGTCATTTATTGGCGACCCTCGCGGCGTGCCGCCGCGCGGGTGCCCCGGCGCCCCCTCGAAAAAGGAAAAAACTTTATACCAATTTTTTTCCTATTCCGCCTCTCCGTATTACATAATATTGTAGCAAAGTTCTCTGATTATATTATAAAATATTCTATGGTGACCGGGTGTCGTTGAGGGTTGGGCGCCGGAAAGCGCCCGGAAGCGGGCGGGCGCCCGGTGGAACGGGGCAACGATAAAACCATCCCGGCAATGTGAGGAGACTATGGAGAAGAAAGTCACGAAGGAAGAGCTTCTTGCAAAGGCGAAGAAGCCGGCTGCCGATGCGATGAAAATGCATCCTTACTATCGCGGGAAGATCGAGATTGTGCCGAAGTGCGTCATAAGGGACATCAACGACTTCTCGATCTGGTATACCCCCGGCGTCGCGGAGCCGTGCAGGGAGATCCAGCGCAACCCGGAGGCCGTCTTCGAGATGACGAACAAAGGGAACATGATCGCCATCGTCACGGACGGCACGCGCGTCCTCGGCCTGGGCGACATAGGGCCGATGGCCGGCCTGCCCGTCATGGAGGGGAAGGCCCTTCTGTTCAAGTACCTGGGCGGCGTCGATGCCTTTCCCATCTGCCTCGACACGAAGGACCCGGACGAGTTCATCAAGACCGTCAAGTACCTCTGCCCGACGTTCGGGGGCATCAACCTGGAGGACATTGCGAACCCGAAGTGCTTCTATATCCTCGAAAAGCTGCGCGCTGAGGCGCCCATCCCCGTCTGGCACGACGACCAGCAGGGCACGGCTGCCGTCACGGTCGCCGGTCTCATCAACGCTCTGAAGGTCGTGAAGAAGCCTATGAATGAAGCGAAGATCACGCTCATCGGCGTAGGCGCGGCAAACGTCTGCACTGCGCGGATGCTCTTCAAGGCGGGGGCGGACCCGAAGAAGATGATGATCGTTGACAGCAAGGGCATCCTCTCGAAGAAGCGGACGGACATCGACGCAAAGAGCCACAAGGAGAAATGGGAGCTCGCCCAGGCGACGAACGGCGCGGGCAGGAACGGCGACATGCCGGAGGCCATAGCGGGCCAGGACGCGGTCATCGCCCTGTCGAAATCCGGGCCGGACGTAATCAAGAAGGAATGGATCGCCAGGATGGCCGACAACGCCATCGTCTTCGCGTGCGCCAACCCTATCCCGGAGATCTGGCCGTGGGAGGCCAAAGAGGCGGGCGCACAGGTCGTCGCGACGGGCAGGAGCGATTTCCCCAACCAGGTCAACAACTCCATCGGCTTCCCCGCCATCTTCAGGGGCACCCTCGACGTCATGGCGAAGACGATCACCGACGAGATGTGCATCGCGGCAGCCGTGGAATTGGCGCGCTGCGCAGAGGACAAGGGCATCTCGGAAGACCTACCTGCTGCCCACGATGGACGAGTGGGAGGTCTTCCCCAGGGAGGCTGTCGCAGTCGCGAAGAAGGCGATGGAGCAGGGCGTCGCCCGCCTGAAGCTGAGCGAGAAGGAGCTTTTCTCGATGGCCGAGGCGAAGATCAGGAGGGCGAGGGACGAGGTCGGTATCCTTATGGAGAAAGGCATCATCCAGGCATATAAGGAGTAGCGATGAGGGAAGTGCCGGTAGCAGATATTGCCGCCGCAGTGGAGAAGCTGTTTATCGACGCGAACATCGACCTCCACGAGGACGTCCTGGGCAGGCTGGCGAAGGCCGTTGACGAAGAAGTATCGCCGGCAGGCAAAGAAGTGCTCAGGGAGCTTCTGAAGAACGCGGAAGTCGCCGCGCGGGAGCGGATACCGATATGCCAGGACACGGGTCTGGCCGTCCTCTTCATCGAGGTCGGCCAGGACGTGCACCTGAGCGGGCGGGTCCCTGGACGAGGCCGTAACTGCCGGCGTCCGGGACGCCTACGGGAAAGGCTACCTGCGGAAATCCTGCTGCAACCCCTTCACGAGGAAGAACACGGGCGACAACACCCCTGCCATCATCCATACCTCGATCGTCGCGGGCGACAGGGTGAGGATCGTCGTCATGCCGAAGGGCGGAGGCAGCGAGAACTACAGCGAGGTGAGGATGCTCACCCCGTCGGCCGGCGTGCCGGGGATAAAGGCGTTCGTCGTCGAGATGGTGAAGAAGGGAGGGCCGAACCCCTGCCCGCCGATCACGGTGGGCGTCGGCGTAGGCGGCAACTTCGAGACCTCGGCGCTCCTATCGAAGGAGGCCCTGATGGTCCCCTTCGGCCGGAGGAACCCGGACCCCTTCGTCGCGGGCCTGGAGGTCGAGGTGCTGGAGGAGATAAACCGGCTGGGGATAGGGCCGGGCGGGTACGGGGGGAGGGTGACCGCCCTCGACGTCCACATCAAGACGCTGCCCTGCCACATCGCGTCGCTGCCGGTAGCGGTGAACATACAGTGCCACGCGCACAGGGTCAGGGAAGTGACGCTTTAGGGGGACGGATGGAGATAAAGCGGATAAAGACGCCGCTCGACGAGGGGACCGTGACCGCCTTGAGGTCGGGGGACAAGGTGCTGCTCTCCGGCTATATCTACACGGCGAGGGACGCGGCGCACAAGAGGTTCATGGACGCGCTCGCGCGACGGCAGCCCTTTGCCCTTCGACATCAAAGGGCAGGTCATCTATTACTGCGGGCCGACCCCGCCTGCCCCCGGCCGCGTTATCGGCGCGGCAGGCCCTACGACTGCCTCCCGGATGGACGCCTACGCCCCGACGCTCCTCGCCCTCGGCCTCAAAGGGATGATAGGCAAGGGGAAGAGGTCGCAGGCCGTGAAGGACGCCATAAAGGGGCATAAGGCGGTCTATTTCGGCGGCGACGGGGGGCGCCGGCGCGCTCCTTTCGAAGTGCATCAAGACATACGAGTCATCGCCTATGGGGACCTCGGACCTGAAGCGGTCGCAAGGCTGCTCGTCGAGGATTTTCCTCTTTTCGTCATCAACGACGTTTTCGGTAATGATTTGTACGAGATGGGGGCCAGCCAATACAAAACGGCCTGACGGGACCGTCGAATCGGGCCGTTTTGTTTTGACTTTTTTCGATAAATATTTTAAAAGAGAAGAAACGCCTAGGGGATTCCATGCGGGATATTCGGATAGCGATTGTGGGGATCAGGCAATTGTGCAAGCTCCCTGGCCCAGGGCATTGACTATTACTGCCGGAAAAAGGGAAACCGGATGTCGCCGTCGGGATTGATGCATTACGAGATATGCGGCTATACCGCCGAAAGCATCAAGATCGTCGCCGCCTTTGACATAGACAAGCGCAAGGTGGGCAAGCCCTTCCGGGAGGCCATTTTCGCGCCGCCCAACTGCACGAAGCGGATCATCGTCCGCCCTGAGCGACGGCGATATGACGGTCTCCATGGGCAGGCTCCTCGACGGCGTCTCCCCCCACATGGCCGATTATCCCGAAGACCGGAGGTTCGTCCCTGCGGATAGGGCGCCCGACGACGTAGCCGGCCATATTGAAAGAGCGGGGGGTAGATATCCTGATAAACTACCTCCCCGTCGGGTCGGAGGAGGCGGCGCAGGTTTTACGCCTCCTGCTGCCTGGAGACGGGCGTGAGCCTCATCAACTGCATCCCCGTATTCATCGCCTCCGACGAGCGGTGGGCCGCCGCGTTCGAGGAGAAGAGGATCCCCGTCGTGGGCGACGACGTAAAGTCGCAGATAGGGGCGACGATCATCCATCGCATCCTGGCGAAGCTCTTTGCCGACAGGGGCGTCTCCATCGACAGGACGTACCAGCTCAACACGGGCGGCAATACCGATTTCCTGAACATGCTCAACAGGGACAGGCTCATCTCGAAGAAGATATCGAAGACCGAGGCGGTCCAGTCCCTCCTGGAAAAGCCTCTCGCCCCGGAGAACATCCACGTGGGGCCGTCCGATTACGTCCCCTGGCAGAAGGACAACAAGGTCTGCTTCCTCCGCATAGAGGGGAGGATCTTCGGGGACATCCCCATCGACCTTGAGCTGCGCCTCTCCGTCGAGGACTCCCCGAACAGCGGCGGGTGCGTCATAGACGCCATAAGGTGCTGCAAGATCGCCCGCGACAGGGGCGTGGGCGGCGCTTCTGGAGTCGATATCGGGGTATACCATGAAGCACCCCATGAGCCAGTTCCCCGACGACGTCGCCAGAAGGATGGTCGAGGAGTTCATAAAGGGAGAGAGGTTCAGATAGCGAAACAGGGGGCTACCGGCGCCATCTCCTCCAGGCGACGCAGGCGGACTTAGAGGTTTCCTTTGATTAGCTCTCGGATAGGCCATTCTCTCGACCCTCTCCTGGTCGGGATATACCGCCTGCTTTTCGGCCGCAGGGTCGTCAGCCCGAATGTCCTCACCGTTTTCGGGCTTTTTTTTTCGCTCCTCGCCTCGGCGCTTGCCGCATCCAGCTGGCCGCTCTTCCTGGCCGGCATCTTCCTTCTCGTATCGGGTTTTTTCGACCTCCTCGACGGGGCGGTCGCGCGCAGCGCGAAGATGACGACGCCCTTCGGGGGCTTCCTCGACTCGGTCCTCGACCGCTACTCGGACCTCCTCGTCATGCTCGGCATCGCGATCCATTTTCTGCGCGGCAGGACACCCGGACCCGCTTTTCGCGATGATCTCCTTCTTTGCCGCAATAGGGACGGCCATCATCCCTTACGCGAGGGCGCGGGCCGAGGCCGCGTCGATCGGGTGCAGGAACGGCCTCCTCGAAAGGTCGGAGAGGATCATCCTGCTCGTCGCGGGTCTCTTCTTCAATATCCTGCGGCCCGTTGTCGTTATCCTTGCGGTCTTTACGCACCTGACCGTGATTCAGCGGGTGATCTTGACGAGAAGGGCGGCGGAGAGGAAAGCGGCGGGCGGCGGGGGCGGGAGCGGGTCCTAGCGGGAAAGGTTGTGTATCTCTTCGACGAGTATCTGCCTTGGCAAGCTCCCTGGGGATGCCCGTCTTCTTGACTGCCCCCTTCGAGAAAAGGACGGCGTTCTGCGCGCCGAAGGCGATGCCGAGGTCTGCGTCGCGGGCCTCGCCGGGTCCGTTTACCTCGCACCCCATGATGGCTATATCGAGGCAGGCATCGACGTAGGCGACCTCTTTCTCGAATTCCTCGACCACTTCCCGCAAGTTTACCCTGCACCTGCCGCAGGTGGGGCAGGAGATGATATTGATGCCCCTTTTCCTTAAGCCCAGGCCGCGCAGGATATGGTAGCCCGCCGTCACCTCGTAGACGGGGTCCCCCGTGAGGGAGACCCTTATCGTGTCGCCTATGCCCTCGTGAAGGAGTATCCCGATGCCTATGGCGGACTTGATGACGCCCGGAGAAGACGGGCCCCGCCTCGGTGACGCCGACGTGGAGGGGGACGTCGGAGGCGCGGGAGAATTTCCTGTAGGCCTCTATGGTCTGCAGGATATCGGACGCCTTGAGCGACACCTTTAGGGCAGGGTGCCCCTGGTCCTCGAAGAGCTTCACCGCGTCGAGGGCGCTCTCCACCATGGCGTCCGCGTCGGGCCTGGCGTATTTCTTCAGGATCCTCTTTTCGAGGGAGCCTACGTTGATCCCTATCCTTACGGGCACGCGGCGGTCCCGGCAGGCGACCGCCACCTCTTTCAGCTTTTTCGTGTTGTTGATCGTGCCGGGGTTGATCCTGATGCCGTCGATCCCCGCGTCAACGGCCTTCAGGGCGATGCGGTGGTTGAAGTGGACGTCCCCTATGATCGGTATATCGACCTCCCGCTTCAGAAAGGGGATGATCTTGCAGGTGTCTTCCTGGGGCAGGGCGATCCTTATGATCTCGCAGCCCGCCCTTTTCACGTCGAGGAGCTGGTTCAGCGTCTCCTGGAAGTTCTGGGGGTCCGTCTTGAGCATGGACTGGACGCTGATGGGGTTGCCGCCCCCGATCTTGACGCCGCCGACGCTGATTACCCTTGTCTTTCGTTTTTTCACGATCCTGTATCCCGCTTCTGAGACTGCTCCGTGTGACTCATTATATATCAGGCGCGGCGGGCTGCGGAAAAGTCGCCGCAGGCGCCGCGCCTGACGGGGTGAGAAAGCCTGAGAAATGCGCGCCCAGCAGGATTCGAACCTGCAACCTACGGATTCGTAGTCCGGCACTCTATCCAGTTGAGCTATGGGCGCAAGCGACTCTATAGTATACCCCAAAACCGCGACAAAGCCAGGAGAAAATTCATCCGGCGAACGTTTGGCGGCCGCGGCCGGGGCCTCGCCAGTCGCCGTCCATGCACCGTGTATAAGATATCGACGCCTCGTCGCGCAAGAGAGGGGCGGAAGCGGCCGGAGAGGGGGCGGCCAAGGCGGCCCGGAGGCGGACGGCATGGTTGGGGTGCGCGGCCTGTCCCGGCGGCCTCTTGAAATTTTTCACATGCTCGCCTTTTTGCTCTTGACAAGGCAGGGGGTATTCGTGCTATATTAAACATGTGTTCTATAGATGAAACGGGTTGGATGCGTCATGCCCCCTGGATTCACGAGAGTGCCTGCCATAGATAAGTGCTTCGCCATCCTGGAGCTCCTCGCCAGGTCGAAGGAGCCTATGGGGATCAGCGACATATCCGGCAAGCTCGACCTCAACAAGAGCACGGTCTTCAACATCGGCCATACCCTCACGGACCTCAATATCCTTGAAAATCATGGCGACGGCAAGTTCGGGTTCGGCACGCGCTTTTACGTCCTTGCCAACATGGCGGGGAGGCGCTCGGCCCTCATACAGACCGTCCACCCCTACCTTGAGACGATCAACGCGGAGACGGGGCTGTCCGCCTTCCTGGGGCTTCGCTCCGACCGGCGGGCCATCCTTATCGACAAGGTGGATGCCGGCCACGGGATCAACGTGTCGTCGGAGATCGGGATGCAGATGCCGGTCCTGGCCGGCGCAGGCATCAAGGCGATGCTTTCCCTGCTGCCCGACGAAGAGATCGAAGACATCCTCGCCCGCACGGAGCTCGAAAGGTTCACGCCCCACTCCATCGTCGATAAAGCGGCCTACAGGGAGGAGATCCTCAAGGTCCGGGCCGAGGGCGTAGCGTACGACAGGGAAGAATACCTTGAGGGCGTGGTCGCCTTTGCAGTGCCGGTTACGGCGGGCGGGAAGGACGTCCAGGCGGCGGTCTGGGCCGTAAGCCTGACGAGCCAGGTGTCCGAGGCGTCGATTCCTCAGATAACGGGCTTATTGAGGCGGATTTCGGAAGAGATAGGCTGGCGCTTGCAGCCGGGGGCGTAGGAGAGATGAAGGGCAAGGCGCACGCGGCTAGCCATTGGGCGGCGCATGGGCATATGGGCAGCGGGGCGACCGGGATGAGGCGGCGGCCGGAGGGGCGGAATGGGCAATAAAAGGGCCGCAGATTGGGGAAAGAAATGTCTTGACAGGGAAGTCCTGGCTTGGTATACAGTACGTGAAAATATGAACAAAGTGCCAGGGGTGAGACGAATGTGAAGCAAGCAGCCGAAGACGGGCTGCAAAAGTACTTGAGAGGGGCCGACAAATGAGGTACGCAGAAACAGGGTTCAATCTGGAAATCGATCTTACGCGGGGGAGCATTGAGAGGGTGGCGACCGACGCAGAAGCGACCGACCTTCACCTTGGCGGGCTGGGCACCAACGCGCAGATATTATGGGACAGGGTCCCCGCCGACGTAGACCCTTTCTCTCCCGACAACCTGCTCATATTCGGCACCGGTCTTCTGGACGGCACGCCCGCCCCCGGCGCCAACCGCACGATTATCACCACCTATTCCCCCCAGACCCTGCTGATGGGGTACTCGATGATGGGGGGGTTCTTTGCGCCGGAGCTGAAGTATGCGGGCTATGACAAGATCATCCTGCGCGGCAAGTCCCCGAGCCTGGTCTATATATGGATACACAACGACAAGGTGGAGATACGCGATGCCTCCCACCTGAAGGGCAAGGGCGCAGTCGAGACGCAGGAGCTCATCCGCAGGGAGCTTAAGGAGCCTAACGCCCAGGTGGCCGCCATCGGCCTGGCCGGCGAGAACAGGGTATTCACGGCCTCTATCGAGCAGGGCAGGTCGAGCGCCAGCCGGCTCGGCATCGGCGCAGTCATGGGCGACAAGGGGGTAAAAGCGATAGCCGTCCGTGGGACGAAGGACATCAACCTCGCCAGGCCGGCCGAGTTCCTCGATCTCTGCAACGACGTGCTCAAATATATAAAGTACCGGAACGACAACCCGGTCCCGAACGTCATGACCATCCTCCAGGGCCTTGGTTCGCCCCAGGAGATGCTCCATACGGACGAGAAGTGGCACACCGAGAACTTCATGTGGGGCAATGCCCGCACCCGGCGGAAGGACTTCTGGAACGACGAGATCGAGAAGAAGTGGAAGGATACGCAGCTCGGGGTGCGGAAGCGCCTCATCAGCTGCTATAACTGCCCGATAAAGTGCGGCGCTATCATCTCCGTGCCGGGGATCTCCACCTTCATGATGAAGTGCTTCTCGAAGCTCACCTACACGATGGCCGCCTTCGTGGACGACCTCGATTTCGGCTTCAGGATCGCCCAGCGCGCCACGGAGTACGGGGTGGACGGCTTCTCTACCCCGCAGATCATGGCCTTCGCCTTCGAGCTGAAGGAGGCCGGCATCCTGACGGACGCCGACTTCGAGGGGTGCCCGACCGACAACGAGGGCAAGTTCTTCTGGCTCCTCGACAGGATCGTCCGCAGGGAAGGGATAGGGGACATCCTCGCCGACGGCACTTACTGGGCGGCCAAGAAGATCGGCAAGGGGTCGGAGGCGTTCGCCCACAACAACATCAAGAAGCACGAGCAGTTGCCCCTCAAGCTCGGCATGTTGAACCCCGTCTATTTCCTCATGTATGCCACCGGCGAGAAGATAAACATCACCCAGATCGAGGGGCAGTTCCCCCAGGCCCCCTTCATGACGATGGAGGAGAGGGAGGAGTTCGTGAAGGATTGGCTCCAGGTCCCGGACGAGAAGTTCAAGCAGTACGTCCTGGACTGGGAGCCTACGGGGCGAGCGGTCGAACCCGTATTACCCGACCGTCGATATGTCCGTCGATATCGTCGACTGGCAGGAGATGATGCACTACATCGACGACGCCCTGGGCGTATGCGCGGGCCTGTCGTCCTTCCCGCTGAAGCCCCCTTACCACATACACAATTACCCGAAGCTCATCTCATCCGGCGCTGGCGTCGATATGGACGAGGAGGGCTTGAAGCAGGTCTACAGGAGGAACCGCAGCCTGATAAGGAGCATCAACGTGCGCAGGGGCCTGCGGAGGGCCGACGAGAAGCCGCCGGAAGACCACTGGAAGAAAAGGTTCCCCGAGCTCGAAGAGAAGCTCCTGGACGCGTACTACAAATTCAAGGGCTGGGACAACGACGGCATCCCCACTAAAGAGTCCCTGCAGGCACTCGACCTGGGTTACGTCGCCGAAGACTTAGAGCAGAGAGGGATCATAAAAAATGAGCAAGGTTAAGAAAATAGTCAAGACGATCAAGATCGACACCGACAAATGCAACGGCTGCCGGGCGTGCGAGGTAATCTGCTCCGCCTTCCACTCCACCCCGAAGTACGGCAGCAACAACCCGGCGAGGTCGCGCATCCGTCTGATCCGCGACCCCATAAGGGACGTCTACCTCCCCGTCTACGCGGGCGAGTATACGCCGGCAGAGTGCATGGGCAGGGACGCATACGTCATCGACGGGAAGGAATACGACGAGTGCGGCTTCTGCAGGGCCTCGTGCCCGTCGAGGGAGACCTTCAAGGAGCCCGATTCCGGCCTCCCCCTGAAGTGCGACATGTGCGAGGACGACCCGCCCCAGGAAAAGCCGCTCTGCGTGCAGTGGTGCATCAACGACGCCCTGATTTATGAAGAGAGGGAAGAGGAAGTCGAAGAGGGTGTCGAGATGGAGGACGTGGAGCGGGGCTGTCGTCGATGGTGGACAAGTATGGATTGCAGAAGGTCGTCGATACCGTTGCCCGGATGACGAAGAAGGGCTAAAAGACGCAAAGATAAAAGAAGAGGCTAAAATATCGTGGAGACCGTAGCCCCCTTCAAAGAGGTAATAGACGAGATAAAAGAGAAAGGCGGAGACGCCGTCAAGTTCTGCTACCAATGCGGAAAGTGCGACACCGTCTGCCCCTGGAACCGGGTGAGCAGGTTCAGCATGCGCAAGCTCATCCGCGAAGCGACTTTCGGCCTGTCGGAGATCGAGAAGGAAGATATATGGCGCTGCACGACCTGCGGGAAGTGCCCCCAGCGGTGCCCCAGGGACGTGAAGCAGATCAACGACATGGTGGCCATCCGCAGGATGGCGACGGGGTACAACGTCTTCCACGCGTCGGTCAAGCCCTACCGCACGGTGAGCGCGGGCCTTGCCGCGCAGGGCAACCCCTTCAATGAGGACAGGAAGACGAGGGCGGACTGGGCGGAGGGGTTGGCGCGTAAAGCCGTTTGCCGAAGGCATGGAGATCCTCTATTTCCCCGGCTGCTACCTGAGCTTCGACCCTAGACTGAAAAAGGTGGCAAAGGCGACGGCCGCCGTCCTCCAGAAGGCAGGCGTAGATTTCGGCATACTGGGCGCCAAGGAGAGCTGCTGCGGCGAGAGCATCCGCAAGACGGGCAACGAGGACCTTTTCAGGCGCCTTGCCAAAGAGAACATCAAGACCTTTATCGACAACGGGGTAAAGAAGATCGTTGTCTCCTCCCCCCATTGCTACCATACCTTCAAGAACGAGTATCCCGAGTTCAAGGTGAACTTCGAGATAATCCATATCACGCAGCTCCTCTCGGAGCTTCTCGACGCGGGGAGGTTGAGGATCGGCGGCGAGTACGCGAAGAAGGTCATTTATCACGACCCGTGCTACCTCGGCCGGCACAACGGCATATACGACGAGCCGCGCAACGTCCTTAAGAGGATACCCGGCCTGGAGCTGACCGAGTTCTCCGAGTCGCGGGAAGACGCCCTCTGCTGCGGCATGGGCGGAGGCAGGATCTGGGCGGAGACGCCGAAGAACGAGAGGTTCGTCAATTTGAGGACGAAAGAGGCCGTAGGACTGGGCGTAAAGGAAGTCGTCACCGCCTGCCCCTATTGCATAACGAATTTCGAGGACAGCAGGGCTGTGCTCAATTACAGCGACGTTATAGAGGTCAAGGACATAACCGAGGTTCTGCAAGAGGTGATATAGGCAGTGGCAAGCGGGGAGACTTCGGCAGCGTTGTTGGCGGGAGACGCCGCCAGCCTGGGGCCGGAAAAGAGAACGAAGGGCATCATGCAGGAGCCGATTGAAGCGCCGGAGGCAAGGGGCGTCGCGGAGGAGATAATCTGCGACCGCTTTGCAGACGGGGGATGGGCCAAGACTTCGGTCGGCGTGCCCCTCGAGAAGGAGGTCACGGTCTACGTGAACCTCCAGGGAGCTCGTCACCATCCAATGCACGCCGACCAAGCTGGACTGCCTTGTTTACGGGTTCCTCTATGCGGAGGGGATCATATCGGGCGTAGGCGACGTGGCCGGCATGAGCGTCTGCGGGACGGAATCGATGGCGGACGTGAGGCTCGTCAACCCGGATTACCAGGTGCCGACATCGAGGACGATCACGTCGGGCTGCGGCGGCGGGGCGGTCTTCAAGATCGAGACGAAGAAGGTCGATTCGGCCTTTACCGTTAAGCCGGAGGAGGTCCTTTTGCTGATGAGGCAGCTCCAGGAGCACATTGAGACGCAGCGGGTTACGGGGGGCATACACACCTCGGCCCTTGCGGACGGAAAGGAGCTGCTCCTGGTTGCGGAGGATATCGGGCGGCACAACACCCTCGACAAGATACAGGGCGAATGCCTGATGAGGGGGATACCGACGAGGGACAGGCTGGTGCTGACTACGGGCCGCGTCTCGTCCGAGATGCTCCTCAAGGCCGCAAGGATGGAGACGCCCGTTGTCGTCTCGCGCCATTCGCCGACGGGGGCCGCTGTTTCCATAGCCCGCGACCTGGGCGTTGCCCTTGTGGGCTATGTGCGGGGGAACCGTTTTTCGGTCTATTCCCATCCTGAGCGGCTCGGCGGCCCGGCGTAACAGGGGTTTTAACCGGGTTGAAGGCCCGGACGGCATGGGACCACAAAACCGGACGAGGTGAAAGAAAGTGGAAAACGTAATAATGCTGAAGGAAAACATCCAGCAGGTCTGCAGGAGCCTTGCAGGCGGCAACTTTGGAGACGTGATGGTCGTCGGCGGCGGCATCAGCGGCATCCAGGCCTCCCTCGACCTCGCCACTGCGGGCTTCAAGGTCTACCTGGTCGAGAAGTCGCCGAGCATCGGGGGCCACATGGCCCAGCTCGACAAGACCTTCCCGACCAACGACTGCTCGATGTGAATACTCGCACCCAAGCTGGTCGAGGTCGGCCGGCACCCGAACATCGAGATCCTCACCTATACCGAGGTTGACGGCATCGAGGGAGAAGCGGGCAACTTCAAGGTAACCCTCACCAAGAAGCCCAGGTATATCCATGGAGGACAAATGCACAGGCTGCACTACCTGCGTCGAATACTGCCCGGTCAAGTACCCGGACCAGTTCAACCAGGAGATATCGAAGAACAAGGCCGTCCACGTTTACTTCGCGCAGGCTATCCCCCTAGTCACGTATATCGATGAAAGCTGCCTCTACCTGAAAGAGAAGAAGTGCCGCATCTGCGAGGCGGTGTGCAAGAACAACGCGATAGATTTCAACCAGGCGCCCGAGAAGGAGGAGATAAACGTGGGCGCGATAGTCCTTTCGCCGGGCTTCGAGCCCTTCGACCCGAAGGTGCGGGCGGAGTACCGCTACGGGGAGTTCCGAAACGTAGTCACCAGCATGGACTACGAGCGGCTCCTCTGCTCGACGGGCCCTTACGCGGGCGAGATACTGCGCGCATCCGACCAGAAGCACCCCCATAAAGTGGCCTGGATCCAGTGCGTCGGGTCGAGGCAGGTCATCGAGGGCGGCAACAGCTATTGCTCTGCCGTCTGCTGCACCTACGCCCAGAAGCAGGCGATCCTGACGAAAGACCACGACGCCGACGGCCGAGTGCACGATATTCCATAACGACGTCCGCTCCTACGGCAAGGACTTCGAGCGCTACTACCAGAGGGCGGAGAACCTTCCGGGCGATCCGCTTCATCAGGAGCTACACGTCGATCGTGAAAGAAGACCCGGTGACGAAGAACGTCACGGTGCGCTACTCGACGCCCAACGAGGGCGTGAAGGATGAGGAGTTCGACATGGTGGTCCTCTCCATCGGCCTGAACCCCCCGACCGAGGCGCTTGAGCTGGCGAAGAAGTTCGGCGTCGAGCTGAACGAGCACGATTTTGCCAAGCTCGACCCCTCCAACCCGATGGAGACGAACAGGCCGGGCATCTTCGTGAGCGGCGCCTTCCAGGGCCCCATCGACATCCCGGAGTCGGTCTTCAGCGCGAGCGGCGCGGGCGCCCAGATCGGCGAGCTCCTCGACTACAGGCGGGGACAGCTCACCAGGGAAAGGGTATACCCGGAGGAAAGGGACGTCTCCGGCGAAGAGCCGAGGATCGGCGTCTTCGTCTGCCACTGCGGGGCGAACATCGGCCGCGATCGTAAATATCCCGGACACGGTCGAATACTGCAAGACCCTGCCGAACGTCGTCCACGCGCAGAACCAGCTCTTCTCGTGCGCGACGAACTCCGCAAAGGAGATAACGGACGTCACGAAGGAGAAAGGGCTGAACCGCGTTGTGGTCGCCGCCTGCTCCCCGAGGACGCTTGAGCCGCTCTTCCGCGACACCCTGCGCGAGGCGGGCATCAACCAGTATTACTACGAGATGGCCAATATCCGGGAGCACAACTCCTGGGTCCATCAGAAAGAGAAGGAAGAGGCCACCCAGAAGGCGAAGGACATCATCCGCATGTCCGTCGCGCGGGCCTGCCTCCTGGCGCCTTTGCAGGAGTTCGACCTGCCCGTCGATAAGAGGGCGCTCGTGGTCGGCGGCGGCATCGCGGGCATGACGACCGCCCTGTCGATAGCCGAGCAGGGGCACGAGGTCTACCTGATCGAGAAGGAAAAGGAGCTCGGCGGCATCGCCCGGAAGATCCACTCCACCCTGGAAGGACTCGACGTCCAGGCGTACCTGAGCGACCTCATAAAAAAGATTTACCGCCACCCCCTGATCCACGTCTACGCCGATGCGACGATCACCGGCGCGGCGGGGTACGTGGGCAACTTCACCACCAAGATAAAGTCCGACCGGGGGCCCGCCGAGATCAAGCACGGCGCGGCCGTCATCGCCATAGGCGCGGAGGTATTGACGCCAACCGAGTACCTTTACGGGCAGGACGAGCGGGTCATGACGCACCTCGAGCTCGAGGAGAAGATCGCCGCAGGCGACGAGAAGGTCACCGGGGCCGAGAGCCTCGTTATGATCCAGTGCGTGGGCTGCAGGAACGAGGAGAGGAACTATTGCAGCAGGCTGTGCTGCAGCGAGTCGATAAAGAACGCCCTGAAGCTCAAAGAGATAAACCCGAAGATGGACATCTACATCCTCTTCAGGGACGTAAGGACGTACGGCTTCAAGGAGGACTACTACAGGGAGGCGGCAAGCAAAGGCGTGCGGTTCATCCGCTACGAGCCGCAGGACCCGCCGAAGGTGAAGCCCGGCAAGTCCGAGGAGGGCAGGGCGGTCCTGAAGGTCACGGCCACGGATTACATCCTTGGCAAGAAGCTGGAGCTCGACGCGGATGTCCTCGCCCTGGCCGCAGCCGTTATCCCTTCGGCAGCGACGAAGGAGATCGCGGGGCTGTTCAAGGTGACCCTGAGCCCGGACGGGTTCTTCAAGGAGGCCCACGTCAAGCTGCGCCCGGTCGAGTTCGCGACGGACGGCGTCTATCTCTGCGGGCTGGCCCATTATCCCAAGTTCATGCAGGAGACGATCAACCAGTCTTACGGCGCTGCCGGCCGGGTGCTGACGCTCCTGTCGCACGATACGGTCGTCGCCTCCGGCTCCGTCTGCGAGGTGGACGAGAACAAGTGCATCTCCTGCGGGGCGTGCATCACCGCGTGCACTTACGGCGCCATCGAGTTCTACGACAGCCCGCAGGGCAGGAAGGCGAGGGTCAACCCCGTCCTTTGCAAGGGCGACGGCCTCTGCAACACGAAGTGCGCGACGAACGCCATCTCTCTGAAGCACTTCACGGACGAAGAGATGGTGAGCGAGATCGACGCTGCCGTCTCCGACGAGGAGATCATAAGGCAGATCGACGCGGCGGTCGGGGGGTAGTAGGGATATGCGGATTAAGAGAGCGGTTATTGCCGGAAAAGGGGGTGAGCGCGAATGAGTACGGGCCTTAAGTTCAAGCCGAAGATACTAGGCTTCGTATGCCACTGGTGAGCATACGGCGCTGCTGACCTGGCTGGAGTTTCCAGACTGCAATATACGACCGAAATGAGGCTTATCCGCGTGATGTGCACGGGGAGGGTGGACTTGAGCTTCGTGCTCAGGGCCTTCTCGAAGGGCGCCGACGGTGTCTTCATCGGCGGCTGCCACCTGAACGAGTGCAATTATATCACCCACGGGAATTACCATACCTTCGCGATGGTCCAGATAGCGAAGAAGCTGCTGGAACGGATAGGGCTGAACCCCGAAAGGCTTACGATGCGGTTCATGTCGGGCGCAGAGGCGAACGTCTTTATCGAAAGCGTCAACGACTTCGTCAAGACGATCAAGGAGCTCGGCCCCCTGGGCAAAAGTGAAGGGATAGACGGGGCCGGGTTGAAGTTCAGGCTCGATTCCGTCACGAGGCTCGTCCCTTACATCAGGCTGGTGGAAAGGGAGAGGCTGAGGCTGCCCCCCATGTCGGAGGAAGAGTACCATAAGTTCTTCGAGAGCGACGAGCTCAACCGCCTGTTCAAAGAGACCATCGCCGACAAGCTCGCCGTCAGCCAGATTATCGCCCTCCTCCGGGAAAAGCCCCTCTCGACCGCCGAGATCGCGCATGAGCTGGGCCTTACACCGTCGGAGGTGTCGAAGTACCTGAATAGCTCGTCGCGTCACAGGCTTGTGAGATACGACGAGGGCCAGAAGCGCTACGCCGCCGCTTGAGGAAGCGGGCCGTAAAGGCGGGAAGGGTCCGAAGAATATTTTTTAAGGATCGGGTATCCTATGGACAAAGAGAGAATCGACCAGATCATCGACAAGCATAACTGCGAGGCAAGCTCGCTCATCCAGGTGCTCCTCGACATCCAGGCGGAGAATAGCTGGCTCCCCAGGGAAGCCTTAGAGAGGGTCGCCGAGCGGCTTAAGGTCCCCATGACCCGCATACAGCACATCGCGACCTTCTACAAGGCGTTCAGCCTCGTCCCCAAGGGGCGCCACCAGGTCCACATCTGCATGGGCACCGCCTGCCACGTGCGCGGCGCCTCCCGCGTCCTCGACACCGTGGAGGAGATAACGGGCATCAAGCCCGGCGAGACGGACCTGGACCTCAAGTTCAGCCTTGAGATCGTCAACTGCCTGGGCTGCTGCGCCTTAGGTCCGGTCATGGAGGTCGACGGGAAGACGCACGGCAAGATGTCGCCTGCCCAGGCGGGCGACGTATTGAAAAACTACGATTGAGGAAGAGACCATGCCCCGGATAAAAACGCCTGCCGACCTGGAAGCCTTAAGAAAAGAGATCGTCTCCAAAAGGGACCCGAAGAAGCCCTGCATCACCCTCTGCTCCGGCTCCGCCTGCCATGCCTCCGGCAGCCGCGAGGTTGCGGCCAAGCTCGAAGAAGAGATCGCCAGGCAGGGCCTCGCCTCCACAGTAGACATAAGGAAGACGGGCTGCCACGGCTTCTGCGAGCGCGGCCCCATCGTCGTCATCCGTCCCGACGAGATATGCTATTTCCAGATAAAGCCGGAGGACGTGCCTGAGATCGTCGCCGAGACGATAAAGAACAAGAAGGTCATCGAGCGCCTGCTTTACACCGACCCGGCCACGAAGGAAAAGATCATCCACGAATCGGAGATCCCCTTTTACAAGAACCAGGGGCGCATCGTCTTCGGCTCGAACGTGAGCGTAGACCCCAAGAGCATCGACGACTACCTGGCCATCGGCGGCTATACGGCCCTGGCCAAGGCCCTGACCGCCATGACCCCCGAATCCGTGCTCCAGGAGGTCAAGAAGGCCAACCTGCGCGGCCGGGGCGGCGGCGGCTTCCCGGCAGGCGTCAAGTGGGAAGGCTCCCGGAACGCCAAAGACCCCGTCAAGTACGTGATCGTAAACGCCGACGAGGGCGACCCGGGCGCCTACATGGACAGGAGCCTGCTCGAAGGCAACCCCCACGCGGTCCTTGAGGGCCTCACGATAGGGGCCTTTGCGGTCGGCGCGCACGAGGGCTACATCTACGTCCGCCAGGAATACCCCCTCGCCGTCGAGAACGTGAACATTGCCATAAAGACGGCGGAGGAATTGGGTCTTCTGGGCAAGAACATCCTGGGCTCCGGGTTCGACTTCGTCGTCAAGGTGCACAAAGGGGCAGGCGCCTTCGTATGCGGCGAATCGACGGCCCTCATGACCGCCCTCGAAGGCAGGGCGGGGGAGCCCCGGCCCAAGTACATCCGCTCCAACATCGTCGGCCTCTGGGGCAGGCCGTCCGTCCTCAACAACGTGGAGACGTGGGCCAACGTCCCCCTCATCATCAACAACGGCGCCGACTGGTTCACCAAATACGGCACCGAGACGAGCAAGGGCACGAAGATCTTCTCCCTTGTCGGCAAGATAACGAATACGGGGCTGGTCGAGGTGCCTATGGGCACCCCCTTGAAGGAGATCATCTACGACATAGGCGGCGGCATACCGAACGGCAAGAAGTTCAAGGCGGTCCAGACGGGCGGCCCTTCGGGCGGCTGCCTGCCCGAGAACCTTCTCGACCTGCCCGTCGGCTTCGACGAGCTGACCAAGGCAGGCTCCATGATGGGCTCCGGCGGCATGATCGTGATGGACGAAGACACCTGCATGGTCGATGTCGCAAGGTACTTCATGGAGTTCCTTACCGACGAGTCCTGCGGCAAATGCGTCCCGTGCCGCGAGGGCATGAGGCAGATGCTCAAGATACTGACGAACATCACGAAGGGCAAGGGCAAGGAAGGCGACATCGAGACCCTTGAGCAGCTCTCCGAGACGGCCATGGAGGCAGCCCTCTGCGCCTTGGGCAAAAGCTCCCCGAACCCCTTCCTCTCCACGTTGAAGTACTTCAGGGACGAGTACGAGGCGCACATAAAAGAGAAGAGATGCCCGGCCTTATCATGCAAGGAGCTTATCGCCTTCTACATCGACCCTGCCAAGTGCAATGCCTGCACGACATGCGCGAGGAAGTGCCCCTCGGAGGCGATCATAGGCGGCAAGAACCTGATCCATATGATAGACCAGGAGAAGTGCACGAAGTGCGGAACGTGCTTCGAAGTCTGCCCTCCCAAGTTCCGCGCTGTGACCAAGATATCGGGCGTGCCCGTTCCGCCCCCCATCCCCGAAGAAGCGCGAAAGATAGTCAGGGAAGGTAAACAAAAATGAGCGATATCGTCTTTCAGATCGACGGCAAGGAAGTAAAGGCGAAGGAAGGGCAGACCGTCCTTGAGGTGGCAAAGGCAAACGGCATATCGATCCCCACCCTTTGCTGGCACGAGTTGCTGGAGCCCTTCGGCGCCTGCCGGCTCTGCATAGTCGAGGTCGAGAGCAGGGGTTCCAAAAGGCTCGTCGTCTCCTGCGTCTACCCTGCTGAGAAGAACATATCGGTGACGACCCGCTCCGAGAAGATAGACAGGATACGCAAGATGATCCTGGAGCTCCAGCTTGCCCATGCGCCCGACGCCTTCATCCTCCAGGACTATGCCAAAGAGTACGGCGCGGACAAGAACCGCTTCGAGAAAGAGCCCTCCTTCTGCATCCACTGCGGCCTATGCGTCCGCTACTGCAACGAGGTCAAGAAGGCAAACGCCATAGGCTTCGTGGACAGGGGGATAAGGAAAGAGATCAGCTTTGTCCCTGAGATAGCCGCCAGGGAATGCTGGAGCTGCAAGGAATGCTTCCCCTTATGCCCCACCGAGGCGCTCCAGGCGGCCTACGTCCTCGTCGAGGCCCTGGCGTTCCCACCGGGGGACGGGGACGGGAGGAAGTAAGGTAACGGGATTGTTGTCCCCGGCGCGAAAAGGGGAGCAGGCAAGATGCCGGAAGGGAAGCGGGGAGATAGAGAGCCTTCCGGTAAGGCAGACCTGCTGCCTTGAATGATATGAAGGTCATCGTCGTCTCGGGCGCGCGCTCCAACGTGGGCAAGACTCACCTCGCGCGGGCGCTCTGCGATCTGCTTCCCGGCGCAGTGCGCGTAAAGATCGGCCATCACGAGCGCGAGAAGAAGGGCGGCGGCCGTCTCTACCCGATGGGCACGCCTTTTTCGCGCATTGCCGCAGACCACCCAAACGCTGCCTTTCTTGTAATCGAGAGCAACAGCATACTGGAAGAGATCACCCCCGATTGCGCGATCTATCTCACGGCCGACGATGCGAAGCCCTCGGCGGCAATCGCCAGGGAGAAGGCGGACATCATCCGGGGCGCAGGCGTCCCGGCCTCGAAGGTCGCCCTTCTCGCGGCGCGCCTGGGATGCGACGAATCGGTCGTCCGCAAGATCGTCGAGCTTTCCGGCGCGACGCGGCTGTGAAGGCGAAGACGAAAGGCGAAAAGCAACTGCGGAGTACTTCTGGCGGCCGGACTCGCGCCTCTGGCGGAATCGCGATCTGCGGCGCCCTGCTCGCCGTGTGGCCTCCGATGTACGTATGTACGATCTCCGGCCGACACGTCTCACAGTGCATTCACATCTCATCGATTCCTGGAGGCGCTCCTCCACGCCGCAACCGCCGCAATCGAATAAAGAGCATCCATAAGGCGGCGGTAAGAGCGGGCTGTACCGTGTGCTAGTGTGGGATATTATTAAGATGTAGTTTCCCTCAAACGTTTTCGGGGGGATCCGATAATCTTGGCAATCTACGGCGGAAACTCTGGTTCACCTACGATTCCGCAAGCTGGACCTGCTGGGCTGGGCGGAGAATACCGCATGAAAGGCGGCAGGAAGCAGAAAGTTAACAATTTGTGTCATTCTGTCGCCTAAGCTTACGGCCCACGGATTGCTCAGGCAGTTTTTCAGACTATACTTTCCGGAGCCGTGAACATATTGCTTCTCCCCGTGCGTCCCTATGATATAATTCAAACGTGAAGCGCTCCGACTATTCAAAAGAAGCGGAAAATTCCTGGAACAAATTTCTTCACCCGGAGACCTTACGGGGAAATTTGCTTGCGATTTCTTTATTTGTCGCGGCGTTCGAGAAGTTCAAGGAGTGCGTTATTGAAAAACCCGAAACGCTCTTTTGCGACGGGTTTAATAAGGGCGGCTTCATTATCAGCGAGAAATACAAAACCGAAGTGCTTTCTAAGTCAAAGAGCGCCCTGTATGCGTCGCTACTTTGGTTCAAAGAAATGGGCGCTATCGACGACTCTGACATGCAGGCTTTTGATGAGATCAAGAGCCATAGAAACAAGGTCATCCACGAGCTGATGGATTTTCTGGCAGATACCAACCGGAACTTTGATCATACTAAATTTAAAGCCCTTGTTGACCTGTTTGGGAAGATCGAAAAATGGTGGCTCATAAACTTCGAGATGGCTATTGACCCTGAATTTCTCCCCGAAGGAGCCACGCCGGAAGACGTTATCCCCGGAGTATTGATGAGCCTCCAGCTGATGCTGGATATCGCGTTAGGCAATGAGCCGCAAGAGGGCTATTACTATAAGGCGCTCAAAGAAAAGATAGAAGCCCTTCCCTAAGCCGAGGTTGTCCCATCCCCCAGGTATCCCGCCAGGCGTTTAATTTTCTTTGGAGACGATCTGTAGGAAGGCCGAGGGGGACGTAACAGGCCGAGGGGGACGTAGAACAGGCCGAGGGGGACGTAGTTCCGTTTATTCCGTTTCGCTTCGTCTGGGGGACAAGTGCGACGATCATAAGATTATAAAAGTCTCTCAGGGGCATCGCAGCCGAACGTCCTTTTTGTGGCACAATCTTTTCCATTCAATAATTGCCAACTGTAACACGCAACACCGTGTCATACCAGGAAAATCTGGCCTTTCAGGAAGCAGTCTTTGCATGAACGGACACTTTTCGAGAGCCCTTAGCAGCAGACGCTGTGCTTGCTCTTGATAGCATAATGTGCTATCATAACATCGTGAGAACAAAGCACCGGCGCATCCTTGAAGCGATCTTCGCGGTTCCCACGCGAGGAGGTATGCTGTTTGCCGACATAGAGGCATTGGTGATTGCTCTAGGCGGAGATGTTCGGGAGGGCGCCGGTTCTCGTGTCGTCTTCGAGCTTAAAGGAAGTCGACAGTACCTCCATCGCCCCCATCCGGGCAAGGAAGCAAAAAGGTATCAGGTCGAAGAGTTGCGCCAGTGGCTCGAGACATTGGAGGTGACACCATGAAAAATGTGATGAACTATAAGGGGTATACGGCTCGGATCGAATTTGATGAAAGGGATAATGTTTTTTCGGGGAAGATAATCGGTATCGCTGACAGCATCACGTTTCACGGAGAAACCGTTGAAGAACTCCGGGCCGATTTCAAGGCCGCAATCGAACACTATTTGGCCGATTGTGCAGCCACGGGTCGTAAGCCCTTAAGGACAGCTTCCGGCAAGTTGATGTTGCGGGTTTCTCCTGAGGTTCACGCGAAAGCATTAGCGACGGCAAAAACGGCGGGGAAGAGCCTGAACCAATGGGCCGAGGAGGTTCTGGATAAGGCCGCTACGACAGCTTCCCATTAATCCGCTTTATTCCAGATAGCCTTTCCGGGGCATGAGGCCGAGGTCTCCGAGGACATTGCCCACGCCCGCAATGACGTCCTGCGGTATGCGGACCCCTGCATGGAGCGTCGGCCCTTCTTTCGAGCGGGCGGAGGGGCCGAAGGCAAAGAAATGGTCGATGGCCTTGTTCGCGTTCGTGAAGGCGTTGCCCTGCGGCATCGGCTGCACGATGTCGAAGACGCGGCCGAAGGCTGCGCCCACCTTGTCTGACGCCTCTCCGGCAGCACGAAGTTCGCCCCTCCCTGCGTCCTCGATAATGCCCGCCAACAGGTGCGCGAAGCAGTTGGCCGTGCTCAGGAGGAAGCCGTCGTAAGGGCCGCCTCCCTCCTTTAGCCAGGTCGCGTAGCGGCCTTCCGCACCCCGCGTCAGGAAGACCCCGCCTTTCTCCGTGTCCGATAGGGCCACCCGGTCGTACCCGCTCGTGTCCTTGAAGAAGATCAGGTTCGGATATTTCCCGACCAGGGCCTCGAATACGGCGGGCGAGACCTCATTCTCCGTCACCTGCGGCAGTTGGTAGAGGGCCGTAGGCAGGCCCTTATCGAGTATCGCCGAGAGCCCGGCCGTTATATCTTCCTGGGTGAACGTCTTACCCTTCGGCGGGCAGACGGTGAAGGCGACGATGCGCGCGGCGGCGAGGCAGTCGGCTGTCTTTTCCTTTCCCGTTATGGCGCGGGCCAGGGCGATTATCCTGTCTATCTGTCTTACCATCGCCGCTGCGTCGGGCTTGAGGACGCCTGCAAGGAGCGCCAGGCCGCGCTTTCGTGCTTCCGCCGCCGAGAACCGCACAAGCTCCTCTTCCTCCGCATCGTTCAGTTCCCACCCGTCGCCAGTCGTGCCGGGCACCAGGTAGCCCTTCACCCATCTGCTGATGTGCCCCAGGTGGGCAGACATCCGGCCGGGGTCGATGCGACCTGCGCCGTCGTAATGGGTCAGGAGCGGGCACCACAGCCTGGGTATGCCATCCGGGAAAAGCCGCGACATAAGTTTGCTGCGCGTACCTGCCGTATCGTTCATTCGAAAACCCTCCCTGTCCCGCGCTACACGCTGAACGCCTTGTCCGAGCCCGCGTACCGTTTTCGCAGCTTCGGTTTCTCTATCTTTCCCGTAGGGTTCCGGGGGACCTCCCCGAAGAAGACCTTGCGGGGCCGCTTGTACCTGGGCAGCTTCTCGCAAAATTTGAGCAGCTCTTCTTCCGTCAGCGTCTTGCCGGGCGCGACATCGACCACGACTGCTACGATCTCCCCCAGCCGCTCGTCGGGGATGCCGATGGCGGCCACGTCCTTGACGGCAGGGTTCGTGTGAAGGAAGTCCTCGACCTCGACGGGGAAGACGTTCTCCCCGCCCGTGATGATGACGTCCTTGGCCCTATCGACGATGTAGATGAAGCCGTCTTCGTCCTGGCGCGCCACGTCTCCCGTGTAGAGCCAGCCGTCTTTGAGGGCCTTTGCCGTCGCTTCCGGGTTCTTGTAATATTCCCGCATGACCCCGTTGCCCCTGACGATAAGCTCCCCCGGCTCTCCGCGCGCCGTGTCCGCGCCGGAAGCGTCTACGATGCGGGCGTCCCAGTTGAAGCCCGGCCGCCCGATGGCGCCGACCTTGTGGATGTTTTCGAGACCCAGGTGGACGACGTTGGGGCCTGTCGCCTCGCTGAGTCCGTAGGTCGTGTCGTAGGCCATGTCGGGAAAATATCGCTTCCAGTGCATGATGAGTGCAGGCGGGACGGGCTGCGCGCCGATGTGCATGAGCCGCCACTGGGAGAGCCTGTAGTCCGCCAGCTTCAGCTCTCCGCTGTCGAGCTTCAGGAGTATGTCCTGCGCCCAGGGGACGAGGAGCCAGACGATGGTGCCCGCCTCCTCGCTTACCGCCTCGAACACCCACTGGGGCGAGACGCCTTTCAAGAGCACCGAGGGCGCGCCGACTATGAGGCTCCCGAACCAGTGCATCTTCGCGCCTGTGTGGTAAAGGGGCGGGATGCAGATGAAGATGTCCTTCTTCGTCTGGAGATGGTGCAGGTTCTCCGTGACGCAGGCGGATCCCATGTTCAGGTGGGTCAGCAGTATGGGCTTGGGCTGGCCGGTCGTGCCGGAGGTGAAATAGAGGCCGCAGGGGTCGTCGAAGGTAATGTGGACGCCCGTGGGCTTTCGGGGGCTTTCGGAAAGCACCTTGGAAAAGGCTTCCGCGTAAGACGGGCAGCCCTCCCCAGCGCAGATATAGTGCTTGACCGAGGCGAGCTTTGCCCTGATGGGGTCGATCCTGTCGGCGAACTCCGCGCCGAAGACGAGGATGTCAGGCTCCGCGACGTCCGCGCAATACTTTATGTCGTCGCTCGTGAACCGGAAATTGAGGGGGACGACCCACGCCCCCGTGCGGACGATGCCGAAATAGGCGATGAGCCAGTCGATGGAGTTGTTCATCAGGTGCATCACCTTGTCGCCCTTGCGGACGCCCCTTGCAATGAGGGCGTTGGCGAAGGCGTTGGCCTCATCGTCGAAGGCGCGCCACGTTATCGTGAGGCGTTTTTTGTCCGACGGCGTCCTTTCGACCAGGGCGACGTCGTCGGGGTACATCCTGCCGTTCCTTGCGAGCATCTCACCGATATGCACGTAAATATCCGCCATCTCTTCCCCTCCCCATTTTTGCCGGGCCTTTCCGGCCGATTGCAGCCGGCCGGCCGTTCCGCGCCCCTTCCGGCGCCCGTATCTGCGCAAGACTGCCGAAACTTATTGACACGGCGATTGATCTAAGTAATGTATATTGACTGCTATTATACATGAAACAGTCCGCGCTCGTATACTCCACAGGATCCTGCGCGAGAAGTACGGGATGTGGAGGGACAAGCAGTAGGCGCTCAGGCCGCCCGTGCGCTTATCTTTGGGCGGCTTTCGCCGATAAACACTACTACGAGTTCTTTCGCAAGGAGGGGGCGATGGATCGGAAACAGGAGACCGGGGCAAACGTTACGCCGCTCGATGCAACGGACGTAAAGCCCGACTGGGCCCCGGACGACCGGTACGCCAAGTCCCTTGTCAACCACCTCACCCTGGGCCTTGCGAAGGACATGTATTCGGCGACTGCCAAAGACAAGTTCAACGCCGTCGTCCTCTCGGTCAGGACGGCTATGGTCCGCGACTGGATCAGCACGCAGCAGCAGTACTACCGGACGGACGCGAAGCGCGTCTATTACCTTTCGATGGAGTTCCTCCTGGGGCGGCTCCTCAACTCGTACCTCATCAACCTCGGCCTTACCGAGCAGTACCAAAAGGCCCTTGGCGTCCTCGACATCGGCTTCGAGGAGGTCCTGGAGAACGAGTGGGACGCGGCGCTCGGCAACGGCGGCCTCGGAAGGCTCGCCGCCTGCTACCTCGATTCGATGGCGACGCTCCGGTATCCGAGCTACGGGTACGGGATACGCTACGAGTACGGCATCTTCAGCCAGAGGATCAAGGACGGCTACCAGGCGGAAGGGCCGGACAACTGGCTCCGGTACGGCAACTTCTGGGAATTCCCAAGGGCGGAGCTGCTCTACCCGGTCCACTTCTACGGCCACGTCGCGAACTATGCGGGCGGCGACGGCCGCCAGAGGTCGACCTGGGTCGATACGGACGAGATTCTGGCTATGGCCCATGACTACCCCGTGCCGGGGTACAGGAACGGCTTCGTCAACACCCTGCGCCTCTGGGCTGCCAAATCGACGCGCGATTTCAACCTCGATTACTTCAATAGCGGCGATTACGTGAAGGCCGTTGAGGACAAGAACAACAGTGAGAACATCTCAAAGGTCCTCTACCCGAACGATACCTCTCTGGCAGGCAAGGAGCTCCGCCTCAAGCAGCAGTATTTCTTCGTCGCCGCCACCCTCGGAGACGTCCTCCGCAGGTACAGGAAGACCCATGACTCCTATGACGCCTTCCCGCAGAAAGTGGCGATCCAGTTGAACGATACGCACCCCACCATCGCAATCCCCGAGCTGATGCGCATGTTCATTGACGAGGAGGGCTTTGAGTGGGACGACGCCTGGGCGATCACTACGCGCACCTTCGGCTATACGAACCATACCGTGCTGCCGGAGGCGCTTGAGACGTGGTCGGAGGACCTCATCGGCCACCTGCTCCCCCGCCATCTGCAGATCATCCGCGAGATCGACAGGCGGTTCCTCATCCAGGTGTCGCGCCGGTTCCCCAACGAGCCCGGGCGTAGGGAGAAGACCGCCATCGTCACCGGGGAATGCGGAAGCGTAGTCCATATGGCGAGGCTCGCCATAGTGGGCAGCCACGCGACCAACGGCGTCTCCAGGCTCCATTCGGAGATCCTGAAAGCGGACGTCTTCAACGATTTCTACCTCATGTACCCGGAGCGCTTCCACAACGTAACGAACGGCATCACGTACAGGCGATGGCTCATGGAGGCGAACCCCAGGCTTGCCGCCCTGATAACGCAAGCCATAGGCGACGGATGGACGCGCGACCTGGAGCGGCTGCGCGACCTTGAGCCGTTCGCGGCGGACAAGAATTTCTGCACGGCCTTCGAGGAGATCAAGCGGGGGAACAAGGCAAGGCTGGCCGATCACCTGGAGGCGACGGACAGGATCGACCTCAACCCGGCGTTTTTCCTCGACTGCCAGGCGAAGCGATTCCATGAATACAAGCGGCAGCTCCTCAACGTCTTCCACGCCATCACCCTTTATAACCGGCTCGTCGAGGGCAGGGAGGGCGCATCGTTCGTGCCCAGGACGATCCTCTTCTCCGGGAAATCTGCGCCTGGCTATTTCATTTGCAAGCTCATCATCAAGCTTATCCATAACGTGGCCGACGTGATCGCCGCCCACCCCGTGGTGAGGGAGAAGCTGCAGGTGGTCTTCGTGCCCAATTACGGGGTGACCCGCGCCCAGTACATCATCCCCGCGGCCGAGCTTTCCGAGCAGATATCGACCGCAGGCTACGAGGCCTCCGGCACGGGCAACATGAAGTTCATGCTCAACGGGGCGCTCACCTTAGGGACGCTCGACGGGGCGAACATCGAGATGCTCGATGAAGTGGGGGAGGAGAATTTCTTCCGCTTCGGCCTCGACGCTTGCGGCGTGCAGGCGCTCCGTCCGTGCTACAACCCCGCCCAGTATATCGAGGAGAACGACGAGCTGAAGCGCATCATCACGCAGCTCCGGGAGGGCTATTTCTCCGCGGAAGACCCCGCGCTCTTCAGGCCCGTGCTCGACAGCCTGAAAGGCGACCGGTTCTTCGTGCTCGCCGACTACGCAAGCTATGTGGAGCGCCAGGAGACCGTGTCGAAGGCCTACCAGGACCGCGAGGGATGGACGAGAAAGGCGGTAATGAACGTGGCCAGGTCGGGGAGGTTCTCCAGCGACCGGGCGGTCGGGGAGTACGCGCGCCGGATTTGGGACGTCTCCCCCCTGCTTCCGGCGGATAACCCGGCGGCGTCCACATAGTTGTATTGCCGGGCGCCGTGGTTGTCTTCCGCGGATTAATCCCTTAACATTTTCCGTGCTTAAGTGTTTTAAAAAAAATGCGAAAACATGGATGACGCGGCGCACGGAAAAGACCGGAATTGCGCCTGCGAAAAAATATGGGGGCCAAAGAGGTGAAAAAGATAATCTCGATACTGACGGTGGCGGCGGTCGTTGCGGGTCTTTTGACGGCGGCATCGGCGGGTATTGCCGGCGCCGCCAGCACCCCCGCCCAGGCGAAGGCGATGGTGGAGAAGGCCATCGCATACTACAAGGCGAGCGGCAGGGAGAAGGCGCTGGCCGAGATAAGCAACCCGAAGGGGCAGTTCGTGAAAGAGGACCTCTATGTCTTCGTCTATGACATGAAGGGGAAAGTCGTGGCCCACGGGTTCAATCAGAGATTGATAGGGATGGACCTGATCGGCATGAAGGACCCCGACGGCGTCTATTACGTCAGGGAGCGGATAGAGCTGGTCAAGGCGAAGGGGAAGGGCTGGCAGGACTACAAGTTCTCGAACCCCATGACGAAAAAGATCGAGCACAAGACGGCCTACGTCGAGCAGGTGGGCGACCTGATCTTCGGCTGCGGGGCGTACAAATAGCCGCATAAAGCGGACTGCCGAAAGGGGAGGGGCGGCGTGAGGCGCTATCTCATGAACTTGCGGATGCGGAGGAAGCTTTTCCTGTCCCCCGCCTTTATAACCCTGTGCTTCCTCATCTTCGGCGCAGCGGCGTACCTCGGGCTTGCGAGCCAGCAGTCCGTAATCAACACCATGTACAACGAGAGCTTTACCGGGTACAGGACCTCTGCCGAGGTCTCGTACGGGATGGTGGGCGTCCACGCGGGCCTGTACAGGCTCGTCGGCTGGGCGAGCGCCGAGTACGACGCGAAGAAGATCGAAGAGGCCGGGGCGCAGCTTACGGGGGCCATCGAGAGGTCGGTGGGCGAGCTGACCCGGAAGGCCGAATCCCCGAAGATATCGAAGGCGGAGAGAGACCTCTACAGGACGTGCCTCGATAGCCTTAAGGAATACAGCAAGACGGCGTCCGCAGTTATCGGCATGGCCTCGGCAGACGCGAACTCCGCGATCATGTTCATGGCCGCCGCCGAGGACAAGTTCCAGGAGATGGGCAAACACTTCAAGGAGCTGCTCAGGTACGACAACGAGAAGAGCACGGCGAGCTACCAGTTCTCTCGGAAGACCTTCAGGAAGGTGGCCGCCGTCTGCGGGGCGGTGCTCTGCGCAGCCCTCGTGCTTTCGTGGCTCATCACCATATTCGTGGCCGGCGTCATACTCGCCCCCATCGAGAGGACCGTCGACGCCATCGAGGAGATATCGAAAGGGGACCTGACCCGCAGGGTCGATGCGGAGTGCGGGGACGAGATAGGGGAGATGGCCCGCCACTTCAACAACTGCACGGAAGAGCTGCGCAAAGTGGTCAGCCGGGTCGCGGAGAGCAGCAAGCATGTCTCCTCTGCTGCGCACACGCTCGACAAATCGACGGAGCAGATGGCGGCCGGCGTCGATCAGGCGGCCACGCAGGCAAATTCCGTAGCGGCTGCCGGGGGGCAGATGTCCCTGTCATCGGCCGACATCGCCCGCAGTTGCACGGCCGCCGTAGCAAGCTCGCAGCAGGCAGGCGCGGCGGTGACGACAGGCGAGGCTGTCACCTCCGCCGCCATCGCAGCGATGCACCGGATCAACGAGCGGGTGGCCGAATCCGCGGAGATAGTGAAGAGCTTAGGCGCCCGCTCGGATGAGATCGGGCGGGTCGTGGGGCTTATCAACGACGTCGCCGACCAGACGAACCTCCTCGCCCTCAACGCTGCAATCGAGGCTGCGCGGGCGGGCGAGCACGGCAGGGGCTTCGCAGTCGTGGCAGACGAGGTGAGGAAGCTCGCGGAGAAGACAAGCCGGGCCACCAAAGAGATCAGCGACACCATCCGCGCGATGCAGACAGAGACGAAAAAGGCCGTCGCGTCGATGGAGGAAGGGGTCGCCGAGGCCGGGAAGGGCAACGTCGAGGCCGCCAAGTCCGGCGAGGCCCTGGCTGACATAAGGCAGCAGATCGGCAAGGTTATGGCGGAGATCGACCAGATCGCAACGGCCTCCGAGGAGGAGACGGCGGCAACGGACGGGATCGCCGCGAGCATAAAGCAGATATCGAGGGTGATGCAGGAGACGGCCGGCAGGATTCAGGAGAACGCGGCCGCCTCGTCGCAGCTCGCCGGCCTGGCGCAGGGGCTGGAAACTCTGGTAGGCCAGTTCAGGCTTTAAACGAACAGGGTCGATAAATCGCATAAACCCGCACAAATTGCTTGACTATCGTGGTATTAGGTGTTATATAGCGGTAGGAGGCGTACGCAACGCGCCTTCCATGCGATGCTGCGGCGCGTCTGAAGGCAGCGAGCGGCCCGTATCCCGATACATGGAGGAAACAATGAAAAAGGCAGCAATACTGGTTTTTGCAGTCGTCCTTCTTTTCAGCGTTGCTGCGAGGGCGGCCGAGGTAAGCGTCTCTGCGGCGGCGAGCCTGCGCGAGGCAGTCAACGCCCTGACCGACACTTTTGCCAAAAAGAACCCCGGCGTCGGGTTCCGCAGCAACTTCGGCGCGTCGGGCGCGCTGGCCAAGCAGATCGAGAACGGGGCGCCGGCAGACCTCTTCTTTTCGGCCAACGTCGAGTGGATGGACTATCTGAAGGCCAAAAAGCTCATCGACGATAAGACCGTCTTCGTCTTCGCTTACAATGTGGTTGTATTCGCGGGCAAACCGGACGTAAAGGCCGGCAAGCTCCAGGACATCGTCCGGCTCGACAAGATCGCCGTAGGCAGCCCGAAGAGCGTCCCCGCCGGCCAATACGCGATGGAGGCCATTAAGAACGCGGGGCTGGAGAAGCAGATCGAGAGCAAGCTGGTGATGTGCCGGGACGTGCGGGAGTGCCTGCTTTACGCAGACAGGGGCGAAGTGGACGGGGCGTTCGTCTACAAGACCGATTTCGAGCTGGCAGGCCAGGGCGTCAGGATACTCTTTACGGTCCCGCAGGAATACTACTCCAGGGTGACCTATCCGGCGGCGCTGACGGCTGCGGGCGGCAAGAAGGCCGAGGCCGGCGCCTTCCTCAGGTTCCTCCGGTCCGCAGAAGCGAGGAAAATCCTTGCCGAGCACGGCTTCGCGGTGAAGTGAGCCGATGTTCGGCTTCACCCCGGCCGATTACTCGGCGATCTTCCTTTCCCTCAAGGTGTCGGTCACTGCTACGCTGATATCGCTGCCCTTCGGCTTTGCCGTCGCCTATCTCATGACGTACAGGCATTTCCGGGGCAGGGTCGGCTTGGATGTCGCGGTCAACCTCCCGCTTACGCTGCCGCCCGTGGTAGTCGGCTATCTGCTGCTTTTGCTCCTCGGGCGCCAGGGGCCTGTAGGAAAGTTCGTCCTCGAGCCGCTGGGCATAAGGTTGATCTTCACGTGGAAGGCAGCGGTCATCGCGACCTCCGTGGTCGGCTTCCCCCTGATGGTGCGGTCGATGCGCACAGCAATGGAGGGGATCGACGAGCGGCTCGTCCATGCGTCGCGCCTCCTCGGGGCGCGCGCACTCGACACGATCATGACCGTCATCGTCCCACTCTCCGTGCGGGGGATCATTGCCGGCTCCGTGCTCATGTTCGCCCGGGGCCTGGGCGAGTTCGGGGCCACCGTGATCGTGGCGGGCAACATACCGGGCGTCACGCAGACCATACCGCTCGCCATCTACGAATACGCAAGCTCGCCCAGAGGGGACGTCATGGCGCTCAGCCTTTGCGCCGTTTCGGTGGCGATCTCGATTGCCGTGCTCTTCTTCCACGAATGGCTCGGACGACGCCTCGTGAGGACCGACTAGGGATGGAGCTTCGCGCAGCGGTCCAGAAACGCTTCGGCGGGTTTTTGCTCGACGCGGATTTTACCGTCCGGGGGGAGCGCGTCGGCGTCTTCGGCCCGTCGGGGAGCGGCAAATCGACGCTGGTGGGCCTGATCGCCGGTCTCGCGGCGCCGGACAGGGGCGTCATTGCCTTCGACGGGGAGGTGCTCTTCGACAGCGCAACGGGGCGCAACGTCCGGCCGGAGCAAAGGCGCATGGGCATGGTCTTCCAGCGGCCGAGCCTCTTCCCACACTTAAGCGTAAAGGGCAACCTCCTTTACGGCTACAGGCGGTGCCCGAAGGCGTCCCGCAAGATCGGTTTCGACGACGTGGTCGAGGTATTGAAGATCGGCAGCCTCCTCGACCGGGGCGTAAAGCACCTCTCCGGCGGGGAGAAGCAGAGGGTGGCCCTCGGCAGGGCGGTCCTCGGCAGCCCGCGCCTGCTGCTCCTCGACGAGCCGTTGTCCGCCCTCGACGACAACCTCAAGTTCCAGATAATCCCTTTTCTCAAGAGTGGCTGCGAAGCTTTTAAGATTCCTTATCTTTTCATTTCCCATTCACTGATCGAGATGCGGATCATGACGGACGCGGTCCTCCACGTGGAGGGAGGGCGCGTCGTCGAGCAGACGACGGCCGAGGGCCTCGTGCGGGGGCGGATGAGCGACGGCATGACGGGCTACATCAACCTCCTGCGGCTGCCTGCGCCCCGCCGTCTCGACGGCCTTTACGCCTACGACTGGGGCGGGCAGGAGCTCTTCATCGCTTCGGGGAGCGACCAGCAGGAAGTCCTCTTCGAGCTTTCATCGAGGGACATCATCCTCTTCAGCGGACGCCCGCAGGCGATCAGCGCCCGCAACCTGCTGAAGTGCAGGGTCCTCGACGTCTTCGGGGCGGGGACCGGCGTCGGCATCGAGCTTCAGTGCGGAAGCGGCCGCCTGGTGGCCGAGGTGGTCAGGCAGGCCGCCGACGAGCTGGGCATAAGGGCAGGAGGCGAGGTCTATGCGGCGATCAAGGCAACGGCGTTCAAAAGGCTTGGATAACAGGGCGATAAAGCTCACGCCTCCGGGAATCATCAGCGAATTTGACTTGCAGACGCATTCGGGTATAGAGTTATGTCGTAACGCGCTCGATGAGCGAGCATAAAAGGCAACGGTGGGGCATGATAAAAGCGTGCATGTGAAATGACATAGGGGCGCCGGGCGGCGCACTCAGCTTCGCCTCCATACGCCGGGTAATGGAGCAGTCTCTCCCCGCGGCAATGTAGCCTTTCGGGGCTTCTCCTTACGGGCCGGCGTATGCCGGCCGTTTTTGTTTCGGCCGCCTCAAAATCGAGATGCGGCAGGGGCGAAAATCATTGTGAAAGGAGAGGCCAATGGACGCAGGACTTACGCAGCACGCCCGCTTCGGGGGGTGCGGGGCGAAGATAGGCCCCGGCGACCTCTCGAACATCCTCTGCGGCATCGACATCCCTGAAGACGCGAACGTGATCGTCGGGCTCAAGGGGTTCGAGGACGCCGGGGTATACCGCATCACCGAAAACCTGGCCGTCGTGCAGACGGTCGATTTCTTCACGCCGGTCGTCAACGACCCTTACCGGTTCGGCCAGATCGCAGCAGCCAACGCCCTTTCCGACGTCTACGCGATGGGCGCGAGGCCGGTGACTACCCTCAACATCGTCTGCTTCCCCCCGAAAAAGCTCGACATAGGTATTTTGCGCGATATCCTCCGTGGAGGCATCGACAAGGTGCGGGAGGCGGGGGCGAGCCTGCTCGGCGGCCACAGCGTTGACGATGACGAGGTCAAGTACGGCCTTTCGGTGACGGGCCTCGTCCGGCCCGACAGGATCGTGCGCAACGAGGGCGCGGCCCCGGGCGACCTGCTCGTGCTCACGAAGCCGCTCGGCACGGGCATCCTGATAAGCGCCATGAAAGGCAACGAGGTCTCGCCGGAGGCGGAGGGGCGCGTCTCAAGCGTCATGGCGACGCTCAATCGGCAGGCGTCGGAGGTCATGCTGTCTGCCGGCGCCCGCGCTGCGACGGACGTCACGGGCTTCGGCCTCGCGGGCCACCTCAAGGAGATGATAAAGGAGAATATCGGCGTCGAGGTGTGGACAGGTAAACTCCCGTACTTCCCGGAGGCGGAAGGGCTAGCCGCGGGCGGTTTCCTGCCGGGCGGCTTTTACAGGAACAGGGATTTCTACGCGCCGTTCGTAGAGGCGCAAGTGGAGGGCTTCCTGTTCGACCTTATCTTCGACCCCCAGTCGTCGGGCGGCCTGCTCATCGCCCTGCCTGAAGGGAGCATGGCCGTCTTCGACAGGCTGGCGTCCGCTTCTTCCGTCGATTACCGGGTGATAGGGCGTTTCACGGAGGGACCGAAGGGGAAGATCCGCGCCGTCTAAGGGCGTCGTCTGAGGCGGCCGGCCGCACCTGGCCTTGACTTTGGGGCGCGGCCCTTTTACTATATACTATATATATGACTTGGGGAGAAAGCGGTTGAGCAAAACGATGAACAGATACGGGATGATATTCGTTCCATTGGGCTGAGAAGCGCGCGGGAGGCCCGTGAGGTCTCCGTCCGTCTCCGCTGCCGCTTCGCCGCCCTGACCTTCCTTACTGGACCTCTCGGGAATCCGGGCGCGAAAGGCTTGCGGCCGGAATTTTTTTGTCCACGGGAGGTTTAAGTGCCTGACAGCAATCGAATATACCCTTACGCGGTCGAACCGCTCGTCGAAGGTGCGTCGCTTGCGGAGATGGGCGGGCAATGAAGCCTATCTACTTCGACAACGCAGCTACTTCCTGGCCCAAGCCGCCTGCCGTGATGGAGGCGATGGCGCGATTCAACGACGCAATAGGCGGGAACCCAGGCCGCTCCGGCCACAGGCTTTCCGTCGAGGCGGCCCGCGTCGTCTATGAGGCGCGGGAGCTTGTCGCCAGGCTTATCGGCGCCCCGGACGCGCTCTCGATAATATTCACGAAAAACGCCACGGAGGCGCTCAACTGCGTCCTTCTGGGACTTCTGAAGCCTGGCGACCACGTGGTCACTTCCGGCATGGAGCATAACTCGGTGATGAGACCGCTGCGCTTCCTGGAAGGGCAGGGCGTCGAGCTCTCGATTGTCCCGTGCTCGCCTGCCGGGGAGCTCGACCCGGCAGACGCCGCCAGGTGCATGAAGAAAAATACCCGCGTCGTTGTTGCGACCCATGCCTCCAACGTGACGGGCGCGCTTCTCCCCATAAAGGAGCTTGCGGAGATCGCCCACAGCCACGGTGCGGTCTTCGTCGCCGACGCCTCCCAGACGGCAGGGTGCGTCCCGATAGACGCAGCGGCCGAAAGGGTAGACGTGCTCTGCTTCACCGGGCACAAATCGCTCCTCGGCCCGCAGGGGACGGGCGGCTTCTACGTGGGCAAAGGGATCGGGGAGCGCATTGCGCCGATCATGCGCGGCGGCACGGGGAGCGCCTCCGAATCGGAAGAGCAGCCCGATTTCCTGCCGGACAGGTTCGAGTCGGGCACGCCCAATACCATCGGGCTTGCCGGGCTTGCCGCAGGGGTCCGCTTCGTGCTGGACGAAGGGGTAGGGCGCATCCGCGAAAGGGAGATCAGGCTTACGCGGCAGTTCCTGGATGGGATGCAGGCGGCGCCGGAGGCGGTCGTTTACGGGCCGCCGGACGCCCGCAGGCGCACCGCCGTCGTTTCTTTCAACATAAGGGGGATAAGCCCATCGGAGCTTGCATTCGATCTAGACGAGGGGTTTGGCGTGCTCTGCCGCCCCGGCCTCCACTGCGCGCCTGCCGCCCACCGCACGATAGGGACCTTCCCGCAAGGGGCCGTCCGGTTCAGCTTCGGTTTTTATACGACGGAAGAGGAGGTCCAGGCCGGGCTTGAGGCCGTGGCGCAGGTGGCCGCCGCCCATTACGCTGCAAAGAAAGGAGAGGGCCATGTCTGAGCTGGTCGATGCGAAAGGACTTGGGTGCCCCGAGCCGGTCATCCTGACCAAAAAGGCGCTCGACAGGCACGACGAGGTGACGGTCCTGGTAGATGACGAGACCTCCCTCGAGAACGTGAAGCGCCTGGCGTTGTCTTCGGGCTGCGATGTCGATGCGACCGCAGAGCCTGGCGGCGTCTTCCGCATCCTGATAAGGAAGCGGAAGGGCGGGGCGACGGCGGAGGCAAATCCGGCCGCGTGCGGCCCGGCCCCCGGCCCGGCGCCCTCGGCCCGGGGGCCTACCGTATTCGCCATATCGTCGAGCGTCATGGGCCAGGGCAGCGACGATTTGGGCGCTCTCCTCATGAAGGCGTTTATCCACACGGCGGTCGATCTGGAGCACCGCCCCGACATAATGATCTTTTACAACACGGGCGTCAAACTGGCCGCGTCCGACTCCGGCGCGCTGGACGACCTGAAGGCGCTGGAAGAGAAAGGCGTGAAGATCCTCGTGTGCGGGACGTGCGTCAATTTCTTCGAGCTGACCGGAAAGATCGGCGTGGGGACCGTATCGAACATGTACGATATAGCGGGCGCGTTATCGACCGCCGGCAGGATCGTGAAGCCGTGATGGAAGAGCGCGCGAGCGGGCAGACGTACTGGGTGGCCCTTTTCGATTCCGTCAGCATGGTGATGAAGGCGGAGAAGATACTCAAGGAGGCGGGCATACCTTACAAGATCATCCCGGTGCCGAAGAGCATAAGCTCCGACTGCGGCGTCTGCATCCGCTTCCTGCCGGAGGACAGAGAGGCGGTCGCCGGTGCGCTGGGGAAGGACGCCTGCGCGGGCGAGATGCGCGAACTGGTCTATTGAGACCTTACCGGTAAGGCGAGGACCGGCGGACGCGCGCCGGGAACGTGAGGGCGCATGTGAAAGGACAAGACGTCCCCCGGCCGGCTGGCCTCGTGCGGCGGGTGGGGCTGTCGCCCCGCCTCTATCTCTTCGTACGGCTCGCCCTGGGACTTCTCTTTATCTACGCGGGGGCGGTCAAGCTTGGAGACCCGAAGGCGTTCGCACGCACCATTTCACACTTCGGCCTTCTGCCGGAGCCCCTTCTGCCCGTCGTCGCCATCGGGCTTCCGGCGTTGGAGGTGCTTGCGGGCATCGCCCTGGCCTTCGACCTGCGGCCTGGCCTCCATGTCGTATCGGGGCTGCTTTTGCTCTTTGCAGGCGTCCTCGGCTACGGGTACTTCGGCAACATGGATATAGACTGCGGCTGCTTCGGGCCGGTGGAGATCGGGGAGCAGAAGGGCCTCGCCCATGCCTTTTACCGCGACCTCGGGTTTCTCGCGGCCGTCGCGTTCCTTCACTGGTCGCGCCTGGCGCGACGCAGTCAAGGTGTTTTTTTGACGGACTCATAGCAAAATATTCAAGCAAAAGGAGGAATGGGAAATGACGTTTAGGGGAATGGTGGTTGCGGTATCGGTTCCAGCAATTGTTTTTTGCTTTGCGGGGGTCGGCAAGCTCTTCGCCGCGTGGGGAGATAAAGAATTGGAGACGGAGAAAATAGCGGTCAGCTTCGAGAAGGAGGTCGCAAGGGGCGGCTATAAGGTCGTCGCTACGGCAGAGCTTAAGGGCTGGATCGACCAGAAGAAGGACATGCTGATCGTCGATACGATGCCCTTTGCCGACAGCTACAAGAAGCAGCATATCCCAGGGGCCGTCAATTTTGTCCTGCCCATCCCGGAGATGAAGGAGATGGACGCGAAAACCAGGGCCGACTTTGAAAAGATGCTCGGGCCGAACAAGGACCGGGTCATCGTCTTCTATTGCGGCTTTACGAAGTGTACGCGCAGCCACAACGGCGCGATGTGGGCGGTCAAGCTGGGCTACAGGAACGTCTACCGCCAGCCCGGCGGCATCAAGGCGTGGGACGAGGCGGGCTACCCCGTGGAGAAGGCGAAATAAGAAGGAGCAAGCTCAGGGATACCATTTTGCGAGCCGCTCGGGACGGACGCCTGCCAGGTAGAGGAGCATGATCGTCCGGTTCCGCAGCGTGCACGCGGCTATGCCTTCCTTTCTCCAGCGGCGGGGGGATGTCTGCACCTGCGCGTCGACGATGCAGATTTTCCCGCCGTTTCTCTTCACCCGGCGCATCAGGTCCACGTCTTCCATGATCGGCATGTCGCTGTATCCGCCTATGCGGAAGAAGTAATCGCGCTCCATGAAGATCGCCTGGTCCCCGTAAGGTATGCGGGTCAGGCGCGACCGGATGGAGGCGACCCTCTCGATCACCCGGAAGGCGCGGTGCGCGTCGGCTATCCCCAGGTCGAACGCCCCGCCCGCGAAACGCCCCCCTTCCATCACCGATGCGATTTTTCCGAGGCCGCCTTTCGGGAGGGCCGTATCGACGTGGAGGAAGAGGAGCACGTCGCCGTGCGCGGCAGCCGCGCCCACGTTCATCTGGGCAGCGCGCCCCTTGGGCGACACGATGCATTCAGCGCCGCCCTTGACGGCCGCGACCGTCTCGCCCCCTGGGCTTCCGTCCACGACGATGATCTCGACGTCCCTTTGCGCCCCTTCCTGCGCCCGGGCGATCAGGCGGGCTATGGCGTTGTTGATGATTGCCTCTTCATGGAATACAGGGATGATGACGGAGATGGTCACGGCCGGTCCAACCTGCCCCGCAGGAGATCGACAGTCGAGAGCGCACCGGGCGGCAGCGCCTTGTTGCGCTCCCAGAACGCCAGAAGGTCCTCGTAAATGTCGATGTCCCTCCAGGCAGGCAGGACGTGGACGCTCAAGCCGTCCTTTTTGAGGGCCGCCATCGTCGCATCGAAGACTGCCGGCCCGCCCCATTCGATCCCCTCGAAGGGCGCGCAGGTGAGCGCCCCGGCGCAGAAGCCTATGAGGTAGTACCCGCCGTCTGCTGATGGGCCTATGACGGCGTCGTGCGCGGCGAGACCCTCGAACGCCTCCCGGAGCAAGGCAGGGGTGAGGTCCGGGCAGTCGCTGCCTATGAGAACGGCCCGCGCGCAGCCGGAAAGGGCTACCCGAAGGGCGGCCAGCATCCTCTGGCCGAGGTCTGTGCCTTCCTGGGGCGCCAAAGAGGCAGCGCCCTCGCCGAGCCAGGCGGCGACCGCCGCGCCCGCTTCCGCCGGGTAGAAGAAGACGTGGGGCGGGTAGCCCGCCTTGCGGGCAGCGGCCAGGATGTCGGAGACGCAGGCGCGGTAGAGGGCCAGGGCGGCATCGTCGCCGATCTTTCCGGCAAGCCTTGTTTTCACGAGGCCTTTTTCGGGAAGTCTGACGAAGACGATAAGCTGTTCTTCGGAGGGCCGATCCCTCATCGCCTGCCCGTCGCCTGTCACGCAGTCTGGCCCTGGCAGGAGCTGCCCGCGCCTGCAGTGCAGCCGTAGCAGTGGTCGCCGACTACGATGCGCCGGGCGGCCAGGCTTGCGGCCTCGAATTCCGATATGTGACGCGGCGCGCCGTGGTCTATCGTCAGGCCTAGCATCTGGTTGAAGTCGCAGTCGTAGAGGCTGCCGTCCCAGCCGACCGAGACGGTCCATTTGCACATCACCCCCGCCAGGCTCGCAGGGTTGAACGCCCTGATGAGCGCACCCATGTAGCCCTCGTAGTTGCCGGAGGCGAGAAGGTATTCGAGGTAGCGGCCTATGGGCATGTTTGTGATGCAGAACAGGCGGTTGAAGCGCACCCCGTGGCGCTCGGCGAGGACCTGCCTGTAAAGCGATTCGAGCCCCGCCTGGCTGCCGGGCAGGTACGCCCCGGCCGGGTTATGGACGAGGTCGAGGACGAGGCCGCTGCCCTCCCGGCCGTAGCCCCGCGCGTTGAGGCGCGCCATGACCTCGATCAAGCCCGCGAAGACCCCCGCCCCCCGCTGCCTCTCGGTGAGCCGTGGATCGACGTGCGGCAGGGAAAGGACGACCTCTACCCTATGCTGCGCGTAGAAGTCGATGAGCGACGCGCGCTCCCTGTCGAGGAGGACGACGCCGTTGCTCCTCACGAGGACGCGCCGCTTCAGGGCGGCGCACGCCTCCAGGAACGGGCGCAATCCGGGGTGCAGCTCAGGGCTGCCGCCCGTTATATCGACAGCGGGTATGGAATGCCCCTGGAGCACCTTGAGGCACTCTCCCATTACCTCTTCCGACATGACCTCCTGCCGCTCGGGCCCCGCCTCCACGTGGCAATGCCTGCATTGCAGGTTGCACCTGTAGCCGACGTTCACCTGGAGGACCTCGACGCCTGAGGCCATGAGCGGCTCTTGCGCCTTCCGGCTGAACGGGGGCGAGACCTTCGGCATCTTCACGTCTACATCTCCTTCTTACCGATAATCTTCCTCATCTGCGTCGAGTGGGCCAGGATTACCCCTGCCGTCATGGCAGCGCCGACGTGGACCGCCTCCATCATCTCTTCCCTCGATACGCCGAGGGAAAGGCACCGGTTCGTATAGGCGTCGATGCAGTACGGGCATTTCTGCACCGTCGCGACGGCCAGCGCGATGAGGGCCTTTTCCCGCTCGCCAAGACGCCCCGCCTTCATCGCCTCGCCGTAATATGCGAAGTACTTCTCTCCCAGCTCCGGCGCGTACTCCCCGATATTCGGGAAATCCTCAAGGTCCGCAGTCTCGTAATATTCTCCCATAATATGTCCCCTTTCTCATTATTTATCAGGCCCCGCCCTTTCGCGGAAGCGCAAGGTGCGAAGCAGCGACCTGCCCGGCGCTCATACGATGTCCTCCTTTCCGCGCCTCGCCTTGTAGCGTCTGTAGAAGAACGGGAGCATGGAGACGAGGACGATGAGGACGAGGCCGGCGACGAACGTCGGGGAGACCTTCCCGCGTATCAGGTCGAGGAGGGAGTCTCGAAAAGACGATAAAGGCGATGCACGCGGGGAGCATACAGACAAAGGTGGCGGCCGCGTACTGCCGGAACCCGATCTTCGTGAGGCCGAACGCGTAATTGAGCAGGTTGAACGGAAAAAGCGGGATGAGGCGCGTGAAGGCGACGACCTTCCATCCGTGCTTCTCGACTGCCGCGTCGAGCCGCTTCCATCGCGGGCTTTTGAGTTGCCCCTCGACCCACTCGCGGGCGAGGTAGCGGCTGATGAGGAAGGCAACGCACGCGCCGGCGGTTGCGCCGATTATCGCGTAGACGACGCCCCACACGGCTCCGAAGAGGATGCCCCCTGCGATGGTGAGGGGCAGCCCCGGCAAAAACAGGGCAGGGGCGACCGCGTAGATGAGCATGTAGACGATGGGCGCAAGGACGCCGTACCCCGCGATCAGGCTGCGCAGCGTCCGCTGGTCCATGTACCGGGAGACGCCCGTCGTCCTGACCGCAGCGACGGCGGCGGCGAGAAAGAGCAGGAAAATGATGAGCTTCGCCATGCCGCCCTTCTTCTGCGCCTCTTCCCCCGTGAAGGCGCGCCCCCTGGAGGCAGCGGCAGGGACGTTTCTTTTGAGCCATTTCTTGAGCCTGGGCTGCTTCCGGTAGGTGAGAGGAGGTTTTGCAAGTATTAGCGTCATAATCAGTATCATAATCGGGGGGACCAATAAATAAAAGGGGAGAAAAGAAAAAGGACGTCCCGGGACCGGGAGCCGGCGGGAGGCAGGCGGCTTTTTTTGAGCGCCCGATGCCTGTAATGATAAGCGTTAGGGCGGGAGCGATTTTTTTATTGACATGGCGGGTGAAGGGGTTTAGGTTTTAGAAAATTCTGGCAGAGGGTGAATCGCGGAATGGAAGACGACCCTGGCGGTCATATGAAACTCGGTTGGAGCGGCGGATACGCTGCCGCTTCCGGGCGTCGTCGGAACCACTGATGCTTCCGACCTGCTCCCGGACCGGCTAGCGTTTCCGGGAGAGCGTTAACGGATTTCCCTTAAAGCCACTCTCCTGACGGGTTCCAGCCACAGAAAACTGTAATCGTGGTGCGTAACTATGTGACGGCGGGCAGATGCCGGTCCTTCGCGGGCCGGCCTGAAGCCCCGAAGGACGTGCGGCCGGCCCGTGCGACGTAAGGAGACGTGGAAGTGCGCTGCTTCATCCGACACAAGACAGGCGCGTTTTTCTTTGTCCTCGGCGTTTTTCTGGCGCTCGCGGGCACGCCGGCCGTCGTCCGTGGCGCCGCCGCCGACCCCTCTTCCCAGTCCCTCCCCTCCTGGTTCCCCCAGCTCTTAGGCGCCCAGATGAACGCGATCTACCAGAACGCCCCTTCTTTCCACAGCCCATACGCAGGGGAGAAAAGCTTCATCTTCGACCATAGTTTCAAGCAGCAGCTTACCCACGTTTACGGCCTCTACTTAGGCTCGCAGATTACACCCTCCCTCCAGGCCTATGCAGACTTCGAGATGTTCAGGGGATCGGGCATCTCAGGCGGCTACGGCCTTGGGGGCTACACGAACGCAGACGTCATCAAGGCAGGCCCTGCGGACTTAGGCCAGAGTCCCTACCTTGCCCGTCTCTATGCAAGGTATGTAATCCCCCTCTCCAATGCCGTGACCGAGCCCTTCCAGAGGGCCATGGACCAGATACCCGGCGCGCAGGCAGCAGACCGCATCGAGATAAAGGCAGGTAAGCTCGCCCCTACGGACGATTTCGACCAGAACCGCTATGCCAACAACGGCCGCACCCAGTTCATGAACTACGACTTCCTGTTCAACACGGCCTGGGACTACGCATCCGATACGAGGGGCTACAGCATAGGTGCCTCCGTCGCCATAGTGCATCCCACGTGGAGGCTCATCTTAGGCAGCTACCAGGTGCCTACGACGAGGAACGGCATGGTCCTGGACAGCGAGGTCTACAGGGCAAGGGGGGACCAGATAGAGCTCGACCTTGCCCGCTGGGAGAAAGGCCCTGTTGTCCGTCTCCTTGCTTACCGCAACCAGGGAAGGATGGGCGACTACAGGGACGCAATGGCATTAGGCGCCTTGACGGGGAGCGTACCGGACACTACGGCCATCCAGCAGCCGGGCCGGGTGAAGTACGGCCTCGGCATAAACATCGAGCAGCCCCTTGCCAACGGAGGCGATACAGGCTTATTCGCAAGGCTCGGCTGGGCGAACGGGACGAACTCCAACTGGTCCTATACGGAATCGGACAGGCACGCAAGCATAGGACTCCAGGTGAGCGGCAAGAACTGGGGCAGGCAGGAAGACGGAGCAGGCATCGCCTTCGGCCTCAACGGGATCACCTCCTCCCACCAGCGCTACTTAGAGCAGGGGGGCATGGGGATGCTGGTAGGCGACGGGGCGCTCAACTACGGCCTGGAGCAGGTATCGGAGGCCTACTACCGCATCCAGATAGGCCGGTACGTCCAGCTCAGCCCCGACTTCCAGTACATCGCGAACCCTGCATACAACAAAGACAGGGGGCCTATCCAGGTGTACGGGATGAGGCTGAGGGTGTATTATTGAGGGGGAGGCGGAGGAAGATGCGCGGTCGGGGAGCGGCACGCTGCATAACCGGACGGCCCGGTAGATAGCGAGGGGGCGCGAAAGGTGTACTGGCTCAGCAAATCGATCCATAACCTGGGGAGGTTCAGGAACAGGCTGGTCCTCTTCCTCGTCGTCCTCGGGCCGGGCGTCATCACGATGATAGCCGACAACGACGCGGGCGGCATCTCGACTTACGCCGTCACCGGCTCGAAGTACGGCTTCAACCTGTTGTGGGTCTTCTTCATCCTCGTGCCGATGGCCTACTACATCCAGGAGATGACCGTGCGCCTCGGCGCAGTGACGAAGCGGGGCCACGCGGAGGCGATCTTCGACGGCTTCGGGCCGTTCTGGGGCTGGTTCTCCATCTTCGACCTTGCCCTCATCAACTGGTGCACCCTCGTGACGGAATATATAGGCATGATTGCGGCGATGAGCATCTTCGGCATCCCGCCGGTCGTCACTTTCGTCGCGGTGACGGTTATACTGATGGGCATCGTCGTATCCGGGCGCTACTGGACGTTCGAGAAGATCACGCTGCTCTTCTGCTGCTTCAACTTCGTCTTCATCCCCGCCGCCTTCTGGGCGATGAAGACGCCCACTGCGCCCGGCTGGGACGCAGTGCTCAAAGGCTTTTACCACCCCCATTTCAGCGCGGGCCTCTCCGCCGACCTGCTGTTCGTCATCATGGCGAATATCGGCACCACGATCACGCCCGTGGCAGATATTCTTCCAGCAGAGCGCAGTCGTGGACAAGGGAATCGACGTAAAGGACATCAAGTTCGGCAAGATCGACACCTTCGTCGGCTCCACCCTCACCGGCGTAGTCGCAGTCTTCATTATCATAGTGACCGGCGCCGCCTTCTATTACCATAATCCGCCCATCGCCATAGAGGACGCGAGGCAGACCGCCGAGGCCATCGTGCCCCTTCTGCCCCACGGCAAGGGGGAATGGGGCGCGCACTTTTCGCCGTCGGCCTTTTCGATGCGGGCTTCCTGGGGGCCTTGTGCATATCGCTGGCCACTTCCTGGGCGGTCGGCGAGGTCTTCGGATGGGCGCATTCCCTTAACAAGGGCGTCAAGGATGCCCCCTGGTTCTATGTCATCTACGCGATACTGCTCGCTACTGCGGGCGCGGTAGTGCTCGTCCCGAAGGCCCCGCTCATCATGATCACGATGTTCGTGCAGGTCATCGCAGTGACGCTGCTGCCCGCCGCGCTGATATTCCTGGTCCTTCTGCTGAACGACAAGCCGCTCATGGGCGAGCCACACGAACACCAGGTGGCAGAACATCGCCAACTGGAGCATTATCGCCTTCGTCATCATCATGTCTTCCATGTTCGGCATTTCCGTTCTTTTTCCCGGCCTTTTCGGGCCGGGCTAAGGAGGTTGTGCTATGATAGCGAACAGGGATGCGGAACCTGCAAGCGGGATGCACGGCAAGGATTTCATGTTCCTCTGGTTCTCCGAGCTTCTGAAGCGCCCCGTCCGGACGGGCGAGGGAAGGACGCTCGGCAAGCTCTCCGACCTCGTCTGCAAGCTCGCGGAGCCGTACCCGGAGGCGGTCGGCATCTACATCGAGCACGGCTGGGGGAAGCCGACGGAGTTCGTGCCGTGGAACAGGGTCGTCAAGGTAGAGCCGGGCGTCATCGTCGTGCAGCCTCCGCCTGGGGAGACCTACCCGCCTTTCGTGGACCAGCCGGGCTGGATGCTCGTCAACGAGCACCTGATGGGCAAGACGATACTTGACATCGACGGGAGGCGCGTCGAGGTCGTGAACGACGTGCACCTCCTTGAGTCGAAGGGCCGGCTCGTTATCGTCCACGTGGACTTCTCCTTCAACGGGTTCCTGCGAAAGTGGGGCCTCGGGAACCTGCGCTGGATACACGACGACCTTATCTCCTGGCGGTACGTGCAGCCTTTCTCGCTTGAGGACGCGGCCAGGACCGATGCCGTTTCCCTGTCCGTGACGCGCACGCAGGCTAGGGACCTGCCCGGGGAAGACCTCGCGGACGTGCTGGAGGTATTGACCGGCGAGGAGCAGGAAGCCTTTTTCTCGACCCTCGATGTCGAGAAGGCCGCGGAGACGCTCATGCACGCGGAGCCGAGGGCGCGCCGCCAGTTGATCGAGGACCTGTCGAAGGAGCGGGCGGCCTCTATTTTGAACGACCTTTCCACCCCGCAGCTTGCCGACCTATTTTCGGACCTGCCCCTCGACGACGTCAGGGAGCTGATGCAGCTTTTGCCGGAAGAGAGGGTTAAAAAAATCAGCCATATCCTTTACGAGCACGACGTGACCGCCCAGAGCCTCATGTCGTCCGACTACCTTGCGTTTGCCCCTGATGCGACCGTGGGCGACGCTATCAGGCGGGCGCGAATCTCCGGTCTCGACCACGACGCTATATCTTACGTCTACGTGATAGGCGAAGGGCGGGTGCTCGTCGGCGTTGTCGATGTCAGGGAGCTTGTCCTGACGGAGGAGGCCGTCCCTCTGGCCGAGATCATGTCAACGTCGGTCGTCGCCGCCGATGGAGACAAGACGCGGGAGGACCTCGAAGAGCTATTCGGCAAGTACCGCTACAGGATGGTGCCGGTAGTGGACAAAGAGGACCATCTGCTCGGGGTCATACGCCTTAACGACCTGATGCAGGCCGCCGACCAAAGCACGTGAGGTGAATGATGCCGCGAATCAAGATAACACGGTTGGCGAAAGTGGCGCTCTATTTTCTCCAGTTTTATCTGCTGTTCCTAATCGCTCTTATTATAGTAAAATTCGTAAAGAACCTGTGGCGGTGAAGGCAGGGGCGGGGAAGGAGAGCGCTTGGGGGCTTCCGAAAAAATCGCGATAATCCTCGATAAGGATGTCGCAGAAGTACTTGAGGGAAGGGGCATAAGGACCGGGGACGTGGAGGGCGTGCTTGCGTACGTGCGGGAGACGGGGAATTTCTTCATGGAGGGGTCCGGCGAGCGCTGCCTGGCGTATCATAAGGCGGATAAAACGACGTATTGGGTCGAATATGCGAGGGAGGATGACGGCTACAGGGTCTTTACCGCTTACTCACATCGTATGCAGATACTGGAAGGTCTCAACATGCCGGCCGGGAACAGGGATGAGAAGATAGACTGGGCTTGCGCCAAATGCGCGAGGCCCCTGGAGTGGGCCACGGTGAAGCTTACCTATCTCGACGAGACCTTTGCGGTGGATATCCCTGCATGTCCGTCCTGCCGGCGCCCTTTAGTCAGCGAGAAGAATGCCGTTGAGAAGATGGCGATGGCGGAAAAGATGTTGGAAGACAAATAGGGGGCCTTTCTGATGGAGCGCAGCATCGACCTCGGCGGAAAAGCGATGGACATCACGCTCCTGACACGCAAGGGTTACTGTTGCAGCCAGATAATGGCGCTGCTCATGCTGCGTGAGATGGGCCGGGAGAACCCCGAACTGGTGCGCGCTATGGGCGGCCTCTGTTACGGCCTGGGGTATTCCGGCGATACGTGCGGCGCTCTCTCCGGCGCGGCGTGCCTCATATCCCTGCTGGCAGGGAAGGGCGCAGACGATGAATCCGAGAAGGGGCCGGCGCCCCTAATGCTCACCGAGCTGGTTGACTGGTTCAGGGAGAGAACGGAAGGCCATTACGGAGGCATGAGATGCGACGACATACTGGCCTCAAAGCCCGACAAGAGCGCCTGCCTGGCCCTCATCGATGAAACTTACGATAAAGTCCTCTCGATCCTCGCATCCCACGGGGTGAGGCCGTAAACGCCCGGACGTCTATGAACAATACCTCCGCGCTGTAAGCGCCCGGACGAGACAAAGGGCAGGGCTTCCCCTTTGCGCCGGCCGCCTATCGGGCTTATCTTACCTTCTAGGTCGCAAACGCCGACATGGCCGGAGGAGGCGCTGAAGACATGGAGCTCGACGAGAACGCGCTGCTCGTCCTGAACAAAAGGTATCTCATCAAAGACGAGGCAGGGAACCCGGTCGAGACGCCGGACGGGCTGTTCCGCCGCGTCGCCGCCTCCGTCGCCGAGGTAGAGGACGGCTGCGCGTCCGGGCGGCGCGAAGAGATGGGCGACGCCTTTTACCGCATGATGGCGGGCCTCGAGTTCCTTCCCAACTCCCCCACGCTCATGAACGCAGGCCGTCCCCTGGGTCAGCTCGCAGCGTGCTTCGTGCTCCCCATAGACGACTCCCTCGACTCGATCTTCGACCAGGTGAAGCTGACCGCCCAGCTCCACCAGACGGGTGGGGGTACAGGCTTCTCGTTCTCCCGGCTGCGGCCCAAGAACGACGTGGTCAGGTCTACGACGGGGGTGGCAAGCGGCCCCGTCTCCTTCATAAGGGTCTTTAACTGCGCGACGGGCGTCATGAAGCAGGGCGGGACGAGGCGCGGCGCGAATATGGGCGTGCTCAGGATCGACCACCCCGACATAGAGGAGTTCATAACGGTCAAGAAAGACCCGGCCGAGCTTACCAATTTCAACCTGTCGGTGGCTGTGACGGACGATTTCATGGCCGCGTACGAGGCGGGCGGCGCGTTTCCCCTCGTAAGCCCGAGGACGAAAAAAGAGGTGAAAAAGGTCGGCGCCCGCGAGCTTTTGGGGCTGATAGCGGAATCAGCCTGGGCCTCGGGCGAGCCGGGGGTGATCTTCATCGACACGATCAACAGGGCAAACCCGACGCCCCACGTAGGACAGATCGAGGCAACGAACCCCTGCGGGGAGCAGCCCCTCCTTCCCTACGAGTCGTGCTGCCTGGGGTCTATCGACCTTTCTAAAATGGCGAAGGGCAGCGCAATAGATTGGGAGAGGCTCAAGGAGCTGACGCGCCTTGGGGTCCGCTTCCTCGACAACGTGATCGACGCGAGCGTCTACCCCTCGGAGGCGGTCATCGCCGTCACGAGGGCGAACCGAAAGGTCGGCCTCGGCGTCATGGGCTTTGCCCATCTCCTGATCCGCCTTGCTATTCCATACGATTCCGCCGAAGCCGAAAGGCTGGGCGGTGAGATAATGGCCTTCATCGGCAAGGAGTCGAAGGTCGCGTCGGGAGACCTCGCCCGCGAGCGCGGGCCGTTCCCCAACTTCAAAGGCAGCCTGTGGGACAAGAGGAACCTCGTCCAGCGGAACGCCACTACGACGACCATCGCGCCGACCGGGACGCTGAGCATCATCGCAGGCACGTCTGGCGGCATCGAGCCGGTCTTCGACATAGGCTACAACAGGCTCATCCTGGGCGGCATCGAGGTGCGCGTCGAGGACCCGCTGTGGCGGGAAATGAAGGACCGGCCGGACGCAGGCGAAAAGCTGGAAAGGCTCTTCCGCAGGGCCTACCAGGTGGCCCCCCTCGACCACCTGCGCATCCAGCGCGCCTTTCAGGCCCACGTGGACAACGCAGTATCGAAGACGATCAATCTGCCGGAGACTGCGACCCCCGGCGAGGTGCTCGACATTTACGTGGAGGCGCACCGGATGGGGCTGAAGGGCACCACGATCTTCAGGAACAAGAGCCGCGCGTACCAGATACTCTCGTGCGGCACCCACCAAATCTGCTAAAACAGGCCACAGGTAACTACAAGGTGTCTCATGGCGGCCGGGATCTATTCCTATATATCCGGGTTCATCTTGAATACCGCAAAATCCCTCTGGCCCAGCTTTTCGGCCTTTGTGAGCTTGCCCGAGGCCACGGCGACGATCTCGTCGAAGATGCGCTTTCCCGCCTGGGCGAGTGTCTCTTTGCCCTTGAGCAGCCTGTCCATGTCCATGTCGATGTTGTCGCGCATCGCAAGGTAGGTCTGCCTGTTGGCCGTTATCTTGATGACGGGCGCGATGGGCGAGCCGCAGGGCGTGCCCCTGCCGGTTGTGAATGCGACTATCTGGGCGCCGCCCGCGACCATGCCGGTAAGCTGCTCGATGTCGTGGGCGGGTGTGTCCATGTAGATAAGGCCCTTTTTGGCCGGCCGCGAAGCGTAGCCGACCAGCTCTTCGAGGGGGGCCGTCCCGGCCTTGTAGATGCAGCCGAGGGATTTTTCCTCCAGGGTGGTGATGCCGCCCGCTATATTGCCGGGCGCGGGGTTGCTCTGCCTGATATTCTGGCCGGATGCGATTGCCCGCTGCTCCCACCACGCAGCCGCGTCGGTGACCTGTCGCGCTACCTTCTTCGTGCGCGCCCTGGCTGCGAGGAGGTGCTCCGCGCCGATGATCTCCGGCGTCTCCGAGAGTATCACCGTCCCGCCTTCGGCAACGAGCATGTCGCTTGCGGAGCCGAGGGCGGGGTTCGACGCGAGGCCGGAGGTATAGTCGGAGCCGCCGCACTCCGTGCCCAGGACAAGCTCGCCTGCAGGTATCGGCTCGCGCGCGAGACCGGCCGCCTGCCGGACCATCTCCGCGACGATCTTTCTCCCCTGGGCGGTCGTTTTGCGCGTGCCGCCCGCCTCCTGGATGACCAGGGTCTCGACAGGCTTGCCGGCCCGCGCGATGTCGCCCGCAAGCTCGCCCGCGCTCAGCTCCTCGCAGCCGTTACCCACGACGAGCACGGAGAAGACGTTGGGGTTGGCGCCGAAGCCCGCGAGCGTCCTCCTGACGATAGCGCGGTCCTCGCCCATCTGTCCGCAGCCGAAGACATTGGGCAGGCAGACTGCGCCTTTGAAGCCCCTCGCAATCGACTGCGCGCAGACCTGGGAGCAGCCGACGCTCGGGATGACCAGCACGTGGTTCCGCGTCCCCGCCCGGCCCTCTTTGCGCCTGTAACCCTGAAAGGTTGTCATGTCCTGCCCCCCTTCGGCCCGCTGGTCAGGTTATGGATATGGACGTGCTCGCCCGGCGCTATCCTCGATACGGCGCGCCCTATCGTCTCCCCGTACTTGATGACCGCCTCGCCCTTCGCGATGGCCTTCAGGGCGACCTTGTGACCTTTCGGCACCTCCGAGATGACCTCGATCTCCTCCGCGCGCCCCTTGACGTCCACGGAGACCATTGTCCCTTTTTCGAGCCTGTCGAGGGCGGTTGCAACGTTATCCTTTCCGTTGATAACTATGACCTTCGCCTGTCTCAAGCTTGCCTCCTTTCAATTTATTGATTCCCTGCAACTCGCTGAAAGGATACAACTACTCTTTCCTAATAAAAGTTTTTTTACGCGCTCTCTCATTCCTGCGCTTCTTGCATCAGACTATCATCCTTGTAGCGTTGGCACACTTTCCCACAGGCAATTATTGGGGCTCAGCACCCCAGGCCCGCCTACGAACCGGCCTTACCGGTCAACCAACCGGCAAGTACGCAATGCATACTGCGGCATCGTTCACAGCCCACCCCCTCGCCGCGACCCGCTTCGCGGGTGCCCCGGCCCGGCGAGCCTCCCCCCTCACGAAAAGCATTCAGTGCATACCCTACTGTACCCCTTCTAGAGTGGGGATGACGAGGCCGCCGGAGGGCAGTACAGCGACCTCAGCCTTCGGGTAGGCGGCCGCAAGGCGCCCCAAGCCTTCGGCAAGCGATGTGGCGTGCTCCAGGCCCATAGCGGCCGCCTCCTCGCTGGATATCATGGGGGAGACGAGGACCGTCCGGGTCTTCGGCCTCAAGAAGAAGCAGGACATCGCCATGTTGAACTCCGGGGCCTTGTCGGGCAGGATTGGCCGGCCGGCGGACATGGTCTCCTTTATGAACGCCGCCGGGTCCGTCCCTGCGGATTTCTCCGTGACGGTCTTGAACGCCGCAGTGAAAAAATCGGGCACGGGGAGCACGAGGGGCACGACCATGAGGATGGCGCCCGTCTCTTTCGTAATCGCGTCCGGGGCGCTCAGGCCCTTCGCGAACTGATGGCCGTGGGTATGCGGGTAGGCAGATGTTATCGTCACATCGACCTTTGCGTCGAACCTGTGGCCGAGCTTATCCGCGCAGACGCGCGTTGCCGCCTCGAACGCACCATCGAGGCTGCCGCCGATGATGCCGACGATCTCCCCCTGCTGGTCGTAGACGCAATTTATGGAGAAATCGAGGCCGATGGCGTGGGCGACCTTCATGCAGTCCTCGTGGAAGGAATTGCCCTCGGCGACGCCCCACTTGGCGCTCGGATGGACGGTGAGCCGCATGTGGTGGTCCATGATGAAGTCGAAATCGCAGACGCCCGGCACGAGGATTTTCGGCCCTCCCCCGAAGCCAGCCATGGGGTGGGGCAGGATCGAGCTCAGGCTGATCTTGAAATCGGCCCCAGCGACGACCGGGTTGACTTTCAGCTTCCTTCCGTCGCCCGGTATCGCCACCGGGACGAGGTCTGCCTGCCGCGCATTGTGCTGCACTATCCGGTAGGCGGACACTATCTCCTTGCCGACGCGGCTCTCAAGGTCTTTTCGGTCGAGGGGGACGTGGGTGCCGAGGGCGACGACTATCGTGACGCGGTCCCTCGGTACGCCTGCATCGACGAGATACGGCAGCAGCACGCCGAGTATCTGGGCCACGGGGGTGGGCCGCGTGGCGTCATCGATGATGATCGCGAGGCGCCGGGCGCCGGCGCATAGCTCACCCAAAGGCTTCACGCCGACGGGTTTTGTCAGGGCGCCGAGGGCCATCCCGGCGACAGGGGCAACCCTGGCGGGCGCGCTCTCGACGAAGTGGGTCGCCCGCCATTGCGGCGGAAGCGTGAAATAGTCCTTCTTTCCTGGACCCGTGCACAGGTAATAGCGCTGTTCCATTATGCCCTCCGTCACTTGTTGATTCCCTATAGCTCGCTGGTGGAGCCTCCCGCTCACGAAAAGCGTCTAGAGGACCCCTGCTGTTACTATACCATCTTGCGTGCGATTTTCATCGGGGGATACGTTGTTGAAAAAAAAGGCCCTCTGACGAGGGCCTTTTCGTGCGGCTGGATTAGACTGGCACCACGTTCGTGGCGCGCAGGCCCTTCGGCGTTTTCTCGATATCGAACTCAACCGCCTGACCCTCGGACAGGGTTTTGAAGCCGCTGCCGTTGATCGACGTATGATGTACAAAAACGTCTTCGCCGTCTTCGCGGGCAATAAACCCGAACCCCTTTGACTCGTTGAACCATTTCACAGTTCCCTTTGTCATGCTCGAACACCTCCTTTCATAGGTTTGAAAGGTTACGAAACGCAATAAAAAAAGCCGCAAAGACCAGTCGTCTTTGCGGCCCTCAATACGGCAAAAACGTAAACCCGTCAGATGTAGTATGTCACAGGAAGGGGTGGATGTCAAGCTTTTTTATAATCCGAGGCCGGGAACGACGGACGCCGCCCGACCCGAAAGCGGCGCATATGTATATAAAAAAGCTCAAATCTTCCTTGACAAAAATGTTGCAAAGAGACATAATCATAAAATCTCTGGTATTCGCGCGTTTAGCAACGTTTGGACGCTCCAGAGCCAGAAAAAAGGCATCTGGAATTTTTTTTGTCCCGACGGTTTTTGACGGCGCATCAGGAGGAGGGCGCGGCAAGGCAGGCTCTGCCGGCTTACATAAGCGGCGGCGGAAAAGAGCGGCAACGGAAAAACGGGCGGGGGAACGGACCCGGCGGCCCGGATATGCCCCTCTCGCGGGGCTGTTTGGGCTGTAAAGAGGCGATTCAGTCATTATTATTCTAAGGAGACGCAATGAACATCTACGTGGGAAACCTGGCTTACAGTGTGACCGAGGAAGATCTGAAAAAGGCCTTTGAGGCGTTCGGGCAGGTTTCGTCGGTAAACGTGATTCGGGATCAGTACAGCAACCAGTCGAAGGGGTTCGGCTTCGTCGAGATGGCGGACGCGTCTGAGGCGAAGGCTGCGATAGCCGGGCTTAACGGCAAGGAGCTTAACGGCCGCAGCATGAACGTGAACGAGGCCAGGCCCAGGGCGGACAAGGGTCACGGAGGCGGCGGCTTCGGCGGAAAGCGCGGAGGCGGCGGTGGCGGGAGCTGGCGCTGACAGAGGCCCGCAGGCAAGGCAGTTCGTTTGCGACTGTTCCGGCGCGGGTAAGGTCAAAACGGATGCAGAAGGCCGATAACCGAATAAAGAGATTAGGCGCAGTCGCGGCTGCGCCTTTTCTATTGCCGTAAGGCCGCGCGCGCCCGCCCCTGGCAGGGGGTTTTAGCCGCTTCTTTTTTTCGGATAGAATATTGCGTCCAGGGCGCTTCTTTTCCATCATGAGCGCCGTTCGAGGGAGAACCAGGGAACGATATGATAACCTACGAGGACCGGGGGGTTTCGGCAGGCAAGCAGGACGTGAAGGCGGCGATAAAGGCGGTCGATCCGGGCATCTTCCCCGGCGCCTTCTGCAAGGCCGTGCCCGACGTCCTGGGCGGCTCCCCCGATCACTGTTTCCTGCTCCACGCGGACGGGGCAGGCACAAAGGCCGCCCTCGCCTACATGCACTACCGCCGCCACAAGGACCCGTCCGTATTTCACGGCATCGCCCAGGACTCCCTGGTCATGAACCTCGACGACCTCGCCTGCGTCGGCGCGGCCGGCCCTTTCGCGCTGTCGAACACGATAGGGCGGAACGCAAAGCTGGTCCCGGCCGAGGTGATCGAGGCGGTGATAACGGGCTACGAGATGGTCGCGCAGAGGTTGAAGGCATACGGGATAGAGATTTACGGATGCGGGGGGGAGACGGCCGACGTGGGCGACCTCGTGAGGACCATCGTCGTCGATTCGGTTATGGCCGTCCGCATGGTGAGGGACGACTTCATCGATTGCAGCAGGGTCGAGGCCGGCCGGGAGATAGTCGGCCTGGCGTCGAGCGGCCGGGCGATATACGAGGATGCGTACAATTCGGGGGTGGGGAGCAACGGCTTCACCGCCCTGCGGCACGAGATTCTCGCGGGCAAGTACTGCGAGGAATTTCCTGAGACATTTGCGCCGGAGATCGCCGGTCTCGCGTATAACGGCAAATGGGACATCGACGATGCGCTGCCAGGCACGGAGATGACGGTCGGCGAGGCCCTCCTTTCGCCGACGCGCACGTATGCCCCGGTTCTGAGGGAGATCATAAGCCGCCACAGGAAGTCGATCTCGGCCATCTTTCACAATACGGGCGGTGGGCAGACCAAATGCTTAACGTTTGGTCGAAACATCCGCTATGTAAAAGAGAACCTGTTTCCTGCGCCGCCCGTCTTTGCATTCGTAAAGGAACAAACGGGTTTGCCGGAGCGGGAGATGTACAGGGTGTTCAACATGGGGCACCGCGCGGAAATAGTCTGCAAGCCGGGCGTAAGCTCCGCAATCATTAATATATCGGAACAATTCGGGGTCGAGGCGCGCATTGTCGGCCGCACGGAGCGCATGGAAGGGGGTGTCCGCCTCGACATCGTCACCCCGGCAGGAAGCATAAGGTATGAAAAAAATGGGTAAAATGCGAATTTTTTTGATGACACGAACATGCATATTCTATACAATGTTGAACAACGGGTTTTTTACGGCCCGGAAAGGTATGGAGGTACGTGATGCCTTTGGACCTTGATAAAATCGGCCGGCTTTTAAAAAGTGCGCGCGAGGAAAGGGGCCTGACCATCGAACAGGCAGCGGCCCGCCTCTTTATAGGCAAGACAAAGCTGGACGCGGTCGAATCCGGGGACTGGAAAAGGCTTCCACATCAGGTCTACGTAAGAGGATACATCATCCAGTATGCAACGTTCCTGAACGTTCTAAATCTCGTACAGCCCGACCTTGCTGCCGCCGCAGCGGATTCCGACCACGCCAGGGACCAGGAATCGCCGAGGCGCGTGGCGATACCGATGAGCCAGGGTTTGAAGAAAAGAATAGCCGGCATAGGCATAACGGCTGCCGTCCTGCTGGGCTTTCTCATTTTCATGAACATCCAGAGGCCGCCCTACAATAACAATACCCCACAGCCCCCGCAGCAGCTTGCCACCCGGACCTTACCCGAGACGCCGACGGCGCCTGCCGCTGCGGACAACAGGCGGGATGTGGCCGGCGGCGCTCAGGCCGCCTCGAGCGAGCGGCAGGAGGAGAAGGCAGAGCCAAAGGCCGGGGGGCAGGAGGGCTATCAGACCGTTGCCGGTCAGGACCGCGCGGAGGGCGCCTACGACAAGAGGCAGGATAAGCTCGTCCTTGCGACCAAGAAATTGATGATCGCGTGCCAGGAAAGGACGTGGGTGGCGATCGTGATCGACGGGACCGAGCGGAAGGAGTTCACCCTCAACCCGGAAGAGGTAGTCGTGCTCAACGCCAACGAGAAGTTCGACATACTTATCGGCAACGCGGGGGGCGTCAAGCTGTTCTACAACGGTAAAGACGTTGGCTTCACCGGAGAGAGCGGGGAAGTAAAGCGCATCACGCTTTCTTAATAATACGCTATAAATCGACTGTTATGGTCTATCGTGACCCGTTCTGCTATAGGCGGGCCTGTACTATCCCCTCACTTTCTCACAGGCTATTTATTGGGGCTCAGCGCCCCCTCGCCGGGCTTTGCCCGGCGAGCCTCCCCGCTCAGACAGACAAAAATGCCATATACATTAATCGACGTTTGTATCCCACACTATGTACATAGTAAAGCCCGCTCTTGCCGCCGCCTTATAAATGTGCTTTTTCGCACGCCCCGGAGATTTTGATTGCACTCCCCGCCGTATTATGCGAAAACGATAGTGGTGTAAACGTGGTAATTCTAGGTATTGACCCAGGACTAGCGAGCACGGGCTTTGGGGCCATCACGTGCGGCCGGGGAGTAGCGTCCCTGGCCCGGTGCGGCGCCATCACGACCTCGCCCAGGTCCCACGTCTCGCAGCGGCTCTTTCAGATACATACCGACCTGAGCGGGTTGATGGAGGCCCTCAAGCCGGAGGTCGTCGCAGTGGAGAACATATTCTCTCTCGTGCGATACCCGAAGGCGGGCATGACGCTCGGCGGCGTCATGGCCATCATCTACCTCGCGGTCGCCCAGAGGGGCGTGCGTGTCGTCGAGGTGACGCCAAGGGAGATAAAGAACGCCCTTGCGGCTTACGGCAACGCGACCAAGGTGCAGGTCAGGGAGGTCGCGAAAAGGGCGCTCGGCGTCAGGGAGGTCAAGTCGTTCCATGCGGCGGACGCGCTGGCGGTCGCGCTGACGGTCTTCTACAGGAGCTACCGGGGGAAGCATGATATCCTACCTTGAAGGGGTCCTCAAAAGGCTTTACGCGGACAGGATCACGCTTTTGGTCGGCGGCATCGGGTACGAGATACTCATTCCGGCCTACGTGATGAGCGAGATACGCCGCACGGCGAAGGTGGAAGACCCGTTGAAGCTCTACATCTCGTTCAACCAGACGGAAAGGCAGCCTAAGCCCGTGCTGGTGGGCTTCAGGACGGAGCTCGACAAGGAGTTCTTCGAGCTGTTCATATCGGTCGAGGACATAGGGCCGTCGGCCGCGATCAGGGCGCTCACGAGGCCCGTGCGGGAGATCGCCCGGTCCATAGAGGAAAAGGCGGTGAGGGATCTCCGGCAGTTGAAGGGGATAGGCGAGAGGAAGGCGGAGAAGATCATAGCGACGCTCAAAGGCAAGGCCGCGAAGTACGCCCTCATACCGGAGGAAGAGCTGCCCGCAGAGGTGCCTGAAGACTTCAAGTCGGAGGTCGAGCAGGTGCTCACGAGCCAGTTGGGTCATAAGGTGGGCGAGGCGCGGAAGCTGATCGAGGAGGCCATGAAGAGGCAGCCCTCCATATCGACCTCCGAGGAGCTCTTCGAAGAGGTTTACAGGGGCCAGAAGACATGATACAGGACGAGTCTGACAAATTCACAGGAGCGGAAAAGGAAGATGCAGCGCCCGACGAGGACATCCTCAGCCTGCGGCCGAAGACGCTCACCGAGTATATCGGCCAGGAAAAGGTCGTAGAGACGCTGAGGATAGCGATAGAGGCGGCGCTCAAGAGGGGAGAGGCGCTGGAGCACATCCTTTTGAACGGGCCGCCCGGCCTCGGAAAAACGACCCTGGCCCATATCATCGCGAACGAGATGAGCACGAAGATCATCACGTCTTCGGGGCCCGCCCTCGAAAAAGGCGGGGACCTGATGGGCCTGCTCACGAACATGGAGAAAGGCGACATCTTCTTCATCGACGAGATACACCGGATACCGAAGATCGTCGAGGAATTCCTTTACCCCGCAATGGAAGACTACGCCGTGGACTTTATCTTTGACCGAGGCGTCCATGCCCGGACGCATCGATACAGGCTGGAAAGGTTCACCCTGATAGGGGCAACGACCAGGGCGGGCCTTCTGTCGTCGCCCCTTCGCGAGCGGTTCGGCATCGTGCGGGACCTCGATTTTTACGGCGAGCAGGACCTGGTGCGCATCGTCAAGCGTTCGGCCCTCATCCTGAAGATACCCGTCCACGAGGACGGGGCGTACGAGATAGCGAGGAGGTCGAGGGGCACGCCCAGGGTCGCCAACAGGCTCTTGAAGCGCGTGCGCGACTACGCCCAGGTCAGGGCGAAGGGCGTCATAACGAGGCCCGTCGCGGTCGGGGCGCTTACCCTCGAAGGCATCGACGAGATAGGCTTGAGCGAGCTCGACAGGAAGCTGCTCAAGACGATCATTTACAATTACAAGGGCGGACCTGCGGGTATAGAGGCCCTGGCAGCGACGCTGCAACTGGAGACGGATGTCCTTTTGGAAGTCGTCGAGCCTTACCTTTTAAAAACGGGCCTCTTGATAAGGACATCCCAGGGCAGGAAGGCGTCGGAGGGGGCCTATGAGCATCTGGGCGTGCCGTACAAGGGGAACCGCCCAGGGGCGGAGGGGCTGTTCGAGCGGAAGGAATAGGTGCTCCCGGCGCGTACAGTGGACGGGCTATTGGGGAAGCAAAAGCAAAAAGCGAAAAGCAACTGCGTACTACTCCCGGCGGCCGGACTCGCGCCTCTGGCGGAATCGCGATCTGCGGCGCCCTGCTCGCCGTGTGGCCTCCGATGTACGTATGTACGATCTCCGGCCGACACGTCTCACATGGCATCCACACCTCATCGATTCCTGGAGGCGCTCCTCCACGCCGCAACCGCCGCTAACGGAATAAAGAGCATAATGGAAGGCGGCGGTAAAAGCGGGTTTTACTATGTGCACGGTGGTGTGTGGCGTGGTCGGATATCTTCAATGCTTTTCTATGTAGCCAGCAGGGGGGTGGAATAGGGGAACTCCCAAAGATTGTTAAGGAGGAAAGATGATTGATTATTCTTCGTGGGAAAGGCACGATTTCTCTCCCATCAATTTAAACTTGGACGCCAGGAACCCGAGAGTCCCGGACAGAATAGGTGGCGAGACAGACCAATCTTCCTTGATGGCCTTGCTTGTAGGAAAATATGATGTATTTGGACTGGCAAAAAGCATAGTAGAAAAAGGCTACTTCCCCGACTCAATCGTCTTCGTGTTAAAAGAGGATAAGAACAATGTCATCGTGCTTGAGGGGAACAGGAGAGTTGCGGCACTCAAACTTCTGCTAAACCCGGACAGTGCGCCGGACAAGGAGCGCGCCAAGCTTAGAAAGCTAGCGGAATCGGTCAATAAGAAGCTCATCCAAAAAATACCGGCTATAGTGGCTCCCACGCGCGCAGATGTCGCGCCCATCCTTATCGGCAAACATACCTACGCCTTGAAGGCATGGTCAGTCCTAATGAAGGCTGCATTTATACAGGAAATGCTTCATGGATCAAACGGTAGCAATGAAGCCGTGGCTGCTCGATGGGACATGTCGTTGCCGGAGCTTAATCGCTTCGTAAAAATGGGCAAAATGTACCATCTCGCTTGCACACTTGACCTCCCCGCCGAAATATCCTCGAAGCTCTACGATAAAGAGAAGTTTTCTATAACAACCGTCGAAAGACTCATTGGAAACCCGGAAGTGAGAGAGGCTTTGGGTATAAGCCAGGATCTCGAGAGAATCTCCGATATAGAGCTGTTTAAGAAACGGTATGGAAAATTAATAGCGGACATATGTTCCGGCAAGGACTCCCGCTCCTTTGATGAAGTAGGGGACAGGGAACGCTACGCAAAGGAATTAAGAGATCAAATTCCAGAGGCTTCGGGCAAGAAGGGCACCAGGGGGAAAACGACAGTTAAGGTTAGTGAAATTTTAAAGACGGCGGAAGAGACGGAAGGTCCCCGCGCACGGGAAATGACTCTACCTAAGCCTCGCTCTGTCAGGACATCGTCCAGCATAATTCCGGTGGGCGTTAAGTTTCGACTTCATAATGCTTCGGCGCTGAAGGCCCTTTTTGATGAAATTAAGAGTCTACGCGTCAGCAAGTATAAGAATGTCTCCGTAATTGCTTTGAGGATTCTCCTGGAAAAGTCCCTCAAGAAATACCTGAAGGCCCACAAGGTGGAGACGGTGTCAGATGGCAAGAATCAAGTCTCGGTCAGTGATGCGACGCTCTTCCCCCTTCTTCAGTATATAGGTGCCAAGAATGGTACACTTATAAAAGACGCGGCGGTAAGAAAAAGGATCAGGGACTTTGCTAACGCGGCGGATTATCCTTCTCTCAGCACCTTGAATGCGATAGTACATAACGAGGAATACTCCTTTTCGGAAGGGCAGGCCAGAAATCTGTGGCCACCGCTCGAAACATTGTTTACAATAATGCTGGAAGAGGCAGGAGGAAGCGGTGGACAGCTTCAAGGCACCCCTTCGGTATCCGGGGGGAAAAAGAGCACTTCATAAGTTTATAACCGCTATTCTTAGGGAAAATAGTCTTCTCGATGGCTTCTATGTTGAGGCGTTTGCAGGTGGGGCTGGCCTGGCTATCGAAATTCTTTTGCGGGAGCAGGTCCAACAAGTCTATCTCAACGATGCCGATTATCATATTTTTGCCTTTTGGAAGTCATTGTTGGAAGAAACGGACGAATTTGTTCGCCTTATTGAGACCGCCAGTGTAACCGTAGAGGAGTGGAAAAGACAGAGGCAAATCTTTCTAGATGCAGACTCACATTCGCTGTTGGAGGTAGGATTTTCAACATTTTTTTTAAATCGATGCAACCGATCGGGAATCTTGGGCGGCCGACCCATCGGCGGCTTGAATCAGAGCGGGCCGTGGAAAATCGACGCAAGGTTTAGCAAGGACCATCTAGTTCACCGGGTAGAAACTCTTGCGCTTTACAAAGATCGAATCCACATTTTCGGACTCGATGCTCAAGTCTTCTTAAAAAGCAAAGAGATTAAGGCGCTTGCTACGGATAAGACCCTTCTATACCTCGATCCGCCATATTACGTCATGGGAAGCGAACTCTACCTGAATAACTACCAGCATGACGACCATCTCTCGCTTTCACGCCTGATTAAAGAGCTTCCTTACAAGTGGCTGCTCTCATATGATGATGTGCCGGCTATTCGTCAGATGTACGCCGACCGACGTAATTCTGAACTCAGTCTTTATTATAGAGCGAACGAGCGAAAATTCTCCCAGGAATTGATAGTTTTTAATGATAATCTTAAGGTCCCATCCATTTTCCTTTCGCAACCTCATCCTGCACAAGTTGCGTAAGAATAATTTTGATTTTTCGTTGGATGTACCTCAAAAGCAGGCATAGGTAAAATTCAACGGAACGGACTTATCGCACCCCCCCCCCAACGATTAAAATGCTTGACAAGCATCCGGGAACCGGCTGAAAATAGGTGCAGCCGGACACCGGCCGGGCAGGGGATGTGCAGGCTTAAGGTTTGGTAGTCCTTTTTTGGGAGGCAACATATGAGTATTTTCTCGACGATGAACAGGGGGACGGAAGGCCACAGGAAGGAGGCGGTCGCGCCGCGACGGTCCGCAACAAAAGGAGGGGTAGCCCTCTGCCTCTTCGCCCTTTTGCTTTCTGCGGGCATTGCCGGCTGCGGGCCTACAAACGAGGAGATCGCGGCGCGCGAGCAGGCGAGGCAGCAGCGGGAGGCGGCGCTGCAGCAGCAACAGGCCGCGCTGCGGCAGCAGGAAGAGGCGAAGAAACGGGAGGAGCAGGCCAAATACGAGGCCCAGGTGAAGGCCGAGATAGCGCGCCATGAAAGGATTGAAGCCGCAGTGGCGGCCGCGAACAAATCGGAGTCCGAAGGCCGGCCGGACGCGGCCCTGGCGAGCTTGCAGGAGGCATTGAAGGACATCAAGCGGTACGAGGAGGAAGTCGTCGGGATAGGCGTGCAGATAGCGATAATCGACGGGTTCCCCTCGGTGGTCGGCCTCTCGGAGGGCTCTCCCGCGTATAAAGCCGGGGTCCGGGCCGCCGACCGGATCGTTAAGGCAGACGGCCGGTCCACGCAGAATGTTGACATGGCCGGCATAGTCGCATTGCTCAGGGGCAAGAAGGGGACGCCGGTGACCGTGACCGTTTCGAGGGCGGGCGCCGATCAGACGGTCGATTACCGGATAGTGCGCGAGACCGTCTACATAGGGGACCAGCAGTTGCGCGAGCAGGTCATCAAGGTCGCCCGGGCCATGAACCCGCGCCCGGCCCTTCCTGAAGAGGCCGTGCGCGCAATGGCGCGGGGGGAGACGAAGGTAAAAATGGGCGGGGCAGGCGCCTACGCTGAGGCCGCCGTGGAGATGGAGCAGGCCGTCCTGGCCGCGCCCTGGTACGCAGACGGTTATTTCAGGCTGGCGATGGTTCAGGAAAGGGCTGAGATGTTCGGCGAGGCGAGCAAGAACTTCAGGCTCTATATCGCTGCGGCCCCTAACGCGCCTAACGCCGCGTCAATCCGGACCAAGATTTACAGCCTCGAGGTCATGCAGGAAGAGAAGGAGAAGGTGCAATCCCTTGTCGGCTCATGGAAAAGCAAGGGAGGGAACATTTACACCGTGTCCGTAGAAGGGCGGAGGGTCAAGATCAACGGGTCGTCTCCCGAGCGGCTGGCCAACGGGACCACGCAGAAATGGTACTATGCCTTCGACCTCGAGGTGGTGGGCAGTTCGCTGGAAGGGAGCAACACCGTTGCGCGCGACCCCCATTCGGGGTGTAACTTCCCGAACGAGACGGTGCAGGCGTCGGGCACGATAGGCGACGGCGGCCGCTCGGTGAAAGTCAACTGGAAGGATACGATCTATTCGTGGACGTGGCAGGGGACTGTCTGCACGGACGTAAGCACGATGGGGACCAGGGACGAGGTTTTGGAGCTGGTCGAGCGCGTGGCGGCCGGCCGGCAAACGAGCGCGACGACCGAGGCGCCTGCGAGGGGCAGGGCGATCATGCGCAAGGCGCGACCATCAAGCGGCGGGCAGAAGTATTGAGAATAACGGCCTGAAAAGTCGGGGATAAAGGGGGAGGCCGCAGGCGGACCGGGAGGCCCGACGGAGGGGCTTTCCTTACTGGCTGAGCCTCTCCATCTCCTGCGTCGAGATGTCGAAGTTGGCGTGAACGTTCTGGACGTCGTCCGAGTCTTCCAGCGTTTCCATGAGCTTCAACATGGTCTCGGCGCTTCTGCCTTCGAGCTTTACGGACGTCTGGGGCACCATGCCGATCTCGGCGACGACATATTTCAGGTTGTTCTGGTCGAAAACCTTCTTAACGGCCTCAAAGCTTGCGGCGTTCGTGAGGACCTCGATGTTGTCTTCGTCCTCCGTCACATCCTCCGCGCCTGCGTCGAGGGCGATCTCCATGATCTTGTCGGCGTTTACTGCCTTACGGTCGAAGGAGAGGTAGCCTTTCTTGCTGAATATCCAGGCCACGCTGCCCGCCTCGCCCAGGTTGCCGTTGTACCGTGAGAAGATGTGGCGTATCTCTGCCGTCGTCCGGTTCTTGTTGTCCGTAAGCGCCTCGACGAGCACGGCGACGCCCCCCGGACCGTAACCCTCGTAGGTATACTCTTCGTAAGCCTCGCCGCCGTCCTGGGCGGCTGCGCCGCGCTTTATCGCCTTTTCGATGTTCTCCTTGGTCATGTTCTCCGATTTTGCCTTGAGCACGGCAACCCGGAGCCTCGGGTTGGCCTCGGGGTCCCCCCCGCCCGTCCTGGCCGCGGTGGTGATCTCCTTGATGAGCTTGGTGAAGATCTTCCCCCGCCGGGCATCAGCAGCGCCCTTCTTGTGCTTGATGGTGCTCCACTTGCTGTGTCCGGACATAACCCCCTCGAAAAGGTTAGTGGTGGGCAGTATAGGACTCGAACCTACGACCTCTGGTATGTGAGACCAGCGCTCTAACCATCTGAGCTAACCGCCCGTTTTTCTAATAGTATAATGAACGGGGAATCAAAGTCAATACGGAGCTGCCCGGCAAAAGTGCGCTACAGGCGCGGCAAAAGGCAGGCCGCTTCCCGGCTGTTTCTTAAGTTTTCGCCTGCCCGTGCGATAACCTCTTGAGACGCCGTAAGGAGCGCGCAGAAGGGTCCGGCCACGCAAAAGGGGATGGCCGGGGCCTTCGTCAAGGCGGTAAATAAAGAGTCTGCCGGAGGAGAAGATGGATGTAAAGTTTATCAACCCTTTCGTTATCGCCGCCCAAACAGTATTCAAGACCATGCTCAATATCGACCTGGTCCTCGGGAGGCCGAGCCTGAAGGAGCAGAGGACGACATCGGCCGACGTAACCGGCATCATGTCGATGGTGGGGGACAGGAAGGGGACCATCGCGCTCTGCTTCAGGGAGAAGGGGGCCCTCTTCGTCTTCAACAGCCTGATGGGCGACAAGGCGTCCACCATATCGGCCGAGGTCGTAGACGCCATCGGCGAGCTTACCAACATCGTATCCGGCCAGGCGCGGAAAGAGTTCGAAAAGAACGACATAAACCTGAAGGCATCGATACCGATGGTCGTCGTGGGGCAAGGGGTAGAGACGAGCTTCATCACGAACCTCCCCATAATCACGCTGCCCTTTACCTTTTCCGTGAACAACGGCGCCGGGGAGACGTTGACCCTCGACTTCTCGTTCGAGTAGGCCGGGGAGAGGTCGAAAGGAGGAGAAGGGCCTCCCGGCGCGGTCCGCGAGGCTTCTCCCGTATGCGCTCGTCACACCCTTGGCGTCGATGTCAAACCCTTGACATGCCCTTTCGGCGACACCGCCGCAGGGCCGTTTTTGCGTTCCGCCCCCGTCTCGCCCCGGCCGGGGGCTTAAATGAGGCGGGGTAGGGACTGGTGTCCTTGCATGTCTTCATTCGGGCATTTATGACAAATCTGTCGAATATATGTTGCATTCTTTCTTTCAATGTGGGAAAAGAATATGGATATCGACCGGCGGTCCGGGCCGCGTCGGGAGGAGGCTAAAGGCATGGGACGATGGGGCATGGCGTATATTGCGTTTTTGCTCGCGGGTCTTGCGGTCGCCTCTTTCGGTTCGGCGCTCGCGGGTGAAGGCGACGATGGGGAGAAGGCCGGCCGGGCGCCTGCCCCTCCGGCGATCGACGTGCAGCGGGACAGCGACAAAACCGTGTACAGTATAGGGGGTTCTCCCAGGAACAGCGGCAAAACCGACAAAGACAGGTCATGGGATATGCTCAACAACGTGCTGATCGACACAAGAGGCGCCCATGGAAAAAGGCCGGATAATAGTCGTTGAGGACGAGCAGGGCATCCTGGACACCCTCACCGGGTTTCTGACGGCGAAGGGCTATGAGGTAGACCCTTTCATCGATGCGATCAGCGCGCTGCCTGCCCTGAAGAACAACGGCTACGACGTCCTGATTACCGATATTAAGATGCCGAAGATCGATGGGCTGCAAATAATCAATTTCATTCAGAAAGAGTATCTTAATACCCTGGGTATCGTAATCACGGGGTATGCCAGCCTGGAAACGGCAGTGGCCGCAATGCGCTGCGGCGCCTTCGATTACATCAGCAAGCCGTTTAAGTCCGAGGAGGTGCTTGCGATCGTCGAGTCGGCCATGCAGTACGCGAAGCTGCTCGCAGGCGACAATATCCCCAAAAAGCTCACCTCCAAGGCGAACCTGCTGAGAAGATTCTCGGAAAGCCGCGTGGTCCGCGAGAATACCCTGCTGCGCAGCTTCCTCAAGGACAAGTACAAGTTCGAGAACATGATAGGCGTCAGCCTCAGTATGCAGAAGGTCTTCGAGCTTATCGAGAAGGTGGCGGACACCAACGCGACGGTCCTGATAACGGGCGAGAGCGGGGTGGGCAAGGAGCTGGTGGCGAGGGCCATCCACTTCAACTCGTCGAGGAGGGACAAGCCGCTCGTCGTCGTAAACTGCGGCGCCATACCGGAAGCCTTGCTTGAGAGCGAGCTTTTCGGCTACGAGAAGGGCGCCTTCACGGGGGCGGTCGCTACGCGCCTCGGCAGGTTCGAGCTGGCGGACGGCGGCACGATCTTCCTGGACGAGATCGGGGATATGAGCTTCAACCTCCAGGTCAAGCTGCTCCGGGCCATACAGGAGAGGGCCTTCGAGCGGATCGGCGGCAGCAAGACGATCGACGTGGACTTGAGGATCATCGCTGCGACGAACCACGACCTCGACGCGCTCGTCCGGGAAGGCAAGTTCAGGGACGACCTCTATTACAGGCTCAACGTGGTCCCCATCAACATCCCTCCGCTGCGCGAGAGGAAGCAGGACGTCCCATTGCTATACGCCCATTTCCTGGAAAGGTCGAACGCGGTGAACAACGCCGGCGTGGAAGGCTTTTCCGACGAGACGATGGAAGTCCTTCTCGAATACGACTATCCGGGCAACGTGCGGGAGCTTCAGAACCTCGTCGAAAGGCTCGTTGTCCTCAAGAAGACGGGCATCATCAGAATCGAGGACCTCCCGGAAAAATTTTACAGCCCCCGGCAAAATAAGGAGCGCGTGGGCCTCGACCTCGCCCGTGGCTACGATACGCTCGTCTCCGAGTTCGAGCAGAGCCTGATCTTAAAGGCCCTCGACGAGACGAACGGCGTCAAGAGCAAAGCCGCCCAGATCCTCAGCATGAACAGGACGACGCTGATAGAGAAAATGAAGCGCCTGGGCATGGGGGAGTAGACTCACGTAGCTCAAGGCTCCATGGGCTTTGCCGTGTCTGTTGCGAAAGCCGAACTACTGTCGGACTTCTCTCGGCTTGGACTCGCGCCTCTGGCGGAATCGCGATCTGCGGCGCCCTGCTCGCCGTGTGGCCTCCGATGTACGTATATACGATCTCCGGCCGACACGTCTCACATGGCATCCCCATCTCATCGATTCCTTGAGGCGCTCCTCCACAGCCGGCCGCCGCTAACGGAATAAAGAGCATATTGGAAGGCGGCGGTAAGAGCGGGCTGTACGGTTTTCATGGTGATACGTTAGAAGTGTAAGAGTAAAGATTCCGCCTATCGGACAATGTCAGGTCGTGTAATAGTTTCTTCCTGAAATGGAGCGGCTTAAGGTTTTTGTTGCAATACAACGTTACTGGTGGCTATGATTAGCGCATGTGGTGGGAGCGAAAAAGGGGAGCACGGAGCGAAAACGTAGCCTGCGCCCCTTTTTTCCCGTGGGTCACATGTTATTCACTTGTTTATTTTTGTCCCGCGCTGCCAGTCAATTCTGGCGAGAAAAATATTTTTATTTTCTGCCGTTTTGTCACCCCTGGTTGTCACCCCTGGTTGTCACCCCTGGTTGTCACCCCTGGTTGTCACTTTGACAGCAAATCCCGAACCGGTCATACTGTAAAAGAGGGTGCGAAAAGACGGGACTACGGAGGAGATGGGTCATGGCGAGGATGCGACAAGCGGGAAAATGAAAAGCGCCCCCACTGGCCCGTGGCAAAGTGAGGATTGTACTGGAATAGGCGGCGTAGAGGCTGATGCTTTGGATGAGCAGACCTGAAGGGCGCGGAACAGGAAACAACGTGTCGTCTCGCTAAAACGTGTCATCCGAAAGATCGATTGGAGGCCAAGATGGCTGAAACCGAGAATTTTTTTGCTCACGGAAGTCGGTGGGTACGGGCAGATTTCCACCTACACACCCGGCGGGATAAGGAATTCAGAGACGCAGGGTCCGAGCGGGATTTCGTGACGCGTTACATCGCTGCATTGAAGCAGACGGATATTCGCGTTGGCGTTATTACCAATCACAACAAGTTCGACCGGGACGAGTTCAAAGCGCTCCGGAAGGCGGCAAGGAAGGAAGATGTTTATCTGATGCCCGGAGTTGAGCTGTCCGTGAAGGATGGAACTGATGGTATTCATACGCTATTGATATTCAATGAAGATTGGATAGACAATCGCGAAAACGAAGATTACATCAACAGTTTTCTCGGGGCCACCTTCGCGGCACGGGCGAATTACGACAATCGCAATGCCAGATCAAATCATGATCTGTTGCAAACCCTTTTCGAACTGGAAAAATTCCAAAAGGATTACTTGCTCATTTTTGCCCATGTAGAAGAAAGCACCGGTCTCTGGGAGGCACTTGGCGGAGGCAGAATCGCCGAGTTCGCCCAGAACGAATTGTTTTGCTCTCATGTTGCGGCTTTTCAGAAAGTGAGGACACGAGACACGCGTGAGAAGGTGAAGACCTGGCTGGGTGGCTGGTACCCTTCGGAAGTGGAAGGTTCGGACCCCAAGACGCTGGAGGAAATCGGCCGCGGCGAACAGACGGTTATTAAGATCGGCGCCTTCACCTTTGAAGCGGTCCAGTTTGCCCTCAAGCCGGGTGCAGAGCGCTTGTCCAAAAAAGCTGCTCCGAAGCAGGTTCACTCTTGGGTGCGATCGCTTAGCTTTGAGGGGGGGATATTAGACGGAAATCGGGTTGAGCTCTCTGACGAAATGAACTGCTTGATCGGCATCAGGGGAAGTGGGAAGTCGGCCGTTCTGGAGTGCCTGCGGTTTGCGCTTGAATTGCCGCTGCCTGAATCCGCGGAAGAGTTGGACCTCAAATACAAACAGGAGCTTGTCCGGTTTGCGCTTGGCAGCGGCGGAAAAGTCATCGTTGAGGTGGAAGACGCCCAAGGGCAGCGCTACGACGTCCGCCGAATCCTGAACGAGCGAGCGGACATCTACTTCGATGGGGAGTTACGGCCTGGCGTGCACATTCCCCTGAAGAATCCTCTGTTCTTCGGACAAAAGGAACTGGTGAAGAGAGGCGAAGGCTCCGAGCGCGAACTCGTAGAACGCTTGCTGGGCTCGAAACTCGATGCCGTTCGTAGGGAGATCGGTACCCAGCGCCGACAGGTGTTGGACGTAATGGCGAATCTTGACAAATTGAAAGACTTGGACGCACTCGAGGAAGAGCATCAAAGCAAGAGGAAGGATACAGAGTTTAGGCTGCAGCTTTTTACAAGGTACGGCGTTGAACAGCAGCTTCGGCGCCAGGTGGAATTCAATGCAGATGTAACACATGTTCGTCGCGCCGCCGATGCCGTAGATGGCTTTGTCCGATCTTTCGACACATTTCTCAATGAACAAGAATCCGAACTGGCGGCACAGCCCAAGCTTGAGTCCAAGGAAAACACCGATGTCATAGCAGAGATCAATGCTATCCTTGACCGGATACGCAAAGCGCCCGACACCGTGCGGCAGGTTCTAACCCAGACACGCAACGACGCCCGCGAATTGCGGGAGAAACTTGCGGAACTGGAGCGCCGCCGAGAGGCACTGAAGGACGACTTTGCGTCCATCGAGCGGAAACTGAGCGAGCAACTTCAACAAGCGGGGAGTGTCACTATTCGCCCTGACGATTTCGTGAAGCTCAACACCGAATTGCAGAAGGCCAAACTGACACTCGAAGAAATAGCCAAGAGCCGTATACGAAAGAATGCCCTTCGAGACGAACTCTTGAAGGAACTGAAGCGGCTTTCTGACCTGTGGCACCGGGAATTCAAGCAGATCGAGGCCGAAATTAAAAAACTGAATGAAAGCCAAACTGCGCTTAAAATTACTCCGGTCTATAAGGGTGACAAGGCTGCTTTTCTCAAAGAGTTGCAGAATCATTTCCGCGGCAGCAAGCTCCGAGAAGCGACCTTGAAGGGAGTGGTAGATTCGCACGCTGATTTCATCTCAATCTACGAATCACTCGATACGATCTGCAACAACCTTGGTGATTCGGGTGATGTCTTTCGAAGATACTTCAATGAAGCTAAGGGCGCCTTGCTCACCTGGCAGGTGCCGAACGTCTTTCAAATCGAATATCACGGAAAGGAGCTACGCGAGCACTCGCTGGGGCAAAGGGCCTCAGCGCTCATCCTCTTCATTCTAAGCCAGCGCGACAACGATCTAATAGTCATTGACCAGCCCGAAGACGACTTGGACAATCAGACCATCTTCGAGGATGTTATCAAATTGGTCCGGACGCTTAAGAACAGTATCCAGTTCATTTTTGCGACACACAACGCCAATTTTCCTGTATTAGGCGACGCGGAACAGGTAGGCGCCTGTTCTTTCGCCAACAGAAGAGCCGATATTCAGGTCGGGAGCATTGATGAGCCTGAGATTCAGAAGGCCATCGTATCCATTATGGAGGGCGGACGTGAAGCTTTCGCTCGCCGAAAGGAGATTTACGAACTATGGAAGCAATAGAACTCATTGAATTGGTCAGTCGCGGCGAAGACAGCCGAACTGAGTTCAAACAAAGCCAGGATGTTACTAATGCAAAGTCGCTGGCCGGCGAAATGGTGGCGTTTGCAAACAGTAAGGGCGGAAAGATTGTGATCGGCGTTGACGACGCCGGTTCAATCATCGGCTTATCGCTCAATGACGTGCGAAAGATCAATCAACTGATTTCTAACACGGCCACCGATTGTGTCCGCCCCTCTATCAACCCCGAAACGGAGAACATCTCCGTCGGGGAGCGGTTGGTCATGGTAGTTACGGTGGCTGAAGGCATCTCAAAGCCATATGCCGACAACGACGGAGTAATCTGGGTAAAGTCGGGAGCGGACAAGCGCCGCGTGACTTCCCGCGAAGAGATCCAGAGGATGCTTCAGAGCGCCGATCTCGTTCACGCGGATGCGATCCCTGTCGAAGGTACTACGCCAGGAGACATAGATTTGGAGCACTTCGGCGCATTTTTTGAGAAGCAGTACGGGGAGGTTCCCGATGCTGTGCTGGACAAGACAAGGATTTCGCTTGCCCAATTGCTGAACAATCTCGGTTTGGCACGAGAGGCGACGCTCAATCTAGCCGGAGTCATGCTTTTCGGGCGCAATCCTCAAAGACACCGGCCCGCTTTTGTCATCAAGGCCGTATCCTTTGTCGGCAACGATCCGGCAGGCAACAAATATCGAGATAGCCAAGATATCAATGGGTGCTTGCGTGATCTGTACAGGGGGACGATGTCTTTTTTAAGCCGCAATCTGCGGCGGCTGCAAGACGAAAAAGATTTCAATACGGAAGGCGATCTGGAGGTGGCCCCGGCTGCCTTGGAAGAACTTGTCGTTAACATGCTGCTGCATCGTGATTACTTCATATCCGCGCCATGGCGGGTCATGTTATTCGACAATCGCATTGAGTTGATCAGCCCTGGAGCATTGCCGAACGATCTAACCGTTCAAAATATCCGATGCGGCGTATCCAATATTCGCAATCCGCTTATAGCCTCTTTCGCAACCAAAGAGTTACCCTATCGGGGCATCGGTACCGGCATCCGTCGTGCTCTGTCGGTTATGCCAACGCTCGAACTGGAATCGGACCATGATCGCAACCTGTTTACAGCTACGATCCCGCGGAGAGGGTCATCATGAGAACAACCTTCGAAGGCCAACGAACACAGAGCGAAGTCTGAGATACTCGGATGATTTGGAATCAGAAAATTCACGGGGCCTTGCAGTCATAGAGGTCTTGTTGATAACCCTGAGTTAAACCTTTCATTGTCGTATTTGGGACGAGGGTTACCCACAAACAGCGCGCATACGTTGTTTGTAGCGGCAATGTTCAATCAAAAAGATTCCTCGGAGCTTGCTCCGGGGTGATCCGTGAGGCTTGTCATAAAATGTGTTTTTCTCCCAATATACCTCGCAGCTTGCTTCGGGGTAGTTAATTTCTCGATGTGGACCCGTTAGTTACGCTTTGCAGGTGTTGTCAATGCCTAACCCAATATCCCCAACAATGGGTGCGGTACAGCCCGCTTTTGCCGCTGCCTTATGAATGCGCTTTATACGATTGCGGCGGCAGCGGCCGGAGAGGTCTTCTCGTAGTGCGCTAAGCGCGTTTTTCTCGCGCTTCGCGCAAGCAGGAGCTCCGTACCGCGCAGCGTCGCGAGTCCAAGCCTGGAGGGGTCCGACCGAAGGATGTCGTTATAGCTGGACGCTTTATGGCTTCCCCCACCCCCCCCCTGTCAAAACCCTGACGCAAACGCCCACCCCCATCCGCCGCCGCCTCCTTAAATCCCCTTTCATTCCAGGCCAATCCTCGCAACCCCCGTTTCTGGTACGGCTTTTGCTTAGGAAATATCCATGCAATCCTCGGAGAGGCAACTGCTCAAGAGCGCGTTTCAGGAATTCGTCAAGGCGTCCGACTCCCTCAGCGGATACTACCTCGTGCTGGAGGAGCGCATACGCGGCCTCAACGAAGAGATAAACGAAAAGAACGGGGAGCTGGAGAAGGCAAAGGAGTACTTCTACAACATCCTCAACTCTCTGCCCGTCGGCGTCGTCGTCCAGAACGGCGATGCGGTCCTTTTCACCAATAAGGAGGCCGAAAAATTCGGATGGGCCGAGTTTTCGGATAAGCTCGACCGGGCCGGCTCGCCTATGGGGGAGGTCAAAAACGGCAAGGGCTATTTCCGGTGGAGGAAAAGCTGCCTGACGAACGGCGCAGGCGGCAAGGACGTCATCGTCCTTGAGGACGTGAGCGAGATCCAGAAGATGAAGGAGCGCTCCGAGAGGGACGAGAGGCTCCGGGCGATGGGCGAGATGGCCGCGAGGATCGCCCACGAGATAAAGAACCCCCTCGGGTCTATGCAGCTCTTCCTTTCCATGATATTGAGGGGCGAGGTGGGCGCTAAGGAAAGGGAATACGTCAACTCGGTCATCTTCGGCGTCAACACCATCGATAGGATCATCAACAACCTTCTTTCTTACACGCGGCCGAAGACCATCGTGCGGAGGGAGGCGCTGCTTTCGGCGGTGGTGCGGGAGACCCTCGACTTCATGGGCGTCTCGGTGGGCGGCAGGAAGATCAGGATCGGCTTCGCGAGCGCCTTTGACGAGAAGACCTGGTTCGACCCGGACCTTTTGAAGCTGGCCCTCATGAACTTCATAAGCAACGCCTTCGAGGCGCTGCCCGACAAAGGCTCCCTCGACGTTTCGATAAGGGAGGAAGGCCCGTACGCCTCGGTTGCCTTCGCAGATAACGGCGCAGGCATGGACGAGGAGACCAGAAGGAGCATATTCAACCCCTTCTTCACTACGAAGGACAAAGGGGTAGGTCTCGGCCTGTTCATCGCGCACAACATTATAAAAGCGCACGACGGGTATATAGAGGTGGAATCGACGGAAGGGAAGGGATCGACCTTCACCATCTACCTTCCGAAAGGACGGTCATGAGAAATATCCTGGTTGTGGACGACGATTACCACATGCGGGTGGCGCTCACGGAGGCCCTGTCGAAGGCGGGCTACGATGTGCGCGCAGCCGAGGACGGCAGGGTCGCTATGGACTCCATCAGGAAATCGGTCTGCGACCTCGTCATTACCGACGTCAAGATGCCGTTCGTCAACGGCATCGACCTGCTCGGCCGCATAAAGAAGGAGCATTGCTCCCTCCCCGTTATCGTCATAACCGCCTACGGCACCGTCCAGCACGCGGTCAACGCGATCAAGGAAGGGGCCTTCGATTACATCCAGAAGCCCTTCGACACGGGGACGCTCTACGAAGTGGTCCAGAGGGCGCTCGGCCTCGAAGGTGGAAGGATCGTCTGCGTCTCCAGGCTGATGAAGGAGGTGCTCCTGCGGGCGCAGCAGGTGGCGCGCTCGGACACGACCGTCCTCGTGATGGGGGAAAGCGGCGTCGGAAAGGAGCTGATCGCCAGGTACATCCACGAGAACGGCGAGCGCAGGGAGATGCCCTTCGTAGCGGTAAACTGCGCGGCCCTCCCCGAGAACCTTCTCGAAAGCGAGCTTTTCGGCTACGAGAAGGGCGCTTTTACGGGCGCGCTCGCGAGGAAGCCGGGAAAGTTCGAGCTTGCCGACAAAGGGACGCTCCTTCTCGACGAGATATCGGAGATGGACCTGCGGCTCCAGGCCAAGCTCCTCCGTGCCTTGCAGGAGAGGGAGGTCGAGGTCATAGGGGGGAAGTCCCCGAAAAAGGTCGATGTGAAGGTGATAGCGACGACGAACAGGAACCTCGCACGCCTTGTGGAGGAAGCCAAGTTCCGGGAAGACCTCTATTACAGGCTGAACGTCTTCCCCATCGTCGTCCCCCCGCTGCGCGACAGGCGGGAGGACATACCGGAGCTTGCGGCGCACCTCCTCAAGAAGTACTGCCGGGGCGCGGACACCCGCGTTGACGAGGAGGCGATGTCCCATCTCATCGCGAGGCACTGGAAGGGCAACGTGCGGGAGCTTGAGAACGTGATAGCGAGGGCCTGCATCCTCTCCGACTACAGGGTCATAAAGCTGGTGCACCTCCACGGGCCGGGCGACGAGAGGCGTGAGGCGCAGGCCGCCTCGCCGGAGGCGGTAGGGTCGGTCAGGGAGATGGAGATGAAGCTTATCCTGGGGGCCCTCAAGACGGTGAACGGGAACAGGACGAGGGCGGCATCCGTCCTGGGCATAACGTCCAGGACGCTCCGAAACAAGATAAGGGAATACCGGGACCTCGGTCTCGCGGTGCCTTAAGACGGGGGCGGCTATGGGCATGATCGACCTGATCGAAAAAGCGCTCGACATCCGGGCCTTCTACCAGCGCGTGCTGGCGACCAACATAGCCAATGTGGAGACGCCGGGGTACAAGGAAAAGGAGGTCGATTTCAAATCGGAGCTTGGGAGGCTCACCGGGGGCGGGATGGAAGAGGGCGTCCGGGTGAGCGAGAGGACGGAGGGCGAGGGGAGCGCTTCCGTGGACGAGAATACGGTTACGATCGAGGGCCAGATCGTCAAGATGACGGAGAACACGCTGATGTTCAACTCCCTGGTCCAGCTCATAAACAAGAAGTTTTCGATGATCCGGTACGCGATCAACGAGGGGAGGAAATAGCATGGATATGCTCGATATACTGCGTATAAGCTCGTCGGGCATGAGGGCGCAGAGGACGCGCATGGAGGCCATCGCCACGAACCTGGCGAACGTCAACTCGACGCAGACCGACGAAGGCGGGCCTTACAGGAAGAAAGAGGTTGTCTTCGGAGCTACGGACATATCGGAAGGCAGCACTTTCGGCTCGGTCTTTGAAAAGAAGCTGGAAGGCGTGAAGGTGGAGGAGGTCGTCGAAAGCCAGAAGCCCTTTGAGAAGACCTACGACCCGTTTCACCCCCACGCGGACAAGGACGGCTACGTCTCGCTGCCCAACGTCAACGTGATGGAAGAGATGTCCGATATGGTGGCTGCGACAAGGGCCTACGAGGCGAACGTAAATGTGGCGGGAAGCGTGAAGCAGATGTTCATGAAGTCTTTAGAGATAGGCCAGTAGGAGAAGCCATGAGGGTAGAAAAGCTCGTATTGGACGACTTCACGAAGATGGAGACCGCCAAGGCGCAGAAGAGCGAGACGTCCTTTTCGGAGATACTCAAGGAGTCGATCGACAAGGTGACGGAGCTCGAAAAGGAGGCCGGCGCGCAGACGGAGAGGCTGGTGAAGATGGAGAGCCAGGACGTCCATAATACGATGATCTCCGTTCAGAAGGCAGATTTGACGTTCCAGATGATGATGCAGATCAGGAACAAGATCATCGACGCCTATCAGGAGATCATGAGGATGCAGGTGTAAGAGGTGGAATCCCTTTTCGATAATGTCAGGGTCTATCTGAAGACCATGCCGAAAAACAGGCTCTGCGTGTACGTCATGCTCCTTTTGGCCGGCATAGGCGTTGCGGTAATCGGCCTCTCCTTCATCGAAAGGGAGGAATACCAGCCGCTTTTCGCGGGACTGACGACCGAGGACGCCTCCGCCGTGGTGTCGAAGCTGAAGGAGCAGAAGATACCGTACAAGCTGGGGGCGAACGGGACGACGGTCTCCGTGCCCAAGGAAAGGGCCTCCGAGGTGAGGCTCCTTCTGGCGTCCGCGAACGCCCTTCCCGGCGGGGGAGGGGTAGGGCTTGAGCTTTTCGACAAGACGAATTACGGCATGACCGAGTTCATGCAGACGGTCAATTATAAAAGGGCCATACAGGGGGAATTGACGAGGACCATCAACCAGATGCCCGAGGTGAAGGCGAGCCGCATCCACATCGCGATGCCTGAGAAGACCCTTTTTACAGAGAGGGAGAAAGAGGTCACGGCCTCGGTCTTCCTTAAGCTGAAGCCCGGCAGGGAGCTTTCCAGGGAGCAGGTGGCGGGCGTCGTGCAGCTAGTCGCGGGGAGCATCGAAGGGCTCAAGCCCGACAACGTCGTGGTCGTCGATTCTACCGGCAAGGTGCTCCACAAGAGCGGCGACGCAGGCTCCAGCCTCGTCGTCTCCGGCCAGCAGTACGAGCTTCAGAAGAGCGTGGAGAAGAAGATCGAGGACTCCGTGCAGTCGATGCTCCAGACCGTGCTGATGAACAGCAGGTCGATCGTCAGGGCGAGCGTCGATCTCAACCTTCGGAAGGTAGAGAAAGTAGAGGAGGAATACTCCCCGGACAAGAAGGTCGTGACCCAGGAGAAGAAGAGCAAGGAAAGGTCGATAAACAGCAAGCCGAAGGCGGGCGGGGTGCCCGGCGCTGCGGCGAACCTCGCAGCCGCTGCGGCCAAGGCGCAGAAGCACGGCGCGCCCGCCAAGCACGAAGAGGCATCGAGCGTAAGCGAGACGGAGCGGGAAGACGTCCAGACGGGCTACGAGGTCAGCAAGTCGGTGCGGAAGATCGTCGAGCCCTTCGGCGATATAAAGCGCATCTCCCTTGCCGTGCTCGTAGACGGCAAATATGAAAAAGCGCAGGGAAAGAACGGCGAAGAGCTGAAATATATACCGAGGTCGCAGCAGGAGCTTAACAACATCAAAAACGTGGCTTCCAGGGCTGCCGGCCTTAACGAAGAGCGGGGCGACAAGATCGAGGTCATCAACATGCCCTTCGAGGTGGAAAACGTGCCCGAGGAAAAGACGTTCCTCAAGCCCGAGAACAAGGAGCTCGCCCTCAACCTCGGAAAGTACGCCTTTTACCTGGTAATAGTGCTCTGCGTCTTCTTCTTCGCGCTCAGGCCCCTTTTCGGCATACTGAAGAGAAAGGGGGACGTCCATCCGCTGGAAGGGGTCAAGGACATTTACGTAAAGGGAGGCTCCCCGGCGGCTGCAATCCCGGCGATTGAGAAGCCGCAGCCCGCCCTTATGGAGGCGCTCAAGGACAAGGCTCTCGTGGGCTCGATAATCCGCGAGTGGGTAAAGGAGAACCCGTGATGGACGCCGCCGCAGAACTTCCCGGCATAAAAAAGGCCGCTATACTGCTGCTCACTATGGACGAGGACCTCTCGAAAGAGATCATAAGAGACCTCGAAGAGGACGAGATAGAGGCGGTAGGGCAGGAGATATCGAAGCTGCGCCTCATACCCCATGACGTAGTCACCAGGGTGCACGACGAGTTTGCCAAGAAGATCGACGGGCGGAAAAAGAACGTAGTCGGCGGAGAGGGTAAGTTCAAGATGCTCATCGAGAGGAGCCTGGGCAGCGAGAAGGCCGAGCATTTCATAGGCAATATGGAATCCCGGAGGGGCATGCCCGGCGATTTCCTGCGGACTGCGGACCCGAGGATCCTGGCCAACCTGCTGCGGGACGAGCACCCCCAGACCATCGCCCTGATCCTCTCGATACTCCCCGTCAAGAAGGCGTGCGATTTCGTCACCTACCTGCCGGAGAAGGTACACCGTGACGTGCTCATGCGCATGGCGTACCTGGAAAAGGTGGACAAGAAGATCATCGAGGAGATCGAGAACGTCCTGAAGGAGCAGTTGGAGGCTACGGGCCTTGTCGAAGGCAAGCAGCTCGGCGGCGTAGAGGTGGTGGCGACCATACTCAACCAGATGGACAGGAAGCTGGAGACGGAGCTGCTGACGAAGATCGAGGAGGAGGACTCCGACCTGGCCGAGCGGATACGCCGGCTTATGTTCACTTTCGAGGACCTGCTCAAGATCGACGACCGGGGCATGCAGACGCTTCTCAAGGAGGTAACGTCCGAAGAGGTCGTGCTTGCCCTCAAAGGGGCGTCCGACGCGATCAAGGAGAAGATCTACAAGAACATGTCGGAAAGGGCCGCCAATATGCTCAAGGAAGACATGGAGGCTATGGGCCCCGTCCGTCTCTCCGACGTCGAGCGCGCCCAGGTAAAGATCGCAATGGCCGCGAAAAAGCTGGAATCGGACGGCAAGATCATGCTTTCGAGGGGCAATGAAAGATTCGTCTAGGGCCTCCGTGCCGTTTAGCTTCGACGACCTTTCCCAGGAAAGAAAAAGGCTGCCGGATAAGCCGTTCGTGACCCTTTTCCGGTCCGACGCCGGGGAAGCAGTCGAGAAGGCGCCGGAGCCGCCCCCTTTAAGCCTTGAGGAGCAGACGAGGAAGGTCTTCGACGACGCGTACGCCGAAGGTGAAAAGGCGGGCCACGAGATGGGCATGAGGCGGGCTGAGCTGGTCGCCAGGAGGCTGGAGAAGCATTTAAATGAAGCGGTCGCTTTCAAGCAGGCCCTTGAGAAGAGGTATGAAAAACTGGCCGTAGACCTGGCCCTCGTATTCGCCGAGGCGGTGGTGCTGAGGGAATGCGCGGGGAGCAGGGAGATCCTCGCCGGGATGATGAAAAAAGCCCTTGAGGCGTGCGAAGAAAGGGGGGAGATCGTTATCAGGGTGAGAACCGAGGACCTCCGCTACGTGGAGGGCGTCGGCCCGGACAACGTGAGGCTGATCGCAGACGACGCGCTCAAGGAGCCGGGCTTCGTGATCGAGACATCCCTGGGCGATATAGACGGGAGGATCAGCTCCCAGATCGAGGAGCTGAAAAACGCGCTGGTCGGTTACGTCGATGAATGAGGGCCTCCTGGAAGACGTGCAGGAGATGAACGAGGGCCTTCTTGAGGACGTTAAAGAAAGGCTTACCGGAATCTATCCATACAGGATAAACGGAAGGGTCAACCAGGTAGTCGGACTCGTCATAGAGGGCAAGGGCCCGCTTTCGTCCGTCGGCGATTCCGCGCTGATCTATCCCCTCGACGACGCCTCCCCCATCCCCGCCGAGGTCGTGGGCTTCAGGGACGGGAAAACCATGCTGATGCCCCTGGGCGACCTCCGGGGGATAGGCATAGGGTCGCGGATACTCTCAAGGAAAAGCGCAGTGAGCGCCCGCGCCGGCGAGGGCATCCTGGGCCGGGTGATCGACGGGCTGGGCGGCCCTATGGACGGCAAAGGCCCCCTCGACGCGCCCGAGTCTGTCCCCATCCACCAGGATACGGCCAACCCGATGAAGAAACGACGGATCCGCGCGCCCCTCGACCTGGGCGTGAGGAGCATCAACGGCCTGCTTACCTGCGGCAAGGGCCAGAGGATGGGCATTTTTGCGGGGTCGGGGGTGGGCAAGAGCGTGCTCCTGGGCATGGTCGCGCGCCACACGGAGGCGCAGGTAAACGTCATCGGCCTGATAGGGGAGAGAGGCAGGGAGGTGCGGGAGTTCATCGAGAAGGACCTCCAGGACGGGCTCGGCCACTCGGTCGTCGTCGTCGCCACCTCCGACCAGCCCCCCGTCATAAGGGTAAGGGCCGCCTTCCTGACCATTGCGCTCGCCGAGTACTTCAGGGACCGGGGCAACGACGTGCTCCTCCTCATGGACTCTTTGACGCGCTTCGCAATGGCGCAAAGGGAGATAGGTCTCGCCATAGGCGAGCCGCCGACGTCGAAGGGGTATCCGCCGAGCGTCTTCTCGCTGCTCGCGAAGCTCCTTGAAAGGGCGGGCAATGGTGAAGGGGAGGGCACCATGACGGCTATCTATACGGTGCTCGTCGAGGGCGACGACCTAGACGACCCCATAGCCGATGCGGCCAGGTCGATCCTCGACGGCCATATCGTCCTGTCGAGGAAGCTGGCGAACGAGAACCAGTACCCGGCGGTCGATGTGCTCAAGAGCGTGAGCCGTATAATGAAGGACATCGTGCCGCCCGAGCAGACGGGCTATGCCGGCAAGATCGTCGAGGTCCTGTCCGAATACGAGAGGGCGGAGGACCTCGTCAACATAGGGGCCTACGTGTCGGGGAGCAACAAAAGGATAGACTACGCGCTCTCCATGATGGATAAGGTGAGGCTCTTCCTGCGGCAGAAAAGCGACGAGAGGGCCACCCTCGAAAATACGATGGACAGCATGAGGATTCTCTTCTGTGTCTAATTTCCGCTTCCGGTTCGACAGGCTGATAGAGGTGAAGGAAAAGCTGGTGGAGCACAAACAGCGGGAGATGGAGAAGACCGCAGCCGAGGCGGTCGCCCTTGCCGAAGAGGCGGCTGCCATAGGGAGAGAGATATCCGGCCATTACGACGACATGGCGTCCCGCTGCATCCCCGGGGAGGAGTTTTCTATGCTCCTTGGCTCCGTGCTCTACCTCGACGTCCAGAAAGCGGCGGCCCTCAAGGAGAAGGCGAACAGGGACGCCAGGGTCGATGCGCTCAGGGCGGAGCTTGTCGGGCTGATGGTCGAGCTCCAGGTGCTCGACAAGTTGAAGATCAAGGCGTTCCGCGCAGCGAAGAAGGTGCTTGCGAGGAAAGAGCAGAAGCTGATGGATGCGATGGCGGCGCGCTCGGCGGGCGTGCAGGCGCAGGGGTAGCACAACCGATAGACCTGTTGCGGGAAAAAGCGAAAAGCAAGAGGCTAAAAAAGCTAAACCAATGCTCCTGGCGGCTGGACTCGCGACGCTGCGCGGTACGGAGTCTCACCTTGCGCGAAGCGCAAGAAAAACGTGCTTCGCGCGCTACGCGGAAACCTCTCCGGCCGCTGCCGCCGCGAGTGGAATAAAGAGCATATTCCTTGCCTGTTTGAGGGGGGAGGCTCCATGCGGCTTTGCCGCTGGAGGGGGCGCTGAGCCCCAATAACTGCGCGGCGGTAAGAGCGGGCTGTACTATATTTTTGGGTGGGATATTAAGCGTAACAACTGGAACCCGACATTACGGACCGTGGCGGAATAAGTCGGACTCAGGTGTTACGTATAGCATCTACAAGTCAACGATTCTGGTTTCAGGATTGCGGTGTGGATTACCATTTAAAATCAACCCCTTCAAGTGAAAAACCTTTTTCCCGGAACAGGTTCAGACAGGCATCGACAACTGTACCATCATAGTGTGTCCCTTTATTCTTTTCAATTTCCATAAGCGCTGTATCGATTCCTAAAGCCGGTCGGTAAGGTCGATGGGAAGCCATGGCTTCTATAACGTCTGCCACAGCAAGGATTTTGGATTCAAGAAGAATATTTTCTCCAATCAACCCATTTGGATATCCAGTTCCATCCATTTTCTCGTGATGCTCCAAAACGATTCTGGCAAGAGGCCAAGGGAAGTCAATGTCCTTTAGGATGTCATATCCTGCTTTAGGATGATCTCGGATTATTGCAAATTCCGATTCTTTCAATTTCGTCGGTTTGCTGAGGATTTCCGCAGGAACGGCAACCTTGCCGAGATCGTGGATGAGCGCTGCCATTCGGATTCCTTCAATCTGATTGTTTGGAAGGCCCATCCCAGAAGCGATTGCGCATGCCAGGTTACAAACCCGTCTTTGATGCCCAGCTGTGTAAGGATCGCGAGATTCAACCACATAAGTCAGCGACTGAACCGTTCCAGATAATGCGAGTCGCAGCCGATTAAAGCTCTCTTTGAGACCCTCTTCCGCTTTACGCGCTATAATAATCTTGTATAGTTCGTTAGCCACAAGTTGTAACTGAGCCACATCGTGTTCATTGTAGTCTTCCTTCTTGTTCCCCACACCGAAAATTAAGCGTACATCGTGATCTATTACCGGGATGCTCATAAAGCGCTTGACAGGAGTATGACCTTTAGGAAGACCTTTCTGGTTGGGAGAGTTTGGAAAATCATTATAGATAATTGGTTTCTTATAACGAACGCAATCAACCCAGTTTCCCGCCTGTTCAAGTGGATAATGATTGTTATAGACGGCGGTGCAGGATTTAAGAGCCTCGGTATTCCAAGTCGTTAGAATAATGTCCTTGCCGGCGTCAGCGACCTGATGAAAGAAACCGATTGCACTGTCAGTTAGATTGACCGTCTTCTCAAGAACGTAATCGTAAAGTTCTTTGTCAGCCATTTTAGGAGCTAGGAAATACAGTTCTAATAACAGTTTTGTTCTGGACGTTTCTTTCTCGATGCGATCTTCCGCTTTCTTGCGCTCGGTGATGTCAGATCCAATGCTTAAGATTTCCAACAGATGCCCCTCACTATCCAAAACCGGCTTATTCGTCCACGAAATCCATACCCGCTTGCCATTGCGGCACATATTTTCATTAATATTATATTCAAAAGACTTAGGATCGGCACTTATTCTATCTATAAGCGTTAGCAAGTCTCTACCACTGCTTTCTTTTTCCGGGACAATAGTGCCTATCACATGGCGCCCTAATATCTCTTTTTCAGTGTACCCGAAAAATTTTAGGCCGAACTCATTCAGAAACGTTATTTCCTCTTTCGGGCTCCATCTTAGGATTATGCTGTTGGCATTCTCAACGAGTTCCCGATATTTCAATTCGCTCTTCCTCAGTGCCTCCTCAGCCTGCTTGCGCTCGGTGATGTCTTCATAGATGCCGACTACGCCATAGGGATTGTTGGCGGCATCGGCAAGTGGAATTTTGGAGGTATCTATAACAATGCGTGAGCCATCGGCCTGCTGGAGGGGCTCTACAATATGCAGCCGGGGTTCATTGGCGGAGATGACTGCCAGGTCATCGGCACGGTAGGTCTCGGCCTCTTGTCGGGGCCACGGAAGGTCGAAGTCCGTTTTACCGACTATATCATCCGGTGTGGCAAGACCTATGGCCTTGGCAAAGGATGCATTGCAGCCTAGGTATCTGCCGTTACGATCCTTCCAAAACACGGACTGAGGTATGGCATTCAGAATGATTGACTGGCGGGCCTGGCTTTCGATCGCCGATTTCCGGTCAATACTGAGGTTGGTAATCACACGGGTCATGCGTATCAGTAGATCAAGGATGACCGGAATTTTCTCCGCATCGACGACTGGGACTTCACGAAGAGCGGCAAGATAATCGGGGACATCGAAACCGAATTCCCCGGCTTGCTGGCGAAACCAGTCCTCGTTGGGCTCTTTAGTCAGAAATTGTCCGATAAAGACGTTGGCGATATGTTTTCCTGCGATGATGACCGGAGAAGCGCAGTCAGTCAGGCCGTTTTTGCAGGTGTAGATGGTATAGGGTTTTCCTTCTTGGAGCTGTGTTGCCAACTTGGTGTCGCTTTCGATGCAACGGCTGCAAGTCGTAGGATGGACGCGGTGAAACTGGGTACAGATGCGCCGCCAGCGGGACGAGAGAAGGACATTGGCGTTGAGATCAATGATGGCGACGGGAATAGTGATGAGGTTATAATATGATTCAAACAGTTGCTGGATTTCGCTCACCTTCAGCAATTTCTCCAACATCGTGGATTCGGCAGGAAGTTTGTCGTCATAGCGGTAGGATGCAGACTTTTCGATATCCATATAAGTCTCACAATTATTGTCCATTTTACACCACCCGCTAGAATTTTGTATTTAGATATTAATCATAGCCGTGATAATGTTGTATCGCAAGAAAAACATTCAGCCGTGCCATTTCAGGAAGAAATTATTACACGAGCCGACACCGTCCGGCAGGTCGAATCCGGACTTTTGCATATTAAGACATCGATTATATCATTAGACTTCCGGCACGTATAGGTCGCCCTCCACACGGACGCGGAAAATTCTTCCCGCGTCGGAATATTTTTCCATAACCGCACTTTTGACGAAGATGCCTGTCGGCAGGTTTTCCCGCGCAGACAGGGGTTTTTGGCATGTGGCACGCTTCTTGTTTAAGCTCACGGCATGAACCAGATACTCATAAACCTGGCGAATGCCGCGAGCGGTACGGAAACGACGACCGGCGCGGGCCAGTCCCTTTCCGCGTCGGGCGGCGAAGGGCTTTTTTCTGCGCTGCTCTGCCGGGCAGTCAATGAGGGACAGAAGGCCGGGGTGTCTTCCTCCTCCGGGACAGGGCAGGCGCAGGCCCCTGTCGATCTCGCCGATCTGCTGTCGGCCCTCCTGGGCAATACCGCAAACGGCCTTGCCGGGCGCCTCCAGTCGATGGCGGAGACCGGCGCAGGCAGGACGGGCAGTACGGCCGATGATGAAGCGAAAGCCTCTGGCACGGGCGCAAGCGCTGCCTCCGAGGGCGGCCTGAAAGGGACGGGCGATACAACCGGGGCGAAAACGGCGGGCGGGGCAAAGAACGAAAGCAGCGCCTCCCAGGACCTCCAAAGCCTTTTCATCGGTTTGCTTGCCCTGTTCATAAATGATAGCGGGACAACGAAAGACGGCTCGGAGACCACCTCAAGCGACGGCGCGCAGGATGAAAAGGCCGCTGCGGACGCCGCAGGCAGCGCGCAGACATCGGGCAGTGCTGCGACGGACGGTACATCGAAGCAGGACGGTACATCGAAGCAGGATAGCCAATCGGTCCTCCAGACGCTCGGCCTGCTCCTTTTCGCGGGCCTCGAAGCGGCAGCGGCAATGCAGAGCGGCAGCGCGCAAGCATCAGGCCAGGGGACGGGCTCAGGGACGTCGCAGGACGGCGGGGATGCAAAAACGTCCGCCTCTTCCGCCCAGCTCGTTGCGGCCGGGCTTATGGGTGGGTCCGCCACGATAAAGGCCAACGGTGCAGAGACTGCCGTAATCAAAGGTAGAGCGGCTGCCGTCTCCCAGGAAGAGACAAGCCTTCCGGTAAGCCTCTCGTCTTCCGCAAGCGCGGCGATAGACAAATCGGCAGCCCGGGACGGACAGACGGCCGCCGTCAGGGCAGAGCTGACCTCGACCCCATCGACGGGGGACAGCGACGCAGGCAAGAACGGCATCACACTGACGATAAAGGCCCCGTTCACCATAATCGGGCGCGCCCATGAAAGCGCAGGCGCGCAAAGCGCATCGGGCGCGCAGGGCGCGCAGGGCGCTGGGACGGCTGCGGGCCAGGCTGCTGCTCAGGATGGGCAGAACGGAAACGGCAGCGCCATGCTGACGATAGTCAAGGAGCTATCGCCCCTCGCGGACTCAGGGTACGGGACCGCATCGGGCGACGGCGGGACGGGCAAGGAAAAGTCGGGCGATAAGGATGGGGCATACCCATTGGCGCCGGACGGCACGCCTTCCACCGCGAATGCACCCGGGCAGGACCAGAAGACGGCCGGGGCGACGGGCGCCTCCGGTTCCATCGAAAGGTTCGACAGGGTCATCGATCAGCTCGCGGGCAGGACCGGGTCGCACGATCTGACGGTCAGGCTCACCCTCGACGACCAGTCCAGCCTGGTCCTCGGGCTCAAAGACCTCGGGCAGACCGTGACCGTAGACGTCAGGTCGTCCGACCAGGGGATGATCGGCCTTCTGCAATCGCAGAAGGACGCCATCGTGCAGCACCTCGACGGTCAGAACATACACGCCCAGATCGTGATCGACCCGAACGCTTCGGGAACGCCGGAGCAAAGGGAAAGACAGCAGGACGCAAGGCAGCGGACTTTCACGCCCCGGACGCAGGCAGACTCGGCTTTCGGCGCGTTTCTTGAGACATTCGCGTAAAGGAGGGCAATATGTCAACCCAAGCGGTAGCATCCTCGGCAGCGGCGGCGGCCTCGACGGCTTCCACGGCCTCGACGTCCACTTCCGGCTCTAGTGTCCTCAGCCAGAACGATTTCCTGAAGCTCCTGATGACCCAGCTCCAGAACCAGGACCCGCTCAACCCGACCGACACGAACAGCTTCGTACAGGAGATGTGCCAGCTCACGTCCACGCAGGCGATCACGCAGATGGGAACGGACATCAACAACCTGGTGACCAGTATGCAGGGGGGCGCAATGGGCCAGTGGGCCTCCGCGATAGGGGACTACATGAAGGTGAGCAGCACGTCGATCTCCCAGGGAGACCAGGTCACGCTGAGCCCGAGTGGGAGCTATGATTCGCTCACCCTGACGCTGAAAGACGCATCGGGCAACGAGACGACGAAGACGTACAGCTCCAGCGACACGCCGGTTTACAGCGACACGGACGGGAGCTATACGATCGTGGGCGCCACGCAGACTAAGAGCGGCGTATCGAGCGCGTGCAGCTACAACGTTTACCGGCTCATATCGGCAGTCCAGTCAGGCACGTCCGGCACGTCTCTCGTCGCAAGCGACGGCACGGCATACCCGACGGGCAGCGTAACGCAAATAACCAAATAGGGGGACAGGAGGGTACTATGCTCAGCTCACTTTACTCAGGCATCAGCGGGCTTTTGGCGAATTCGGACGCCCTCGACGTCATAAGCAACAACATATCGAACGTCAACACGGTCGGCTACAAGTCCCAGACGGCCCAGTTCGAGGACCTGCTTTACCAGTCCATCGTGGGGGCCAGCGGCACATCCCAGGTGGGCAGGGGCTCCGCCCTCGAATCTGTGGATACGGACTTCTCGCAGGGGTCCTTCCAGACGACGAATGCCTCCACCGACCTCGCCATCGGCGGGCAGGGGTTCTTCATCGTGCGAAAGCAGGGGGAGCAGACCGATTACTACACGAGGGCGGGCGGCTTTTCACTCGATACGAACGGCAACCTGATCGACAGCGCGGGCGACTACGTCCAGGGAAAGACGATAGACCAGGCAACGGGCACGGCGGCAGGCGTTGACGGCAACATCGTCATATCGCAGCAGCCGAGCGAGCCCAAGCCTACGCAGACGATCAGCATGGTCGTCAACCTCGATTCAAGCTCGGCGTGGGCAGGCGACTCCAGCGTCACGAGCGGGTCTCTTATCGCCAATATCGCAGCAGCCAGCGGCAAGTATCCTGCGACGGGCAGCTACACCCTTGCCGTCACCGGGGCCGCGACGGGCGGCGCCTATCCCGTAGAGCTCACCCTCCCTGACGGGACGACCGTCTACGGCACGGCGACGAGCGCCGGGACCGTCTCCGATTTCACCGGCAACACGGCTGCCGACGGGAGCGGGACTACGGTCGATACGGGGCTTGCCCTGACGTTCGGCACGCTGTCGTACAGTCCGACCTTCAGTGAGAGCGGAGACGTCACTGCCGCGGCGGCGGCGACCGGCAAGTCGCCCGGCGCCGGCGCCTACACCATAGCCGTTACCGGCGCGGCTGTGAGCGGCAGCTATCCCGTGCTTATCACCATGCCCGACGGCAGCACACACGCCGGGACAGCGAGCAACGGGACCGTAAGCGACCTGGTTGCGACGGACGGCACCGACACGGGGCTTGCCCTTACCCTTTCCGGGTTGAGCTGGGACGCGGGCACCAGCACGGGCACATCGGGCACGGTGACCGTCGGCGCCAGCGGCACGACCGCCTTCAGCCTCAGCGGCTTTAACCCCGCTTCATCGAGCATTGCGTCGACCACGTCCAACTATTCTTCGTCCGTCACGGTCTACGACTCCCTGGGCACGGCCCACGTCGCGACGGTCTATTTCAGGAAAGACAGCGCCACGTCCTCGGAGGCCGCTTGGGATTGGTATGTAGTCCCTCAAAGCGGCGATGCCATCACGACGGGCGGATCCGGCACCCTCACCTTCAACGCCAACGGCATCCTGACATCGGGGGGCACGGCCCAGCCGACGACCTTCGACTTCGCGGGCGCCCAGGCGGGACAGGTCGTCGACCTTGTCCTTGGCTCGGCCTCCGGCGAAGGCGCGACGACGCAGTACTCTTCTTCCTCGAATACGGTCTACCAGAGCCAGGACGGCTACCCGCCGGGCGTCCTCCAGAGCATCAGCGTAAGCCAGAACGGCATCATATCGGGCAGCTACGACAACGGCCAGATACTCAAGCTCTACCAGCTAACCCTGGCGAACTTCAACGACTCCCAGGGCCTGCAAAGGGAAGGGGGCAACCTCTACTCTGCGACCCTCTCATCCGGGCCGGCGTACACCTCTGCGCCGGGCGAGGGCGGCATGGGCAAGATCAACGCGAACTCCCTCGAGGAATCGAACGTGGACCTGGCAAACCAGTTCTCGGAGATGATAATCGCGCAGACGGGCTACGAGGCGAACTCGAAGGTCATTACCACGACCGACCAGATCCTCCAGGTGCTCATGAACATGAAGACCACGTAACGGCACAGCGCGCGGAAAGAAGGGCGGGCGGTCCATAAATACCCTGCTGCTGACAGCAGGGTATTTATTTTATGAGGGGGGACGACCCGCAAGCGGGTGCCCCGATCCGGCTTTGCCCGGCGAGGGGGCGCTGAGCCCCAATAGTTGCTAAAGCAAGCGTATGCGCAGCGCTGAGCAGGGAGGCTCGCCGGGCTTTGCCCGGCGAGGGGGCGCTGAGCCCCAATAGTTGCTAAAGCAAGCGTATGCGCAGCGCTGAGCAGGGAGGCTCGCCGGGCTTTGCCCGGCGAGGGGGCGCTGAGCCCCAATAGTTGCTAAAGCAAGCGTATGCGCAGCGCTGAGCAGGGAGGCTCGCCGGGCTTTGCCCGGCGAGGGGGCGCTGAGCCCCAGTAATTGCGGTAGCCCGCCCTTCGTCTTTTACGACCCCAGGGTAACGCATATCCCTGCCGTCCCCTCCCGTCCCCTAAGTCACGCATGTCAAATATGTGACGCATGTCGCCCGGCTAACCAACACCGGAAGACCCCAGGCGTGTCCCGCTCCCGCCTTCCGTTGCAGCAATGTTCCCTTGAAACATGCGGGTTTTCAGCGATTGTTGGACGTTGGCACACATATTGCTGCTCGGTCCCGCAAGGAGACGCTAAATGACAGAAGAAGACGCCCAGGAGACCACAGCGCAGGAAGAAGCCCCGGCGCCGAAAAAAGGGAAGAAAGGCTTTTTGAAGGTCCTCGTCATCGTGCTCGTTGTGCTGGCGGGAGCGGGGGCCGGCGGATATTACTTCTACGGAAGGAACGTGCAGGCCCACGTCCAGAGGCCGAAGGTGGAAAAGCAGCAGGAAAAGGCTGAGATAGGGCCGATCATCGCATTGGAGCCTTTCATCATCAACGTATCGGGCGACTCCTCCAAGTACGTCAAGATCTCCGTGGCGATCGAGCTGAAGAACGAGAAGGGACTGGAGCTGGCGAAGAAGATCACGCCCGTTATCCGGGATATCGTGCTGAGCGTGCTGGGGACGAAGACGCCCGACGCATTCGTCGACGTGAACAGGCGGTCAGGGATGAAGAAAGAGCTGTTCGACGGCGTCGGCCGGCTCTTCGCGGACGGCGGTCTCAAGGCGGTCTATATAACCGATATCGTCATGCAGTAGGGGTGGATAAGGTGGAGCAACTACTCTCTCAAGAAGAAATCGACGCCCTTCTTAAGGGAATATCCGAAGGAGAGGTGGAGACGGCGACGGAGGAAGTCCAGGCGGAAGCGGAGGCCGAGGCCGTTGTAAGCGCCGCCCCGGCGCCGGCGAGCGCTCAGCTGCTCGATTTCGCCAAGTACACGAAGGGCAGGAAAGAGAGGCTCCCGTCCCTGGAGTTCGTCGCAGAGAGGCTGTCGAAGTCGCTGCGGTCGGCCCTCACGATGTTTTTGGAGAGGGAGGTGGAGATAAACATCACCCCGACGCAGTACATCGAGTACGGGGAGTTCATCAAGACGCTCCCCCTGCCGACGAACATGAACATCGTCATAACGGACAACCTGAAGGGCTTCTTCATCGTCATCTTCGACACGAAGCTGATCTTCTGCGTCCTTGAGACGGTTTTCGGCAGCAACACGATCACGATGCCGAAGATAGAGGGCAGGGAGTTCACCAAGATAGAGTTCAACGTTATCAAGAAGCTGGTCGATATCGTCTGCGCTCGAGATGGAGCGGGCCTGGGAGCCCGTCTACGAGATAAAGTGCAGGTATTCGAGGTCGGAGATAAACCCGAATTACATCACGATGGTCTCGACGGAAGAGACGGTGGTCCTCTGCGAGTTCGCCATAGAGATAGCCGACGTGGCGGGCTGGATGAAGGTCTGCATACCTTACGGCATCCTCGATTCGATAAAGACCCACCTCCTGTCCACCCCGTCCAGGGAGGACCTGGATATGCGGCAGAAGTGGGTGCAGAAGCTGCAGCGAGCGCGTAAAGGAGGTGCCCCTGGCCTTGAGGGCGGTGCTGGGCAAGAGGAGGCTTTCCGTCGAGGAGTTCCTGAAGATCAAGAAGGACAGCATCATAGTCACGGAAACGGCTGTAGACGAGCCCATCGACATCCGCATCGGCAACAAGACCAAGATGAAGGGAAGCATGGGCATCCATAAAGGCAACAAGGCAGTCAGGATCGAGCAGATAGTCAATTAGAGGGGGAAGTGATGGAGCAATTCGCGGAGGAGAAGCAGACCGGCAACGGCCACGAGATGAGCATCGAGAGCCTCCTCGATATCCCGGTCGATATCTCGGTGGAGATCGGAAGGACGAGGATGCCCATAGGCGACCTCCTTTCCCTGTCCAGGGGCTCGATCGTCGAGCTGAACAGGCTGGCCGGCGAGTCGGCCGACATCTACGTGAACGAAAAGCTCGTCGGGAAGGGAGAGGTCGTAGTCGCGAACGAGAGGCTGGGCGTAAGGGTGCTTGAGATAGTCACCCCGAAGGAAAGGGTGCAGAAGCTGGGCTGATGGAAAACATATACCTGAGCGCACTCAAGATGCTCTTTGCCCTCGCCGCTATGGTCTTCGCGGCGCTGGTCTGCTACCGGTACATGGGGAAATGGCGGCTCAAGCTGAACCTCAACTTGAAGCCGAAGGGCCAGCGCTACGGCCTGCAAAAGACGGAAACGATCCACCTGGGGTACAGGAAGTTCGTCTCCGTCGTCGAGGTGAAAGACCGGGTGCTCGTCATAGGCGTGGGCGACAAGGAAATGGCCCTTCTCACGGAATGGAAGAACGAGGAGGGCGCGGCATGATGAAGATCGTCCTTCTTTGCCTCGTCATCGTCTGCCTCGCCGGAATGCCCTGCATTAAGCTACGCCAAGTCGCACGGCGCGAGGGCAGCCGCAGCGGCGCCGACAGGGCCGACGAAGTCCGACCTCTTCGGCTCGCTCGTCGGGAGCCAGGGGAACAAGAACCTTATCAATATCGTCATCGTGCTGACCATCCTGACCTTCGCCCCCGCGATCCTCCTTTTGATGAGCTCGTTCACGCGGATCGTCATAGTGCTCTCTTTCCTCCGGCAGGCGATGGGCATATCCCAATTGCCGCCGAACCAGATCATCATAGGTCTCTCGCTGTTCCTCACGTTCTTCGTGATGGCGCCTACGTACTCACGCATCAATGAGGCGGCGTTCGCGCCGTTCATGGCGACAAGATCGGATACGAGGAGTTCCTGGGCCGCTCGTCCCAGGAGATGGGAAAGTTCATGATGAAATTCACCAGGGAGAAAGACCTCGGCCTCTTCATGAACATAAGCGGTCTGCAGCGGCCGGCCAACGAGAAGGACGTGCCCTTCAGGGTCCTTGTGCCCGCATTCGCGATAAGCGAGCTGAAGAGGGCCTTCCAGATCGGCTTTCTTCTGTACATACCTTTCCTCGTCATCGACATGGTGGTGGCGAGCATCCTGCTCTCGGCGGGCATGATGATGCTGCCGCCGATATTCATATCGCTGCCGTTCAAGCTGATGCTGTTCGTGCTTGTTGACGGGTGGAACCTGCTTACGGGTTCCCTCATCAAAGGATTCTATTAGGGGGGTAAAATGAGCCAGGACCTTGTCGTCCAGATATTCAGGGAGTCCCTTGAAAACGGCGTTCCTCCTCGCAGCCCCCTTGCTGGGCGTGGCCATCGTAGTCGGCCTGGCGGTCAGCGTCTTCCAGGCCGCGACGCAGATACACGAGATGAGCCTGGCCTTCGTCCCGAAGGTGCTCGCCCTCATCGCGTGCCTGATGTTCCTGTCTCCGTGGATGCTCCACGTGCTCGTGTCGTTCACCACGGGGATAATCTCGAATATACCGGTGTACGTGAGGTAGCGTGATCGATATCGGCCTCGATTTCCAGAGGTTCATCCTCGTCTTCTTCCGGGTAGTCTCGATGATATGGCTGCTGCCGCTCTTCGAGTCGAAGAGCATATCGGCGGTATATAAGGCGGGGCTTTCACTCCTGATCGCCTTTTTGCTGTTCAAGTCCGTGCCGCTCCCCGATATCGGCGGGGACGCCTTCCTGCTCCTGATCGCGATAGCGAAGGAGATCCTCATCGGCTTCTCCATCGGGTTCATGGTCAGGGTCCTCTTCTCTACGGTGAGCGCGGCGGGGGAGGTGATCTCCATGCAGTCTGGCCTTTCGTTCGCCCGCTCCCTGGACGAGACGATGAGCGTCCAGACGTCGGTGATCGAGCAGCTCAAGAACCTCCTCGGGATCATGATATTCCTGGCGATAGACGGCCACCACATCTTCCTGAAGGGCATCGCCGCAAGCCTCAAGCAGGTGCCGCCGGGCACAGTCACGGTGCGGCCCGGCCTTTTCGATTACATGATCGACGCTACAGGCAAGCTCTTCGGGGCGGGCCTGAGGATCGGCGCCCCGGTGATCGTTACGCTCTTTCTGGTCGAGCTTGCGCTGGGCGTGCTTTCGCGCCTCGTCCCGCAGGTGAACGTCTTCATCGAGGGGGCGTCTATGAAGATACTGATTACGATGACCGTGCTCGCCCTCTGCCTGAACCTTATCGTCCCCGTCATCGCGGGGATCTTCAGGGGCATGGACGGGGAGATACTCAAGATCCTCAGGCTCATGGCCTAAGGGGCGAAGAGGCAGACTATGCCGGATACATTCCAGGAGAAGACCGAGCAGCCGACCGAGAAAAGGCTCCAGGACGCGCGCAAGAAAGGGCAGGTGGCGCAGTCCCCGGAGCTTGCCTCCTGCTTCGTCATCATCTTCATGACCGTCTTCCTCTACTACTCCATGTCGAAGGGCTTCGACAAGATGTTCGGCGTCTACAGCCATTATATCAGGGGCGCGAACGCGGACATCACGGTGTCGAGCGTCCAGGGCATACTCTCCTTCGCCGTGTCGCAGTGGCTCATCATGGTGGTCCCCGTCTTCGCCCTGCTCATCGCCCTCGGGCTTTTCTCCGGCTTCATCCAGACAGGCTTCATGTGGAGCTTCGAGGCGATGGCGCCGAAGATGGAGACGCTGAACCCCCTCAAGGGGATAAAGAAAGCTTATCTCCCAGAGGTCTTTTTTCGAGATGCTCAAGTCGGTAATCAAGATAGGCATACTCGTCTATTTCGTCCACTCCCTGATCGTCAGGGAGCTGCCTGCCATACTCGGCCTCGGGCGGACAGGACACGGCCACGATACTCGGCTTCGTAGGGAGGGCCGCCTTCGGCCTCACGATGAAGCTGGGCGGCGCTTTCTTCCTCGTGGCCGGCCTCGACTACGCGAGGCAGAGGTGGCAGCAGAGGAAAGACCTGATGATGACGCGCCAGGAGATCAAAGAAGAGTTCAAGGAGAGGGAGGGCAGCCCGCTGGTCAAGTCGAGGATCAGGAGCATCCAGAGGGACATGGCCCGCAGGAGGATGATCGAGGACGTCAAAAAGGCCGATTTCGTCCTCGCCAACCCGACGACCCTCGCCATCGCGTCATGTACGCGGCGAAGCAGATGCCCGCCCCCAGGATCGTTGCCAAGGGCGGTGGGTTCGTGGCGGACCGGATCAAAGAGGTCGCCAGGTCGGCAGGCGTAACGATTATAGAGAACAAGCCCGTCGCGCGGGCGCTTTTTTACGCGGTGAAGGTTGGGGATTACATCCCGGAGAAGTTCTACGTGATCGTGGCGGAGCTGCTTGCGCAGGTCTATAAGCAAAGGAACAGGGTGGCACTCTGATGGAAAAGTTCGTCAGCCGGATACGGGAAAAGGGCGATGTCATAATCGCCGTCAGCGTTGTTTTCGTCATACTCATCATGCTCATTCCCCTCACTCCCTTCCTCGCGGATATGTTCCTCACCACGAGCATATCGATCTCCCTGCTCGTCCTCTTCGTAGGCATGTACATACGCAGGCCGCTCGACTTCTCGGTCTTCCCTTCCGTGCTCCTCATAGCAACGCTTTTCAGGCTTTCCCTGAACATCGCCTCGACCAGGCTGATACTCCTCCACGGCGATGAGGGGCCGCAGGCCGCCGGGAAGCTCATAAAGGCGTTCGGCACGTTTATCATAGGCGGCAATTACGTGGTCGGCTGCGTCGTCTTCCTCATCCTGGTAATCATCAACTTCGTCGTCATCACGAAGGGCGCGGGGAGGGTCGCAGAGGTGGCCGCCCGCTTCACCCTGGACGCCATGCCGGGTAAGCAGATGAGCATAGACGCGGACCTCAACGCGGGACTTATCGACGACGTGACGGCCCGTAAAAGGAGAGAGGGCATCGAGATCGAGGCGGACTTTTACGGGGCGATGGACGGGGCGAGCAAGTTCGTAAGGGGCGACGCCATAGCCGGCATCATCATCATATTCGTCAATATCCTGGGAGGGTTCGCCATCGGCGTCCTGCAAAAGGGCATGGGCATAGCGGAGGCCCTGGGCAACTATACGATCCTGACGATAGGCGAGGGCCTTGTCACCCAGATACCTGCCCTCCTGACGTCGACCGCCGCAGGCATCATCGTCACCAGGGCGGCGAGCGAGACGAACCTGGGCAAGGACGTGATAAACCAGATATTCATGCAGCCGAAGGCCATTTTACTCGCCTCCGCGATCATTCTTTCCCTCGGCCTGGTGCCCGGTATGCCGCTCATGCCTTTCATGGGCCTCTCGACCGTCACCTTCGCCGCGAGCTACGTCATAAACAAGGCCAAGAAGGAAGAGGCGGCCGCACTCCCCGCCGCACAGGGGGACGGGAAGGAAAAAGAAGAGACGGTCCAGCCCGTCGAGATACTCGAGCTGGAGATCGGCTATGCCCTGATCCCGATGGTCGATGCGGAGCACGGCGGCGAGCTCCTCGACAAGATAAGGGCCATAAGGAAGCAGATGGCCCTGGAGCTCGGCATCGTCATCCCTCCCATGAAGCTGAAGGACAACCTCCAGTTGAAAGCGAGCGAGTACGTGATCCACCTGAAGGGCATAGAGGTCGGAAGGGGCGAGCTACTTCTAGGCCACGTCCTTGCCATGAGCCCGGAAGGGAACGAAAAGCAGGTGGACGGCGTGCCCACGCGGGAGCCGGTCTTCAACCTTGAGGCTTACTGGGTCAAGGAAAAAGACCGGGAGAGGTACGTTTCGGAGGGCCTCACCATCGTGGACCACCCGACCGTCGTCGCAACGCACCTGACGGAGATAGTGCGGAATAACGCCAACGAGCTGCTCTCCCGGCGGGAGACGCAGAAGCTGATAGACTCGATCTCCTCCACGCACCAGAAGGTCATCGAGGAGATAAACCAGAACCAGGTAAGCATGGGGGTCATCCAGAAGGTGCTCCAGAACCTCCTGCGGGAGCAAGTGTCGATCAGGGACCTCGTCACGATCCTGGAGGCGATAGCCGACTCCTGCGGCACGATCAAGGACCCGGACATCATCACCGAATACGTAAGGCAGAAGATGGCCCGGAGCATCCTCAAGCCGTACCTTGCGGACGGCGTGCTCAACATCATGCTCATGGAAAAGACGCTGGAAGAGAAGGTGATAGCGCGCCTTCAGGCGTCCGACGAGGGAGGCATCCTGGCGCTCGACCTCGCGTTCGGGCAGAAACTCGTCGAAAAGATCGGGGAGGAGTCGAAAAAGGCGATGCTCAAGGGCGTACAGCCGATCCTGCTGGTGCACCCCATCATACGGGGGAAGCTGCGGAAGTTCCTTGAGAGGCACATCCAGGGGATCACCGTGATATCTCACAACGAGATCCCCCCGCAGATAAAGATACAGTCGGTAGGCGTCGTCAAGCTGGGCGAGCAGTAAGGGCGATAAACCACATAAAGGGCATCGAGGTGCGAGAGTGATGGAGTCATTATCCGAAGCGGGAGCGATCAGCAAAAGGAGAAGGACCGTTGCGGTCACGAGCGGCAAAGGGGGCGTCGGAAAGTCATCCATCGTCTCGAACATGGCCTACCTTCTGACCGGTATGGGCGAGGCTGCGTACATATTCGACGCCGACCTCTCCCTCGGCAATATCGACGTGATGCTCGGCATGGTCCCCAAGTTCAACGTGAGGGACCTGATAGAAGGGAAGAAGCTCATCACCGACGTAGTCGTGGAAGGGCCGTTCGGCATCAAGGTCATCCCCGCCACCTCCGGCGTCGCGGAGCTTTCCAACCTGAGCATCGAGGAAAGGCAGATACTCCTTTCGTCCTTCAGGGAGCTGCCCGATTACGACTTCCTGATTATAGACACCTCGGCCGGCCTCTCCTCGAACGTGATGTATTTCAATGCCATAAGCGAGGATATTTTCATCGTCGTCACGCCGGACCCGGCGAGCTTCACCGATTCGTACGCGGTGATAAAGGCGCTGCGCGGCAGGACCGGGCCAGAAGAACTTCAATATAATCGCTAACCTTGTGCGCGACGAGAAAGAGGCCCTCGCGATATTCAACAAGATCGTGACGGTTGCGGACCGGTTCCTCGACGTCTATCTAGATTTCTTCGGCTACATTCCCGCAGACGGCAACATCAGCGCGGCGACGAGGAAGCAGAGGCTCTGGGCGGAGGCATTCCCTGACAGCGCTGCGACGAAAGCGCTGACCAGGATATGCGACAGATTGGTAAAGTGATGATCCCGAAAGCCTACACGAAGGCAGACAAAGATTTACGGGAGAAGGTCATCGAGGAATTCCTCCCCGTCATCAAGCACCTTGCCTACAAGATGGCCAGGGGGTTCGAGAGCGACAACTTCGTGGACGACCTCGTCTCCGCCGGCATAATCGGTCTCCTCGAGGTGATGGAGAAGTACGACCCTACCAGGGGGGCCAAGCTCAACACCTTCGCGTATCTTCGGATCAGGGGGGCGATGATCGACGAGCTGCGCTCCAGGGACTGGTTCCCCCGCAGCGCGAGGGCGAAGGCAAGGAAGATCCAGGAGGTGACGAGGAAGCTGGAGCACGAGATGGGGAGGTACCCGGACGAGGAGGAAGTAGCCCATGAGATGAACATGGACCTCGACTCCTACCTCTCCATGCTGAGGAGCTGCGGCAACCTCTCGGTCGTCAGCATCGAGGACATGAGCGAATCGGTGGGGGAGAGCAGGGACAAGGTCATCGGCTACGTCCTCGACGACGACGAGAACCCGGAGAAATACGCCGAGTTCTACGAGGTGGAGAGGATACTCGGCGCGGAGATCGACAGGCTCTCGGAGCGGCAAAGGATGGTGCTCACCCTTTACTATCACGAGGACATGAATATGAAGGAGATAGCCAAGACGCTTGGCGTGACGGAGGCGCGGGTCTGCCAGATACACGCGCAGGCCATCAACAACTTAAGGCCGGCGATGGAGAAGCACTTTAAGGGCGAGATTCCGCTGTAGAAAGAAGCGCCCACCGGCTTTAGTCGAGCCCTTTCAGATAGAACAAAGGGACGCTTGACAGGGCGACGAGGCAGCCGAGACATATGTAGCCCAGCCTGAAGCTGACGAGGTCGCCCGAGAGACCCAGAAGGTAGGAGCCGAAACCGCTGCCCATCAGCAGGCTGAAGGTCAGCAACACCCCGGTGGCCATGCCCCGTACCTTCGTGTCGAACATCCTCGCTATGGAGACGAGCCCCACAGGGAAGAAGCCGGTCACGCAGATCACCTGAAAAAATAGGGAGACGCCGACCAGCTTTGCCGAGGAGGCGCCCACCGCTATCGTCAGCAGGCCCGAAGAGATCAGCATCGTTAACGTGATCTTCCGCAGGCTGAACCTATCGACCAGCACGCCGCACATGATCGCCACCGCTATCCCTCCCAGCCTCGACAGGCCGAGGACCGTGCTCGCGTAGCCGATGCTCAGGGAGAGCTCCTTCGTCATGAAGAGGGGGATGGTGAAGTAGACGCCCCAGTAGGCGCCCGATGCTGCGACCCACGGGGCGGCCATGATCCAGAGCGCAGGGTTCTTGAAAAGGTCCGCGTGTACGTGCGCGGCGGGCCGGACGACCCTTATCTCGTTGCTTGCCAGCAGGAAGGAGAGGGCGCAGACGCAGAAGATCGCCCCGAAGACGACGAAAATCCCCCTCCACGGCAGGAAGTGGAGGATCGAAAGGGCGATGAGCGGCGTCGATACTATGCTGAAAGAGGCCGCGGAGTCGTGGATCGCTATCGACTTGCCCCACTGTCTTTCCGCAAAATAGTCGGTAATGAGCGGCAGGGCCGAAGGCAGGTAGATCCCCGCCGCTACGCCCGTTACGCAGGCGAGGGCGTAAAGCGTGGAGATGGTCCTGGCGAAGGGCACCAAAAAGCAGGCCGCCGCTCCGACGGAGAGGCATAGGATGATAGACTTCTTATAGCCGAAGGCGCCCGCGTAGAGGCCGGCAAAGAAAATGGAGACGCCGTAGCCGGCCGACTGGAACATAAAGATGCTGCTCGCCCGCGCGTGGGTGATGGCGAACTCGTCCTCGATGATCGGCAATATGGGCGAGAAGATGGCCCTCATGCCGATGTTCATGAACCAGAGGCTCCACAGAAGGAAAAGGAACGCCAGTGCCCGACCCCGTAATTCGGCTTTCTGTTCCACGCCACCATCTTACACGGGCGGTATTGAAAACGCAAGACCGGATGCAAGCATCCGGTCTTGCGTTTCTTCGCGAGCGGCCCGGATCTTTGCCCGGCGTGCCGTCATCGGCGCGAGAGTCTTGTCCGTGAGGATCATGTCTTTGAGCTCGATTTGCAGGGCCTGCTCCATGTCAAGATCAAGGGCCCGGTTCATTGCCAATTTTGCAAGCCTGTTGGCCAATTCAGGGTTCTCCGCGATCTTCTCCGCCATTGTGACGGCGTCGTCGAGCAGGCGGTCAAGAGGTACGACTCTATTTACCAGTCCCCACTTCTCCGCCTGATCGGCATCAATGATCGTGCCCAGCAGGATCATCTCCTTCGCCCTTGCCATGCCGATTATAATGGGAAGTAGCTTCGTTCCTGCATTCCCTACTGCCGATCCTATACGGGTCTCGGGAAAACCGAATTTTGCCCCCTCTGCCGCTATGATGAGGTCGCAGTTCATAACCCACTCGCATCCCGCCCCCAAAGCATATCCTTGGACGGCTACAACGACTGGTTTCCCCATGCCCATGATTGCACCGGTGACCTTTTGGAGGAGCTCGACGGCTGCAAGTTCCCTCTCCAGCGAATCTTTGCCCGTCTCTTCGGTAAGGTCATGACCTGAGCAAAACGCCCGGCCCTCCCCCCGAAAGACCACAGCCCTCACTTCCGGGTCGGCGTCGGCCTCCTTGAAGGCTTCCAGTAGTTCCTGCGCCATAAGAGCGTTCTGCGCGTTGAGCTTTTCAGGTCTATTGAGGCTAATAACGCCAATGGTGCCTTTTGTCTCGTACTTCACGGTCTTTTGTTCCATGCTCTTATTTCACCGCCCTTATGTGTCGATGTTGATTAATGGGTCGCCCTCTCGTTCTCAATCCTTCTTCAACTCGTGGATTCCCTCTATCTTGCTACAGGGATATTATCACCCTTCCCCCATAAAAGCTGTTTTGCGCGCTCCTTCGTTCCCGTGTCTTTTGCATCCGACTATCATCCTTGGAGCTTTGGCACACCTTATAACAGGCAATCATTGGGGTTCAGCACCCCAGGCCCGCTTACGAACTGGCTTTACCGCTCAGCAAGCTGCTAAGTACGCAATACTTACTGCGGCATCATACACAGCCCACCCCCTCGCCGGGCTTTGCCCGGCGAGCCTCCCCGCTCACGAAAAGCGTTCAGCGGATACCCTGCTGCTTGCAGCAGGGTCATTTATTTTCAAAATAGTTCTCGCGTTGCCCTCGAAGATTTTTGCTTTATCCCCGTCGGGGATATTCATTTTCTCTATAGCAGCAATAGTTTGTCTGGTGTATTTATCGCCGTTCTCGCTGTCGTAGGGCATATCCGTTCCGAAAAGGATATGGTCGGCGCCAAAGAATGCGTATCCGCACATGAGACTCGGGGTAGCCCCGTACAGAGCAGTATCCGCGTAAAACATGCGGAAATAGTCTTCGGGGGGCCTGGACAGCCGTTCCTTGAACTTTGCCCTGAGTAGAACCTGGGCGTAGTCCTGGCCCCCGGCCATTCTCTCGGCAAAATACGGGACCATCCCCCCGCAGTGATGGGTTATGAATTTGAGGTTCGGGTATTTCTCCAGGATGCCGCTGAAAACGAGCCGGGCCATTGCGGACGTAGTCTCGTAGGGCCATCCGAACATGCTGAATATCCAGTATTTAGAATGGTTCTCGCTCTTGTAATCGGGGGTGTTGATCTCCCGCTTCGGATGAATCCATATCGGCAGGTCGTAACCGGACATTTTTTCATAAAGAGGCAGGAATTCCTCACTGTCCAGCGCCTTGTCCAGGGTAGGTGTGTAGAGCTGGACCCCCTTGAAGTGGAGCGTTCCGATCGCCCGATCTGTCTCCTCAAGAGCCGCATCGACGTCATTCATGGGAAGGCAGGCTACAGCCGCCACAAATCGGTCCTTGTGCTTGTCAACCAGGGCGGCCATTTCATCGTTGGCTAGTCGGGAAAGCGTCACGGCGTCTCCAGCCTCTACAACGTCCTCCACTGGGGGAGAGGCAATCGTGAGGACCTGTTGGAGTCCCGGATACTTGTCCATTATCCGAAATCGCATGTCGAGATCCCAAAGGCCCGGAGTGGCTTCGTTCACCGATTTCAGATAGAAAGTACCGCTCTTCGCCTTCTTCTCAAGAAGTTCCCTGTATTTCTTCGGCAGGATGTGGGGATAGGCATCGATTTTCATTCGTGGTGCTCCTCTTCACGTGGGTCATGAGCTGCAGCTCCGGCATAACTGCCTGAACGTGCTGCATATGCTAAAGTTATGTAGCGCATCTCCAACGGTCTTCACCTCATGAGCAGCGATGGGAGAAACAGCGTGATCTGGGGAAACAGGAAAAGGAGAATAGTACAGGCGACAAGACTTATCATGAATGGCAGGGCTCCCGCATATATGACGGAGATCGGCTCTTTTGTGATGTTCTTTACGATAAAGACGTTGGAAGCGACAGGGGGTATGACCACGCCGATCATGACTGTGACCCCTATTATTATGCAGAACCAGATCGGATCAAAAGCGAGCTTGATGACCGTGGGATAAAAGACCGGGGTCGCAAGTATCATGAAGGCAAGGTCATCGATGAACGAGCCGCCTATCTCGTAAATAATGATGATCAGCGCCATGATGATGTAGCGGTTTATCGGAAGGCTCGTGATCCAGTCAGCGGCAAACATGGGGATTTTCGTGACTGCGATAAAATGACCCATAACTGTAGACCCGACGAGGATCATAAAGATCATCGCAGAGGTCCGAAGGGCTTCAGCGACGGACTTCACATATCCCTTCATGCCGATATCTCTCTTGCCGAAACAAAGGAGAAGAACTGCAAAAGTTCCGACACTGCCCGCCTCTGTCGGTGTAAAGACGCCCTTTAGAAGGCCGCCCATCACGATGAGGAAGATACCGACAGGCCAGATGACTTCCGGCAGTGAAGCTAACTTTACCTTGAATGGAAACTTTTCGCCTTTCGGTCCAAGAGATGGGTTCATCCTTGCCCACAGGACAATGATCACAATATAGCTGAGGGCAATCATCAGTCCGGGAACAAGACCCGCGAGAAATAATCTTCCTATTGACTGCTCTGTAATCAGGCCGAGTATGATGAGCGTCACGCTGGGGGGGAGAAGAATTCCAAGGGTGCCGACAATGGCAACGACACCCGTGGACAGTTTTCTGCTGTATCGGTAGGCATCCATTTCGGGGACGGCAACGCTTGCAAAGGTTGCCGCCGTGGCAGGCGAGGAGCCGCAAATGGCTTTGAACGCTGTCGCCCCTGCCACCGTGGCTACTGCCAGGCCGCCCGGAACGGAGCCTATGAATTTGTATGCCGTGCCGTAAAGCCTCTTTGCAATACCCGCATTAAAGGCGACCTGTCCCATAAGGATAAACAGAGGTATTACCGTCAGTCCGTAAGAGGTCAGGGTTTCAAAGGTATCGGTGGCGAGAAGGTTCAGGGCGGATTCGAAAGAAACGATCATGCCGAACCCGATAAATCCGGTGATCGCCATCGCAAAACCCAGCTCGATGCCCGTCAGAAAGAAGCCCAGGAGAAAGAAAAGACCGATTATGCCGATGATTACCTCATTCATACCGGCCTCCCCTGATCCTTGCAATATCGCACAGAGATACGATACAGTGCGCGAAGCAGCAGACCCCAAGGGCGAATGCCATAGGGTAGAAGGGCATTTGAAGGGTGAGCGAAACCTCGCCCGCCCGGTAAAGGTACATCCCTTTGACAAAAAGGAAAATACCCGTTGCCAGGAAGAGTAAGATGTTGATTATTCTCGTCGATATCAGTGTTATCCGCCTTTGTTGTTCCGGGAGTTTTTCTACAACGAAATCGACGTATATGTGCCCCTTTGTCCACGAGGTAAGGGGGAGGGCAAAACCTATCACTATCGCCCCCGTAAATGCAACTGCTTCGAAGCTCCCGAGGATCGGCTTCCCCATGTATCGCATGATGACATCCGCAACAGTAAGGAGCATGATGAAAGTCAGCGCTATGCCGGCGATGACATTCATGTATCGTGCAACTTTTTTAAAGGCTCCCAGTAATCCGGTCATTATGACACCCCCAAACCTTTCACCAAGTTTCTGCCTCCCATGACCCGGTCCGATGCGTACCCCCAGTTCGGTGAAACGAAGGGCGATCAATTTCCGGGCATTCGGATCTTAACCGCCCGTTTCCCCTTCCGTGCCTTTGTCAGAACTTTAAAGGAGGATACATCTTGCCGTACTTCTCGATCGTCTGTCCCCTGAACTCCAGCGCCTCCTTTCCCGGCAGCCCCTTGTTCTTCATAGTGCTCAGGTAGTCATCGAACAAAGGCTTTATTGCTTTATCCCACCGCGAGGCTTCGGCCGGACTGAGCGATACAAAGTTCTCCCCGATCTTCTTCCCCAGGTCGATGCCTTCGCGCTCGATCATATTCCATGCCTCACCTGTCTTCAAGACCCATTCTTCACTCACGTCGGTAAACACTTTCTGAACGTCCTGGGGCAGGGAGGCCCATTTCTTGTTATTCATCACCACATACATGGCCGTCACATATCCGGCGGGAGCGTACATCGTGAAGTTCTTCGCGACCTCCCCGACCCTGTAGCCCTTGATCTCGTTGGGCGGGCCGACAGTCCCGTCGACAAGCCCTCTCTGTAATGCATCATACTGGTCGCCCTTCGGCATTGCGACAGGGGTGGCCCCAAGGGCTTTCACGATATTGGCGGACAGCCCCGTGCATCTTATACGGAGGCCTTTGAGGTCCTCGAGGGTCTTGACGGGTGTTTTGCTCGTGTAAATCCCCCCTGGGATGTGAGCGTGGATGAAGAGGACATGGGTGTCGGAGAGCTCTTTCGGTTGGAACTTCCTGTAAAGCTCATTGGCGACCCGCGAGGTCACTATTGCATTGAACGGATAGCCGGGAAGGTCTGCCGCCTCCATGAGAGGAAAACGGCCCCTGGTATAGGCTAGACACGAGTGGCCGATATCCGAGAGATCCCTGACGACCCCCTCGTAGTTGGCGGTGGGGGAAGTCAGAGTGCCGCTGTGGTAGAGCATGATCTTTACCCTGCCGCCGGTCCTCTTTTCGATCTCCTTTCCCCATTCTATGAGCGCCTTCGAAATTCCATATTCAGGTGCGAGGAAGTTGCTGAATGAAAGCTGGATGGTCTTGGACTGCGCGCCGGCGCTATCGGCCAGAAATACCGCTCCGAACAGACAGAGAAGCAACACTATGGTGATTCTCGTCTTCACTTTGATACCCCCCTTTTCTTGAACGTTTGATGGAAGATCATCGCTTCATTCCTTCAACAAGTATCTCTCTATATCGAAGCCGGGCACGCCTGACTCGTCCCAGCCCTGTATCCCATAGTACTCTTTTTTCATGCGCTCGAACGCCCCTCTGTCGATCACTTGCCCTGCGGAAGGTCCGGATGGTATCGGATCGTCGAAGAGTCTTGCCGGAAGCGTGTCGTCCTTTGCGGAAAAACCTTCCCGGCAGTTGAACAGCCGTGTGGTATCCCAGATTCTTTTACCCGTCGCAAGGAGGCTTTCGGGTGTGACCGGCTCATCGAACAGGGTCGAGAGGATGGCCGCATAGTCGTCAAGGCTCAGGCCGAACGCCGCGAAAAGGCATTCGGAGTAGCTGTTCATGAGGGCATAATTCTTTTGCAGCATCGCGGCGAGGCCCGCTTTTCCCTCGTAGGAGAAGCGATCGGCAGGCGCAGGCGTGCCGAGGAGCTCCGAGCGCAGGCTGCTTCCCCTCACATGGCATCCGCCACGGTCTGAGGTGGCATAGAGGAGCGCCATGGCCTTCATCCCCCTCGGATCATATCCCGGAAGCTCCAGTCCCTTGACCGCCATGGCGAAGCGGTGCGTCTCCGCCCCGAGCCTTCGCGAGAGCCTTTTTGTCCCTTCCCCGCACAGGGGCAGCGCACCCTCGCCAATCGACCTCACCGTTTCGAGCAGCCCTTCTTCGTCGCCGAATTTCAGGCGCGGTATCCCCGAATTTCCGTCGATGATCCCTCTTTCCGTGCACTCCATGATGAAGCTTATCGTGACGCCGCACGAGATCGTATCGATGCCAAAATCCTCGCAAAGGAGGTTCGCCCTGATGATCGTCTCCGGGCTCCCGATCCCGCAGTTGGAGCCGAAGGCATAAATCGTCTCGTATTCGGGCCTGCGTATGGTTTCGCCTTCCACCTTCACGAAGCTCGCACACCCGATAGGGCACCTGAAGCACGCGGCAGACCTCACCTTCCTGTCGAAAAAAGCCTGGGAAGAGATTTTGCCGGCGTCTTCGTAAGTGCTTTCCTGCCAGTTTCGCGTGGGTAGAAGTCCGACTGTCTGCATGACCTCGGTCGTAAAAGAGGTGCCGTAGCTCGGGAATTGGCCGCCCTTCTTCGTGGCGGGATGGGTCGAGAGCTTCTCGATTGATCGCTTTGCCTGCCCCATAAAAGCGGCTTTCTTGAACCACGGGAGGTCGGTTGTGCCCTGAACGGCAACGGCCTTGAGATTCTTCGAGCCCATGACCGCACCCGCTCCTCCCCTTCCGAACATCCTTCCGCCACAGGCCATGCTTGCATAAAGGATCTGCTTTTCTCCTGCCGGACCGACTGCAAGGACATCGGTGCCCTTGCCGTTCGCTTCTTTTTTGATCGCCGCTTCTGTCTCGGAGATGGTCATACCGCAGAGGTTTGTTCCATCCCTGAGCTCGACCCGCTGATTATTGATCGATATCCATGTAGGCTGTTCGGCCCTTCCCGTGACGACAAGGTAGTCAAACCCGCTTGACTTGAGCGACTTTCCGAAGCTGCCGCCCATGTTGGAGTCGAGGAAGGTGCCTGTGAGTGGGGATTTGGTGACGGCTGTCGATCTTGAGGAGGCGGGGAACATGGACCCGGTGAGGGGGCCGGTGGCGAAGATGAGCACGTTTTCAGGCGACAGGGGGTCCACCGAAGGTCTCAGGTAGTTGTAAAGAAGTATGGCGCCTATCCCTTTCCCGCCCAGGAAGTCCTCGTAGAAGAGATCGTCCAGCGAGTCGATGCGGACTGTTCCGGTCGAGAGGTCTATGATTGCCCCGCGCTTGAAATAGGGAAGATCCATGCTCCGGCTCCTTCGGGCTGCCTAATGCATAACCATACCGCCATCGACGACTACCGTCTGGCCGGTCATGAAATCGCTGTCCGGTCCCGTTAGAAAGAGGATCGTCCCCACAATATCGCCGGGGCCCGCAACGCGCTTGAGAATGGTCTGCGACGCGAGCTGCACCGAGCGTTCCTCGCCTGTATTCGACAAAGATGCTTCGGTGAGCGTAAAGCCCGGAGCTACCGCGTTCACGCGGATGCCGAATTCGCCCAGCTCCCTCGCCAAAGACCGCGTCATCCCTATGATGCCCGCCTTTGACGTCACATAGTGGAGGAAAAAGGGCGAGCCGAAAAAGGCCGTGGTCGACGTGATATTGACGACCTTCCCATACCCCTGCTGCTGCATGGCAGGAAAGACCGCGCGGGTGCACAGAAAGGGACCTCTGAGGTTCACAGCCATGACTTTATCCCATTCATCGACAGGCATCTCGTTGAAACGCTTCCTCGTGAGGTTTCCCCACATTGCTGCATTGTTGATGAGGGCGTCGATACGCTTATACTTTTCGGTCACGGACTTTACCATTCTGAGGGTGTTGCCCTCCAGGCTTATATCGACCTCTATGGGCATACACTCCGCTCCCATCGCCGTTATTTCCTGCGCGCTCTGCCTGGCTGCCTTGCCATTCACATCTGCCACAGCCAGCGCGGCGCCTCTCTTCGCGGCCTCTATGGCGCAGGCCTTGCCTATCCCTCTGCCGCCGCCCGTTATCAGTATTACCCTGCCCGCTAAATCCATGATTTCGTGCCTCCTTCTTTCTTGTCGAGATCTTTCAGCCCTTTGTCCTCGCGGGCTGGCCCATGATCCTCTCTCTCCAGATGATGCCGAACAAAATGGCGTATCCGAGACCGTTGAGCAGCATATTCTGAGAAACGAGGAGGAGACTGCATACGATCACCACTATTCTCGCTATAAGATCTATCCTCTCGATTGCATAACCGAGAAACGCCACTGAAAAACCCGCGATGGCCACAAAGGCGGTGATGATCCTGAAGCACATATAAAGAATCGAACCCCTGAGCATCAGCTCCGGCGAGTAAACGAACAGATAGGGGACGATGAACGTAGGCGCCGATATAAGAAAAGCGAGATTCGTCGTTTTGAGTGGGTCCGTCTTCGCAATCCCGGCTGCGGCAAAGGAGGTGGGCGCCGACGGCGGGGTAATGTTGCCCAGGACCCCGAAATGGAAAATGAAGAGATGTGCTGCCATCGGATCGACGCCGCTCTTGATGAGGGCGGGGGCTGCGAGGATGGCAAGTATGAGGTATGCCGTCACCGGCGGGAGCGGCAGGCCAATGATGATCGATGCGAGCATGGTGAGCACGAGAAGATAAATAATGTTACCGCCCGCCACGTAGATGAGTATCTCGGAAAACCGTAAGCCGAGACCCGTAAGGTTGATTGCGCCTTCTATCAAGCCGGCCGAGGCGCATGCCATCGCGACGATGAGCGACGTCCTTGCTCCGCCCTCCAATGCGCCCATTATCTTGGAGAGGGAGAGGCGGGAGCTCTTCCTCACCATGCTCACCATGACGAGGGTGATAATCGCCCAGAATCCCGCGAGTTTCGTCGAGACATTTTCGACGATCAACAGATAGAGCAATACGGCGATGGGGAGAAAGAGATGAAAGTTGGTCTTCAACAGGCCCATCGGCTTCGGCAGCTCTGCTTTCGGCACCTTTCCGAGCCGCAGCTTGTTCGCCTGGACCTGTATGAATGTGAATACCGCAGTGTAGAAGAGAAGCCCCGGTATGAGGGCTGATCGCATCACGTCCAAGTAGCTGCCCCCGATGATCTCGGGGATGATAAAGGCGGCCGCGCCCATCACGGGCGGCACCAACATTCCGCCGGTAGAGGCAAGGGCTTCGATGGCGCCGGCCATGATAGGCTTATAACCTGCCCTGACCATCAGCGGGATCGTCAGGGTCCCGACGGCAGCCACGTTGGCGACCTGGCTGCCCGTCATCATGCCGAAAAGGCAGCTTCCGACGACGGCCGCCTTGGCTGCCCCTCCCTTGAATCGTCCAAACAGCCCGTAGCCGATATTCGTGAACGCGTAACTCGCGCCGGACCTTTCGAGGAAAGCGCCGAAAATCAGGAAGACGATGATGACCGTGGCCGACACGTTGAGGGCTACGCCAAGGATGCCTTCCGTGCTCAGGAACATGTGGGAGACGACCCTCTCGAAAGTATATCCGCTGTGAGCAAACATGGACGGAAGATGATTGCCGAATGCGACGTACAGGAGGCTCAGCAAGATCAGGACGCACATCGTCAGACCCATGATCCTCCTGGTCGCTTCGGTAACCAGCACGATGGCGGCGACGCTTGCGGCGCAATCGAGAAAGTCAGGCGATCCGGCACGGGCCGAGATGTTTTCGTATTCGAAAAGCACATAGGCCCCGATGAAAAAGCTCGAGATTATAAACAGAAGGTCGATCAGGGAAAAAAGGCTCCCTCCTTTGCCCCTCGCGTCCTTCATCAGTGGGAAGATGAGGAAGACGAGAACCAGCGCGAAAGAGAGATGGATCGAGCGCTGCTGCATGGCCGGCAACTGCTGTACCCCGGCCGTATAGAGGTGGAAAAGCGACATTGCTATGGCAACGACAGCTACCAGCCCGCTTCTGCCAAAATAGCGCAAGGCCCGCCCCCTGCTTTTTGCTTAAGGCTGCTGCTTCTTCAGAATCCCGGCCTCTTTGAAGAACTTTTGCGCCCCCGGATGCAACGGATAGGCTATTGTGAGAAGAGCCGATTGGGCATTCATCTCTTTGGCGACCGGATGGATCTCTATCAGCTCGTCTCTGTGCTCGTAGAGGGCCTTGACGATCTTATAGACGAGGTCCGGGTCGGCTGCGCTGTGGGTGGCCAGACTCACGCCGAAAACCAGGATCGGGGTATCTTTGTCTATGCCCCTGTACGCTTTGGCCTTCAGCACGTCGCCGTAAAAGTACGGGTTTTCCGCCAGCACCTTCTTCAACACGTTCCCGTCGACCGGAATGACCCTGACCTCTCGCCTCAGGCTCAGCTCCTGCATCGCGGGAATGGGATAATTTCCCGAGATGAAGCCTGCGTCGATACTCTTGTCCTGAATGCCCTCGACTACCTCCTTGTAGCTGAGCCAGAGGGGCCTGAACATGCTCTTGGAGATACCGTGGGCTTCTATGAGACCGAGGCTGATCTCGGCAGTCCCGCTGCCTGCCGCGCCGAGGGCTACTTTTTTCCCCTTCAGGTCGTAATATGTCCTGATGCTCGAAGTCTTATCGACTACCAGATTGACGCCGGCCCCGTACAGAAAGGTGACGGCCCGCAGCATCGTGTACGCCGACGAAAAGGGCGGCTTCCCCCTATAGGCGAGGTAGACGACTTTCGAGTCTGGTGTTGAAAAGGCGTCCTGCTTCTTTTCGTACCGTTCCGCCGTGAACTTGACCATTGGCGTCGTTCCCCCGGTGGCCTCGACCATCATCTGCGCTTCCGGCACGTACTTGTTGACGATCTTGGCGATGGCCCCTGCGAGGAAATACGCGGTCCCTCCTGCCCCGGGCGTGTAGATGGGTATGATTTTCTTAGGAGCAGCGGAGCTGGAAGAAAAGCAGAACGTAACGATGGCCAGACCAAGGAAAATGCCTGCTAAGACCTTCATAATGACCCCCCGCTCTCGCTTTTTTGGCGAGTCTTATTGCACGTGCTAGCCGTTTCCCGAATAAACCTCCCTCAGCCTGAACTTCTCGATCTTTCCCGTCGGGTTCCGCGGCACATTCCCGATAATGATGCGTCTCGGCCGCTTGTACCTTGGCAAGCTTGCCTCACAGAACGCGTGCAGCTCCTTTTCAGCCCCGTCGATATCAGTGATCCCGGGCTTCAGCTCCACGACGGCTGCGACGATCTCCCCAAGCCTGTCGTCATGCAAGCCGATCACCCCCACGTCGCGGACCTTGGGATGCGCCTGAATAACCTCTTCTACCTCAGCGGGGTAGACGTTCTCTCCGCCGCTGATGATCACGTCCTTCTTCCTGTCGACTATCCAGAAGAACCCTTCGTCGTCGATCCTCGCCATGTCACCCGAATAGAGCCACCCGTCTTTGATAGTCTCAGCCGTCTTTGCGGGGTTCTTGTAATACCCTTTCATCACCCCGTTTCCCCTCATGACGATCTCGCCGACGCTCCCTCGGGGGGCATCCTCGTCATTGCTGTTCACGACCCGCGCCTCCCAGTTGAACCCGGGTCTCCCTATGGACCCTATCTTATGTCTGTCTTCAAAGCTCAGATGAATGCACCCCGGGCCCGTCGCCTCTGTCAGCCCGTAAAGCACCTCCCAGCAGATACCTGGAAATAGCCCATAGAAGGTGGTAATCAGGGTGGGCGGCACGGGTTGCGCGCCCAAAAGGAGCAGGCGCCACGAGCTCAGGTCATAGTCGCCCTTATTCAGTCTTCCGGTCTCGATCTCGGAAAGGATGTCCTGAATCCAGGGGACGAGGAGCATGACCACGGTACACCTCTCCTCCTGGATTGCGGAGAAGATCGCCTGCGGGGTTATCTTATCCTTTTGTATGACCGCTGTCCCGCCCAGGGCCAGGCTCGAAAGCCAATGGATAAAATCGCCCGTGTGGTAAAGCGGTTTGAGTACGGCAAATACGTCCCCCGGTCTCCTGAGACCGTGGGCGACCTCTATGACCGCCCCGTGCTCCATGTTGTAGTGGGTAAGCAGAATAGGCTTGGGGTCGCCGGTCGTGCCCGACGTGAAATAGAGGCCGCACGGGTCGGACATGCGGATTTCCGGCTTGACGGGATTGACGGGAGCAGACCCGACCATGCGCTCAAGGGTCTCCATTCCCTCGGGCGCGTCGTCGCCATTCACTATGTATCTCTCTCTTGTGAGACGGTCGAAGCCTGCAGCCTCTACCCGGCCGACAAACGCTCCATCCACGATGGCCAGGGCAGGTTCGGTCGCTTCCAGACAGTAGAGGTAGTCCCTCTCGTTGAACCTGAAGTTGAGGGGCACGACAATGGCCCCGGTTCGCACGATGCCGAAGTAGGCCTCCAGCCAGGAGATCGAATTGTGCATCCAGTGAACGACCCTGTCCCCTTTTCCCACGCCTCTCGCGATGAGCCCGCGCGCAATCCGGTTGACCCTCTCGTCGAACTCTTTCCAGGTCAGTTGTCTTCTGAGCGCTTTGCTCGGCACGCGCTCGATGAGCGCCACCCTGTCCGGGTACATCCTTCCGTTTCTCGCGAGCATCTCCTCGATTGTCATCGCAGCCCTACGTGAATCGGCTCACCATCCGTGCCGGGCCAGAGTCCTGGCGTAATCTGTCTGCATCTCCCGTATCTTCTGCAATTGCTCCCGGGTAAACCATCTGCCGAGATCCACCTTGTCGACGGGGTAATGAGGTCTCGTGAAGTGCTTGCGGATATTGAACGGTTTGGTCGCATCGAAGGCCATTCCACCTTCCCAGCCTCCCACGCCGCTCTGCCGCACTTCAATCGGCTGGGCGGCGATCCCGCGCAGCCCCCTGGGAAGCTTCAGAATGTCCTTGTCCGGGTCGACCCTGCTCTCCAGGGCCCACATTATGTCCTCGGTGTTGTAGATGTCCACGTCCTCATCGACAGCGATGGCCATGCGCATCCCGGGAGCGTCGGCGAGGGCGGACATCAAAATGTTTCTCTGAAGGCCATCATCCTGTGCCCGCTCTTTCCGCACCTGGAAGATGACCCCGCTTCCCCACTTGAAGTAGTCCGGGATCGACACGTCGACGCAGATCCCCGGGGCAACTCTTTCCGCCAGCTCGAAGAATGTAGCCTCCCTCAGCAAGTCGAACCCGGCATACTCGAGCCCGGCAGCCAGGGGCGTATAGAAGTAGAGCTTTCCCTTTCGCATCGTCACGGCCGTGACATGGAGCTTCCGCACTTTCCACGCCGTTCCCATGTATCCGACCCACTCAGGAAAGTAATTGGTTTCGCCTTGCTTCTGCTCGCCCAATCTTTCCGCCTCTTCGCTTTCCCACACGTTTTCCGAGGTGGGGGCGAGATAGCCTTCGAGGACTATTTCGGAATCGGCGATGGCATAGGCGTCGACGGTCTTGGCCTTCACTATTTTCACGGGCGCCCCTTGAAAAGCGCCGGCGATGCCCAGCTCATCGCTTCCGTGGGGAACGATCGTCCTCACATTCCACGTGCCTGCCGCCATCATGACCGCCGGGCTCGGATTGATGTTCACGGTTATGGGAATCCTCTCCCGCCTGTGCGTCTTGAAGGCCATCATGCCTATATGGGTGAACTGAGCGGTCGATAACGACGCCCAATCCTTCCCCCTGAAGCGGATCCGGTTGAAGGAGATATTGGTATCGCCTTTCCTGAACACGTCGCGGACGAGTTGAATACCGCAGCCGATGATGCGTCCGACGTCGGACTCCGTGTGCGTGATGATCGGGAGAGTACCCGGCACGTCGATGTTCTCGGTAATTACGATCTCCTGGCAGGGGGCTTCCTTTACCACTTCAGGAGGAAGAGGGTCCCGGAGAGCCTCGACAAACCTGAACTTGAGCTTATCCGGGTCCTGAACGCCATAGAGACCGGCGATACGCTCCTTGCGTCCGAACAAATTGGCGATGTTGTAAAAGTTAGGATAACCCTTTATGTTCTCGAACAAAAGGACGGGTCCTTTTTCAAGGGCTTTTGCTATGCCCGCAATTTCGTAAAGAGGGTCTACCTCCTCCTTGATGCGAACGACTTCACCCGCGTCGTCAAGCCGACTGATCGCGTCCCTGGTACTTGTCACATTCTTCCCGCTCATACGAGCCTCCTCCGATAGTCTTCTCTCTCCGGTTGCGACGTTTACGCTATGGCCGGTTGGCTATATCGTTGCCTTTCCCGTCTCCTTTTGAAAAATCTGCATTCGCTTCTCTATATCGACAAGATGTTTCTCCAGCACGGCAAAGGCCTTGGTCTCATCCTTGCTCGCGATTGCCTTCACCAGCTCCTCATGCTCGATGACAACGCGACGGGTGAGACGAAGATTCGATTGGCGCCGGCTCAGGAAATCAGCCATGACTGTCATGATCGGCTCCATCATGACCACGAAAACGTAGTTTTTTGAAGCCTTGCCAAGGATTTTGTGAAATTGCACGTTCTCGGAGAACGCCATTCTTCCGTTCTCGATCTTCTTCCTTGCCTCCGCCACGTTCTGTCTAAGCGACTCGACATCTTCATCGTCGCAGTGGAGAAGCACGTGCTTGAGCACCGTTCTTTCCAGCTCGAGGCGGGCCACGATCAATTCGTGCAGTGAGATCCTCCGTGACTGAATCGCGTCCAGAAGTGAGCTGGAGATGGCGTTGAGAACGGTATTCACGATGACTATTCCTCCGCCACTCCCTTTCAAGGTAGCAATAAACCCTGACAATTCGAGGTACCTGAGGGCTTCACGAATGGTCTGACGGCCGACTTTGAATGTCTCCGCCAGTTTGCTCTCGGCAGGCAGCCTGTCACCGGGATTCAGCCGACCCTTGAATATTAGCCTCTTGATCTCATCAGACACCTCTTCAAATGCCCTCTTCGGCTTAATCGGTCTTATCGCGACGTTTTCGAAGGGATCAGCTTTTCCGGAGGACCGGCTGCGATCTTCTCCGCTCCCTATAATCTCAAGACCTGAGCCCCTCCCTGTTTACTTTGCTTCGCATCATCGTTCTCCTATTAGTAATGTCTGACAATAGGTATATTATGCATATTATTATTTACATTTATACTATCATCAAAGTGTTGTCAAGTTAATTTTGCGGAATTGTTCCTGCAATACAATTATGTCACCCGTTAGCGGCGGCAGCGGCCGGGGCGGGCCTCGGCTTACAGTGAGATAGAGTACGGGTATGAAGATTGGATATTACGATGAAAGCGTGCGTTGGCGAGCCCGGGAAAAGCTTAACTTTTACACTTTATATTATCCTCGCCTTGACGAATACCCGCCCCGTTGCGTAGTCATACACCCACAGCTCCAGGATGTCGGTTATCAGATAGTAATGCGCGAAGCCGCTCCCCTCGATCGTCGGGGAGAGGCCCGGACCCACCGAAAGGCCCTCCGCCGACGCGCGGGGCGCACAGACGAGGAGCACCGAGATGTCCCTCGGCACGGGCGGGTCGTTCTGCGGGACTTTCCCCTCTGCCGTGATATACGCCCCCGACCTGTCCACCTCGATCTTCCGGTGCAGGAGCGGACTGTCGGCCGCAGCCACCTCCCACAGGAGCCACCTCGTCGCCTCCTGCCTTGGCGCGCGCCCCTTCTTGCCGGGATAGCCCGCTACGATAAAGGCGAGCCTGTCTGTTACGACGTTTCCCTGCGCGTCGAAGGAGACTCCACGCGGATGCGGATTTTGAAGGCGCAGTGGTCCGCGTCGTATTCGAAATCGTTTCCGGGAGGGCCGGGGGCGATGCTCTCCCTGAATGCATAGACGGCTGTCGTCGCGCCTTTGTCCCGGTCTGCGGGCGGCCGCGGCGGCCGCTTCTTGCCTTTCTGCAAGGTCTGGCCCCCGGAATCGAACGAGTCGTAGACCTCCGTGATATCGTTGCCGTTGTAACGGGGAGGCAGGCTCGCCCGGCCCAGGTCGAAGGGCGCGGCATCGAAGACTATGGGGGCTTTCTCGTCCTTATGCTGTCCCCCGCCGAGCTTGATGTCCCTGGCCTGGGACGCCAGCTCGCGGCCGAGAGGGCCGCCCCGGCAGCCGGCGAGAAGCAGCAGCGCGGCCAATATCAACAGCGGTTTTCTATGCATTTTGTTCTATCCGTCGATCATTACCCTGTCGTTTCCGCCCTTCGGCTGCGGTGGCGTGAAAATGGAGATGTATTGCAGCTCGCTCCCGGCGGCCGCCCGCGTCGCGTGGGCCACGCCCCGTGGGCAGACATGGAAGTCTCCGGCCTTGACGGGGACCCAGCTGCCGTTGATGTACATCTCCCCCGCGCCCCTGTAAACGTAGATGATCTCGTCCACCGTCGTGTGGATGTGCCTGCCCAGGCCCTTGGCGTCCCGGTTCGTCGTCAGGGAGACGGTGCTGCGGGGAGACGCGAATACGATGTCCCCGCGACTCGCGCCTTCCTTGGCGGGATGCGAGGCGAACCATTCATCCAGGTGTATCAAGACGGCCTGGGCGGGGACGGAGTCGATGAGGTGCTGCGCTACAGGCGCCGCAGCCACCTGTCCGAAGAAAAAGACCACGAATAGCGCTCCGACGATCATGATTTTTCTCATTCCGGCTGCCTCCTTTTCAGTTTTATTGTGGAAAGGGCGTATCAATACTATCACGGCAAGGCATGGGCAATAAAGCATATTCCCCAGCGCTTAAGTCCGCACGGGCCTTCGGCGCGTCCGGGGATGGGCCGTCCGCCTGCGCCGCAGCCTAAAGTCCGCCTCCGGGGCTTCCGATAATATCAATGGCGGTAATGTTGCGCGTCGTAAGTGATGGCAGCGATGTCGGACCATATTGAGGAGAGGATCGGCCGAATAGTTTTTCTGTCTGCCTTTCGGCGGACGGTTTTTGGTACGGATCGTGCAGGGATAAGCTCGATGCTTTCGCAAGCCTGCGATATCCGTCGCCCCGCCATGCCCGCATACGGTGGAGACCGATGGTAGACGTGCTCGTCGTTGACGATTCCAGGGTCATGACGAAGATCGTTTCGAGGATACTCGAAAAGGACCCGAATATAAGGGTGGTGGGGACCGCCGCCAACGGCTGCGAAGCCATCGAGAAGATAGAAAAGCTCAAGCCGACCGTAGTGACGATGGACATCGAGATGCCCGTGATGAACGGGATCGACGCCCTCAAGCACATCATGGCGAACAACCCGGTCCCGGTCATCATGCTCAGCTCGCTCTCCCGCGACCATGCGGACATAACGATGGAGGCCCTGAACCTTGGGGCGTGCGACTTCGTGACGAAGGACTTCTCCAACTGGTCCCTCGCGGATAAGGAGCAGGAGCTTATCAACAAGGTGAAGGACGTTTCGAGGAACGGGGCAAAGCTGCGCCTTCTCAGCCTTGTCCAGCGCCGTCCGGCCACCGGGGCGCTCTCCGTGGCCAAGGGCGTGCGAGCGGGGCGCGAGATCGTCGCAGTCGGCGCCTCGACGGGCGGGCCGCCGGTCCTCCAGTATATACTCTCCCATCTGCCCGGCGACTTTCCCGTTCCCATCGTGGTCGCCCAGCACATGCCCCGGACCTTCACCCAGTATTTCGCGGAGAGGCTCGACAGGGCGTCCCGCATCAGCGTGAAGGAGGCCGAGGACGGAGAGGTCCTGCAGGCCGGCGTCGCCCTCATCGCGCCGGGAGACACCCACGTCACGCTGAACAGAAAGGGGAACAGGACGACCGTGGAGCTTGTGACCGACAACACTTATATCTACCGCCCGTCCGTCGATCTCCTGATGCGCTCCACGGCGCGGGCGTATGAGTCGGGCTGCGCCGGGCTGATCCTGACGGGGATGGGCTGCGACGGCCTGGCGGGCATGAAGGAGCTGAAATCGAAGGGCGGATACGTGATCGCCCAGGACGAGGAGACCTGCGTGGTCTACGGTATGCCGAAGGCGGTCGTCAACGCCCATCTTGCCGATGTGGTGCTGCCGCCGGAGCGCATACCGGAAGAGATCATCAGGATATTGTAGGGGAGACGCCTATGGCAGAAGCTGCTGCAAGAAAGACCGGGTCGAGGATGCTCGGCAGGATGATCGCCGAGCTTAAGCATTCGGACGACTTCGCCAGGGCCGGCATCCTGGAGAGCCTGGCGTCGTCGCCCAGCAAGGAGCTGGTGGAGCGCCTGGCGCTCCTTCTCGACGACAGGCAGACGGCTGTCAGGATGGACGTCCTCGACACCCTGCGCAGGATAGGGAACCAAAACATAAAGGCGGTGATAGAGCTGCTCTATAGCGCGCACGAAGACATCAGGGTATACGGGTGCGAGGTGCTCCAAAGCCTCAAAAACCCGCTGTCCCTGCCGCACCTCATCGAGACGGCGCGCGACGACAACGAGAACGTGAAGAACGCCGCCGTAGTCGCGCTGGGCGAGTTCGACGACCCGGCGGCAATGGACGTGCTCCTCGACATGCTCGAACAGGAGGAATGGGTCGCCTTCTCCGCGGTTTACAGCCTGGCCAGGATCGGCAACAGGCGGGCGGCGCCCGCCCTCATGGACGTCTTCAAGAACCGGGGCGAGGAGCTTTCCCTCGCGGCCTGCGAGGCCCTCATGAGCTTCGGGGACGACCGGATAGTCGATGAGATAGTCGAGTTCATCGGCAGCCTGGAGGCGGACAAGAAGCGCACCTTCGTAAGGATCGTCATGGAGCACGGGGACGGCCGGATATTCGGGAGGCTTACCGGCCTGATGGGCGAGGCCCTTTTGCAGCAGCTCCTCGATTACATCAAGCAGGAGAAAAGGAAGTCCCTCAAGATCATCGACCTCCTCGCCTATTTCAAGTGCCGCCGATTCCGCGCTGGCGCTGCTCGACATGCTCAGGGAAATGGAGCCGGACGCCGACGAGTACGGCCACATCCTCGACCTCTTCACGGGCTGCGGGAGGTGTGGGGCCCCGACATAGCAAGATACCTCTCCGTCGAGGAATACAGGCTGCCCGTCATCAGGGCGTGCGGGGCGGCGGGCTGCCGGGTGGACGACCGGCTGCTCCTTAGCGTCTTCCGCTCTTCGCCGCTGCCCGCGAAGAGGGAGATCATGAAGCAGTTGGGGAGGATCACGAACGGGAACGGCCACAAGATCATTCGCGAGGCGATGCGCGACGCTGACGGCCATATCCAGGCCGACGCGGTGGCGATTGCGGGCAGCGCTGCCCGATGCGCGATCTGACGCCCGATGTCCTGCGCCTCGCGAAGAGCGGCTATCCCGACGTGCGCACAAAGGCGTTGATCGCCCTGATCCGGCTCGACCGGGCGGCGGCCGTCGCGACCGTAGAGGCGTTCGTGACGAAGGGCAGCGCGGAAGACAAGAGGATATACCTCAGCGTCACTCCGCACCTCGACGGCGGCACGAATTTTCCCTTCCTGAAGACGCTCGTCGCGGACGGCGACGAGAGGGTGCGCCAGGTGGCCGTGCGCGTAGTCGGCAACTTCGTCGAGGACGAAAGATACCTCGGCCTCTTCAGGACCATCCTTGAAAGCGGCGATGTCCCGGACGAGATGCTCAAGGTTATAGGCGAAAAGAGGCTGACAGGGTTCAAGGAGGTGCTGGTAAGGATCCTCGGCGACCCCCTTCAGGCGCTCTGGACGCGGTATCACGCGCTTGCGGCCCTCGCCGTCTTCAGGGACCCGTTGCTCTTCCCCATGTTCGCCGGCTGTCTGAAGGACGAGAACAACCTCATCAAGATAGGCAGCCTGAAGGCCCTCGCGGCCATGGGCGACAAGAGGGCGATCCCCCGCATCCGGCCGTTCACGAAGAGCATCGACGAGGACGTAAAGGCGGCGGCGCGCGATCGCGCTGGAGCGTCTGTCCCGACCCGGAGAATTATGCTGACGAACCAGGAATTTATCCTCCTCAGGGACTTCATCTACGAGAAGACCGGCATTTACTTCGCGGAGAACAAGGCGTATCTCCTGGAGAGCAGGCTGGCGAACCGGATCGACGAGATCGGCCTCTCATCCTTCGAGGAGTACCACTATTACCTGAAGTACGGCGGGCTGAAGACGAGCCAGGAGCTGATATCGCTCTTCGACCTCGTAACGACGAACGAGACGAGCTTCTTCAGGAACATGCCGCAGCTCGACGCCTTCACGATCATCGTCCAGAAGAGCTACATGAACGGCCGCAAGTCCGGACGGCCCCGTGCAGCATATGGAGCGCCGGCTGCTCCACGGGCGAAGAGCCTTACACGCTGGCCATACTCATGCTGGAGATGGCCGCCCGGACGGGCAGGGCCATACCCTTTACCGTCTACGGGACGGACATAAGCACGAAGGCCCTGGAGTCGGCGAAGAGGGCGGTCTTCAACAACTACAGCGTGCAGGAACACGGATAAGGCGATACTCGACAGGTACTTCACGCAGAAAAACGGCATGTACGCATTGTCGGACAAAGTGAAGAAATACGTGACCTTCGACTTCCTGAACTTAATGGATTCCGATTCTTACCGAAAATATAGGCAGATGGACATCGTCTTTTGCAGGAACGTGCTCATATACTTTGACGAAAAGGGGAAGAAGAAGGTGATCGACAACCTCTACCAGTGCTGAAGCCGGGGGGATATCTCACCATCGGCCATGCCGAGAGCCTCCACAATATATCGCGGGGGTTCAAGCCTTTGATATTTCCCGGCACGATCGCCTATCAGAAGGGATGACGATGAAAAAAATCCTGATCGTTGACGATTCTCCGACGATAAGGAAATTGATTGGGATACGCGCTCAGGCGCAAGAACTACATCACCGAGGAAGCGGAAGACGGCCTCGACGCAATGGAAAAGCTCAGCGGCTCGGAGATCGACCTTGTGATAGTGGACCTGAACATGCCGAACATGGACGGCATCTCCTTCGTCAAGAGCCTGAGGAGCAGCTATTACAACCTGGACCTGCCGGTAATCATGCTGACGACGACGAGCGACAACGAGCTGAAAGAAGAGGCTTACGGCGCGGGCATCAACATGTTCCTCACGAAACCCGTAAAGCCGGAGATCCTTCTGGACAAGATCGAGAGTCTCTTGGCGGAGGGGCCTGATGGAAGAGAACATCATCGAAAAAGACGAGATGAAGGAGATCGTCGACGAGTTCATCGTCGAGGCGAACGAGCTTGCGGAGAAGGCGATCCAGGACATCGTCGCCATCGAGAACAACCCCGACGAGGAGATCGTCAACAGCATCTTCAGGGCCGTCCACACGATAAAGGGGACGTCGAGCTTTCTCGGCTTCAACACGCTGTCCACCCTTGCCCACAAGTCGGAGGACGTCCTCGGCATGGTGAGGAAAGGCAACCTGAAGCCCGACCAGGACGTGGCGAACGTGCTCCTGGCTGCCCTCGACCTCATCACGGACGCTCCTCGAGGAGATAAAGGAGACAGGCGCGGAGAAGAGCGATATCGCCGCCGTGACTGAGAAGCCTGGAGGCGCTGAAGAGCCCCGACAGGCAGAAGCTCGGGAAGCTGCTCGTCCAGGACGAGCGTCATCGACGCGGACGACCTGCACGAGCGCTGAACAAGCAGGAAGGCGGGAGAAGAGAAGAAGCTCGGGCGAGCTGCTCGCTCGAGGACAAGGTCATGACCCAGGGGCAGCTGAAGGACTTCCTGAACAAGCAGAAGACCCAGACCCACAAGGAAGAGAGCACGATCAGGATCGACGTCAAGAAGCTCGACGAGCTGATGAACCTCGCGGGGGAGCTTGTGCTGGGCAAGAACAGGCTCATACTGCTCAACAACATGGTCAAGAAGGGCGAGGCGAAGAACCACGTCCTCGACAACCTCGCAGACATCACGAACTACATGGAGGTGGTGACGAACGAGCTGCAGCTCTCCGTCATGCGGGCAAGGCTCGTGCCGATAAGCAAGCTGTTCAACAAGGTGCCGAGGCTCGTGAGGGACCTGTCGGCCGAGTTCGGGAAGGAGATCGAGCTGGACGATGGAGGGCGAGGAGACGGAGCTCGACCGCTCGCTCATAGAGAGCCTCCACGACCCGCTCATACACATCATAAGGAACTCGGTCGACCACGGGATCGAGACGCCGGAGGAGAGGGCGAAGAAAGGCAAGCCGGGGAAGGGGCAGTTGCCCTCAAGGCGTACAACGAGGGCAACAACGTCATCATAGAGATCTACGACGACGGCAAGGGCATCGACGTCGAGGCCGTCAAGAAAAAGGCCCGCGAGAAGGGGCTGATGGGCGACGCCGAGCTTGCCGCCCTCTCGCCGCGCGACGCCATGAGCCTCGTCTTCGTCGCCGGTCTGAGCACTGCCGCGAAGGTGAGCAACGTCTCCGGCAGGGGCGTCGGCATGGACGTCGTGCGGAACAACGTCGAGAAGATGAACGGGCAGGTCTCCATCGACTCGGAGGAGGGCCGCTGGACGCGGCTCACCCTGCGGCTGCCCCTGACGCTCGCGATCATGCGGGCGCTTATCGTAAGGGTGCTCGACGAGCTGTTCGCCATCCCCCTGAACACGGTCACCGAGCTGGTGAAGCTGAAAGAAGGGCTGATAAAGTCCGTGGACAAGAAGGAGGTCCTCGTCCTGCGGGACAGGGTCATCCCGGTCGTCGATCTGGCGAAGGTCTTCACGGGCGAGGCGCCGGAGGGCGAGGACAAGTACATCGTCATCTGCAACATCGGAGAAAAGACCGATAGGCATCAAGGCGCGGGCGGTAGAGGGGCAGGAAGAGGTCGTGATAAAGCCGCTCGGCACGTTCCTGGGCAACATCAAGGGCGTGGGAGGGGCGACGATAAGGGGGGACGGCAAGGCGATCCTCATACTCGACATGTCCGCCCTGATCGACCACATCTCTTCCCAGAACGCCTACAGGAAGATCGCGTAGGGGGGAAGCGCGCGAAAGCGGCGGACGCCGCGCCGCACAAGGCTTAAGACAGGGGCCGTCCCGGCCGAATATATACCCTGGAGGAGGGTAGACCATGAATGAAGGAAGGATTTTGCAGCTGGTGACGTTCAAGCTCGAAAACGAGGAGTTCGGGGTCGATATACTGAAGGTCCAGGAAATAAACAAGATGATCGACATAACCCGCATACCGAACGCCCCCGCCTTCGTCGAGGGCGTTATCAACCTGCGGGGGAAGATCATCCCCATAGTCGATCTGCGCAAGAGGCTCGGCTTCGAGGGGAGGGCCTACGACAAATCGACGAGGATAATCGTCGTCGAGCTCGACGGCATCGTCCTCGGCTTCATCGTCGACTCGGTTTCCGAGGTCCTCAGGATCTCCGAGAGCACCGTGGAGCCGCCGCCGCCTATGGTTGCCGGCATCGAGTCCGACTACATCGAAGGCGTGGGCAAGCTGGATAACAGGCTCCTCATACTCCTGGAGCTTAAGAAGGTCTTCTCCGGCGCAGACAGAAAAGAAATAGAGAGGACCGCCGGGAACAATTAAGTGGAGGGAGCGATGGACGTGAAAAAGGCTTTTTCGTCCGATTCCGTCGTAACTGTCCAGGCCATCGGCAGGGAGTGGGCGCATGCCGGGCAGGCACGGCCCGCCCTTCGTAAAGCGATACAAGGGTCTCTACCGGGACCACGACGGGCGCAAGCCGCCTGACAGGCACGAGCACCCGCCTTCGGAAGCTGCGGGCGACGACCGGCAGCCGAAGGAAGCCGGCGACCCGGGCGAGGGCTTCGAGATCACGGTATGAAAAAATTGCCTACGCGGAAATAAATTCCCCCCCGGCTCACCACGCAGCCTTACAATCCCGCCAGTGCGCTACGCTTACAGCATTTTGCACAAATGACTCCCGTTCGACCAGGCTCCACCATGCCCTTCACTGAGACTTCCGCGATGCTGCGCTCAGGACACGGTTGCGCCTGCTGAATCCAGACTTGCTTTTGCAAAATGCTCTATAACAGCGGTATGATAATTGCATAACTCCGGGTATGTTGAACGGTATCTTCAGCACGCTCAGCGGCAAGACGGCGAACGAAAAAAAGCTCGACATCATTGCCAACAACGTTGCAAACGCCCTTACTCCCGGCTTCAAGGCCATAGAGGCGGCCTTCAGCACGACCAACCTCGACGACGACATCGAGCCGGACCAGGTGCCGGTGGCGTATGTCAATATTCCCGACTTCCTATACACGCTTTTCTGACGCGGCCCTCGTCAATACGGGGAACCCCCTCGACCTCGGCCTGGAAGGGGACGGCTTTTTCGCGGTCACGACGCAGGGCGGGACGATGTACACGAGAAACGGCCAGTTCATGCTCGACGCCTCCGGCAGGCTCGTCACGCACGACGGGAACGCAGTTCAGAGCCAGGGCGGCGGCGATATCACGGTCCCGGCGGGCGGCAAGGACGTTAGGATCGGAGGCGACGGCTCCGTATATGTCGATAAGCTTTTCGTGGACAGGCTGAAGGTAGCAGACTTCAAGAACAGGCAGGCCCTGAAAAACGCGGGGGCGAACCTCTTCGTCAACACGGACAGCAAGGACCAGGAGATGCCTGCGGAGCATTTCGTCCTGCACCAGGGCGCTTACGAGACCTCGAACGTCGATGTAATGAAGTCGATGGTGCAGATGATTACCGTGTTAAGGGCCTACGAGTCGTACGCCAAGGTAGACCAGTCGACGAGCGATATGCTCGGAAAGCTGATCGACCTGGGAAAATTCTAGGAGGACTTTATGTTAAGGGCCTTATGGACTGCCGGCACCGGCATGAACGTGCAGCAGACGAACCTCGACGTGATCGCGAACAATATCGCGAACGTCAACACGACCTCATTCAAGGCGAGCAGGGCCACCTTCCAGGACCTGATGTACCAGACGATGCGTCTCATGGGCACGAAGACCGAGCAGGGCAACCAGGTCCCGACAGGCATCCAGATAGGCCACGGCGCGAAGCTGGCCGCAGTCCAGAAGCAATTCACCCAGGGGGATTACCAGCAGACAGGGAACCAGCTCGACCTCGCCATAGAGGGCAACGGCTTCATCCAGATCCAGTTGCCTTCGGGCGAGCTCGCCTATACGAAGGCCGGCTCGTTCCAGCAGGACGCAGAGGGGAGGATATGCACCTCCGACGGCTACCTCCTCGACCCGAGCATCACCGTGCCGCAGACGGCCACGGCCGTCACCATAGCGAACGACGGCACCGTCTCCGTGCAGTCCCAGAACCAGACGGCGCTCCAGCAGATCGGCACCCTCAACCTTTGGACGTTCCCCAACGTTGCCGGGTTGAACGCAATAGGCAAGAACCTCTACCAGCCGACGGACGCGAGCGGGGCCGCCTTGTCGGGGACGCCCGGCCAGAACGGCTTCGGGACGATCCTCCAGGGGTACCTGGAGCTGTCGAACGTCAACGTCATGCAGGAGATGATCAACCTTATCATAGGACAGAGGGCATATGAAGCGAACTCCAAGGCTATCCAGGCGGCCGACCAGATGCTCCAGATCTCGAATAATGTCAGACAGTCGTAAGGTCGCATCTATTCTGGCGATTTTCCTCGCCTGCGCCTTGTTCTGGCACAGGGGCTGCGCGCTGAGATGCTCGATTCGGAGGTTACCGCCTTTGTCCGTCAGATGTACGCGGACAACGATATTCGGATAACCTTCGGCCCCCTGCCGCACAATGCGCAATGGAGAAGTGAGGGTGAAGAACGTGGCTTCAGCAAGGTGCCCGATGCGACGGGCGACGGCGTCTGTCTCGTCGCCATCGAGGGGAAGAACGGGAAGGACAGCGAACGTCTACGTGCTCCTTCAAGGTGCTCGTCAAGAGGTCGCTCTACATGGCGAAGCACAACATAGAGAAGGGGGAGATCATCCGCCTGGGCGACCTATCGATAAGGGAAAGCTACCTGAACGGCGTGAGCGCCGCCTATCCCGGTCGGGGTGGAGGAGGTGGTCGGCAAGGAGGCAAAGAAGGAGATAGCGGCCGGCGAGATCATCACGAACCAGATCCTGGAAGGCGTCATGGCCGTCCAGAAGGGAGAGGCCGTAAGCATCACGGCGCGAGAACAATAGGCTCACCGTCCAGGGGAAGGGCACTGCCCTCGAAAAAGGGAAAATGGGCGACCTCATCAAGGTCAAGAGCCAGGCCGGCAAAGAGATCATCGGCAAGGTGACCGGCAATAACGCCGTGGCGGTGCAATTTTGAAGAAGAAAGCTATATGGTCGATCATTGTCGTCGTGCCCCCTGCTCCTCGCGGGCTGCATCTCCATCGAGCCTTCGAAGATAGCGAACGAGCCGCAGACGATCTCGAAGACATACAGGTCCCGACGCCCGCGAAGCCCGTCTTCCCCGACCAAAGAACGGGGCCGTCGCGCAGGGAAGGCTCGGCGGCCTCTTCGGCGACCAGAAGGCCCGGAACGTGGGCGACATCCTGACGGTCAACATCGTCGAGGTGTCCCAGGCCTCCGAGAGCGCCCAGACGGCCACTGACGAGGAAGTCGCAGACCGTTGGCCAGGTCAACGGCTTTTTCGGCCTGGAAAATAAACAGAATGGCCCGTGGAAGAACCACGGGGAATCTGGTGAACGTCAATACGCCCAACAACGACTTCACAGGGACGGGCGCAGACGACCCGCCAGGGTCGCGTTGTCCGCCACCATAACGGCCAGGGTGACGGACGTTATGCCGAACGGCAACCTCGCCATCGAGGGCAAGCGCGAGATATACGTGAACAACGAGAAGAAGGAGATACTCCTTCAGGGCGTAGTGAGGCCGAGGGACATCGCCTTCAACAACACGATATCGTCCACCCAGATAGCCGACGCGAAGGTCATCTACACGGGCGATAGGCGTCGTGGCGGAGAAGCAGAGGCCGGGCTGGGGCGCGCGGCTGTTCGATTTCTTTGGCCCTTCTGATGGGGGCATCATATTGGAGGCGGAGCGTGGGTAAGGGAAAAGGGACGGGAATCACGGGCACGATGCAGTCGCGGGGTCTTCGTCTTGCCCTGGCCGTGGCCTTTTGCGGCCTGGCCCTCGTCGCTGCCCTGCCGCGCGACTGCCATTCCGCGAGGATCAAGGACATCGCCTATATCAACGGCGTGAGGCCCAACATGCTCATCGGCTACGGCCTCGTCGTAGGTCTCAAGCGGACGGGCGACAAGGTGCAGACGATCTTCACGACGCAGGCCCTCGCCAACATGCTCGAAAGGCTCGGGCTTAAACGTGGACCCGACGCTGACGAAAATCAATAACGTGGCTGCTGTCATGGTCACCGCCGAGCTGCCCGCTTTCGCGAAGGTGGGCAACAAGATCGACGTGACCGTCTCCTCTACGGGCGACGCCATGAGCCTGGAGGGCGGCGTGCTCCTTATGACGCAGCTCAAAGGCGCTGACGGCCAGGTCTACGCGGTCGCCCAGGGCCCGATCACCGTGGGAGGGTTCGCGGCAGCCGGGGCGGCGGCCTCTGTCTCGAAGAACCATCCGACCGTCGGCAGGATCGCGAACGGCGCCATCGTCGAGCGGGAGATCGACTACGAGGCCCTCAAAGGCGACACCGTGACGATCAGCCTCAAGAAGGCCGACTTCACGAACGTCCACAAGGTAGTGGAGCGCGTAAACAGCCGCTTCGCCGGCTGCGCCTCCGCCAAGGACGGCGGGACCGTCGCGCTTTCCGTCCCGGAAGAGATGCGGGAAGACCCGGTCACGTTCCTCTCCATCGTCGAAAACCTCGATATCAAGCCCGAATACCAGGCGAAGATCGTCGTCGATGAGAAGACGGGGACCGTCGTCATCGGCGAGGACGTGAGGATCGCCTCCGTGGCCATATCCCACGGGAACATCAGCGTGCAGATCAAGGAGACGAAGAACGTGAGCCAGCCGCTGCCGTTCTCAAGGGGCGGGCAGACGGTCGTGACGCCGGAGACGGAGCTCCGGGTGGAGGAGGACAAGGGACACTGGTATTATATGGAGGAAGGGACGAGCATCAGGGAGCTTGTCGATGCCCTCAACGCCATAGGGGTCTCGACGAGGGACGTGATAATCATCCTCCAGACGATAAAAGCGGCCGGCGCGCTTACCGCCGAGCTGGAAGTGATCTAAAGGCGGGCCTTATGGACGGCACTGTAAAAACCGACCCGGCCGCAGCAGGATTGACCCCTGTGAGCCTGAGCCCGGACAGGAAGAAATCGATGGAGAAGGCGGCCGAGGGCTTCGAGTCCTTCTTTATTTTCAGTATGCTGAAGGAGATGGGCAAGACGGCCCAGCTTACGCGAGAAGAGCTACACGGAGGAGACCGAGATGTCGATCTTCTACGAGAAGGCGGCCGATTACATGGCCAAGAAGGGGATAGGGATAAAAGAAGTGATTACGAAATATCTGACGAGGAACGATGCTAAAGTTTTTAGCGGAAACGGCGAACATAAGTAAGCAGGAGGTGTTTTGCCATGAAGATAGACAATGATAAACAGATAGTCCTGCTTAACAACCTCACGAAAGCTTCTTCCACGAGCAGCGGCAAAGACGCAGGCAGCGCGGGCGCCAGGACCGTCTCCGATTCGGGCGACAAGGTCGAGCTTTCCGGCTGGAAGGCCGAAGTCGCGAGCCTGACGCAGCAGGCAGCGGCGCTGCCCGGCGTGGACGAGGCGAAGGTTGCGCGGGTGAAGCAGGCTATCGAGTCCGGGACGTACAACGCAAGCGGCAGGATGGTTGCCCGCAGCATCATGAAGAGCAACCTCCTCGACGAGACGCTGTGACATGGAACGGGAAAGGCTGATAGAACTGGAGCGGCAGGAGCTTTCCGCTCTCGGCGATTTCCTCAAGGCGCTGACTGCCGAGAGGGACGCCATAATCTCCTTTTCCCTGGAAGGCATAGTGCGCGAGAATAACAGGAAGGAAGAGATCCTCAAGCGGCTCGAATATATCGAGGAGGAGAAGGAAAAACTCCTCGCCTCTTCGGGGGACCGCCCGGCGCCGCAGGAGGCGTGGGGCGCGCTCGGGGAGAAGATCCAGGGCAGGGTCAGGGAGGTCAGGACGGCGCTGGAAAAGAACATGCGCCTCCTTTCTTTCTCGATGGACCACGTGAAGTCCTCCCTGGAAAAGGTCGTCGAGTTCATAAACAGGACATCGTATGAGAAGGGCAGGACCATCTCCGTCGTGGTGTCGAGGCAGGTCTAGTGTCGATAGGATCGATACTCAATATTGCCCGGAGCGGACTCGACGCGAGCCAGACGGCTATCCAGACGGTCTCCCACAACGTTGCAAACGTCAACACGCCGGGGTATTCGGAGCAGAAGGCCGTCCTCGTGGAGGCGGAGCCGACCCCTTCTTCTGTGGGTCTTTTGGGCAACGGCGTCAGCGTCCAGCAGGTCAAGAGCTATTTCGACCAGAACCTCCAGGACGCGATCACGAAGAAGAACAGCGACGTCCAGGAGCAGCAGGTCTACGAGCAGTACCTTACGCAGGTACAGAGCGTCTTCAACGAGGACAACTCGAACCTCTCCGCGAATATAACGACCTTTTTCAACGATTGGAGCACCCTCTCGACGGACCCGACGAGCACCTCGGATAAGCAGACCGTGGCCTCCGACGGGAAAACGCTCTGCACGACCTTCAACACGATGTACTCCGACCTGACGTCCCTCCAGTCGAACCTGAACGGCGAGGTCACGACCCAGATAAGCGACATCAACGGCATCACCTCCCGGATCGCCTCCCTCAACCAGTTGATAAGCCAGAGCGCTTCGGGAACGTCCCAGGCGAACGATTACGTCGACCAGAGGAACCAGCTCCTTCAGCAGTTGTCCGGCTACATGAACATCAGCTATTTCACGGACAGCAGCACGAACATGGTCAGCGTGCTGACCTCGAAGGGGTCGAGCCTCGTAGACGGGACCGTGTCGTACCAGTTGACGGGGAACCAGCAGGCGGCAACAGGGATGACGGGCATATCATGGCAGGGCCCCGCCGGGGACTCCCAGGACATCACGAGCCAGATAACGGGCGGCTCCCTGGGCGCAGTCATCACGACCCGCGACAACACGATCCCGGGCTATCTGGGCAGCCTCAATGCGTTGGCCCAGTCGATCATGCAGGGCGTGAACTACTTCCACGAGCAGGGGAACGATAACGCAGGCGTCCAGTTCTTCCAGACCGGCAATACGTTGGATTACGCCCAGGGGATAAGCCTGGGGAGCCGGATCGAGGACGCTTCCGGCACGGTCCAGACGCAGAACATCATGGCGAGCTCTTCCTCGACGAACACGACGGACAACGACGTTGCGGCGAGGATCGCCTCCCTTGCGAACGAGACCATCCTGGGAGACGCCACGATCGGTTCCGCCACCTTCGGGTCGGAGACGAGCGCATTGGGGCTTTCGGGCGACCTGGTCGTAAACGGCACGTCCGTCTCCGTCGCGTCTACGGATTCCCTGACGCAGATCGCGGACGATATATCCGCGAGCAACGCGGGCGTCTCTGCAAACGTCGTCCCTGTGAGCGGGGGCTACAAGCTTGTCCTTGTGGCGCAGGGAGGCGCGCAGAACATCTCGGTCGTAGACGGCTCTCTTTCCACGCCGTCCACGGGGACGTCTTCCATCACCCAGTCCCTCGGGCTGTCCGGGTCAACGTGGGTGGACTACGAAGCGGCAGTAGTCTCCGGCGTCGGGCAGGCGACGACGAGCGCCACCAACCTGGCCACGTATAACCAGAACGCCCTGACCTCGCTCCAGCAGCAGCAGTCGCAGGAGTCGGGGGTCTCGATAGACGAGGAGATGTCGAACCTCATCATGTACCAAAACGCATACCAGGCATCCGCCCGCCTCTATACCGTCGCTAAGGAGATGGTCGATGCCTTGTTGCAGTCCGTGGGGGTGACGACGACATGAGAATAGGCGATAGCTTCATGTATCAGAATTACGTGAGCACGCTCTCGAACCTGAAATCGCAGATGGACCAGGCGACCGGGGAGGTCTCCTCCGGGAAAAAGGTCGTAGTCCCGTCCGACGACCCTTCGGCCTATGCCCGGAACCTGCAAGTTCCTGGCCGAGCAGAGCCAGAACACCCAGTACAAGAGCAACCTGACGAGCCTCCAGACCCTGAGCGGCTATTACCAGAACTCCCTCAATACGGTAAGCAACGTCCTGACGAACGCCAAGCAGCTCGCCGTGCAAATGGCGTCGGATACGGTCGGCGAGAGCTCCAGGACCGCAGCAGCGGGCCAGGTGGACGATATGATCAGCCAGCTCGTGGCCGTGGGCAACACGAAGGTCGGCGACACGTACATATTCGGCGGGATGAAAGCGAATGCGGCGCCCTACCAGCAGGACGGCGCCTTTAGCGGGACGAGCAGCGTGGGCCAGGTGGCCGTCGATTCCTCTACTACGATGGCCGCCGGTGTTTCGGGCGACACCGTCTTCAGCGGCTCGGTCAACGGCCAGAACGTCAACATCTTCACGACGCTTCAGCAGTTCGCCACGGACCTGACGAACAACGACACCGGCGCCCTCCAGACCGACATGACCAATCTCGACAACTGCGTCGATCTGACCGCGAATAATCTGTCTTACGTCGGCACGTACGCCGACAACGTAAACAGCCTTCTGACCACGAACGCGAACACCGACACGACCCTTACCCAGACCTCTTCGAGCCTGGTCAGCGTGGATATGGCGCAGGCCGTCTCGGACTACACGACCCTGTCAACTGCGTACCAGGCCGCACTCTATACGATGGCCAAGGTCGAGAGCCTGAACATACTCAACTATTTGCCGGCATGACAAGAACAAGGGGATGAATGCTCGTACTGTCGAGGAAGAAACACCAATCGATCTTGATAAAGGGAAAGGGCGGGGATATAAAGATAGTCGCCCTGGAAGCGGACAAGGGCAGGCTGCGGCTCGGCATCGAGGCGCCGCAAGGGTACACAATCATCCGCGAGGAGCTTCTGGGCGAGATAAGGGAGGCCAACAGGCAGTCGGCCCTCGACGGCCTCGACGAGATAAGGAAGGTAATCGAATGACGGCTGCGGGCGGCATCCCACTCAAGGGCAGGGTGATCGGGTTCGAGGAATTGGAGAATTACGTCCTTGAGGACGCATTCGGCGCCGACTCGCCTTTCCGGCTGCTCAGGTCCCTTGATTCGGGCATTTCCTTCGCCGTCGTGAACCCCTACCACGTAGTCGAAGAGTACACGCTCGACGTGGAGGACGATGCGCTGGCGGCCCTGTCGCTCACGGACAAAGACGTAGACCGCGTCGCGGTCGTTTGCATAGCCAGGCGCGAGAACGATACGCTCTACGTGAACCTGCGCTCCCCGCTGCTCGTCAACACGGAAAAGGGCCTCTTCCTGCAGGTAATCCTGCCGAACGAAGGATATCCCGTCTCGGCGCCTATAGTAAAAAAGGCTTAACCCCCGCTTTTTTCGGCATCCCCTCTTAAGTATCTTCATTATCCGTCGATAATATCGTCATGGAAGGAGAGGAGGTGATGCAGGTCGGTCCTTCCGCCCATGGCATGATGCCAAATAAAAACTAAACATGGAGGTTTGAAAATGTCTCTGACACTGAACACGAACGTATCTTCATTGAACACGCAGAACTGGCTGTCGGTCAACTCGGCGGCCCAGGCAAAGGCCACCGAGCAGCTTTCGAGCGGCTACAAGCTCAACAGCGCGGCCGACGACCCGGCCGGCTACGCCATTTCCTTCAGCCTTGGCGTCAAGGACGCCGTGCTCCAGACGGCGATCAGCAACGCGAACCAGGGCACGGCCATGCTGCAGGTGGCGCAGGGCGCCATGCAGCAGGTCGGCAACATCCTCACCCAGTTGAAGCAGCTCGCTACGGAGGCGGCTTCCGCGAACGACGGGTCGAACCTTACCTCGCTGGACAACGAGAGGATCGCCCTGGAGACGCAGATCGACAACATCAGCGCCAGCACCACGTACGCCGGCACGGCCGTCTTCAGCGCCGGCAACACCTACACCACTACGGCTACCCCTACAACGGGTCTCGCAGGGGCCAGTGTGGGAGGCTGGAGCGGCACGTCGGCAACCCAGTATGATATCACCTATGCTACCGGTTCAGTGACGCTGACGAACCATGCGGACGGCGCGCAGACTCAGACTGTCGCCATACCCGGAGGCGTTCCCACAGGCCTGAACCAAGCCACCCTGAATTTCTCCCAGTTCGGTATTACCCTTACGGTAAACGCGAACGCGGCGTCCATTGGCGGTAAGGACATAGTTGTCAGCCCTCCTGCCGGCGGCACGAACAACCTTACCTTCCAGGTGGGTGATACGTCGAGCACGTCCAACCAGGTCTCGTTAACCCTTGGTTCCGTAAGCCATAGCTCGCTGGGCCTTTCGGGCGACCTCACCAGTGCAGCCGACGCGGGGCTGTACATGTCGGCGGTCGATGGGGCACTCAACACCCTGAACGGCAGTGAGAGCGCAGTCGGCAACGCCCAGAACCAGCTCAACTACCAGACGGCCAACCTCCAGACGATGGACACGAACACGCAGTCTGCCGAATCGTCCATCAAGGACACGGACTACGCGAAATCGATGTCTGACTTCGCAAAGTACCAGATCGCGACCCAGGCGGGCGTGGCCATGCTGTCGCAGGCGAACCAGATTCCGCAGCAGATCCTGAGCCTCATAAAGAACGGGTAATCGCAAGCGCTTTTCGGTCGCCCCCTCCCTGATTATGGGGAGGGGGCGGTCCTTAAGGTAACGGACGGGGCGGAAGAAAGGGGCGTTCTCATGAAGCTGCGGCTTGGAAGTTGCATTGAAAGGCCTTGAAGGAGGACACGAGAGATGTCAACGACTTCGTCTACCACGTCCCCGACCGTTAACCTCACGGGCATAGTCAGCAACACGGACTGGCAAACCCTCGTCTCCGAGATCACAGCGGAGCAGAAGACGGCGGCCGAGAAGCCCCTCAACGACAACCTTACGACCGAGCAGAACCTCCTCTCCGCGTGGCAGTCCTTCAACACGACGCTTTCCGCCCTGACGAACTACATCAACACGAACAACCTGAACACGGACACGGGCTACCAGGCGTTCACGGGGTCGCTTTCGTGCAGCAACGCGAGCGTCACGCCGTCGAACGTGCTGAGCGCATCCACAGGGACGGGCACCATTGCGGCGGGAACGTATTCGATAGTGGTGACGCAGCTTGCTCAGGATGAGAAGATCGCTTCCGGCGAGTTCTCATCCGGCGGCACGGCCCTCGGCATATCGGGCAACCTGCTTATAAACGGCACGACCGTCTCGATCGCATCGACGGACACCCTCTCCAACATCGTCTCGAAGATAAATAGCTCCGGCGCCGGGGTGAACGCCTCGCTCCTGACTGCCTCCGGCGAGACCTATATGACCATCCAGTCGTCCGGCCAGGGCTCCTCCGGCATAACGATAGCCGACGGCACGGGTTCCACCGTGGCGGAATCCCTCGGGCTGCTGTCGAACGGGCAGATAGCAAACCTGATACAGAGCGGCCGGAACGCGGAGCTGACCGTCGATGGTTATTCGGTAACGTCCTCCACGAACACGGTCACGGGGGTAATCCCCGGCGTCACCCTGAATCTGACGGGGACAAACTCTTCGAGCGACCCGATAACGCTGACCATTACGCAGGATACATCGGCCGTCACGACCGACGCAAGCACCCTCGTCTCGGACATCAACAGCGTCCTGTCGTCTATAAACACCCAGAATACTCACAATTCTTCCAGTTCTTCATCGACGTCGAACGTGCTCATGGGCAACCCAACCCTTGCCGCAATAAAGAGCACGATAAACGATACGCTGCTCGGGACAATCAGCGGGAACTCGACTTACACGACGGCCGCGTCCATCGGCATCACGTTCGGCGCCAGCGGGAGCACCGACGGCACGATAAGCCTCGACTCCAGCACCTTCTCGGCAGCCCTGTCGGCGAACCCTACAGAGGTGATAAACGCGATCAAGTCGATAAGCGCGTCCCTCTACACGAACCTCAACGGCTACGTCGATCCGACGACCGGTACCCTGACCTCCCTGCAGGCCTCGATCAGCGACAAGATCACGTCGATAAACGACCAACTGACCCAGGTGGACCAGCGCTGCGCCCAGCAGGCGCAGGTCCTTCAGGACGAGTACAACAAGCTCGAGGTGGCCATCGAAAACGCAAACAATACCAAGACGTTCCTGACGGACATGGTCAACGCAATGACGAACACGAACTCCGGCACGTCGTCATCGAGCTATTCACTTTAGAGGCTTATGAACCCGTATAACGCTTACGCTTCCGCAAAAATGATGACCGACGAGCACGACAAGGGGAAGGTGCTCCTCAAAACGCTCAGGACATTGATCGAGCGGATCGACGACGTCAAGGTCCTCATCGCGGAAAAAAAATATGAGAAGAAATACCAGGAGCTAACGCGCATAGTCCTTGTGATCCAAATGCTCCGCTCCTCCCTCGACATGTCTCTGGGGGAGATCCCCAGGAACCTTTCCCTCCTGTACCAATACCTCGTGCGGAGACTCCAGGAGGTCCACGCAAGCCTCGACCCAGCGACCCTCGATGAATGCAAGTCCATCCTTGCCTCGATAACGGAAGGCTTCGCGCAGGCATACCTGGCAGACAAAAAAACAGGGCGGAGCGCAGCCGCGGCCGGCCATGCGCCGGAGTTATCGGTATGATTATTGCATGTAAATATGCATGGACGAAGGCAGGGAACCCAAGGAGAAAGAAGGCCCTTTCGACGCCAGGGGGTTCGTCAGGGACGTCGCGGACTCGAACATGAAGAAGATTCGCGCGAGACTGGCGGAGCGTTTGAATGTCGATTCTTCAGCCTTCCTGCGGGACTTTTCCTTAAGGGTCAGGCGTAAGTGCGAAAATCGATGACTGCGGCGGCGCGCGACAGGGCGATGGAGTTCACCAGGTTGAGCCGTGAGGCCCTGGAGGAGAAGGACAGGGACAGGCTCATCGCCCTCATCATCGAAAGGAACAAGCTTTTGGCCGGGACGCGGTCGGGCGACGCGCGGCCTCTCGACCTGTCCCTTCAAGAAATGAAGGAATCCCTCGAAAGAGAGGGTGAGATCCTGGCGCGCCTGGAGCAGGAAAGGCGCAAGCTGCTGGCGGAAATGGAAAGTTTTTCGAAGAGCAGGAACGCAGCACAGAAGTACCGGGCCAGGTTCCCATTCCCTCCGCTGCCCGTCTTTTTCGGCTCGTCTACCTGAAAAACAGCCTTAAGTTTTTAAATCCCCGGACCGATAAAAGGAGTACAGGATATCTATGATGACTGTCTCCGATTATCAGATAAATAGCGTAATCAAGACGTATATGAAGAATATGAAGACCAGGATAAGCGACTTCGGGAAGACATACGAGGCGCCGCAAGAGGAAGACAGCGTGAACATCTCCGAGGAGGGCATAAAAAAGGTCCTCTTTGAAAGGATAGGAGAAAAAATGACGGAGCGTCTGAAAAGACATGAGCAAAAAGGATGAGAACTTCAGGATACTGATAGTCGACGACAACCGCGAGATCAGGACCATTCTTGAGGAATACCTGAGAGAGGAGGGCTGCGTCGCCGAGGGCGCGGGCGACGGGAAAGAGGCGCTCGCAAAGTATCGGGAGACGCCCTATGACCTCGTCGTAACGGACCTGAACATGCCGGGGATGACGGGCATCGAGCTGATACGTGAGATAGCCGGATCGGGCAACTTGACGGAATTCATCATCATCACGGGCTACGCCTCCCTCGACAGCGCGATAGAGGCGGTGAAGGCGGGCGCCTTCGACTACCTGGTGAAGCCTTTCAGGATCGAGGAGCTCATGGTGGTCATCAAGAACGCCAGGGATAAGATCATGCTGAAGAAGGCGAACAGCCAGTTGTTCGATAAGCTGAAGAATTTCTACGTCGAGATCTCCAAGTACCGGCAATGGCTGAACGACGAGCAGGTATCGCGCCTCGTCGATAAGAAGCTGGAAGATATCGCGGCCGCGGCGCGGTCGCTGGAGTCGGCCGACGGCTGATAAGCCGAAGCCGAAAGCGAGTCGAGCGTATGATAGAGGGCTCACGGATCCTTCTGGTAGACGATAGTCCCGACATCATCCAGTTGCTGTCGGATTTCCTTGCCCCGTACGACTGCGAGGTCTACAAGGCGTTTACCGGGAAGCAGGCCATCGACCTCCTTTCGCAAAAGGAGATCGAGATCGCCATACTCGACATCAGGCTGCCCGATACGGACGGCATCTCCCTCCTGGACACTATACGGCTGCAAGACCCCACTATCTCCGTCGTCATGATAACAGGCTACAACGACCCTGACCTCATCATAGAGGCGATGAAGAAGGGCGCGAGCGATTTCATCATGAAGCCTTTCTCCATAGACAAGCTGCTCCTCGGCATAACGCGGGTGCGGAAGCAGAGGGAGCTCCTCGTCGAGAAGAACAGCGCCGCCCCCGACCTGGAGGACAGGAGGAAGATCGAGGTGCTCAACCGGCAGCTCCAGGCGAAGATAACCGAGCTGACGAAGATGCACCACATATCGAGCACCTTCAACTCGATGAGCATATTCGACGACGTCTACGAGAAGACGGTCCGTATGGTCAACGAGGTCCTCGGATCGAACGCCTGCGGCTATTACATAATGGACCAGGAGAACTTCGAGCTTATCCTTTACAGGGCGGAAATGGCGGCCGGCGCGGACCGCGTCGAGAAGAAGATCGCAGTCCCGCCGGAGCTGATGGAGCAGGTCAAGTCAGGCAAGAGGCACTTCCTGAAAGACAACAAGGCGTTCCTCGCGCTCATCATCAAAGGGGAATGGGTCGGCGCCATCATGATGGCAAGCAGGTCGGACGGCCGTTCGAAGAAGAGCGGCTTCAGCCCGGACGACATCAATTTCCTCAGGATGATCGCGGACAAGGCATCAACTCAGATAGAGAACAAGCTCCTTTACGAAAGCCTTTTCGAGAGCGTCCTCCACACGCTGACGTCCCTGATCGTTGCGATCAACAGGCGCGACATGTACACAGAAGGCCATTGCGGGCGCGTCGCCGAGATGTGCCTTGCCCTGGCGGACAGCCTCGGGGCGAGCGATTACGACAAGGACGTGGTGCGGGTCGTCGCGCCGATACACGACGTCGGGAAGGTCGGGATCCCGGACTCCATACTCCTCAAGGCCGGGTCTCTCACCGATGAGGAGTACGACCTCATGAAGAGCCACTCCGCTTACGGCGAGCAAATCATAAGCCGCTTCGACATCCTGTCGAACGAGGCGCAGATAACGCGCCACCATCACGAGAGGTTCGACGGGACGGGCTATCCGGACAGGCTGACGGGCGACGCCATTCCCTTTTCTTCGCGGCTGATCGCCCTTTGCGACACCTACGACGCCATGACGACGGACAGGCCGTACAGGAAGGGCCGGACGCACGAGGAGACGATGGCAGAGATCAAGAGGTGCAGGGGGAAGCAGTTCGACCCGGAGATGACGGACTGCTTCATGGAGATGATCGGCAATGGCTTCTGAAGGGATTGAGCGACGGGAATTTTTCAGGATAAGCGACCGTCTTCTCGTGGAATACAGGGAAGTGACGGAATCAGAGGCGCTCGCCCTCGAAAAGAGTCTCAGGCAGGCCGACCTCCCGGCCTCGCGGCCAGAAATCCCGGTCGCGGGCGCCGGAGGCGCCGCATCGCGGGAGAGCGAGCTTTACGCCTGCCTGGGGAACATCGAGAAAAAACTCGATTCGATGATCGACCTGCTGTCGCAGAAGGAGCGGGGCTTTCAAAGCGCCTGCGTCGATGTGACGATGAGCGGGTCCGGGATGATGTTCCCCACGCCGGCCAGGCTGGGGAAAGGGGCATACTTGGAGATGAGCGTCTGCCTGCCCGTCTACCCCGACTACCGCGTGAGGGCGCTGGGCAGGGTAGTCCGCAGCGAGCCGTGCACGAAAGAGGGCGAAGAGGGCGAAGAGGGCTGGGAGACGGCCGTAGGCTTTGTCGCCATAAGCGAGAAAGACCGCGACGCGCTCGTCTGCTATATCTTCTCGAAGGAGAGGGAGGACCTGAGGATGCGCAGGACGTCCTGACGCGCCCCTCATTTATGGTAGACCGATGGATATAGCGACCATATTCGGACTGGTCCTTGGAATAGGGGCGGTGCTCGTCTCATTCACTATGGAAGGCGGCAGCCTGTCCGCCCTGATCCAGGCGCCGGCGATCATCCTCGTTATCGTGGGCACCATCGGCGCTTCCATCGTCACCACGTCTTTCAGGCAGCTCCGCAACCTGCCGAGGCTCCTCGGGATCGTCATGCTCGAAAAGAAGCTCGACGCAAGGCAGCTCATCGAGCTTATCCACGGGCTTGCGCAGAAATCGCGGAAGAACGGCCTTTTAAGCCTCGAGAAAGAGATTTCCGGGATCCGGGACTCGTTCCTCCGTAAGGCCATCCAGCTCGCCGTGGACGGCTTCGAGACGACAAAGATCAGGGAAATATTAGAGATAGAGATGTCCTATATGCACGAGCGCCACAAGATAGGCTCCGCGTTCTTCCAGAAGCTGGGAGGCTTCTCGCCGACCCTAGGCATCATAGGCACGGTCCTCGGCCTGATCCACGCCCTCGGCAGCATGGAGGACACCTCCCACATGGCCTCCGCCATCGCCAGCGCCTTCATAGCCACCCTCTGGGGGGTCGCGATGGCGAACCTGGTCTACCTGCCGGTGGCCGACAAGCTCAGGGCAAAGCACCAGGACGAAGCCGTCTACCTTGAGATCATAAGCGAGGGCATCGTCTCGCTGGCGATGGGGGACAACCCCAGGATCATCAGGATGAAGCTCCTTTCCTTCCTGCTCCCCGAGCAGCGGCCGCGCGAGGCGTTATGAGCATGATAAGGAGACGCAACGAAGACGACCGGGAGAACCTCGACAGGTGGATCATCACCTATGCGGACCTCATAACGCTCCTCCTTGCCTTCTTCATCATGCTCTATACCTTCTCCAAGCAGGACGCCCGCAAGTATGAGGAGCTGTCCGGCAGGCTGAAGACCATATTCCAGGGGGGGCGCTCCGTATTGAAGACTGGCGAGAGCGCCCAGGCCAACGCAGCCGCTGCCCAGGGCGAGTCGTCGGCGGGCGGGGAGATCGAGCGCGAGCTGGAGGACGAGCTTGCCGCCCTCGCCGAAGCGAAAGACGAAGCGCACAAGATATCCGTCTTCAAGGACGAGCGGGGCATAGTGGTCCGCATCATGGATACGGCCTTTTTCGACGAGGGCAAAGCGGAGCTGAAGGAGGCGGCCAAAGGCGCGCTGAAGAGGATCGCGCCGACGATAGAGAAGAGCAGGAGGCACGTGATGATCGAGGGGCACACGGACAACGTGCCGATCAATACGAAAGAATTCAAGACCAACTGGGAGCTTTCCGCGAGAAGGGCCACCGAGGTCGTCCGCTATCTCATAGAGAAGTACGATTTCCCGCCCGACCGCATCTCCGCCTCCGGCTACGCCGAATACCGCCCCCTCGCCGCCAACGACACCCCCCGCAACCGCGCGATCAACAGGCGGATCGAGATAATCCTGCTGAAAGGCGGGGAAACCCCGCCGCCTACTGGCCGATAACGGCCTGAAGGCGCGGCCTCTTATACTAATTGAGCGGCGGCGATATGCCGTACGCTGGAACCGGAATGTTAGCTGACCGTTTTTTGCCGCCCTGCCGGAAGCCGTCGAAGGCGTTTATGCTATGATCAGGAGAGGTCGAAACGGTCAAGGTTCATCACTTTGCTCCACACCGCTACAAAGTCGTGCAGGAACTTCTCCTGGGAGTCCTCACATGCATAGACTTCCGCCAAGGCCCTAAGTTGGGAGTTCGAACCGAAGATCAGGTCGACCCGGGTGCCGGTCCACTTAAGTGCGCCGCTCTCGCGATCACGACCCTCGAATACGTTATCGTCCGCGGTTGCCTTCCACGTCGTGCCCATATCGAGCAGATTCACGAAGAAGTCATTGGTGAGCACCTCCGGCCGCTTGGTGAAGACGCCGTGCTGGACGCTTGCGAAGTTGGTGTTCAGGACGCGCATGCCGCCCAGGAGAACCGTCATCTCAGGAGCGGTCAGCGTCAAAAGTTGCGCACGATCAAGCAACAGCTCCTCTGCCCTTACCGCATATTTAGCTTTTAGATAGTTACGGAACCCGTCTGCAGCCGGTTCGAGTACGGCGAATGACTCCACGTCGGTTTGCTCCTGCGAGGCGTCCATGCGTCCCGGCGTGAAGGGAACCGTCACCTCGTGACCGGCATTCCGCGCAGCCTGCTCAACGCTGGCGCAACCGGCCAGAACGATCAGGTCAGCCAGTGATACCTTCTTGCCGCCGGACTGCGCGCTGTTGAACGCGCCCTGGATGCCCTCCAGGGTCTTGAGCACACCAGCCAGCCGGGCAGGCTGGTTGGCTTCCCAATCCTTCTGCGGTGCAAGACGGATGCGGGCGCCGTTGGCGCCGCCGCGCTTGTCGGAGCCGCGGAAGGTGGACGCCGACGCCCAGGCGGTCGAAACCAGCTCCGACACCGACAGGCCGGAAGCCAGGACCTTGCCCTTGAGGAAGGCGATGTCCTGTGCATCGATCAGCTTGTGATTGACGGCAGGGATGGGGTCTTGCCAGATCAGCTCTTCTGCCGGGACCTCCGGGCCGAGATAGCGTGGCCGTGGGCCCATGTCGCGGTGCGTCAGTTTGAACCACGCCCGGGCGAAGGCGTCCGCGAGCCGATCCGGATTTTCCAGGAAGCGCCGGGAAATCTTTTCGTAGACAGGGTCGAACCGCAGGGCGAGGTCCGTGGTCAGCATCGATGGCGCGCGACGCTTTGACTTATCGTGCGGATCCGGCACGGTACCGGCGCCTGCGTCGCCCTTGGGCTTCCACTGGTACGCGCCTGCCGGGCTCTTTGTCAGCTCCCATTCGTAAGCGAATAGAATCCTGAAGAAGTTGTTGCTCCACTTCGTGGGCGTGTTGGTCCAGATGACTTCCGGGCCGCCTGTAATCGCGTCGTCGCCTTTGCCCGTGCCAAAGCTGCTCTTCCAGCCCAGGCCCTGCTCCTCGATGCCGGCGGCTTCCGGCTCCGGGCCCACCAGCGACGGGTCGCCGGCGCCGTGGGTTTTGCCGAACGCGTGGCCTCCCGCGATGAGGGCCACCGTCTCCTCGTCGTTCATCGCCATGCGACCGAAGCTCTCGCGGATATCCGGCGCCGCAAGCCTAGGGTCCGGGTTGCCATTCGGGCCTTCCGGGTTCACATAGATCAGGCCCATCTGCACGGCGGCGAGGGGATTCTCGAGTTCCCGGTCCCCGGTGTAGCGCTTATCACCAAGCCATTCGCTCTCGGAGCCCCAATAAACGTCCTGATCCGGCTCCCAGACGTCCTCACGACCGCCGCCGAAACCGAAGGTCTTGAAGCCCATCGATTCCAGGGCGACGTTGCCGGTGAGGATTATCAGGTCGGCCCAGGAAATTTTCCGGCCGTACTTCTGCTTGATCGGCCAGAGCAGCCGGCGCGCCTTATCGAGGTTCGCGTTGTCGGGCCAGCTGTTGAGGGGCGCGAAGCGCTGCTGGCCCCTGCCGCCGCCGCCGCGGCCGTCGCCGGTGCGGTAAGTGCCGGCGCTGTGCCACGCCATACGGATGAACAAAGGTCCGTAGTGACCGAAGTCCGCCGGCCACCAGTCCTGCGACTTTGTCATCAGCTCACGGAGGTCCTTCTTCACGACCTCCAGGTCGAGGCTCTTGAACTCCTTGGCGTAGTTGAAACCCTCGCCCATGGGATTGGACTTAGAGGAATGCTGGTGCAGGATATCGAGCCTCAACTGGTTCGGCCACCAGTCCCGGTTCGTCGTGCCGCCGCCGGCAGTCTGTTTGCCCGTTCTTTCTTCATCCATGATATTTACTCCTTTCGTCGTGTGAATTGTCGAACAGCGCTGCTATGAATAATAGTGGTTTCGCTGCCCATCTCCTACCGATTAATGAACGAAACCGATACCAAAAGACGAGAAAGGCATAGGGCCGTCAGTCATTCTCTTTTTTACCTCCGCCTTCTTTTGTTCTTGTATGGCAGTCCCTGCAATACCCATAGTACTCCAGCCTGGTATCCGTAACCGAGAAGCCGGTTTTCTTCGCTATCTCCTGCTGGTCGGCAACAGGAGGTACTTCGTAGTCGAGGATCTTACCGCAGCGCTCGCAGACCAGATTGAGGTGTTCTTTGAGGTTGCCCTCGTAGCGGTTCTCCATGGAATCAAACTGAAGTGTCTTGATGATGCCCATACGGGAGAGGCTCGTTCAGCGTCGCATAGGTGGTCGATAGACTCAGACTTTTCTTTCTCTTCTTTGCTTCCTCGTATACGGAGCGGGCGCCGGGATGGAGGTCCCGCTTCTCGATGAGCACCTCGATGATAGCCAGCCGCTGAGGGGTGAGCTTCAATCCCTCCGCTTTCAGCTTTCGTATGATTGATTCTTTCGTGACCCTCGCCAATTTGGAACCATTCCTGATAATGAGTGAATTATAAGACCCCTTTCCTCATTTGTCAGGGTACCCTATAAGTCTTGTCCGGCCCACGTCATTATGCTAATATCAAAACATGGCCATCGACCTCAACTGCGATATGGGCGAATCGTTTGGTGTTTACCGCATTGGCAATGACGCCGAGGCGGTCCGCCACGTCACCAGCGCCAACCTCGCCTGCGGCTTCCACGCATCGGACCCGAACTGGATGGAGGCAACCGTCGCCCTCTGCGCAGCCCACGGCGTCATGGTGGGTGCCCATCCGGGATACCCGGACCTCCTCGGCTTCGGCCGCAGGTCGATGGAATTGAGCGCCCGCGAGCTTATCAATTACGTGCTCTACCAGACCGGCGCGCTCAAGGCCTTCCTAGACGCTGCCGGATGTCCGCTCCAGCACATCAAGCTGCACGGCGAGTTTTACAACAACATGGTCAGGCGCGAAAACGACCTCCTCGACCTCGCCGCCGCCGTAGAAAAGGCATTCAAAGGCGTGATCTTCGTCACCCTCGGCACGGCGAGCGGCGGCGCGCTGAAAAAGGCGGGCGCCGCGAAGGGTTTGCGCATCGCGCTGGAGGCGTTCCCCGACAGGGTATATACGGACGAGGGCGAGCTGATGGGGCGGCAGCACAAGGGGGCCGTGCTCAAGGACCCGGAGGCCATAGCGCGGAGGGCGGTGACGATGGCCGCCAGGAAGGGCATCGAGAGCGCGAGCGGCAGGTGGATCGACATGGAGGTCGATACGCTCTGCATTCACGGCGACAATGCGGAGAGCATCGTCGCCGCCGGCAGGATCCGGACCCTCATGGACGAGGAAGGCATAGCCGTGGCGCCGCTGTCCCGGCTGATGACATGACCGCATGGAGATACTGCCCTACGGAGAGAACGGACTCCGGCTGGTATTCGGCAGCGAGATCACCTTGGAGACGCACGCGCTGGTGCGCAGGGCCTATCTCTACCTGAGCGCCGCAGGGCTTACGGGCGTCACCGACATCATCCCATCTTTCACGACATGCCTTATTGTTTTCGACGCAAGCCGCACGAGCTTCGGGAAACTGGCGGGCGTAGTGCGCGAAAGGCAGGGGGAAATGGCGGCGGCCGGATGGGGAGAGCCGAGGACGCACGAGATACCCGTCACATACGGCGGGGAGTACGGGCCGGATATGGACACGGTCTGCGCGTATTCGGGCCTTACCGGGGAAGAGGTCGTCGAATGCCACACCTCGGCCGTCTATACGGTATTCGCCGTAGGCTTCCTGCCCGGCTTCCCATACCTCGGTCCCCTCGACAAGAAGCTCTTCGTCCCCAGGCTCGACGCGCCCCGCGTCAAGGTCCCTGAAGGCTCGGTCGCCATAGCCCAGCTCCAGACGGGCATCTACACGTTTGACTCGCCAGGCGGCTGGAGGATCATAGGAAGGACGCGCATCAGGCCGTTCGATGCAGAGAGGCCGCCTTACAGCCTCTTTGCGATGGGCGACCGGGTGCGCTTCGTGAGCGTGTGATGGGTGCTGCGATGGAGGTGGTCAACGCCGGATGGCTCTCCCTGGTCGTCGATGCGGGCAGACCCGGGTTTGCCCACATAGGCGTGCCCGCATCGTCGGCCCTCGACGGCCTCGCCTTCGCAGCCCTCAACAGGCTGCTCGGGAACACGCCGGGCACGCCCGCCATAGAGGTCTTCGGCACGGAGTTCGCCCTCAGGTTTTCGGCGGACGTGACGGCAGCCGTCACCGGGGCGCGCACGGCCGTCTTCCTCGACGGCGCGCCCGTAGAGCCGTGGGCGACGTTCCGCGCCGCAGCGGGCAGTACGTTGAGGGTCGCCCAGGTGCTTGAGGGGTTCCGCTACTACGTCGGGTTCGCGGGACGCATGGAGCTTCCGGCCGTGATGGGAAGCTGCTCGACGAACCTCGAATGCATGTTCGGGGGGCTGGCGGGCAGGCCGCTCGTCAAGGGGGACCGCATCGCCCTCACGGGATCCAGGCGGGTAGGGGAGAGGTCTGTCCCTGCCTCGCAAATACCGGCGATGGGGCCGCCCCACGTGCTGCGCCTCCTCGACGGACCGGAAAAAGATCGGTTTACCGCCGACTCGTTCGATAAATTCTGCAACATCGAGAAGAATTTGTGGTACTCTGTCTCAGCGAAATCGAACAGGACGGGCATCAGGCTCGAAGGGGCGCCGCTGGCCTTCGCCCGGACGGAGATGGGCGGCATCGTTTCCGAGGGCCTGCTGCCCGGGACCGTCCAGGTGCCGCCCGATGGGGCGCCGATCATCGTGCTCTTCGAGAGGACGATGGGCGGCTACGCGAGGGCAGGGGTCGTCGCGTCCGCAGACTTAGACCGCCTCGCCCACCTGCGGCCGAAGGACAAGGTCATGTTCGACCGCGTCACGCCCGCAGAGGCGCTGGAGCTTAAGCATGCAAGGGGGAGCTACGTTTCCTCCCTCTATAAAACCATAGGGGGTTGACATGAAAAAAGCGATAGCTTGCTTGTGCCTCTTTTCCCTCGTCTTATTTCTTGCCGCGTCCGGGATAAGCGCCGCCGAGAAAGAGATAAAGATCGGCGTCATATACCCTCTGACCGGCCCCGCCGCCTCTACCGGCCAGGTGCTCCTGGAAGGCGTGAAGCTCGCGGCGGACATCATCAACAACAAGTACAACCTCAACATGCCGCTCGCCAAAACCGAAGGGTTGCCCAACCTCGGAGGGGCGAAGATCGTCATCGTCTCCGGCGACCATCAGGCGAAGCCTGACGTAGGCATGGCCGAGGCGGAGCGGCTCATCACGCAGGAGAAGGTCGTCGCCCTCATCGGCTCCTATCACAGCGCGGTCACCGCGACGGCGAGCCAGGCGGCCGAGAGGTACTCCATCCCCTTCGTCAACGGCGACTCCACGTCTCCCACCCTGACAGAGAGGGGCTTCCAGTGGTTCTTCAGGACCACCCCGAGCGACCAGCTTTTCGCCGAGAACTTCTTCGAGTTCCTGAACGACATGAAAAAGAAGAAGCGCGTCGAGACGGCCCCCGTCTCCCTCTTCAACGAGAACACCCTCTTCGGCACGGACACGACAAAATTCGAGGAGAAGTTCGCCAAGCAGTACGGCTACAAGATAGCGGGCCTCGTCACGTACCCCGCGAAGAGCACGCAGCTCACGAGCGAGATCCAGAGGCTGAAAGGGTTTAACGCGAAGGTCGTATTGCAGACGTCCTATGTGGCCGACGCGATCCTTTCCGTAAAGACCTATAAAGAATTGAACTTTACGCCCGACGCCATCATCGGCAACGACGCGGGCCACATCGACCCGGAGTTCGTAAAATCCCTCGGCAAGGACGCCGATTACTTCCTCTCCCGCGAAGTATGGGCGCTCGATCTGGGCGCGAAGAAGCCGATGCTCAAGACCGTGGCCGAGATGTTCTACAAAAGGACGGGCAAGCCGATGGACGGCTCCTCGTCGCGGGCCTTCACCGCCGTGATCGTCCTGGCGGACGCGATCAACAGGGCAGGCTCGACCAACCCCGCAAAGATCAGGCAGGCCCTGCTGGAGACGAACCTGAAGGCGGACCAGCTCATCATGCCGTGGGACGGGGTAAAGTTCGACCCGAAAACGCACCAGAACACGATGGGCAGGGGCATCATCGTCCAGGTCCAGGGGGAGAAATACTATACCGTGTGGCCCTTCGACCTCGCCACGAAGGACGTCGTTTGGCCTTTTCCGAAGTGGGACAAGAGGTAAGCGCGCCTAGATGGAGATCTTCGCACAGACCGTCGTAAGCGGCCTGCTGATCGGCTTTCTTTACGCCCTCATCGCCGTGGGCCTGACGATGATATTCGGCGTCATGGATATCGTCAACTTCGCCCACGGCGAGTACCTCATGCTCGCCATGTACCTCGCGTACTGGGCGTTCGCGCTCTTGGGCATCGACCCCCTTTACTCGCTGCCCGGGGTGACCCTCGCGCTCTTCGGCCTCGGCATCGTCACGTATTATCTGCTCATCAGGAAGATCATCGACGCCCCGATGCTCTCCCAGATATTCGTCACCTTCGGCATCCTGATATTCCTGCGGGGGTTCGCCCAGTTCCTCTGGAAGGCAGACTACAGGGCGATACCCCACTCGCTGCTCAGCGGGAACTTGCAGGTCGCGGGCGTCTACATCGGCCTGCCGGAGGTCGTCGCTGCGGCCGGGGCGGTCGTCTGCAACGGACTTATTTACCTGTTTATGAAGAGGACGCGCCTCGGCATGGCCCTTGAGGCAGTCGCGGAGGACAAGGAGGCGGCCCGCCTGATGGGCATAAACAGCGACCGCATGTTCGCCCTGGCCTGGGGCATCGGGATAGCGAGCGTCGGCGTGGCGGGGGGCCTCCTTTCGAGCTTCTATTATACGTTCCCGGAGGTGGGCGGCAATTTCTGCCTCATCGCCTTCGTCGTCGTGGCCCTGGGCGGCTTCGGCAGCGTCGTCGGGGCGTTCATCGCGGGGGTGATCGTGGGCCTCGTAGAGGTGATGAGCGGATACCTGCTCGCGCCGTCCATCAAGTTCGTCGTCGTCCTTGCCCTCTACCTCGCCGTCGTGCTGGTGAGGCCGCAAGGACTTCTCGGCAAGGCGTGAGGCGACGATGAAGAAAGGCGTCTGGCCGTTCCTGCTGTTCGTCGCCCTCATGATCGCCTTTCCGTTGTTCTTCCGGAACCCCTTCCCGCGACACCTCCTGATAATGATAATGATGTACGCAGTGATGAGCATCGGCTGGAACATCATCGGCGGCTACGCCGGGCAGGTCTCCTTCGGCAACGCGGCCTTTTTCGGCGTGGGGGCCTACGCGTCGTCGGTCCTTCTCACCAAGGCCGGGTTGTCGCCGTGGATAGGCATGGGAGCGGGCTGCGTCGCGTCTGCCGCCCTCGCGGTCATCGTCGGCTACCCCTGCTTCAGGCTCAAGGGCCATTACTTCGCCATAGCCACCATCGCGATAGGCGAGATCATGATGGGCCTTTTCATGGTCTGGGATTTCGTCGGCGCGGCCGTCGGCATCTACCTGCCGATACTGCCCCAGTCGTTCAGGAACATGGAGTTTCACACGACGAAGCTCCCGTATTATTACATCATGCTGGCGATGCTCCTTTTCGCTGTCGGCGCGGCGTTTTGGGTCGAGCGGAGCAGGCTGGGGTATTACCTGCGGGCCATCAAGGACGACCCGGACGGCGCGAGGAGCGTAGGCGTCAACATCCGCAAGTACAAGCTGTACGCCTTCTGCCTGTCGGCAGTCCTGACATCGATCTGCGGCACCTTTTACGCCCAGTACGTGCTCTATATAGACCCGCCCTCCACCTTCGGCCTGATGATATCGATCGACCTGTGCATCATCTCCCTCATCGGGGGCCTCGGCAAGCTCTTAGGTCCCGTGGTCGGCTCGTTCGTCTTCATACCCCTTATCGAGCTTACGCGCGTTTATTTAGGCAGCGAGGGGCAGGGCATCGACCTGATGCTTTACTCTGCGCTGATGATCGTCCTTGCTATCCTCAGGCCGCAGGGCCTTTACGGCCTTTTCGCGCGAGGCGGCCGATGAGCGAGATACTGAGGCTGGAGAACGTGACGAAGCGCTTCGGGGGGCTGGCCGCCAACCAGGACATCTCCTTCACGGTGGAGAAAGGCGCGGTCATAGGGCTGATTGGGCCGAACGGCGCGGGCAAATCGACGCTCTTCAACTGCATCTCCTGCTTCTACCGGGCAAGCGGGGGGCGCATATTGTTTCGCGGCGACGAGATCACCTGCGACAAGCCGGAGGGCGCGGCCAGGAAGGGCATCGGCCGGACCTTCCAGATCGTAAGGGTCTTCAGGGAGATGAGCGTCCTCGAAAACATCATGATAGGCGCCTTCCTTAGGTGCGAGAAGACGAAGGCAGCGGCCGAGCGGGCAGGGGAGGTCGCCGATCTTTTCGGCTTCTCTTCGAGGCTCGACCGGAAGGCCGCCTCCCTCACCATATCGGAGCAGAAGCGGCTGGAGGTCGCCCGCGCCTTCGCCACGGGGCCGGAGCTGCTCCTGCTGGATGAGATCATGGCGGGCCTCAACATCCAGGAGGTGCATGAGACGACGGAGCTTATGGGACGCCTGAGGGACCTCGGCGTAACGCTCATACTCGTCGAGCACGTCATGGAAGGCATCATGCCCGTAGCCGACAGGGTGGTCGTCCTCGACTACGGCCGGAAGATCGCCGAAGGGCCGCCGGCCGAGATCGTCAAGGACGAGAAGGTCATCAAGGCGTACCTTGGGGAGAAGTATGCTGAGCGTAGAAAGCATAGACCTGTCGTATAGCGGCATCAAGGTCGTGCAGTCGGTCTCCTTCCGCGTGGAGCGCGGGGAGATCGTTGCGCTCATCGGAGGCAACGGCAACGGGAAATCGACGATACTAAAGGGTGTCAGCGGGGTCATGCACCCTTCGTCCGGGAAGGTGACGTTCGAGGGGCGCGACATCACGAGGCTCGACGCGCACAGGATCGTGGCCTTCGGGATCTCCCACGTGCCGGAGGGACGCCGCCTCTTCCCATCCTTGAGCGTCTACAAGAACCTGCTCCTCGGGGCCTACCTCGTCGCCGACAAAAAAGAGGTAGGGGAGCGGATGGACTACGTCTACTCGATATTCCCGATCCTGCGCGAGCGGGCGTCGCAGAAGGCAAAGACGCTCTCCGGGGGCGAGCAGCAGATGCTCGCCATCGGCCGGGGCCTGATGAGCAAGCCGAAGCTCCTCATGCTGGACGAGCCGTCCTGGGGCATCGCGCCCATCCTCGTTGACAAGATATTCGAGGTGATCGGGGAGATACGGAAGAACGGCGTGACCGTGCTCCTCGTCGAGCAGGACGTGGAGGCCGCCCTCGACATCGCGGACAGGGCCTACGTGATCCAGACGGGCAGGGTGGTGCTCGAAGGGCCGGGCCGGGAGCTACTCGACTCGGAGGTTATACAGAAGGCGTTTTTGGGGCTGTAAGGAACCCTCTATTACTTCTTAAACAACTTTAAGTATTCGCCGTAACCATCCTTTTTTAAATCCTCTTTCTGGATAAAGCGCAGGGCCGCCGAGTTCATGCAATACCTGAGACCAGTCGGCGGGGGGCCGTCGTTGAAGACGTGGCCCAGGTGGGAGCCGGCGATTTTACTCCGTACCTCGGTGCGCCGCTCTATCAGGTAATGCCTTTCAGACGTCTCGACGACAGCGTTGGGGTCGATGGGCCTGGTGAAGCTCGGCCAGCCCGTGTGGGAGTCGAACTTGTCGAGGGAGTTGAAGAGAGGCTCGCCGGAGACGATATCGACGTAAATGCCTTCCTTGTAGTTCTTATCGTACTCATTATCAAATGGCGGCTCCGTGCCTTCCTTCTGCGTCACCTCGTACTGTAAGGGCGTCAGCATCTTTTTCAGCTCCGCGTCGCTCGGTTTCTTGAAGTGCCGCCAGTCCATGCCGGTTTGTCCTTTCGCGTGGTTGTCCGTTTCTGCATTGGCGCTTTGCGGGGCTGCCGACCCCTGCCAGATGATGAAAGCGATCAGCACTGCGGCAGCGGCGCACGCGCCTGTTATCGTCTTGGCCCGCAGGCTCATCTTTGCTTCCTCCCTCTGCGCAGTATATGTCCCGCAGCGGCCGGAGTCAAGGCGCTTCGAGGCGGAGCATAGAGGGGCTAGCAGACGGTTATGCTCTTCTCCGCAAGCGCCCGCTCCAGCCGTGCGATGGCGCCGCCGACGTAGCCACCGTCAAGCCACGGGTCGAGCCTGTGCCGCCTGTAAATGCCGGCTGTCTTGAACGTGTAGTTCATCCTGTCGATCAGGACGCTGTCCGCGTGGGGGCGTATCAGGTCGGCGAGCCGCTCCGGGTGGAGGGGCAGCACGGGGCCGATGAAGGCATAAGTCGATATGCCCTCGCCGTGAAGCCTCTCAAGGGCATCGACCCTGGCCTTTACGGGTGGGGCGCCAGGCTCGAATATGCGTCTTACGGCCTCGTCGTCGGTCGTAATGGTAAGCCCCACTTCCAGGCGGCGGATCTTCTTCAAGATGTCGAGGTCGCGCAGGACGAGGGGCGATTTGGTAAGGACCTCGACGGGCAGGGGGCTGCCGGCAAGTACTTCGAGGCAGGAGCGCGTCACGCGGTACTCGCCTTCGGCGGGCTGGTAGCAGTCCGTGACCGAGGCCATGAGGATGGTCCCTTCGCGCGCCGTTTTCAACTGTTTGGCCAGGAGGGCGGCGCTGTTCATCTTTACGTCGAGGAAGGCGCCCCAGGGCTCCGTGTGTCCGGTAAACCGGCGCATGAAGGTTGCGTAGCAGTACGTGCACGCGTGCGCGCAGCCTACATACGGGTTGATGCAGTAAGCTATGCCCCCTATGCCGGACTTGGACAGGATGGAGCGGGCGTATATCTCTCGTGGCGTCAAGGGGTTATTATATCACGGCGGGGGTCGGTAGCGTCGCGACTGGCTTAACTGCTATGTGCTCTCGGCGGCTGGACTCGCGACGCTGCGCGTTAAATCGACCTTTTGCCTCCGCTTTCGCGAACGCAGGCGACTCGCTAAAGTCATGTCGCCTGCGTGGTCCGCGCTCCCCGGGCTCGCCAACGCACGCTTTCATCCTAAGATCGAGTCTTCATACCAGTACTCTAGCTCACTGTAAGCCGAGGCCCGCCCCAAGCCGCTGCCGCCGCGAACGGAGCATACTGCGCATCCCTTGGGCGGCGGCGAAAGCGATTTGAAAGCCAAGGGCTGGGATGCCCCATATGCCCCTTCAGAAAGTGGCGGGGAGGCGAGCGTTTACCGACAACATCTGCACTTTTAACATCTGATCGGGCTTTTCCCGCACTACCTATTATGGTGATTCCAGGAAAAAGACGCTTCCAATTCCCTGAGCATGTCAAAGGTGTCTATGTACGCTACGCTAAATGCTTCGCACACGTTCGGCATAGGCACTTTTCGGCGTGCGTCTGGAGCAAGTACTTCGTGGGTAACTAACACTATACTATTCACCTTGGCGTACGCAATCAACCAGCCATCGGCGCTTGCAGCGAACTCTGCTTTTGCTTCCGGGAAGAACTGGTTGTGGTTCTGAACCCAAGACATAATTAACGCATATTGTTCAACCGCAGGCCTTACGTCCGTGCGCGCAAAGCAGGTTAAGGGCATGTCCGAAGTGACCCAAGCCTTTAGATCGTCACCTCCGCGCTCCAATTCGTCCTTAACTCTGTCGATGCTTACAACTCGGGACGTCCCATTATGGTGCCAGATAAGGCATTCCCAGAATCCCGGACAAAGATCAAATGCATAATACCGTCTCTTGGCCTCGATGAAGACATTTGCATCAAGTAGAAAAACTCTATCGCTGGGCATACTGTTGTTGGCCTTCCCACAGGTGGCCAGCATACCGATCGAAGGTATCGCCGCTCAGACCGGTCAACTGGTAGGCGTCACGATAAAGCAGGCGACCTTCTCTTGCCGCGCGGAATACCGCTTCGGCAAATCGCCTTCCTATCCTCATGTCCTGATTGATGTAAAAATCTCCGCCACCTTTTTGCCTATCACCCTTGCGTTGGACCTCTTCCATATATGCATTATAGAACTGAAAAAATTCTTCTTTCTTGATGAAGCCGAGATCAAGCGCTCTCCTCGCAGATACTAAAGGACTGACCTTAAATTGTTGAGCTAAGCTCTGAAAGGGATCTTCCATTCCCTTCACGGCTGCCCAGCTGTTTCGCAGAGCCTCTCGCGGAACGAGAAATTCAGCGGCGACGGAATCGCAGAACCTTTCGTGATCGTCATCGGCAGGCTGGAGCATGCGAAGGTTAAAAACAGCGCCACGCCCTATCCACAAGTGTGCAAGCTCGTGGGCCAGAGTAAACATCTGCGCGGCCTTGGCATCGGAGCTGTTAACAAAGATAAGGGGGGCGTACTGATCGCAAAGGACAAAACCTCTAAATTCTGCCACATCGAGTTTGCGATGGGTATTGTTGCCCACTACTCCGTTAAAAACCGTAAGAACGCCGATCTTTTCTACCATCGACCTTAACAAACGCAACGCGTTTGTCCAGGACGATTCTGCCGCTGCCCAGGTAGGAGCAATGCCCAACCACTGTCTTATTGCTGCTGCAACTCTATTAGTGTCACGGCCTAACTTCTCGGACGATACGAAAGGAAGAGGTTCTTGCCCTTGTTCAATCAAGTATTCGCTCATCCATCTTTGCCGCCTCTGCATTGTTTGGACAGTTTCTATTAGGTTTGGGCTGGGCCGAGCGTTGACACCTTTTGGAATCGTACGAAGATCTGGAACCGGTAGTACTTCTTTGGGTGGCGAAGACAGGAAGAGGTAGCCGAGAGGGGTGGAAGTCTTTTTGGCGAAATTTTCTAATTGATGTAGTGTGGGCTGAGCCTCACCGCGCTCCCACATTTCCAACTTTGGAAAGTGGCTGCTCAAAAACGCAACAGAAAGGCCGGCCCGCTCTCTGGCCCATCGAATTAATACCGGCTTTACAGATATGCTTGCCATAACTCTATTATACCAACTGTTCACGTCTTCCGCTCGCCGAATTGACACTCCCCTGTCCCATGCTCGTCATGTAAGGATGCAGTTGTTCGTTCGAGAACCAGATGGCTTGTTCCGCCGCTTGGCTCATCTTGGTCATTTTCCGTATCATGTATACCCGAAAGATTTCATTCATTCTGAGGGAGCGCGGCGCATCTTTATCATTTTCCTTTATCAGAATGGCACTCTTTCTCTTGCCGTCACGATACATGCCAACCTCATAGCGGTCTATCTGCACACTTTTACCACTTCAACGGGGGGCTGTGCAAGAGGAAAAACAAGAAAAACAAAAATATGGATGACAGGAAGAAACTACCTGCGCCGAGTTCTTGTCTCTTAGGGCGGCTTGCTGGCCATTTCGTGATAAAGTAGCAGCGATAATATCTCAAGGAGAGGTAGGGGCACGTTTGTGTTAAAGGTCGATTTAGCGCGCAGCGTCGCGAGTCCAGCCGCCGAGAGAAAACGCCGTATGCACCTGCTCAACGCAACTGGAGGCGTCCACCGCCCTGCCGGGCGGTATCCCACAGGCATAACCGCCCTTGACTATAACCCACCTCCATTTTAGAATATGTCGTGATTCGTAGCATAAAAACGCATCCAGACAGCGTGCTCCGGCGGGTCGCGCGGAAGGTGGACGCGATCACGGACGAGGTACGCTGCCTGTGCGAAGACATGGTAGATACAATGACCGCCGCGCACGGGGTAGGGCTCGCGGCCAACCAGGTCGGCGTCTGCCTGCGTGTCATCACGCTCGATACGGGCACGGAAAAAGAGAGCGCGCCCATCGTCATCATCAATCCGACAATTGCCGGGCTGGAAGGCGAAGACGTGGCCGAAGAGGGGTGTCTCTCGGTCCCCGGCTTCTACGAGTCGGTCAAAAGGGCGAAGAAAGCCGTCGTAAGCGGCGCGGACGTCGAGGGCAAGGCGTTCCAGGTGGAGTGCACCGGCCTGCTCGCAAGGGCCGTGCAGCACGAGGTCGAGCACCTCGACGGCATCCTTTTCATCGACCACTTAAGCCCCGTCAAGAAACAGCTTTTCAAAAGGGAGTACGGCAAGGAGAAAAAGTGAGGCTCCTCTTCTTTGGCTCGTCCGGCTTCTCCGTGCCTGCGCTGCTCGCCCTGCGCCCGTCCGTCTCGATGGTCGTCACGAAGAAGGCGAAGCCGAAGGGCAGGGGATACCTGCTCGACGACAACGAGGTGAAGCAGGCTGCGGTCTGTGCCGGCCTGCCCCTTGCGGAGATAGGCGCCTTCAAGGACGATGAGGCGCGAAGGCTTGCAGAGCCCCGGCCGGACCTCCTCGTAGTCGTCTCCTTCGGCCTAATCATCCCCCGGTGGTTCCTCGACGCGGCCTCCGCCGGCGCGATCAACGTCCATCCGTCGCTGCTGCCGAAGTACCGGGGCCCATCGCCCATGCAGTGGGCCGTCCGCAACGGGGACAAAGAGACGGGCATCACGGTCATCAGCATGACGGAGCGCATGGACGCAGGCGACATACTCTACCAGGAGAAGACGCCCCTGGGGCCGGAGGAGGATACGGCCGCCCTCTCGCGCCGGCTCGCACTGAGGGCCGCCGAGATATTGCCGCCGATCGTGGAGAAGGTATTGGCGGGCGGCATGGCGGGGGCCGTGCGCCAGGACGAGGGGCAGGCGACTTACACGGGCATGGTCACGAAGGAGATGGGGCTGATCGACTGGGGCGCGGCGGCCGGGGAGATCATGCGGCTGATCAAGGCGTTCGTCATGTGGCCCACCGCTTACACGTTCCTCGACGGTAAGATGTTGAAGGTCTACAAGGCCAGGGCGCCGGCAGCCGCCTATCCCCGTAAGGCTGAGCCGGGCGATATCGTCTCCGCCTCGCCCGAAGGCATAGAGGTCGCTGCAGGGAGCGGCTCCGTAGTCATCGAAGAGGTGCAGATGGAGAACAGGAAGAGGATGGCGGCCTCCGACTTCGCCAGGGGCTACAGGCAGCTCGCTGGAAAAAAGTTGACCGCCTTGCCTGCTCAGCCATGAAGACGCCGAAACGCTACTTCATCTTTCTTATCGGTCTGTGCCTGTGGGCTGCGGCCTTTGCCGCAATCGTGAAGAGCGGTCCCTTGCCTGCGCTTGCGCAGACGGCGCCGGAGGGCGGGGCGGCCGTCTCCAAAGAGGTCTGTCTCAAGTGCCACGGACCCTATGAGAAGCTCGCCGGCGCACCCGCCGCATACGCAGCGCCGGGCGGAGAGCGGATAAACCCCCACGTCTACGTGCCGCACACCGACAGGGAGGCAACGGGAGTCCCCGAGTGCACGAGCTGCCACGAGCCGCACGCCATCCCCCCGGATGCGGCGCGGATCAAGGCGCAGCCCAGGCCCGACGTCGAGTGGTGCTACACGGCCTGCCACCACAGCAACGATTTCCAGCCCTGCAAAAACTGCCACAAACGGGCCGGGGCCGCCGAATAGCGGGACTCGCGGAATAGCCGCGCGTGCCGATCAGCGGGGCGCGCCGGATAGCAGAGCGCCGAGCCTTTCGACTTATCCGGGCCTTACTCCCCGCTGGCTTTTCGTCACCCGGCATCGATTTTCCCAGTGCAGTCAAGGCGCTGCACAATCGCATCGTATGTGCAAAAATGCATTTTTTTCTGTTATTTCAACAGAAAAATGTACTTTTTTATTGACAGCAAGCCAATTCGCTTCTATTATCAGAAAGTGTTGGCGAGAATGGCGCATATACGGCTTCCCGTAGCCGCCGGATGCACGTTCCTCCTGACAGGTCTTCTTTGCCTTTTTGCCGGCGGATGCTCAAGCAGCGGCTCTTTCCAGTCGCGCCCCGTCGAAGTGGCCTTATCCGGGGACGCGACGGAGCCGTCGGGCGGGGGGGAGGCGTGGCGCTGCCGGGCGCGCCGGGCGATAAGACGAGGGCCGGGCGGAGCGATAAGTCCGTCCTTCGCGCCAACAACGGGGGCGGCCAGGCAGACGCCTATTCGCTTTACCGCAGGGGTGAGGGCGACGCAGACCTGAGCGCGCTCCTCACCGACGATTACCTGAAGCAGTTCGACATACCCATCGTCCTCAACGACGCAGTCCAATACTTCGTAAGGTATTACACAACCGAAAAGAGGAAGGTTTTTGCCAACTGGCTGCGGCGCTCGCGCCGGTATGTTCCCATGATAAGGGAGATCATGCGGCGGCACGGGCTGCCCGAAGACCTCATCTACCTCGCCATGATCGAGAGCGGCTTCAACCCTAAGGCGTATTCCGCCATGAAGGCGTGCGGGCCGTGGCAGTTCATTTACGAGACGGGGGGCAGGTACGGACTGCGGGTAAGCCACTGGGTTGACGAGAGAAGGGACCCGGAGAAATCGACTGTGGCCGCGGCCCTCTACCTGAAAGACCTTTTCAACCAGTTCGGCTCCTGGTACCTCGCTGCTGCTGCCTATAACGCGGGCGAGAAGAGGATCGAAAGGTCCGTTGAGATGCACGGGACGGGCGACTTCTGGGAGCTCACGAAATATAATACGCTGCCGAGGGAGACGCGGGAGTACATACCGAGGCTCATCGCAGCCGCCCTTGTCGCCAAAAGCCCGGAGAAATTCGGATTTACGGGCATCGACTACGACCAGCCGATCAAGACCGTGAGCGAAGTGGTGCCCGGCGGCGTGCCGCTCGAAGCAGTGGCGCGCGCCGCATCGACCGACGTCGATTCATTGAGGGTGCTCAACCCGGAGCTCCTGACGAGCATCACCCCGCCGGACGTCGAGACGTATACGATCAGGCTGCCCGATTCTACCGCTGCGGATCGGTTCCGCGCGGCCCTCGCGGCCTCACTGAGGACGGAAAAGAGGGTGCGGGAGGCGACGACGTACACGTTCAAAAAGAAGGACCGCCTCGCGGTAGTCATGGATAAGTACGACGTGGGCATCGACGACCTCATGCTCGTCAACACGTGCGACCGGGAGATAAAGGCGAAGGCCGGCGCTGTCGTCTACATCCCCAGGTTCTACGGCGGGCGGGAGACGATGCTGGCAGCCCGCGAGACGGCGGGCAGGGAAGGGACGGCGGCGCGTGAGAAGGCCGGCAAGGAAGTGGCGGCCAGGGAAGTGGCGGCGGCGCAGCCGGAGCCGCGCGGGCAGACCGAGGCACGTTTACAGCCGGAGCCGCACGCGCAGCCGGCACCGCAGCCCCAGCCCTCGGCGCACTCCGAGCCGCAGCCGCAGCCCGGGCCGCAGGCTCAGCCTTCGGCGCGGCCGGAGGTCATCCAGGTGGCTGCCGTCTCCGAGCCGAGAAAAGAATACGACACGTCAGTCGAGGCTGAGGCCCTTGCGAGGGTCCGCGCCAAGTACGGCATCGAGCCCGCCGTGCTTAAAGAGACCCAGGTGGTGAAGAAAGAGCGGACCCGGCCGAAGGCGAGGCCGGAGCTGAATAAGCGCCATGCCTCAAGCGGGAAGGGCGCGCGGGCGGCTTCGTACCGTACGGTTAAGAAAGTGCGGGCAAAAAGCCGGGCCGCGACTGCAAAAAGCGCCGGCCACAGTAAGAAGAAAAAGGCGCGGCCCGCCGGGGTGAGGGCTTAAAGGGCAGGGAAGGGCGCTAAACCCTGAGCACCAGGTTTATCATGTCCCCCCGTGAAAACCCCATCGCGTGGAAGAACTGGAGAAGGTCCCAGTCGTTCCAGTTGACGAGCGTGTAGATCGTGTCAACCCCATATTTTTTCAGGTTCTGGACGCACAGGTTGGCAAGCTCTTTCGCGATGCCCCGGTTCTGGTAGTCGGGGTCGATGCCTATCGTGTCGATCCACCCGATGTTGTTGGGGACCTTGAACTCCCATCCGCTTACCTCTCCGAGGATGAAGCCCACCACCTTTCCGTCCACCTCGGCGACCAGGGAGGCGTCGTGCGGCCTCGACTCCGCCTGCTTGACGATCTTGGTAAGCCAGTAGTCGCGGCGCGTCTCGCCGAGCACCTTCGTGTCTATATTGACGATGAAATCGAGGTCTTCCTTCTCCATGATCCGTATAAACAGCTTATCCAGAAACTTGCTCATCGGTCCATCCTCCGCGAGGGTCTTGTGAATTCTATAACATATTGCCTACATTCAATCAAGAATCTAAATCGAATGGGAACAATATTATGTTATGAATCGAAGACGGGCCTCGTGCGTGACGGCCTCTCTTAAAAAGGGGGTTTATGACGGACCGTCACGAATGAAACAAGGCCCCTCTAACGCTTCTCTTTTTTTGCTAATTATAAAAGTCGGGACTGCGCCGGGCTAGGCGAGAGTGCGCCGCAATTCACCAGATACCTAATCACTTGCCGGCCAAGCTGTCGGCTGCTGCCCACAAACTTACCAGTTGGCGCGCCTTGTCTTGCTTGGGGTCTGATCCGACAGTTATAAGAAGAACGGGCGTTATCATACCGCTGACTGTCTCCCGTTCAATGGATGCGGCGCCTAAATCGGGATTGTAGAGCACCTTAAATGCCTGGCCTGCTTTGAGCTCACGCATGGCGAAAATCAGGCAGCCATTACGCTTGACCAGCTTGCGTGAAGGCACATCTAGTTTAAGTTGCGCATCGGCAAGCACGATACTACCGACTCTGCCGTTTGCGTCTTTGAGTAAGGCTAAGAGCGGATAAGTTGCAGACCGGCCGTTTGCTTCAACCACTCGATTGTCCAAGCTCACCGCCCTATCTGTGCTGGTATAAGCCGCCAGACTGTCGCCTGCGCGTAATGGACGGACCGTCTTACAAAGGACCAAATCGTTATTCAGATCATCAACGTTCCCCTTGAGATCAATTTTGCCGGCAAGCGACAGGCCATATTCGGATGTCTTCGTCGATTGTGCCGTTGTAACAGGATAATTGCCTGATCCTGTAAAAGGATTATCGCATCCGATAATGAGGCAGGTTGTCATCACCGCAATGAGCACAGCCACGTGCATCGCGTAGAGATTGGCTCTTTGCTTCATTTTCGTTCTCCTTTGTTTGTGGCCCGACATGTGAGGACCATGGCGAGGACCACGGGGTCGGGTCTTGCAATCATGGGAGCACTTTGGGGACGTAGGAGCACTTTGGGGACGTAGTTTCGTTGATTCCGTTATTCGTCACCCTCTTCATAATACCCATCCATCCTCCCGTCCTCAACAACGCTCATCCCCCCCCGCCCTCCTTATTCCCTTATTATTTCAACCACTTTTTCAATAGCTTGGGTCAACTTGTCTTTCTTGATGACGCCAACCAGGTAAAGGATAATACGGTTGTCTGCCGTGAACAGCCGGTTGGGTCTTATGTTGCCGGCTTGTCTAAGGCCTCCTGACTCGAAATCAACTTCGTCGATTGAGATGGCGTATTTGTCCTTAATGGCCTTGCTTGTTATCTGGCAAAGAATGGCATCGTTTCCCTCAAGCGGAGCCACAACAAGGGCAGGTCGCCTTTTAGATTGGCTTAGGTCGGAGAAAGGGAAGGGGATGACGACAACGGCACCTTTTACAAACCTTCCCATGCTTCGTCCTCCTCTGGAGTCAGCCAGTCCTTTCCCAAGGAGGATTCGCTCATGATGGCGATATCCAGCTTTTCCCGAAGGATTTTTGCCCTAAGGAAATGGACAAAGTCGAGCACTTCAGAAAGAAACGGCTCAGGGACTTCTTCGATCTCGTTTATCAACACCTCTTTTGTATTCATGTTATTGTCCTCGTCACTTGAATTCCTTGATTCTTCATTTCAGGCAAACCACACACTTCCCCTAACTCCAAGTATACCACCTGTTCCATGTACTTGTATATTCTCGATTCTGTCGAAGCCCTCTTCAGTTGGGGTAACGGAGTTGACCAACGTGACTTGTCCTCTCTTCTGGGCCGCACGAATACCACGTGAACTCTTTACGATTTCTCACTGTCCTCAGTTTGTGGAGGAAGAAAATATCGTACTAAGAGGTCGCCTCTTGGGCAGCTTGCTTACTATTTCAAGGCGGCGGCAATAACACATTAAGGACGGGCAAGGGTACTTTCGCGGAGGGGAAGGGCCATCGGATAATCGGGTTTTAAAATAGCTTTCGCCGCGGAAGGGTAGGGGGGGCAGAACGGGGAGGGATCAAAAAGGAGAGGGGCAGGCTATAAGCCGGGTTCTGTGACCAAAAATGCGGTCCATGGTCATTTCTCTAGGGTCCGCGTCGCGGACCTCGTGCGGCCTACCTGGGTCTAAGGACGGGCCATCCTCACCGCGCCTGCGCGCGGTCCCCTTTTTGGCCTTGCATCGGATGGGGTTTGCCAGGCCACTCAGTCGCCTGAATGCCGGTGGGCTCTTACCCCGCCATTTCACCCTTACCCCCTTTTGGGAGGCGGTATCTTTTCTGTTGCACTTTCCCTGGGATTGCTCCCGGTCCCCGTTAGGGACCATCCTGCCCTTCGATGCCCGGACTTTCCTCGGGGCTTGCGCCCCGCGACCATGCGCCTGCCCCTCTCGCAGCCGCATCTTTCGCCAGCTTGTCGGCAAGCCTGTTTCCTTCCCTCGGAATATATTTTACAGAAAAATGCGAGAGCGTTCCAATGAGGCGGTGCGCCTCTTCGAGATAGACCCGCAGCCTTTCGTTCCTGATGCGGTACTTGCCGCAGACCTGGTTAGCGACGAGCTGCGAGTCCGTATAGATGCGGACGGGCAGTGCGGCACGCTCCCCCACCTTGCGCAGCGCCCGTATCAGCGCCTCGTATTCGGCCATGTTGTTCGTCATCCGGCCCAGGTGGACGCCCTCCCTCCAGACCTCGTTGCCGTCCTCGTCGAAGGCGACCATCCCGGCACCGGAAAGGCCGGGGTTGCCCAGCGAGGCGCCGTCGATGTAAATATGCCATTCCTTCATTCTTCTTCCTGGTAGCAGAAGATCCTGTTGCAGCTCGGGCAGGTGATGATCCTGCTGTTCCTCATCACCTCGATGAACAACTGCGGCGGGATATTCATGAAGCACCCCAGGCAGGTGCCGTTCTTGACGTTGACGACGGCCAGGCCGCCCCTCTTCTCGATGAGTATGTTGTAGCGCTCCTTGAGGCCGGCGCCTACGTCGACGAGCAGCCTCCGGCGCTCGGCGCGGAGCTTTTCTATGATGGTGTCGGCCGCCTTTATCTCCTTCTCAAGCTCGCCGACCTCCTGGCCGACCTCCTGCTCCCTCTTGGCAAGCTCCTTCTGGGACGCCTGGTTGTCTTTTTTTAGCTCCTCGATCCTCTCCATGAGGAGGATGATGTCTTCCTCCGTCTTGTCGTTTGCCGTCCTTGCCGCCTCGATCTCCTTGAGGATCGCCTGGTACTCCTTGTTGGTCTTCACTTCATGGAGCTTGGCCTCGACCTTCTTGACCTGCGCCTTTTCCCCTTCGAGCTCGATCTCCTTCTTCCTTCTTTCCTTTTCGAGCTCCTCTATGATCTCTTTCTCCTTCGCGAGTCTTCTCCCTCGTCCGGCTGATCTTGTTCTGCATCTCCTCGATTTTTTGCGGTCCGACGGCCCTCTTCTTCTCGTTCTCGATGATCTTCGTATCGATCTTCTGCACCTGACAGAGGGTTTCCAATTCTTCGTTCAATGTGCTCCCTCCCAGAAATTTAAAAGGGGTGGCATTTCTGCTCACCCCTTTTTGGTCCTGCCTATGTGAGTATCGTCAAATTCTCCAGCCATCCACCGTTCTCTTTTTTGGGCCCACCTGGCCTCGAACCAGGGGCCTACCGGTTATGAGCCGGTGGCTCTACCAACTGAGCTATGGGCCCGTCTGTGGTATAGATGTAACCGATTGGCGGCTTCCTTGTCAAGGGAATATCCCCGCCCGGCCATCCGCCGTCCGCGCCCCGAATGTATCTCTTCGCATACAGTCGATATGTCTTCGCGCTCCCGCCGGTTTTTCGCGCCGCGAAGGCGGCCCCGCGCGTATGCGCCGGCTTTTACTTTTTCGCATTGATAAAATAGCCCCGTCTGGTAGAATAAGCTACTTGCGGCAGGGCGCCAAAAGGCATTTACCGCGTCGGATAATGTGATCCGATGAGCGAGAGCATCCCTCCACCCTGTCGTAGACGTGCTTTTTTTTGTCCTCGGGGCAATCGTGGGCAGCTTCCTGAACGTCTGCATCCACCGCATACCGAGGGAGGTCTCCATCGTGCGGCCCGGCTCCAGGTGCCCGGCCTGCGGCGCGCCCATAGCCTTTTACGACAACGTTCCGCTCCTCGAGCTATGCTGCTGCTCCGAGGGCCGGTGCAGGAGATGCGGCCGGCCCATATCGGTCCGCTACCCCCTGGTGGAGCTGCTCACCGCGGCGCTCTTCGTCGCTCTTCTACCGGGTGCTCGGCCTTTCCTTCGACCTGCCCGTCCTGCTCGTCTTCGCGTGCCTTCTCGTCGTCATATCGCTCATCGACCTCGATTTTCGGATAATCCCGTACAGGCTGAGCCTGGGCGGGCTCGGTCCTCGGCGTCGCCCTTTCCCTCTTCAGGCCCTCCTTCGGCCTCTTCGACGCGCTGCAGGGGCGCTCGCGGGCTGCGGCGTCGATCTACGCCATCAAGAAATCCTACGAGCTTTTGCGGAAAGGGGAGGGGATGGGCGGGGGCGACATATGGCTCCTCGGCATGATCGGCGCCTTTTGCGGCATCAAGGGCGTCGTTTTCGCGCTCGTCGCCGGCTCTTTCGTAGGGTGCGTGGTCGGCATCCCCCTGATGCTGTCAAGGGCGAAGGACATGAAGTACGCGCTCCCCTTCGGTCCCTTCCTCTCCGTCGGGGCCCTTCTCTACGCGATTGCCGGCGACGGCCTGATTGGCCTGTTCTACGCGTTGATCGACCTGCTGCCAGGTCTTATGGATGAAGTGAGATAGATGAGATACGGAAAAGTCCGATGGAAGGGCTGGGGCCGGGGGCTTAGTTACGCGAGGGGTGAAGATGATCGAATTCAGACGATTGGTTGAGTCGAGCAGGTACCTTGATCCTTTCCGCGACTTCGAGCCCTTCGAGGCGAGGTCGGAGATCCGCTGGGACCCCCTGACCGGCCTGACGGCGAGGATAATGAATTTCCCGGCGAGAAAGCTGCCGGCGCTTCGACCCGGCGCCGGCTCGTGGCCGCGTCGCTCGCAGCGAAATGCCCGTTCTGCGAGGAGAACGTGGCCGCCATGACCGCCCGCCTCGACCCGGCCATGTTCGGCAGCGAGCAGCTCGTGGACGGCGAGGTGAGGATCATACCCAACCTCCTGGCCTTTGACAAGTACTCGCTCGTCGCCATCATGTGCAGGGAGCACTACCTCGATATGGCGGCCCTGGCGGCAAAGGGGTGCGTCGTGAAGGGCATCGAGGCGCTCGTCCGGCGTCTTCCGGAAGGTAAGGGAGAAAGACGGCGCCGCGCGGTACTGCTCCGTCAACTGCAACTACATGCCCATGTCGGGCGGGAGCCTCGTCCACCCGCATGTCCAGGGCATAGCCGGCGAGCACCCGACCAATTACCAGAGGATGATGATCGAGAAGAGCGCAGACTTCCGCGCGCGAGAAAAGGCGGTCTTCTGGGACGCCCTCGAAGAAGAGGAGACGCGGCTGGGAGAGCGCGCCGTCGGCAGGACGGCCGCGTCTTCTGGTACACGCCTTTCGCGCCGAAGGGCAACATCGACGTCGGCTGCGTTTTTCGCGCGCCTTCCCTCTTTGCGCTCGACGGAGCGGACTGGGCCGACTTCGGGCAGGGTTTCAACAAGGTCCTCGCCTACCTGGACAGGGAGAACGTGGCCGGCTTCAACCTCTCCATATTCTCCGCCCCCGACGACGAGGACCATTTCCGCGTAAACGGCAGGATCGTCGCCAGGCGGTTCCTTCCCCCGGTAAACGCCGCGGACGTGAGCTATTTCGAGAAGCTCCACATGGAGAGCGCCTGCATGGTCGCCCCGGAAGACGTGGCGGCCGGGCTGAGGGGAATGTGATGTAGACCCGCCGGCCCAAGGGGCGCGCCGTATGGCGACTGAGAGGCTCGCAAAGTTCATCGCCCGCGCGGCGTTGCGTCGCGGCGCAAGTCGGAAGAGATCGTCCGGTCGGGGAGGGTGAAGGTCAACAGGGCCATCGTGACGGACCCTGCCCATGCCGGTCGATCCGGCCTCGGACGTCGTGTGGCTCGACAATGAGGCCGTCAGTCCCGCCAGGAAGCGGCGCTACGTCGCCCTTTACAAGCCTATAGGCTACCTTTCCGACCTTGCCGACACGGAAGGCAAGGACCGGCCGCTCGCCCGCAGCCTCATAAGCCTGGAGGGGACGCTTTTCCCCGTCGGCAGGCTCGACTATACCTCCGAGGGCCTTATGATCTTCACGGACGATGGCGAATTAGCCAATCATATCATGCATCCTCGATACAACGTTGAGAAAGAATATCATGTTAAGCTGTCGGGGCGGCTCACGCCCGAAGAGATGGGGCGTGCCACCGTCCGGTCTTACGGTCGAAGGCGAGAGATACAGGCGTGAAAGCCATCGCGCCGATCAGGTGGGCCGAGAAGAACACGTGGTACAGGATTGTCGTGACAGAGGGCAAGTACCGCCACATAAGGAGGCTCGCAGAGGGGCTTGCCCATCATGTGCTCAGGCTGCGCCGCGTCCGCGTAGGCCCCGTCACGCTGTCCGGCCTGAAGGCTGGGGAATGGCGTTTCCTGGAGGCCGACGAGATCAGGCGTCTTGCACCGGGCTTTGGGGATGCGCGCTCAAGCGGCGGCAGGCGTACATGACCTTGCTGCGTGCCTTTTATTACCGCTACGGTGAGAAAAGGAGAGCGGCCGTATCAAGGTTGCTGCGACGTAAGCGCAGGGCGTCAGGGAGGCGCCGGGGCGCCCGTCGCTTGTGGAGCTTGTGATCTTATTTTGGTTGACACTTTCAAGGGGTTTTAATAACATAATGGAGGGATGGAAGGGAACGGCTACAGCAAGATGGGCGGATATCCTCAAGACTATCGGCCACCCTGTAAGGATCAGGATCATGGAGACGCTGCTGGGGACGGATAAGTGCGTCGAGCACGATCTGCGGCGCCCTCGACCTTCCGCAGTCCACGGTGTCGCAGCACCTGTCACTCCTGCGGACGAAGGGGATAGTGCGGAACGAGCGCTGCGGCTCGACTGTTAAGTACTCCATAACGGAGCGGAAGGTGGAAGAGATTATCAAGCTTGATAAGGGATGGGGAGAAGTTAACATAATATCTCTTATCAGAACCACCAGATATAACAGACACCGGAGCGAGGACTAAAAGCGACGTTCCTTCCCGGCCATAAAAGGCCGACAATTGACGACATCCCCTCTTAAAGAACAGCCGATAAGCGCCGCGGAGATCAACCGGCTTTACAAGCAGGTCGAGGGTAAGCTCGAGAGCATCGTCGAGAAGCTGCTCATCTCGAAGGTCAGTGAGAAGGATAATATACTTGCAGAACGTGCAGACGATGATGGAAAGGATCTTCATCGCGGCCGCCATGAAGATGACGGACGACAATGTCCTGCGCGCCTCGAAGCTCCTCGGCATCAACCGGAACACCCTGAGCAAGAAGCTCAAGGAGATGAAAGCGCAGTCTAACCCAGATAACGGACTATAAGGTCCCCCAGCTCGCGCGTCCCCATACCCATCCTGCCGGCGTCGACGGACTTGACATCGTTCTTCAGCGCGCGGGCAACTGCCGCATCCATCGCCAGGGCGCCTTGCGTCTCTCCCAGGTAGTCGAGCATCATGGCTGCGGCGAAGATCGCGGCGATGGGGTTTATCACGTTCTTTCCCGTATATTTCGGCGCCGAGCCGCCTATAGGCTCGAACATGGAGACCCCTGCAGGGTTGATGTTCCCGCCGCAGGCGATGCCAAGGCCGCCCTGGACCATCGCCCCCAGGTCCGTGATGATGTCCCCGAACATGTTGTCCGTCACGATGACGTCGAACCATTCCGGGTTCTTCACCATCCACATGACCGTGGCGTCTACGTGGGCGTAATCGGTCTTGATGTCCGGGTACTCCTTCGCCACCTCGTAGAAGGCCCTCTCCCAGAGGTTGAAGGCGTACGTGAGGACGTTCGTCTTGCCGCAGAGGGTCAGCTTCTTCCCCTTGTTGCGCCGCCTGGTCAGGTCGAAGGCGAAGCGTATGCACCTTTCGACTCCCTTCCTCGTATTTATCGACTCCTGGACCGCGACCTCGTCAGGCGTGCCTTTCTTGAGGACGTTCCGCCCGCCCCGGTGTAAAGACCCTCCGTGTTCTCCCGCACGACGACGAAATCGATGTCCGCCGGCCCCTTGTCCTTGAGCGGCGTCTCTACGCCCTCGTAAAGCTTGACGGGCCGCAGGTTGATATACTGGTCGAGGTCGAAGCGTATGCTGGAGCAATATCTGCTTCTCCAGGATGCCGGGCGGCACGTCCGGGTGGCCGATGGCGCCGAGAAAGATCGCCTGCTGCGATTTGAGATCGGCAAGGACGGCCGCCGGCAGGGTCTCCCCAGTCTTCAGGTATCGCTCGCCCCCCAGGTCATAGTGTGTGTATTTGAGGGTGAAGCCGAATTTGGCCGACGCTGCGTCGAGCACCTTGATCCCCTCGGCCACGACCTCCGGACCCGTCCCGTCTCCCGGTATTACGCCTATCCTATACTCCCTTGCCATCGTTATCGTCTCCTTATCGCGGCGGCGGTTTTTGTGCGCCTTCCGCCGGCTCTCTATGCGGTCTTCAACGCCTTCTTCCCGATGTCTTTGCGATACTGCATCCCCTCGAATTGTATGCAAGATACCGCGGCGTAGGCCCTCTCTATGGCCTCGGCGTAAGTGCCGCCCAGGGCCGTGACGCCGAGCACCCTACCGCCCGACGTATAGTATTCGTTCCCCTTGCGCGTCGTCCCGGCGTGGAAGACGAAGACGTCCTTTTGCCCTTCCACGTCGGCCAACCCCTTTATGAGCTTGCCCTTTTCAGGCTTTTCGGGGTAGCCGCCAGAGGCGACGACCACGCAGACGGCGACGCCCTTCTTCCATTCCATAGGCCCTGCCCTGCGCAGGTCCCCTTCTGCACATGCAGAGATGATAGGCAAGAGGTCGCTCTCCATCCTGAATAGTATCGGCTGCGTCTCCGGGTCGCCGAAGCGCGCGTTGAATTCGAGGACATAGGGCCTGGCGGCCGACGGGGCCGCTAGGCCGAGCATCAGGCCGCCGTAAAGGACGCCCTTGTAAGGTATCCCTTCCGCCTTGAGGCCGTCCACGGTCCTTTTCATGATGGATGCGTCGATCTCACGGGCCAGCCCTGAGTCTATGAAGGGCACAGGGGTGTAGGCCCCCATGCCGCCCGTGTTCGGCCCCTTGTCGCCGTCGAGGAGCGCCTTGTGGTCCTGGGAAGGCGGCAGGGCTAAGACGGACGCGCCGTCGCACAGGGCCAGATACGACGCCTCGATGCCCGGCAGGAAGTCTTCGACGATCACCCTGTCGCCAGCCGCGCCGTGGACGCGGTCGATAAAAAGCTCCTTGAGCGCCTTTTCCCCTTCTTCCGGGCTGTCGATGACGTAGGCGCCCTTCCCTGCGCACAGGCCGTCGGCCTTCACGACGTATGGCGGGACGAGGGCCTTTATGTGGGCAAGGGCCGCGCCATACGAGGTGAATACCTTGAAGGAGGCGGTCGGTATGGCGTATTTTTCCATGAGCGTCTTTGCGAAGACCTTGCTCGTCTCGATGCGGGAGGCCGCCTCGCAGGGGCCGAAGATGGGTATGCCCGCAGCCTCGAAGGCGTCAACGATGCCCGCTGCAAGCGCGATCTCGGGCCCGACGACGACGAGGCCGATCCGCTCCTTGTGCGCAAGCGCGAGCAGCCCGGCCGTGTCCGTCGCCGCAATCTCCGCGCAGGCGGCGATGCGGGAGATCCCGCCGTTGCCCGGCGCGCAGAAGATATCGCTTACCTTGGGAGACTGGGAGAGCTTCCAGACTAGGGCATGTTCCCTGCCCCCGCCGCCTACGACGAGTATCCGCATGGCCCTTCCTTTTTATTCAACTCTTTGTGCCCCATTTCGTTCCCGCGCTTTTTGCATCCGACTATCATAGCTGGAGCTTTGGCACATCTTACCACAGGCAATTATTGGGGCTTCCGCGCCCCCCTCCACGGAACCGCCTGTTTTAGCCGGGTACCCGCGTGCTCCCACCTTTGGGTTCGCGGGTGGCGACCCGCTCACTAAATGACCCTGCTGTAAGCAGCAGGGTCATTTCTTCGGCCCTTAACGGCTCAAGTAGTCGTAGATGGCCTTGTCGTAATCGGAGGTCAGGTAGAAGACCTTTTTCGCAAGGAAGAACCGCAGCTCTTCGGTCGTCCCGCCGCCGTTGGCCTTCATGTTCTCGATGACCCTGGGGTAGTCGGCCGGGTCCGTCACGACCGTCACGTATTTATAGTTCTTGGCCGCCGCCCTTATCATCGACGGGCCGCCGATGTCGATGTTCTCAATCGCCTCCTCGAAGGCGCACCCTTTGGCTACCACTTCTTTGAAGGGATAGAGGTTGACGACGATCATGTCGATGTCCTTTATGCCGAGGGCCTTCTTGGCCTCCTGGTGCTCTTTCTTGTCCCTGATATTGAGGATGCCGCCGTGGACCTTCGGGTGGAGGGTCTTCACCCTGCCGTCCATGATCTCCGGGAAGCCCGTGTGCGCGCTGATCTCCTTAGGGTTGACCCCAAGCTCGTCGAGGTATTTTTTCGTGCCCCCCGTCGAGATGATCTCGACCCCCAGGCCCTTCAGAAAAGGCGCAAGCTCCCCGAGGCCCGCCTTGTTCGATACGCTTATCACCGCCCTCTCGATTTTCATCGTCCCCTCTCTTTGGTCCCGCCTTTCGGTTTTATTGCACGGCTATATACGGTCTTATCGTTGTGGCGCGAAGACTTATGATAATTTCCGGCGGCAGTTTTGTCAATAAGAATCCGAGGGCGGCTGCGCGCCGCCGGGCGCCCTTCTTACGGGGCGTCCCCTTCGGCGGCGACGGTGTAAAAACGCACCTTGCCGACGCGGACCTCTTTGATCCGCCCTTCCCTTACGAGCCTCTCCAGTCCGGCCCTGGCTGCTGCGACGGGCACGCCCGTCGTCCGCACTACATCGTCAAGGCTCAAGGACCTGCGCCTCAGCGTTTCCACCAGGGACGCCTGCCAGACCTTTGTGCCTGGCGCGCGCGCCTTCCTGTCGAAGGCGGCAATCACCTCGCACCCCTGGCCCATGCGCTGCGCGATGGCCGCAAGCCTCTCCCTCCCGACAGGCATCGCCGTCTCTTCGGCAGGCGGGCGCGTCACCGTGTTGAGCTGCACCTTGTCTGCCCCAATGCCCGACACTATTTGCTTAAACATTTCAATTTGTTCTGCTGCATCGTTGATGTTGTTTATCAACATTATCTCAAGCCATATCCTGCCTTTGTACGCCTTGCGGAACTCCTTGAGGCCCGAGAGCAGGAGGTCGAAGGAAAGTCCCTCGTGCGGGCGGTTGACCCTGTCGAAGACCTCCTGTCCCGCCGCGTCGAGCGAGGGGAGCACGAGGTCCGCAAGGGCAAGCTCGCGCCGCACGTCCTCCCTGAAGAGGAGCGAGCTGTTCGTGATGGCGGCAACGGGTATCGCCGTCTTTCGCTTCAGCTCGCCTATCACCAGGCCCATATCGCTGCTCAAGGAAGGCTCTCCCGACCCGGAGATGGTTATGAAGTCGATGGCCCTGCCCTCTTTCACCCTTTCCATCACCTGCCCGATTACGAGACCGGGGTCTGCGAAGCTGCGGCGCTCCACCTCTTTGTGCGTCGTCCTGCCGACCTGGCAGTAGATGCAGTCGAAGGTGCAATGCTTGCGCGGTATAAGGTCAACGCCCAGGGAAAATCCCAGCCTCCTCGACGGCACCGGCCCGAAGACGAAATGGTCCACGCAATAATTTAACCTATTAGCAGGACAGATAAAAGCGGGCGGGCCATGCGGCGTTTCCTAGGGCAAGCTCTTGCGCTTCTCCCACACCCGGTCGAATTTTTCCAAATACGTCCTCGTCTCCGCCGGTAGTCTGCACGTCCACGCGTCGCTGCACTCCCGCGCGGACTTCTGGACCCTGTTCGGGCCGCAGTTGTACGACGCAGCCAGCAGCCTGCCGATGGCCTCCATATCTTCACGCGCGTTGAGCAGGAGCTTCCTCGACAGGTCGCCGAGGTCGGAGTCGAAGAGCAAAAGCGATGCCTTTGCAGCGTTCACATGGTCCGTGCTGCCCCGCACGAAGTCCCTGAGAAGGGCGGCAGCCGGGTATCTCCGCCGCAGCCTTTCGTATGTGGCCGGCATGATCTGGAAGAGGCCCCTTGCCCCTGCCGTAGACTTGCTGTAGGCATACGCGTTTTCGGTGTTCGCCCCTATGACCGTCAGCACTTCGCGTATCAGGGCGTCTTCCTGCTCGCCGGTGCAGGACTTGAAGCGCTCCGGGTCCATGTGCTCTATGATCGACAGCACGAAAACGACCTCGGGGAGCTGGTCGCAATAGAGGAGCGGGCCAAGCGCCGGAAGCCTGACCTGCCGCCTCTCAAGGTCGGCGAGGGCGAGGTCGATCCGGTCCACCAGGTAATCGTATCCTGCCCGCCTCACTTCCGGCGTATCGATCTCCGGGCTGTAAGGCGTATAGACGACCTCTTCCCAGCCCCCGTACGGGCCGTGGACGATGGTGCGGATGGCGAGGACCGCCATCTCCTCCGGGTAAAGGACCTGGAACCTGGATGCTACGCCGTTGGTTTTCAGCCGGACGACCTCGAAGCCGTCCGTAGCGCAGCCCTTGTCGGTGACGAGCACGCCGCGGAGCTCCCTTTCATGAAGGTTCTCGACGGCAAGCAGGAAATTGGGCGCCACGGTCTCGGTAAAGCGGAGGCGCAGCTTTTTTCTCCCCCTCCTGTCTACGAGGGTGACCTTCCTCTTCGAGAACTGGCGGGCATAACCTGCGGTCCTGCGTTTCAGAAATGCCTGGGCGCGCCTGATCTCGTCGAGAATGTTGAACGCGGGCTCAACTGCGGCGCCGCCGCCGATCCGCACGCCTTGACGGGGAGAACTATAGATGTCGTCTATCAGGTGCTGCCCGGCGTCGGGAGGCCGGGCCGGACCCTGGGCAAGTACGGGGCGCAGGGGGACAAGCCAGAGCAGCAGAGCCGGCAGAATGAGCAGGCAGAGCCGTCCGCCCCTCTTCCAGGTCCCGTAAGGCCCATTGCCCCCTTTTATGCCCTTTTGCGCCATCTATGCCTTCTTCGTGCATTATTCTCTTCGACCTTCGGGACATTGTCAAGAAAAACAAGCTGAAATACTCCGGCGGCGCTGCCGGCGTTTCAGGGGGGGGGGTTATGCGGAGGGCTTGTTGCCTTTTCCCGACCGTGTCCCGTTCTAGAACTTCCGTCCTATTATCATCTTGATGACAAAGGCGTCCGTTGCCCCTGTAAGTCCCGCGCCGACGCCGAAGTTGAGGTCCCAATGGGGGGCAGGCTCGATATCGATGACGCCGAAAAGCTGGTGCTGCTGGTCGCGGACGGGATCGAAGCCCTGCAGCGGGCCGAAGGACGAGTAGTACTCGAAACCGAGGGCGACCTTCGGCGCGACGTCGTAGCTCGCCTTGAAGGCGGGGCTGAACTCGAAGCCCCGGTACGTACTCTTGCCGTTGAGGGAGCGGACGAACTCCGGGTTGGCGGCAAAGTACCAGGGGCCTATCTTCTTGTCGATGATCGGCACGATGTCGAGGGTCAGGGTGTCCGCCGAGTAGGCGCGGCGCTGATATGAAATGGCGGTCCCGAAGCCCAGACCGAAGGGCAGGCCCCAGCTTTCCGGCGCGCGGGCGCGGGGAAAGAGGCGCTCCCCCACCCACTGGGCGTCGATGCCGGGCTGCACGGCTGCGGCACTATAAAGGGCCGTCTCGAACCATGAGGTGAAGCCGTAGACGACCTCCAGGCTTTCGTTGAGGACATGCTGGTTGGGCAGCACGCCGCAGGTCTTTTGGGCCGTGCCGCTGACTGCCATGTTGCTGTGCAGCTCGGTCTCGGCCTTCCCCTCCTCTGCCGTCTCCGACGGATGGACTACTATCTCGAAGTTGCTTTCAGAGGCATGGGCTGCAAAAGGGAGCAGGCCGGCAGCGGCCAGCAGGACGCCGGCGAGGAAGCCGGGGCGTATGCATCTCAGAGCTGCATGGCTGCGGAATTTTTCAGAGGCCACGCAGCCAGACCGAGAGCCTTTCGCAGCCTTCTTTGAGCATGTCGAGGCTGTTCGCGTAGGAGAAGCGCACGTGCGAGCCTGCGCGGTACGCGCCGAAGTCGTAGCCTGGCGTGACGGCCACCTTTGCCTCCGTAAGCGCCCTTTCGACGAATTCCATGCTGTCCATCCGCCATTTCTCGATGCCGGCGTAGATGTAGAAGGCCCCTTCGGGCCACGCCGGAAGGCTGAAGCCGAGCTCCCCCAACCTGGGGAAGAGGAAGGCCCGCCTGTCCCGGTAGGTCTTCTTCATCGCCTCGATGTCGGAGACTGCGTCGAAGGCGTCGAGGGCCGCGTACTGGGCAATCGTCGGCGCAGATATGAATACGTTTTGCGCCACCCTCTGGATGGGGCGCACGAGCCGCGATGGGGCGACGAGCCAGCCGAGCCGCCAGCCCGTCATGGCGTAAGACTTGGAGAAGCCGTCGATCAGGATGATATCGTCGGACACGGCGAGGGCGGACGGGAACTCCCTGTCATACGTGAGACCCGAATAGATCTCGTCCGCAGCGAGGCAGCCGCCTTGCGCGCTGACGGCGGCTGCCAGGCGCGACAGCGACTCGGCGCTGTAGATCGTGCCGGTCGGGTTGGAGGGGCTGCATATCATGAGCAGATGGGGCGTGGCCCCGCACTTTTCTATCTGGTCCGGCGTGACCTCGAACCGCGTCTCCCCGGAGACGGGCAGCGAGACGACGCGGGCGTCGAAAAGGGCCCCGAAATTGCGGTAGCAGGGATAGCCTGGGTCCGAGACGAGGAGGTTCCTGCCGGCGTCGAGGAGGACTGCGCACAGGAGGAAAAACGCCCCCGAAGTCCCGTTCGTGATGATGATCCGGTCCGCAGGGACGCGGACGCGGTACGAATCGTAGTAATGGGCCGCTATGCGCTCCCGCAGGGCGGGCAGGCCCAGGCTGTGGGTGTAGAAGGTGCGCCCTTCCTCGATGGCCCTGATCCCCGCCTGCCGTATGCGGGGCGGGGTCGTGAAGTCCGGCTCGCCTATCTCCATGTGGACGATCTTCTCGCCCCGCGCCTCCATCTCCTGCGCCTTTTCGAGAAGCTCCATCACGTAGAAGGGGGCGATCCTCGCGGACCGCTCGGTGCACCCTATGAATTCCGGCCCTGACATCGCACTACTCTACCATAAGGCGCCCGGAGGCGGCAAGGGAGCGGGAAAGGAACGGAAGGCCGCTTTGCAGCGTTATCGCAGCGAGCCGGTCCCCGATGAAAGGGCCTCCAGCCGTTTCCTGTTGAGTATCGTGATCCGTCGGCCATCCACTTTTATAAGGCCGTCGGCCGCCATCTTGCTCAAGACGCGGGAGACCGTCTCCGGCATGGTCCCCAGGACGTTCGCAAGGAGCGCCTTCGATATGTCGAGCTGCACGGCTGAGGCCCCCTTCTCGCGGTCGCTCAGGTATATAAGGTAGGAGGCGAGCCTGCCGGGCGCCTCCTTGAGGGACAACTGCTCCACAAGGCCGGCGAACTGCCGGAGGCGCTGAGAAAGGAGGGCCAGCATGTTCATGGCAAGGGATGGGTCGTCCCGTATGAGGCCGATAAAGGCGGAAGCCGGCAGGAAGAGAAGGAGGCCCTCCTCTATCGCCTGCGCGTGGGCGGGGAACCTGCCGCCCGCGAAGACCGGCACCTCGCCGAAGGGCTCCTGAAACCCCATGATGTGGAGCACCTGCTCCCTGCCGTCGGCGGACAGCTTGAATATCTTCACCCGCCCCCGCATGGGGATGTAAAAGCCGTCCGCCAGGTCGCCGTCCGAGAAGACGGACTCGCCCCGCCTGTACGCCCTGGTCTGTGCGACCCGGGCGATCTTTTCTATCTGCGCGCCGGGCAGACCCTTGAAGAGCGGGACGTTTGCTATGAAGGACGCGATGTCCATTAACCGTTTTTACCACAGGTCGGCGCTGCGCACAAGCCATCGGCCGGGCCGCCGGCCGCTGTTAGGGCCATTGTACAAATCCTTGACCTTGGTCAAGGCCCTTTTCACCCGGAATGTTTACAATACTAATACCGAGCTAGATAAAAACGATCCGAAAGGGGGAAAACATGTTTTGTTATCAGTGTGAGCAGACTGCGAAGGGACAGGGATGCACTGTGATGGGCGTATGCGGCAAGTCGCACGAGATCGCGAGCCTCCAGGACCTCCTCGTCGAGGCGCTGAAAGGCGTCGCCCTATTCGCCGTCGAAGGCAGGAAGGCGGGCATCGTCGATGCGGAGGTCAATCTCTTTACTTTCGACGCGCTTTTCTCCACGCTTACGAACGTCAACTTCGACGCCGGGAGGTTCGTCGATTACGTGCGCAAGGCCGTCGCCTTGCGCGACAGGCTCAAGGAGAAGGTGCGAGCTGCCGGCGGAAAGGTCGATTTCTCCGAAGGCTGCGCAACCCTTACCCCCGCATCGACGGAAGGCGAGATGGTGAAGCAGGGCGAGCAGGTTGGGCTGTTCTCCGGCGCGTGCATCGACCAGGACGTCCGGTCGCTCCAGCATACGCTCCTCTTCGGGTTGAAAGGGATATGCGCCTACGCGGAGCACGCGGCGATACTGGGGCAGGAAGACGACGCTATCCCCGCGTTCATCCATGAGGCCCTCGCGGCCATAGCGCGGAACGACACGGCTATGGGCGTTAGCGAATGGGTGGGCCTTGTGATGAAGTGCGGCCAGGTGAACTTGCGGACGATGGAGATACTCGATGCGGCCAATACGGGCGTCTACGGCAACCCCGTTCCGACGCGCGTGCCGCTGGGCGCGAAGAAGGGCCACGCGATCCTCGTCTCCGGCCATGACCTGAAAGACCTGGAAGAGGTGCTCAGGCAGAGCGAGGGCAAAGGCATCTACGTCTATACCCACGGCGAGATGCTCCCCACCCACGCCTACCCCGGCCTGAAGAAGTATCCCCATTTCTACGGCCATTTCGGCACCGCCTGGCAGAACCAGATGAAAGAGTTCCCCCAGTTCCCCGGTGCGATACTCCTCACCACGAACTGCCTGATGCGCGTGCAGCAGGCATACCAGGACAACATCTTCACGAGCGGCGCCGTTGGCTGGCCGGGGGTACACCACTTCGAGAACAGGGATTTCACCGCCCTTATCCAGAAAGCCCTCGCCATGCCGGGCTTCACGGAGGACAAGAACGGAAAGCACGTCATGGTGGGTTTCGCGCACGAGACGGTGATGGGCGTCGCAGGCAAGGTGATCGAGGCGGTCAAGGGCAAGCAGATACGCCGCTTCTTCCTCGTCGCGGGCTGCGACGGCGCGAAGCCGGGGCGCAACTATTACACGGAGTTCGTCGAGAAAGTGCCGAAGGACTGTATCGTCCTTACGCTCGCCTGCGGCAAGTTCCGCTTTTTCGACAAGGACTTAGGCGATATCGGCGGCATCCCCAGGCTGCTCGACGTCGGCCAGTGCAACGACGCCTATTCGGCCATCCGCATCGCCCAGGCCCTGGCGGGCGCCTTCGGGGTGGGCGTAAACGACCTCCCCCTCTCGTTCATCCTTTCCTGGTACGAGCAGAAGGCCGTGGCGATACTCCTTACGCTGCTCTACCTCGGCATCAAGAACATGCGCCTAGGGCCGTCCCTCCCCGCCTTCCTCTCCCCGAACGTGCTCGACCTGTTGGTGAAGAACTATGATATAAAACCGATAGGCACGGCGGAGGGGGACCTGAAGGCGATACTGGGGTGAGGAGCGCCGGACCCGGCAAGGAGGACATCCGATGAAATGCCCAGGACAGGACATGCGGTACTGGAAGCCGGGCGATATATACGAGATCGCCTGCCCGAATTGCGGCCGGCCCGTCGAGTTCTTCAAGGACGAGACGACGAGGCGCTGCAAGGGCTGCGGGGAGAAGGTGGCAAACCCGAAGATCGACTTCGGGTGCGCCGCCTACTGCCAATACGCCGCCGCCTGCCTGGGCGAGATCGGGCCGGAGCTGGCGGCCTTGCGGGAGGGCCCGCTTGGGGCCAGCCCCGCACCGGCCGCAAAAGAGCCGCCCGAAGGAGGGCCGAGAGGCATGAAGGTGAAAAGGAAGATCATAGAGATAGACGAAGAGCGGTGCACGGGCTGCGGCCAGTGCGTAAGCGCCTGCGCCGAAGGCGCCCTTGCGATAATCGACGGCAAGGCGCGCCTCCTTTCCGAGAACTACTGCGACGGCCTGGGCGCCTGCCTCGGCGAGTGCCCCGAAGGCGCGCTTAAGGTGACGGAGAGGGAGTCTGAGATCTTCGACGCCCAGGCCGTGGAAGAGCACGCGAAGGGGGCCGGGACAGCAGGGGCAGCCGCCGATGCGCCTCAGCCGGCCGGAGCGATGCCCTGCGGATGTCCTTCGAGCGAAATCCGCGTCTTCCCGTCAGCAGCCGTCAGCGCCCCGAGACAGGCAGGCGCGGCGGACGAGCTGCCTTCCGCCCTCGGCCACTGGCCCGTGCAGATAAGGCTCATACCGGCAGACGCGTCATTCCTCAAGAACTCAGACCTCCTCATCGCGGCGGATTGCACGCCCATTGCCTACGCGGGCTTCCACAGGGACCTGCTTCCCGGAAAAGTCGTCATGCTCGGCTGCCCGAAGTTCGACGACGTCGCAGAGTACACCTCGAAATTCACGGAGATCTTCAAGACCGCCGATATCCGCAGCATAACCGTCGTCGAGATGGAAGTCCCCTGCTGCTCCCGCCTCCCCGCTATCGTCAAAACGGCCTTACTGCGGGCGGGGAAAGAGATACCTATTGAAGAGATCATCATAAGCCGCACGGGGCAGAAGACAAAGAGCAGAGCAAAGAGCGCAGCATGACAATGAAGTTCGCTTTGCTTTTTAATAGCCTATCGTTTGAGACAGACGAAAAGGCCGAGGCGATTTTGGACGGGGCACCCGCCCGACGTGAGGAGGGAAGGGTCGAGCGCCGTGATCGAGAAGCCGCCGCCCGGAGCATACTCCTTTTGTATGTGAGGACGTGCGGCTTTGAGAGACAGGCCGGGGCACCCACGCACAGCGGAGTGCGTGGGTCGGACGTCAAAAGCGCCCGGCCTTCACACACCTTGAAATCAGGATGGTTCTATGTGATAATAGCGCGCTATGGGTTTGATCCGCCTACTATTCAACGACCCGGGGACCTTTATTCTACTGGTCATCCCCCTGCTCTACTCCGTCATCATCCATGAAGTCGCCCACGGGTGGGTCGCGGACAAGATGGGCGACTCGACGGCCCGCTGGCTCGGCAGGCTGACCCTCGACCCCCGGCGCCACCTCGACCCCATCGGCACGATCATGCTCTTTGTCTTTGGTTTCGGCTGGGCGAAGCCCGTCCCCGTAAATTTCGGCAACTTAAGGCATTACCGGAGGGGCCTCATATGCGTATCGGCCGCAGGCATCACGGCGAACATACTGCTCGCCTTCCTCGCGATGCTCGTCCTCTCCACCGCCCATTTCAGCCTGTTCAGCCCTTTTTCGAGGGTCCTTCAGTACTTGGCGCAGATAAACATCATGCTCGCCGCTTTCAACCTCATCCCGATCCCGCCGCTCGACGGCTCGAAGATCCTGATGGGCTTCGCGTCGAGGCGTTTCCATTATACCCTGCAAAGGCTGGAGCCCTATGGATTCTTCATCATCATAGGTCTCCTCTACATCGGTGTCCTTGGACCCTCTGATCGCGTTCTTCCAATGGCTGATTATGTCCCTGATCGGCCTGATAATAGGCTAGCCGTCCGCTCCTACTTCACGCCTTCGGCCACTTCCGATTTTACCTCCTCTTTCTTCTGCTGGAAGACCTCGGCCCCCTTCTGCATGGCGGAAGAGATCCGGCCCTTGGCCTGATCGTAATAGCTGCCCGCCTTTTCCTTCGCATCCTGGGCGATGTCCTTGATTTGCTCCCTTGCCTGACTCCCCGACTTGGGCGCGAGGAGCAGGGCCGCGGCCGCCCCCAGCAATCCACCGAGCACGAACGCCAGAAACCATGATACCGAGCTCGAATCGTATTCGCTCTCCTCGTACTTCATGCTCTTCCTCCCTTTCTTTTGCACTTCATGCTGTTGTGCCGCGTCACCCGTACGTCAACGCTACTTCGACCCGAGCAGGTTCTTGACAAAGACGTCCAAGCCCGCCTTGAGTCCCGCCCGAAGCCCGCATACCGATGCCACCGTCTCCTGGCCAAGGTCCTGCACGGCCTTGCCTATATCCTTCACGCTCGCCGCCACCTCGTGCACGGCCAGGCCCGCGTCCTTGAACGACCCGGTGACCGCCTTCACGTCCGTCGCGACGCCGCCGACGCCGTCCGTGATGACCCGGAGGCTTTTCATGCTCTCGGTGACCTCCCCTGCCACCTCCTGGACGGTCCGGTCCGTCGTCTCCAGAAACTCCCTGACCGCCGCCGCCGTCTCCGTCATCTTTGTGACGAGACGTACCACGAAGACCACGATCACCACGACCGCCGCCGTAATTATGCCAAGGAATACCTCGTTGACTGTCATCCCCACCACCCCTCCCTTATGGAAATTTAACCCCTCCGTGGCCGCCCGGCAACCTATTCTCCGCCGGAAAGCGCCCTATCTACAAAAATAACTATTTTCCGCTTCTATGTAAAGGGCGAATGTCCGCGAGTGTCGGAAAAGGGCGCTTCCGGGCGGAAATCCTTGAAAACGGGGCACGGATGGATTATGGTAATGGACACCGGAGGAACGAAAACGCATGACGAAGATAACCGAATCGCTTTTTCTCATACCCGGCCGGGACGAGATGATACCCGACGCCCATGTATACCTTATCGGGCAGCCCGAGTCCCGCGACCTTTCGCTCGTGGACGCGGGCCTGATGGGCCACGGGGCATACAAGCTGAAAGAGATCGCGGCAGGTGGCGTAAAGCCCGCCGACATCAAGCGGATAATCATGACCCATACCCACCTCGACCATATCGGCTGCCTTAAGGAGCTGATCGAAGCCATGCCGTCCCTCGAGCTATGGGTGCACGAGAATGAGGCCGGGCAGCTCGAAGCAGGGGACGACAGGACCGTTTACGGCATGGAGATGTTCAAGCAGATGTGCCAGATGCAGTACCGCCTGAAGGACGGCGATTTCACGTTCAAGGTGGACCGGCGCCTCAAAGAGAGCGACGAGCTTAACATAGGCGGGGAGACCTGGACGGTCCTCCACATACCCGGCCACTCGGCCGGCGGCGTAGCCCTGTGGGACGCTTCACGTGGGATTTTGATACCGGGCGATGTGGTCTACGCAGACAACAACATCGGGCGGTTCGACCTTTACGGTGCGGACGCAGGGGCGTTGGCCGCGTCCCTGACCAGGCTCGGCAGCCTCGACGCGAAAGTGCTGCTGCCCGGCCACAACCGCATCGTCACAAACGTGCCGAAGGGGTATATCACGGCCGTAGCGAAGCAGTGGGCCCCATATCTCAGGTAGCGAAAAACGCTACGCACCGTCTTGCTTCGGTCCTTTTCTAGGCCATGCGGGCCTTCTTTTCCGTCTTTTCCTTCTCGTATGCCGCCCTGCCCGCTTCTATGGCGGCGGCCAGCAAGGGCTTCCGCCCCTCGACCAGCTCCCTGCCCCTGCTCAACGTGGCGCCCATCAGGCCGAGCACCCGGCCGTAGCAGGAACCGACCCTGCCCTTCGTCTCCCCGCCGCCTCCTGCAACTGCTGCCTGGTCTTCGACCCGGCTGCGGGGTGAGCAAAAGCGCGATGCCGGCCCCGAGCGTGCAGCCCAGCGCAAAGAAAAGCGCCCTCGAAAAGGCCGCGCGGCGCTTATAGGTCGTGTAATGCTCCGACCCGACTACGGTATATCCCTGCTCACCGTATCCCTCTTCAGCTGCCATGCAAAAGCCTCCTTGCCTCAAGTTTACCATAACGGGGACCGGCATGAAAGCTGCAGGCCGCCCCCGCTACCGCATAAGCCCGAGCACGCCGATCACGATCAGGTAAACGGCGACTATGAAGCTAAGGAGCCTCGGGACAACGAGAATCAGTATTCCCGCAATAATGGCCACGACAGGCTGGAATGTCAGATGGACGTTCATGACACCTCCGCGCAAAAATTTTTCACCATACCGGCGTTGCGTGCCCTTTCGCCGTTTTTTTCAGACGGGCGGCGTGGGCGTCCGCCTCCCGAAGAGCAGGGAGATGATAAACAGGATAATGAAAACGAAGAACAGGATCTTCGCAATCCATATCGAAGTCCCCGCTATTCCGGTAAAACCGAATATGCCGGCGATGATCGCGACGACCAGGAAGATTACCGCCCAGTAAAGCATGGCTACCTCCTTGACTCCTCCAGCCGCCCGGCGGTCTGACCGGCCCGGCAGTCTTTGGCGCCCGGACGGACCAGCCTCCAGGCAGCGGCTCGCACCCACCTCCCTCTTATCCCCCTATATCAGCCTTAGCAGGCGAAGGATAATGAGGGCGAGAACGACGATGACAAGTACGACGATTACGGCCGCCCCTCCGTCGCCGCCTACCTTGATGTCGTCCACTTTAAGGGCCAGCCGGTGCAACTGCTCGTCCGTCAGTGTGGAGAGGCGGGACTGCACCTCTATGGGGCTGAAGCCGAGCTGGGCGAGCCGGTCCGCCACTATCTTCATCTCCAGGAAGGACCGGACGCACTGGAGGTCGGCCTGCCTGCTCTCCGTCATGACGCCCGTAAGCTGAGAGGGGCTGAAGCCTGCGTTGACGTTCGGCGCGATGCCTATGGCGAACATGGCCACTACGAGGTAGGAAACCAACATCCGTTTGGAAAACCTTCTCATCCCATCACCTCCGCAACGTGACGATGATAATAATTGGTGCATAGCCTTAATATAGGCACGTAACCACCCGTAATCAAGATTTGTATTGTTGAGCGGCTGCGTCTAGGAAAAAGAGACGACCCGGCGGCACGGCCTCGTTGAGGCCGCTCCCCAAGGTCATCGTGATCGGGGCCGAAAAATACTGCGTCGCTTATTCTTCTATGATTATTGCCTCGACTGGGCAGGCGTCGGCCGCCTCCCGGCAGGAGGCCTGGAGGTTTGGCGGCACGTCTTCCATCTTAGGGACTGCTACGTCGCCGTCCATCTCGAAGACTTCCGGGCAAATGGAGACGCACGTCTCGTCACCCACGCACGCTTCCTTGTCTACACGGACCTTCATGGAACGCCTCCTTCATTCATTTGATGCGGGGGCGCGTCGCCCCGCTATTCCAGTCCCGCCTCTTTCAGGTCTGCCACGATGACCGTGACGGCCATGTCGGGGCGGATGTACTCCTTTGCCACCCGCTGCACGTCCTCGCGCGTTATCGCGTTGATGATCGACGGGTACCGCCCGGCGTAGTCGAGGCCGAGACCGAAATACTCGACCTGCGCGAAGAAAGAGGCGATCCTGCCTTGCGTGCTGAACCTCTGCGGGAAGCTCCCTACGAGGTACTTCTTCGCGTTCTCAAGCTCCTTTTCGGAGACGGGGCCGGAGCGCATCCGCTCCAGATCCTCCATGACGCCCTTGATCGCGTCTTTCGTAGACGGGTTCTTCGTCTGGAGGTATACCTGGAAAGGCCCCGGGTATTTCCGCCCCTCGAAGACGCTGCCGACCGAATAGACAAGCCCCTTTTTGATCCTGATGTCGTCCATCAGGCGCGACGTGAGGCCCCCGCCGCCGAGGATGTAGTTCATCACGAGGGCCGCGTAGTAGTCGGGGTTCTCCCTGCTTAGGCCGCTGTTGCCGATGACGATGTTCGACTGGGTCACCGGCTTGTTGATCTTGATCGTCTCTTTGCGGTCTGCGAACCTTACCTGTATCGCCTGCGGCGGCGCCGCCGCCTTTCGGCCATTTTTCGAGCCGGGGGGTCATGTACCCCTTTACGGTCGCCCGCGTCGATGTCGCCCGCGACTACGAGAATGGCGTTATTCGGGTTGTAATGCGCCCCGTGGAACGTCTGCATCATGCCCCTGTCGAGGCCCGATACGGACTTTACCGTGCCCTCCTTGGGGTGGCCGTAAGGCCCGCCCATGTAAAGCGCCTTCATGAATGCCCGGTCGGCGACGACGCCCGGCTGGTCCTCGGACGCGCGTATGGCCGCGACCGTGCCGCGCCAGCTCTTTTTTAACCTCGTCGGCCGGAAAGGTGGGCTTCATGACGACGTCCATGAAGATGGGGAAGGCGCGCTCGAAATCCTTCCTCAGCACCTTGAGGCTGACGATCGTATAGTCGCTGCGACGCGTCCGCGCCCATCTGGGCGCCCATGAAGTCGAGCTCCTCGTTGATCTGCTGCAGGGTCCGACCTGCTGCGCCTAAGAGGAGGCACGAGGCGGTCACGTCCGCCAGCCCTTCCTCGCCCGCCGGGTCGTCCTTCGAGCCCGATTTTATGAGCAGGCTCATCGTAACGAAGGGGAGCGAATGCTCCTCCGAGACGAGGAGCACCAGCCCGTTGTCGAGGACGCTCCTCTGGACGGGCGGCAGCGCCGATGCCGTCCCCCACGTCGCGCAAACGAGAAAGAGAACGGTGAAGCCCAGGAAAGCCGACTTTCTTACAGCGCTTGTCATGACTACCCCTATCGCTCGATCCGTCCCTTTACCGGAGAACCGGGCTGCACGGGCTTCGGCTCGGCCGTCGGTATCGGGACGAGGCGCGCGCTTATGCAGTTATCCGGGCACGAGGTACTTCTGCGCCACCCTCTGTACGTCCTTTAGCGTCACCGCCCGGATGTTGGGGACGTACCGGTCCGCGTCGCGCCAGGAAGACGCGATCTCGTACGTGGCAAGGAGCATCCCCTGGGCGAAGATCGAGTCCTGCGCGAAGGTGAAGGCCGCCTCCAACTGGTTCTTCGCCTTCTCCAGCTCGCGCTCGTCCACGCTCCCCTTCTTGAGCAGGTCGATCTCGCTGACCAGGGCCTTCTCGACCGCATCGGCGTCAACGCCGGGCAGCACGTCGGCAGAGACGGAGAAAAGGTTCGGGTCCTTAGAGACGAGCTCGTTGTCCGCTGAAACGGAAAGGGCCAGGTGCTTCTCCCGCACGAGGCGTGCGCTGAAGCCTGGAGCTTTCACCGGCCGACAGCAGGGCCGAGATCACCTCCAGGGCGTAGCTGTCCGGCGTCATTCAGGTTCGGCACGTGGAAGGCCTTGACCACTGTGGCGATCTGGGCCTCCTTGCGGACGATTATCGTGCGCTCGCCTACCTGCGGCTCTTCCATGTCTTTTTTCTGGTCGGGCGCGACGCCCGGCTTGATCCGGCCGAAGGCTCCCCTCGATCATGGGGAGCACTTCCTCTTTTTTGAAGTCGCCCGCGATCACGATGAAGGCGTTAACGGGGACGTAATAGGTCCTGTAGTAGCTTTTAAGGTCATCGAGGGAAAAGCGGACGATGTCCTGCATCCAGCCGATGACCGGCCAGTGGTACGGCTGGACGACAAAGGCGGCCGCGAACAACTGCTCGCTCAGCACGGCCTTCGGGTTGTCCTCCGTCCGCATCCGCCGCTCTTCCATGACGACGGACCGCTCCGTCTTGAAGTCCTCTTCCTGGAGGATGAGGTTTTCCATCCTGTCCGACTCAAGGGTGATGGGGATGCCGACGCGGTCGGAGCTCATGTTCTCGAAGTAGGCGGTGAAATCGTGGGAGGTGAAGGCGTTGTCGTTGCCCCCGTTCTGGGCGATGATGCGGGAGAACTCCTCGGGGCCGACCTTCTCCGTCCCCTTGAACATCATGTGCTCCAGCATGTGGGAAAGGCCCGTCTTCCCCGATACCTCGTTCCTGCGAGCCTACCCTGTACCATACCTGGAACGTGATGAGGGGGGCCTTATGGTTTTCCGCGAGGATGACCTTCAGCCCGTTGGGGAGCGTTGCCTCGGAGACCCTGTCGGCCAGCGCAGCCAGCCCTTGCGAGAAGAAACAGAGCACGGCCGCAAAGGCAAGGCAAACGACAAGCGTCAGTGCGTGTGATCGCGGCCTCCGGCGTGGCATAGTATCTTCCATTGTAGGGGTAGGCGCGCCGGTTGTCAAGCGTTAGGGGTTTTCAGCGGCCGGAGGAGATTTCGCGCCCATATTGCTGTAAACAGAGAGCTAAAGGGCGATTGCCCCCGCCCGGGCAAAATGGCCCGAAATGATTAATGCACAGAAGTGGTTGAGGCGTCAGGGGCCGGAGAGATTTTCGATGGAAAATGCGTAGACCCCAAAGGCGCGCGGCGGAGCGCGGGGCACCCGCGCCGATTAGGCGTGGGTCGCTTGTACGTGAGCACGCCGCGCCGAGGGGTCGCCCGCATTTGCCGCGAAAAGATCCCGGCCCCTAAAACACCTAGTGAGACTTCAGGTAGTCCAGGCAGAAGGAAAGAACCTTATCGCCCGGCAGGTTCTTCGCCTTCATCGATTTCACGTATTCATCCAGCAGGGGCCGGGCCGCCGCTGCCCAGCGGGCGCCTTCCTGGGCCGACAGGGGAATAACCTTCACGCCGTGCTTCTGGGCGAAAATCCTGCCCGACTTGTCTATCTCGTCCCAGTTCTTCCCCGTCTTCTCTATCCACTCCGTATTGATCTGGTCGATGATAGCCTGGATGTCCTTGGGGATACTGTTCCACTTGGCCTTGTTCATGACGACGAAGAATGCCGTCGAGTAGGCCGCCGGGTAATCCTCGGTCGTATAGGAGATCACCTCGCCCAGCTTGAAGCCCTCCAACGCCTCCTCGGGGCAGAGGATGCCGTCAGCCACGCCTTTCGACAGGGCGTCGTACGATTCGGTCATGGGCATGCCTACGGGCGCGGCGCCCAGGGCCTGCGCCAGCTTCGCCGACAGGCCGGTCGATCTGATCTTGAGGCCCTTCATCTCCTCCAGCTTGTTGACAGGTTTTTTCGTGTGAACGATGCCCGGCCCGTGGGCATGGAGGTAGAGCACGTGCGTCTCATCGTACTCTTTAGGCGTGAACTTCTTATAGAATTCATTTATCATTTTTGTCGCGACGTAGCCGCTCTTGTAGCCCAACGGCAGGTCGATGGCCTCCGTCAGCGGGAACTTGCCGCGCGTATATGCCTGGCAGCTCAGGCCTATGTCAGCGATGCCCCTCACGACGCTGTCGTATGTCTGGGCGGCCGGCGTCAACACGGCGCCCGGATAGTAATTGATTTTCACACGGCCGTTCGTCCGCTTCTCAACTTCCTTGCACCACTGGTCCGCAAGGACGCTGTTCATATGGGGCGCGGGGAAGAAGTTCGAATACTTCAGGACGATCGTCTTTTCCTGCGCGTTGGCCTGCGAGCCGAGAAGCAGGCAGAACAAAAAGCCGAACACCAGAGCCAAAAGCCAGAACTTTTTCATGTTTTCCCCCTTTGTTGTTCTTTCGTTTCCCGTCAGCTACGGGCAGACATCGGGCCCGTCTCTTTGAGGATACCCAGTTTTCCGACTCCACCGAGTTATGCTGTCGACAGTTTTCCGAACCCCCGGTAGTATATTACCAGCCTCCGTAAAATGGTTCCACTATTTTTTCTATTTTTTGCGTGAGGCGATCTTTTCTTTCGGGGGGATGGCGGTCATTGCGCGGCGACAGCCGGTTTTTCGTGCAATCGGCGCGGCACAAGTGATAGAATGATTGCGGCATGAACGCCTAAGCCGCAAATATCGAACATAGAGATCGTTGCCGCGTAGGTCTTTCCATATCTCTACTATTACAGTTGCTTACCTGCCAATTGTTAATGTAGCTTATGAGCTGTCGCCGCCGCTGCGGCCCTTGCAAAACTGCGGCGCGACGACCAAAATAAGAAGCGATGCAGGGTGAATTCGACGAGACGGCGCTTAAGGGCTTCGACGGCAAGGACGGCCGTCCTGCGTACATCTGCGCCGCCGGCCGCGTCGTCGATGTTTCAGGCAGCCGCCTTTGGCCCGGCGGCCGGCATATGGCAAGACACGAAGCAGGCCGGGACCTCAGCGCCGACCTCGCCGCAGCGCCGCACGGGCCGGAAGTGCTCGACCGCTACCCGCAGGTCGGCAGGCTCGTCAAAGCGCCGGCGCCCTCCCCGGCTGCGGCTGGGCCGCCCGACCTGCCCGCCATCGTATCTGCCGGCCTGAAGCGCTGGCCGATCCTGCGGAGGCACCCCCATCCGGCTACGGTCCACTTCCCCATCGTTTTTTGCGTCTGTACTGCGTTCTTTTCGCTCTTGTACGCGATAACCGGGAAAAACACCTTCGACGCGACGGCCTTTTACTGCCTTATCGGCGCCCTCGTCTTCATGCCCGCAGGCATAGCGACAGGCCTGGCCACGTGGCAGATCAACTACATGGGAAGGCCGATGCGGCAGGTAGCCATAAAGCGGTTTCTCTCCTTCGCCGTTGGCATAGACCTCGCCGTTGTCACCTTCTGGCGGGCATACGCGCAGTCCGCGCCCGACATCGTGTCGGCAGGGGGTATCGTCTATCTTTTGCTCGTCGTGGCCCAGGCCCCGGCGATCCTTACAGTCGCCTATTTGGGCGGGACACTGACGTTCCCGATAGAAAAAGATTGAGAATGCTTGTCGATGAACCAGTCGATCAGCCTTCTCGCGATGCTGACCTTTCCCGGAAGGTCCGGCAGGCTGCCCACGCGGAACCAGCCTGCATCGACGATCTCCTTCCCGTCGATCCGCAGCTCCCCTGAGGCGTAGCGGGCCGTAAAGCCGATCATCAGGCTGTCGGGGAAAGGCCACGGCTGGCTTCCGAAGTAGCGGATGTCTTTGACGACGATCCCCGTCTCCTCTTCGACCTCGCGCCTGACCGTCTCCTCCAGCGACTCGCCCGCCTCGACGAAACCGGCCAGCACGCTGTAAAACCCCTGGGCAAAGCGGGAAGCCCGCGCGAGCAACACCTCGTCGCCCCGCTCAATGAGCACAATGATGGCGGGAGAGATGCGCGGGAAAATCGTCTTGCCGCATCGGGTGCACGACTTCGCCCGCTCTTCCTTGAGGGGGACGGTCGGCGCCCCGCAGCGGCCGCAGAAGCGGCTCGTCCTGTCCCACTCGGTAAGATGGACTGCGGCCATCGCGCGCTTGAAAAGGTCCTTGTCGAGGACGCCGAATAACGGCCTCAAACCCTCGAAGGCGCAGCCCTCCGGCGCCTCCGTCTCTTCGTCCACTTCTGCGACAAGGCAGGCATGGCCGCGCAGCGTACCGAGGGGCTGGATCGAGAGCGGCGCGAGCCCCCATGCGTCGAGGTTCTTTGCAAAGGGCACGGAAGCCCCGCCGTCCCCGGTAAGGATGAGCACCTTGAAGCCGGAGACGACGAACCATAAAACGGGCGCCTCCGCGTCCGTCCCCGCGTCATCGGGTTGTATGGGCCGGTCGGTCATAACGCTAAAAACCTACCTGCTTAGAGCGGAAAGGTCAAGGGGCGGCGGCAACTGCGGGGTGTACTATGTATATAGTGTGGGATACAAAACGTCGTTCAATGTATATGGGATTTTTGTCTGTCTGAGCGGGGAGGCTCGCCGGGCAAAGCCCGGCGAGGGGGTGCTGAACCCCATAAATTGCCTGTGAGAAAGTAAGGGGATAGTACAGGCCCGCCTATATTTGAACGGGGCATGATAGACCATAACACTCAATATGGTATAAACGTCGGATGCAAAGAGCGTGGGGACGAATGGGCGCAATAAATAGCGATAATTCTATAATTACTGATAATTCCATCGGCTTGTGTTATAATACGTAAGCTACGTTGAGCCTCTTTCGCTTTCCCGTCGTTCTCGATTCCTTCGAAATGGTCGATTGCCGGGCAGGCCTAAAGCGGCCGAAAAACTCGCAAGGAGAAGTATGGAGAAGAAACGATTCGACGAGATGCAGCTAACGAGAGAGCTGCAAAAAGCCATCATTGACATGGGATTCGAGGAGCTTACACCCATCCAGTCGAGGACTATACCACTCATCATGGAGGGAAAAGACGTGATCGGGCAGGCGCGCACGGGCACGGGCAAGACGCTGGCGTTCGGCCTGCCGATGATAGAATCGATGCAGCGTAAAGGCAGGGACATAGAGGGCCTCGTGCTCTGCCCTACCAGGGAGCTGGCCGTGCAGGTCGCCGAGGAGATGAAGCGGCTTGCAAAGTACAGAAAAGATGTCCCCATAGTGCCTGTTTACGGCGGCCAGCCCATTCAGAAGCAGCTCGCCGCCCTCAAGAAAGGCGCGAAGATAGTCGTCGGCACGCCGGGGCGCATCATGGATCACATGAACAGGGGCACCCTCCGGCTCGACAGGGTCCGTACTGTAGTGCTCGACGAGGCGGACAGGATGCTCGACATGGGCTTCGTCGACGACATGAAGACGATCTTATGGGCCATGCCCGACGACCGGCAGACGCTGCTCTTTTCGGCGACGATGCCCGACTCCGTCATGGACATCGTGGACAAGTTCCAGAAGGGCCCCGTCGTAGTCAACGTGTCGGGAGACCAGGTGACCGTCCCGGAAGTGAGCCAGATGTTCTTCGAGGTCAAGCCGTGGACGAAGCTGGAGATGCTCTGCCGCCTCATCGACACCTACACGCCGAATTCTTCCCTCGTTTTTTGCAACACGAAGAGGCGGGTGGACCAGATCGTGAGAGACCTGCAGAACAGGGGCTACCGGGTGGACAGCCTGCACGGAGACATGAAGCAGTCCCGCCGCGACGACGCGATGTCGAAGTTCCGCAAGAAGCTGCTGCGCGTGCTCGTCGCAACCGACGTAGCCGCGCGGGGCATCGACGTAGAGGATATAGAGGCGGTCATCAACTACGATGTGCCGCAGGACGACCTCCATTACGTCCACAGGATCGGCAGGACCGCGCGCATGGGCAAAGGCGGCCATGCCTTCACCCTGGTGCTGCCCGACCAGCTTTCTAAGCTCCGCGAGATACAGGAAAAGACGAATACGCCCATCAAGCGGCAGTTGACTCCGCGCTTCAACGACGCCGGGAAGAGCAGCGTCGGGCGCGTCTAGTCGAACGAAACCACAGCACCGTGAAGACCTTGCCCGCTGGTCGTAAGCGGGGCGCGGATGTGGGGCCCGGATGGGCTTTGCGCCTGGGCGCCGCTCAAAAATTGTAAAAGGATTTTTCAGACGGTGATGCTGAAGCCGGCGCTATCGGACGCGCCGTACCCTTCGACGTCGGTGAATCTCCTGATGAAGGCGGCCCGCAGGGCTGCAACGCCTTCAAGGGCGGCAGGTCTTTCGAGACAAGAGGTCTTCGCCGGCGATGCCTGGATGCGGGCCGGTCGCATATTATCTGCACGGCTATCCGCAGGGCGCTCTACGACAGCCGCTTCCTGCACCTGCGCCCGCTGCGAGGCAGGCGCAGCGCCGCCCCTGCCCAGGTCTACCTGGAGCTGCCTGACGCTGCGCTTCAGGCCTGCGTCGTTCTCTTTCAGGTTGGTGTAAACAATCCTCATAGAGGCGCCTTCACCCGACTGCCCAAGCACCGAGACTGCACGAACTTACCCGCACGCCCCGCCCACGCGGCCGGCGTGCCTCCCGACAAGCATTTTTAAATTGTGTCTACGTTGTAATACAATTAAAGACGAATGTCAAGAGAAAAGACGATAACAGAGAAAAAATGATAAAAAAGATGCGCCGGGGGCTGTCCTTCAGAGTCTTCCAAAATCGTCCTCGACGCGCACGATATCGTCTTCCCCGAAGTACTCCCCTGTCTGCACTTCAATAACGACCACCGGCTCTTCACCCACGTTCTCGATCCTATGGAGCGCCCCTTTGCATATGTCGATGGAGCGGCCTGCTTCGAGGAGGCATTCCGCGCCGTCGATGGTAACGCGCGCCTTCCCGGAAACGACGTACCAATGCTCCTCCCTCTTGAGATGCTTCTGGTAGCTGAGCCGCTTGCCCGGCAGCACCTCTATCCTTTTCACCTTGAAGGTGTCGCCGTCCTCAAGGACGTACCAGCATCCCCAGGGCGGCCGTGCCTGGTCCTCGGCGGCCTTCGGGTCCCGCTTCATGCCGGCCCCTACCCTTTCTTAAACGTTTTTTTGAGCCTTTCCTGGAAAGCAGGCTTGGCCGAGAACCGGGAGACGTAGAGCCGCTCCTTGTCCAGGTGCGTCGATAGGCCGGAGAGAACGGACTTGTTCACAAGCTCCTTCAGGCTGCGGGTCGTCTCCATCGGCATGGCCTTCAGCCCATCGACGAGGCCGGCCAGCTCCTTTTCCAGGTCCTTTGCGTCTGCCGTGAAATTGATGAGTCCGAACGCCTTCGCCTCATCCATGGCGATGTTGCGCGACATGAAATATAGCTCGTTGAACTTCTTCATGCCTACGAGGCGGGGCAGGAAGACGCTCCCTCCTCCGTCCGGGGTGAGGCCTATCCGCCTGTATCCCATGTTCATGACCGCGTTCGACTCGGCAAGCGTCAGGTCGCAGGCAAGCGTCAGGCTCAGGCCCGCGCCAACGGCAAGGCCCTCGACGACCGCTATCGTTATGGCGGGGATGGTGCGAATGAGCATGATGCCCCTGTTCAGGTAGTCGGCCATCGCATCGACCTGCACAGCAGGCGCAGGGCTGTCCCTGAACTCCGTCACGTCTCCCCCCGCGCAAAACGTATTGCCTGCGCCCCTTATGACGATTATCGACGCCCCTTCCTTTTCGGCCCTGGCGAGGGAGCGGAAGAGCGCCTCAAGGAGCTCAAGGCTCATGGCGTTCTTCTTCTCCGGCCGGTTCAGGGTCAGGCTATATACGCCGTCTCGAAACTCTTCTGAAACCACGCCCATCGGTCCCTCCTCTGTCGGTCCGCTGTTGCGCGCCCCTGCGACCGGCCCCAAGCCGTCCGCACCGCAGGTCGCGCGTCTTGCGCTATCTAATAATGATGAAGCAATGGAGGTGTGATTTCAAGAGAAAAATGGGAGGGGGGAGAGCGGGGATATTCTTTCCCGTTTCGTGTGAGGGGCGGGATATGGTAAAATGGAGTGGATGAAACACATTGATAAGGCTATAGAGACGACGGCAACGATTAATGCCGAGCATCAGCTCGTTCTGGACGAGCCCCTGCCCCTCGCCGGGCCGGCGCGCGTCAGGGTGATCGTCCTCCTTCCGGAATCGGACATCGAAGAAGAGGAGTGGCTTCGAGCGGCAAGCGCCAATGAATCGTTCGACTTCCTGAGATCGCCACAGGAAGATATTTATTCCCCTGCCGACGGGAGACCGTTCCTTGACCAGGGGTAAGGTCGTCCTGGTCCCCTTCCCCTTTGACGACTTGTCCTCGACAAAAGTGCGGCCGGCCGTATGCTTGACCGAGCGTTGCTGAAGGTCTTCCTCAGGCAGACACGACGTTCAATAGACCTTCCCTTTCAGCTCCCCTACCCTTCTTGAGGCTGTGAACCAGAGCGCGACCGTCAGCTCTTCCTTCAGCCGGGCGACGCCCTCGGCCACCCGCTCGGCAGAGACGCTCGCCCACTTAAGGAAGGGAAGCGCCATAGAGGCGAGCGCCGCGCCGAGGGCCAACGCCTTTGCCATGTCCACGCCGGTCCGCAGTCCCCCTCCGCCTATGAGGCACTGGTCCTGGCGGAGCCATTTGCGCGCACTTATGATGGCGTCCCGCGTGCACGTCCCGAGGCATTCGTAAGGGCCGAAGTCGCGGCCCTGCATAAGCCCCTCGACCCTCGGCCAATTCGTCCCTCCGAGGCCCGCTACATCGACGCCTGCGATCTTCCGTGCGGAAGCCCAGCGCACCACCGACTCCGGCAGGCCGCAGCCCACCTCCTTGAGGAAAACGGGGTAAGGGAAGTCTTCGACCGCCTCGTCGAGGGCGTCGAGGGCGCGGGCAAAATCGGTCCGGCCGTCTGCCTGAAGGACCTCGTGCAGTGGGTTGATGTAAAGAATGATGGCGTCTGCGCCGATGGACTCTACCGCCTCCAGGAGATAGTCCCTGCCGTTGCGCGCGTGGAGAAGGCCGAGGTTGGCAAGCAAGGGGATGTCCGGCGCCCATTCCCGCAAGCGGTACGACTCTGCGCCCGCAGCCTTCTCCAGCATAGGCCGCTGTGAGCCTACCGCCATTGCTATGCCGCAGCGCCCGGCGGCAATCGCCAGGTTCCTGTTGATTTGAAGCGAGCGGCTGCCCCCGCCCGTGATCGGGGCGATAATGAGCGGACACGCAAGGATCCTGCCGAGGAACGGGACAGTCGTATCGATATCGGAAACGGAAAAGTCGGGCAGCCCGCCCGCGAGGGTCAACCCGTCCAGCCCGGTGGCTGCCGGGGACTCGACGTCATGACCCAGGCAGATTTCTATATGGGCGTCCTTTACGGCCGCGTCGCGCCCCGCCCCCTTCTCATTTTCCACTCGTGTCAATCCTCCTCCAGGCCGACGAGCCTGCGCCCGGCGCGGTAGACGTCGTCGCGGGCGGTCGGGTGTTCGCAGATCGCGCCTTTCCGGTCGATCCCCAGGAAGCTGACCGTCTCGTGCTCGGGCACGCTTATGGTCCTGAAGAAGGCCTTCGCCGTCTCGCCTGAACACGTTACGCCGATCTCTTTCTTCATGCCCCCCACGAGGATGAGCAGGCCCTTTCTGCCCTCCGGCCCGCCGGCGATGGGCCGCTTGAGGATGTATCTCTCGCACCAGAAGGACTGGCACCTGTCCACCATCGTCTTTGTCTGGGCCGAGAGGCCGAAAAAGAAGATGGGCGAGCCGAGTATGATGCGGTCCGCCGCGCGAATGGCGTCCGATACGAGGGCCATGTCGTCCTCCTGGACGCAGATGCCCGTCTTCTCGCACCCGCCGCAGTCCTGGCAGGGACTTATGCCAAGCTCGTTAAGGTTGAACTTCGCCACGTCGTGGCCCGCGTACTCGATGGGCCGCAGCGCCTCCCACAGCAGCGTCTCGACGTTCCCGCCGCTCCTCGGCGATCCGTTAAACGCGACGACCTTCATGTGCCCTTCTCCTTCCTGTTTGCCGGATTTCACCGCGATCTTCCCCTATGGGGCGTTGTCACGTCTGTTGTAGTCCGCTTCCATTCTACCCGATATGGCGGACCCTTAACAAGAGCGAGCCGCGCCGCCCTCACGGCAGACGGATCACTCGGTCCAGCCGTGCTCGCCGATGAGCTTGACGAACCTGCACCCGCCGTAGTTCTCTTCGCGGTACCGGTCCTCCCCATCCTTGATATAGACCATCAGCTCCTGGGTGTACTCGTCTCCGACGGGCATGACCATCCGGCCCCCGATGGCGAGCTGCTTCATGAGCGGGTCGGGCGCCTCCGGCGCAGCCGCAGTCACGATGATGGCCTCGAAGGGCGCCTCGTCGCGCCACCCCTCCGTCCCGTCGCCGATGCGGACAACGACGTTCGTGTAGCGAAGCTGGTCGAGCACCTTCCGCGCCCTTTTCGCAAGCCCAGGTATGCGCTCGATCGTGAAGACCCTGTCCGCCAGCTCCGCAAGTATGGCCGCCTGGTATCCCGATCCCGTGCCTATCTCCAGCACCTCCTCGCTCCCGGTAAGCTGCAGGGCCTCGGTCATGATCGCTACCATATAGGGCTGGGAGATCGTCTGCTTCTCTCCGATGGGGAGGGGGTAGTCGCCGTAGCCCTGGGGCCGCAGGGCCTCGTCGAGGAACAGGTGGCGGGGGACCTTCCTGAAGGCGTCCAGCACCCTCGGGTCCTTTATCCCGCGCTGGATGAGCAGGTCCACCATTTGCTGCCGCTGGCTCGCGTATTCGTTGTCCATTACCTGGAAAGCTCCTTCGCGCGGACCTGGGCGGCCTCAAGCGCCCTCACCACCGTCCCCTTGAAGCCCCTCTCGTCGAGCACGAGAAGCCCTGCCGCCGTGGTGCCGCCCGGCGAGGTGACCCTTTCCCGCATGAGCGCCGGGTGCGTCCTCTCCTTCTCCAGGAGCGCCACAGTGCCCTTGACCGCCTGGATGGCGAGCATGTGCGCCTTCTCCCTGGGCAGGCCCATGCGCACCCCGCCGTCAACCATAGCTTCGAGGAAAGCGAGGAAAAAGGCGGGGCCGCTCGCGCCGAGGGCCGTTACCGCGTCCATCTGCTCCTCCGGGACCTCGACGACCCTGCCGAGCGGCGCAAGGAGACGGGCCACGCCGTCCATCTCATCGTGGGAGAGCATGTAATTCGCGGTCATGCCGAGAGCGCCCTCGCACACTGCGACGCCGATGTTCGGCATGACCCTTACGATCTTTGCCGGCTTGTCCAACATCGAAGCGATGCTCGACGTCGTTGTCCCCGCCATGATGGATATTAGGACGCGGGACTCGTCGAGGCCCGCGACCATCGCAGATATCGCCGTCTTCGCGTCCTGCGGCTTTACGGCCAGTATGATGTAATCGCTGCGGCCGGCAACGTCTGCCAGGTCCTTCGCGGGCGCTATCTTAAGGCCCTCGACCACCGCCCGCATCCGCTCCTGCTTTACGTCGTAAGCAATGATGTCGCTGCGGTCCGCGCCCGCTGCAATGAGCGCGCGGGCTATCGCCTCCCCCATGTTTCCCAGGCCGATTATTCCCACCTTCTTCATATAATCCCCCTCGTGCAGCCGGCCCGCTGCCTTGATAGACGGACAGGCCCTTTTTGAAGCCCTTTTCCCTGTGATGCGCCCTTTGCGTCCCTTGCCTTCGTCCCGCGCCGGTTTTTAATCTACGCGTCTTCTTCTTATAACAGATGGACCCTGAATTTTAAAGCAGAATTATTGCGGCGAAGCGTTCTATCCGATTATATGGAGCCTTTTCTTGCGCGCGTGCGCCTGAAGGAGTATCGTGGTGGCCCCCGGCCCGCCGGCTGACATGCCGCAGCTTGCGAAGGCGACGACCCATTTACGGTGCATGGCCCGGACAAGCCACTCCTTCAGCTTTTCTTTCAGCACCGGGCCGCGCCTCGACCTCAACCCCCTGCCGTGGATGACCTTGACGCAGCGCAGCCCCGATTGGACCGCTTCTTCGAGGAAGGCGTGAAATACGTCGAACGCCTGCGCCGACGTAAACCCGTGCAGGTCGAGGGCCTTCTGGACGGAGAACGCGCCGCCCCGCAGCTTGTCGAGGACAAGGGGGCTTGTGCCTTCCACGTATCCTTCCATATATTCGGGGAGATTTACGACGTTGAGGGGCGACGACTCGCGCAGCAGCTCGTCCATCGTCGGCCCGTCGCACTGTCGCGGGCCGGGTATGGCAGTTCCCGTCCCTGTGCCGCCCTTTTTCGGGCCGGCAACCCTCTTCTGCCTCGCCTCGACCTTCCTGACGTCCTTCATGGCCTCGACGAAAACGGCCGCCTCGTCGGGCGGCTCTGCCGCGGGCTGCGGCGCAGCGGGGGCGGAGGGGTGCTCTTCCCCAACTTCAGGCGTCGTGCCGCAAACCCCCTTCATGAGGTCTGCAAGATCGTGAAAGACGTGATATATCGAATCGTTATCTTTCATTCCCGATGCTAATAGTTAAACCCAATAGGCGGGCCGAGTTCAAGTGGGGGCGGAAAGCGCACGCGCCTCCGCTGCGCGACTCTAAGATAGGGCGCCAAAGACCCGGCCGGCTCTATCTTTCTTGACAAAAAATCGCGTAAGCGCCATAATCCAAGTATTCCGAAAGCACCGGTCGCATTATTCCGGTCCTTGCCGAAAACCGGAGCTTCGAGGACGGGGGCGCAGCGGGACTATAAGAGCGAGGAGGAGGCATGGCAAAACGGAGCCAACATAGCTTTTTAAAACGCCAGAAGGAGATGAAGCGGAAAGACAAGGCCGCAGAGAAGATGGCCTTGAGGCACGGCAAAAGCGAGCGGCTGAAGAACAGGGCCGAGGAAGAGCAGCCGGAAGCGCCGGCCCCCGCAGGCACGGACAATGAAACGGACGCCTGAAGGCGCGCCGGGCGCGCTCAAGCCTTGGCCTGGCGTCCCGTCTTCTGTATCTTTATCTTCGTGATCCTTCTTCCGTTGATGCCTACCACCGTCAGGCTGTAGCCGCCGACATTAACGATCTCTCCCCCCTGGCTATGCCCTGGATATGCGACAGGATGAAGCCGCCGAGGGTTTCGTAGTCCGGGGATTCGGGAAGGTCCAGGTCCAGCGTATTGTTCAGGTCGCGGACGGAATACGACCCATCGACCGTAAGCGAGCCGTCCTTGCTCCTTTCGACCCGCATGTCCACGTCCGTCTCGTCCATGATCTCCCCGAAGATCTCTTCCACGATGTCTTCGAGGGTCACTATGCCCGCAGTCGTGCCGTATTCATCGACCACGACCGCGAGGTGTATGCGCCGCTTCTGCATGTCCTTGAAAAGGGCGCTTATCTTCATCGTGTCGGGGACGAAATACGGCCTTTTCAATATCTCCTCAAGCTCCAGGGGCTTGCCAAGCCATAGCGTCCGCATGACGTCCTTCTGGTAGACGATGCCGACTATCCTGTCCAGATGGTCCCTGTAGACCGGGTAGCGGGAAAACTCGTTCTCGACTATATAGCGCACGTTCTCGTCCTGCGGCTTTTCGATGTCGAGGGCGTAGACGTTCGGGCGGGGCACCATGATCTCCTTGGCCGACCGGTCTGCGAACTCGAAGACGCTGTGGATCAATTCCTCCTCGGTCCTGTCGAAGACGCCCTTAAGCCTGCCTTCTTCCAGGAGCACCTTGATCTCGTCCTCCCCGATCACCTCGTCAACCCTTTTGAGGCCCAGAAGCCTCGTCACGGCCGAGGCCGAGACATTGAGGATCCAGACGGGGACTGCGAGGACCCTGGCCAATACCTCGAAAAGGGGCAGGACCTTAAGGGCTGCCCGCTCCCTGTAATTGATGCCTATGTACTTCGGCAGCAGCTCTCCCACAACGATAATCACGTAGGTGAGGGCTATGACGACGATGATAAGGGAGACGGTCTCGGATGCGCCCGCCAGGTAGGGCACCCGGCTCACGATGGGCCGCACGTAGGTCACGGAGATGATGCCCCCGATGGCTGAGGCAAGTGTGCCGACGAGGGTGATCCCGATCTGGACGAGGGAAAGGAAGGTCTCAGGCTTCTCCCGCATCCGCAGAAGCGCCGCCGCCCTTTTGTCCGCCCCCTCCTTGACCATCTCCTTGATCTTGCTCTTCCTCGCCGAGATGATGGCGAACTCGCCGGCGGAAAAAAACCCGTTCAATATAATCAGGCCGATGATGACGGCTATGGACCAGATTGGATTGCCCATTGAAGGATTGATTATCCTGGAGATATTTTAACATCTTTTTCGGCCGGGCGCAGTTATGCCGTAATCATATACCGCCACGATATGCCCTGACGGATGAAATACGCTCGGATTTCATAGTACTTGAATTCTTCTTGACAACTTGTCAAATACCTGAGTATATTTCTTTTAGTCGAGGTCAACTGCATGAAAACGTTGGGCGTTGGCGAGATTAAGTCCCATTTTTCGGATATTTTGGAACAGGTTAAACGCGGGGAGAAGATTGCGATCGCCTACGGGAAGAAAAAGAAGAAGGTGGCGGTAATAGTGCCCTACCAAGAGCATCGCCCTGAGGGGCGCAGAAAGCTCGGATTGCTTCAACAAAAGGCCGGATTCGAGATCCGCCCTGGATTCGAAATCGCTGACGACGATCTGCTTGCCCTATGAACTACCTGCTCGATACGCACGTCTTCCTTTGGGCTGTGTTCGAGCCGGACAAGCTTAGCAAAAAGGCCCGTCAGGCGATAGAGGACACCGACAATACGGTTTATGTAAGCGCCGCAACGCACTGGGAGATATCCTTGAAATACGCTTTGGGCAAGCTCGTGCTCACGAATGTGCTACCTGACGCCCTTCCGGATATCTCCAGGCAAATGGGTTTCGAGATCATGGATCTAGACGCGGATACGGCGTCAACTTTCTACAAGCTTCCGCGCACTACGCATAAAGACCCTTTCGACCGGCTCGTCGTCTGGCAGGCCATCAAGAAGAAAGTCACACTCATCACAAAGGACAAGAGCATCGGCGCCTACCGAAAGATCGGCCTCAGAACGCTCTGGCGGTGATGTTGCTCCGTCTGGACCGATGCAGCCGTTTGGCCTCCAATATAATCAGATTGGATTGCCCATTGAAAGATTGATTATCCTGGAGATATTTTAACATCTTTGTCGGCCGGGCACAGAGCACAATTGGATGACCGTAAATAAGTAAAAAACTCGTAAGAAAAGTAGCCTGTCCCCTTTTGCCGACCCTTTTCCCGAGGCCGCCCGCATCCAGGGGCCGGGCCGGGTTACCTATTTTTAGCCAGCCCTTAGCTGCTTCAATAGGTGGTCGTAGTCAGCGTGGGAGCCGATCTAGAACCATATCATTTGCTTATCCTGGAGTATTCCAACAGCGCGGTAGTCCCTTGTGATGCGCAGCGAGAATATCGGCCGGGTAGAATGCACGCGTTTGAAACGAAGACCGGGATGATAGGGGTTTTCCTTGAACCTCTTATAGGCGTTCCTCGCCTCTTTTTGTACGTCTTCCGGCAATTCTCTGTAGCATTGCCGGAAACGGTCGGTTATACGGGAGGTCATAGAGACTTGAGGTTTAAAGGTCTTGTTTTCCCTTTGCTGTGCGCGTCAAGGGCCTCAGCGGCGAGCCTGTCCAGGACGTCCTCCGACCCGGCAAAGGCCGTCTCCCATTTTCTTTCCGCTTCAAGCTCTTCCAATACCCACTTCGCCAGGGCGTTCTGCTCGGTCTCGGGAAGCCTGGCCGCCTGGGTGAAAGCCTTTTCCAGCAACTTCGTCATGTCTTACCTCCCGCAACCTAGCATAGAGTACCGATAAGAGCCTGTCAAGGATCAATATGAGGGCGAAAAGGGAACAGGGGATCATCGGGAAGCGAAATCTGTAAGATAAGGGCGTACGGATGCGCAAGGGGGCCGGAGAGATTTTCGATGGATTTTTCCGTGATCGACGGGCCGCCCGACGAGACTGTACAGTAGAAGTACGTCGAGGAGGCGCGGCCCAGGCGAGACAGGGAAAAGGCGCAAAAAGGTCCCGGCCCCAATCCCTACGCCCGGCCCCCCCACTATTTCCTATTATATTCGCTCACCTGGTGCATAAACGCCTCCAGACGAGTTGTGGTGTTGCTCTCCCCTTGGCCGTCGTAGGCCACGTTGATGACCGGCACGTCGTATTTGTTCTGGATCAGCTTAAGGATGGCGCTAGACACCGTCCCAGGCATACACGTAAAAGGCATCGCGTTGATTATGCCGGATGCGCCCTTCGTGATGAAGTCGATGCTCTTGCCGACGCTCAGGATGGCCTCGCCTTCGAAGCTTTCGTCTATATACGGCATCGCCTGGTTGAGGACGTGCCTGATCTTGGGCTCCCTGCCCTGTCTCAGGTAGCGCTCGAATATCCTCTCCATGCGGTGCTCGTCCTTCCTCTGGATGTACTCGGTCAGCACGATGTGGAAGAAATTCGACAGGCCGGTGCGGTGCTGGCTCTTCTTCTTCCCCATATAATTGACGTAGGTAATCCATTCGGAGATAGGGGCGAGCCGCGCCTCCCCTCCGAACTCCTCCACCTTGCGGACGAGGTCGCTGTTGCTGAACCGGTTCGACCGTATATAGATCTCGCCGACGATCCCCACTATCGGCCTTTCGCCGCCCGTTGTCCTGACCGCGAGGAAGCGGTCAACCGCGCCTTCTAGCGCCCCGTACACCTGGTCTCCGCCCGCCTCTATGGCCCGCTCGACGCTCCGCAGGGCCTCCGCATATGCGCGGTCCGTCTCTCCCCTGACCGCCTCGTAGGGACGCGTCTGGTGCACCATCTTGACGAGGAAGTCGGTCGCGAGGATGGCCCTCCATCCGAGGCGGGAGAACCTGCCGCCCAGGATGTCCAGCTCGTGATAGAGCCTGTCGTCCTGGTTCGGCGAATAGATGGGGACGTTGTCGAAGCCGTGCTCGGAGAGCACCATCCTGTGGAAGCGGTGGTACTGGCCGAAACGGCACGGGCCGCTGCCGGAGGGCATGAAAAAGGCGCTCCTGTCCGGGTCGAAATCAGGCCTCCGGCTCGTCTTGAGCATGTCGCCGGTCGTGAGGATGCACGGGTAGCACTCCTTGCCTAGGGTAAATTTCCGGCCGATCTGCACCGTCTCCTCGTCCGATTCACGCATGACCTCGGCGTCCACGCCGCAGGCCCGGAAGGCCCCGGCAAATGCGAAGGAATGGTCCGACATGTAAGGGATGTAGATCTTCCGGCGGCCGTCCCCCTTGAAGGACGAGACTGCGCGCTTTTCGGGCCTCGGCTCGATCCTCGCGTTCTTGATGCTGTCGAGGAACGCCTCCAGGCGCGTGATGATTCCTGCGTCGCCGCTGTGCTCGTCGATCTCCAGTTGCAGGAAGGGCTTGCCTTCCATGATCTTCTTGAAGAAATGCGTGATGAACGAGTCGGGGCCGCAGCCGAAATTGGTGATATAGACGGCATAGAGGTTAGGGTTCGACCTGATGATCTTGCCCGCCCTGAGTATCTTCTGGCCGTAGCCCCAGTACATGTCCCTCAGGTCCTCGTCCTCCTCCACATCGTCGAGGGGGAGCATGTCTATCGGGACGGAGGCGACGCCGAGGTCGGAAAGCTTCTTGTGGACGTTCAGGCTCGCGCCGGGGTCCATGCTGTTGTACGGCCTGCCGACGAGGACCATCACCTTCTCGCCCGGCTTCAGGGCCGAAAGAAAGCCCGACCCCTCTTCCAGGCAGCTCCGGTAGAAGTGCTCCTGCACGTCGTTGGCTACGGAAAACGCCTCCTCGACCGCCTTCTTCGATTTCCCCAGGGTCTTGCCGAATGCGGTCAGGTTGGCCAGGGCCACCTTCGGCCCATTGCCGAAATAGACGATCGGAGAGTCTACCTTCACGCCCTCCCGCTCGAAATCGATGGATGCCCTCGACGTATACGGCAGGGACTGCGCGTAGGGGCACGAAAAGCTGTTCAATACGCCTTCCGACTGTTTCTTGAGGCTTATGACGCTCGGCATGAAGACGCGCTTTATCCCCTTATCCATTATGTTGAGTATGTGGCCGTGGGCCAGCTTGATGGGGAAGCACGACTCGACGATAATGTTCTCCACCCCTTCCTTGATGACCTTCTTGTTCGTCGAGTCTGAGAGGACGACCGAAAAGCCCAGCTCAGTCAGGAAGCTGCGCCAGAAGGGAAGGAGCTCGTGCATGTTGAGCATCTTCGGCACGCCGATGACCTCCCCGTCCCCGACCCGCTCGTACGTGTTGTTGAGCAGGTCTTCCCTGAGCTTGAAAAGGTCCTTCGCCGTTGTCTTCTTCCCGCGCCTGACCACGTCGTACTTCTCGCACCTGCTGCCATAATAAAGCGGCGTCTCGCCCTCGCACGTAACCTTCCTGATCTCGCAGAGGTTCTCGCACCCCTTGCACTCGAAGGTCTCGATATCGTATCGCCGCTTGCTCAGGTCGAACCCCTTGAAGGTGCTCTTCTCCCAGGTCCTCTCCTTCATCGCCAGTATCGCCGCGCCTATCGCCCCGGTCACGTCATGGTGCGACGGCACGGTGATGGGCTTGCCGCAGACCTTCTCGAAGGCAGCCACTACGCCTTTGTTGAAGGCAGTGCCGCCCTGGAAGAATATCTTGTTGCCGACGCGCCTGTCGCCAACGACCTTGTTCAGGTAATTGAGCACTATCGAATAGCAGAGGCCCGCGACGATATCGTCCGTCTTCGACCCCGACTGCTGGTGGTGCATCACGTCGGACTCGATGAAGACCGTGCACCTCTCGCCCATCTTCGTCGGCCCTTTAGAGCGGAAAGCGAGGGCGGAGAACTCGTCCTTGATCGAGATGCCCAGCCTCTCCGCCTGCTCTTCGAGGAACGAGCCGGTCCCGGCAGCGCATGCCTTGTTCATCTCGAAATCGACGATCACGCCGTTGTCTATGCTGATGTACTTGGAGTCCTGCCCGCCGATCTCGAAGATCGTGTCAACCTCCGGGTCGATGGAGATGGCAGCCTCCGCCTGGGCGGTAATCTCGTTCCGCACAAGGTCCGCGCCTATGAAGTCGGCGGTCAGGTAGCGGCCGGAGCCGGTGGTCGCCACGCCTAGTGATCTCGACGAGGTCCCCTACCTCCGGGCCTATCTCGTCGAGGCCGCGCTTGACGGCCTCCAGGGGCCGCCCCTCCGTCATTAGGTATCGCTTGGCCAGGACGTTTCGCTCTTCGTCGATGACGACGAGGTTCGTGCTGATGGAGCCGACGTCGACGCCGAGGTAGGCCCGCATCTTCTTTTCCGGTCCCCTGACATCGTAGGCGACGTGCAGGTTGGCCTCCGATAGGACAAGGGGATCGTGCGCCTCTGCCTCCTCCTGCCTGGCGAGGTGCTCCCGCACCCTGCCGGTGCCCACGAACTGCCCCTTCGACTGAGGGTCGTCGAGGACTGCGAAGACGGCGCCGAGGGCGCCCATCGAGGCAAAACGGTCGGGCACGATCAACTGGCCCTCAAGCGAAAAGACCTCTTCTATGGCCCTCCTCATGCCCGCGTTCGCCGCAACCCCGCCTATGAACGCCACGGGCTTCTTTATCTCCTTCCCCTTAGCAATATTGCTCTTGAAGTTGCGGGCGAGGGCGAAGCAAAGCCCTGCGACAAGCTCGTAGTCGGGCGTCGCTATCTGCTGGAGATGGATCATGTCCGTCTTGGCGAAGACCGTGCACCGCCCGGCGATCCTCGGCGGGTTCTTCGATTTCAGCGCCGCCTCCGCGAACTCCTCGATGGTGAAGCCGAGGCGCGACGCCTGCTGGTCGAGAAAGGAGCCCGTACCAGCTGCGCACAGCGCGTTCATCGAGAAATCCTTCACCCGCAGGCGCTTGCGCTGCGCGTCCATCTCGAAGATGATGAATTTGGAATCCTCCCCGCCGATGTCGATGGCGCTGCCTACGTGGGGGAAAAGGTGATGGAACGCCTTGGTAAGGGAGATGATCTCGTTCGTGAACGACGCGCCGACAAGGGAAGCGAATACCTTGCCGCCCGTCCCCGTGACTGCTACGAAGTCGATAGCCGTGCCGTATCTTGACTGCGCCTCCTCAATGACGGCCGCAGCCGTGCTGACGGGCTTCCCCCTGTGGCGCAAATACCGGTCTTCCGTGATGTTGCCGGTCTCATCAAGCACAACGGCGTTCACGCTCACAGACCCTATGTCAACCCCGACCCTGAACATCCGTTCCTCCAGCCTGAAATGCAGTTGATTTGAAGAGACCGCTGTGCTACCTATTATAATACAAAAGCGCTCCTGTCGATAACAAAATCGATGATGGAAAGGGCCAGAATCGTCGTAAAGGGGATTGTTCAGGGCGTTTTCTTCCGCCACCATACCAAGCGGAAGGCCGAAGAGCTGCGCCTTGCGGGCACGGTCCGCAACCTGCCGGACGGCTCTGTCGAGGTCGTCTGCGAGGGCGACAAGCCGAAAATCCACGATATGATCGCCTGGTGCCGACGGGGCCCGGACAGCGCGCACGTCGAAAACATCGACGTGAAGTGGGAAGCCCCTTCCGATAGATTCAAAGGCTTCAATATTATCTACTGACAATATTAATTACTTACAACCCGTGCTGGTTATCCCGTTTTGCGTAAAGTGGCAAGCGTGAAGGTCAATGCCGGGTATGAATCGGACGGGGGGCCGGAGAGATTTTTGTGGATGACTAGGAGTCGCGGAGGTGCGAGCCGCAGCATACTTTTTGTGTATGTGAGGACTCGCGCCGAACACGACGACGACGTAAGCCGCAAAAAGATCCCGGCCCCCTCATCGCATGGCCATGATGCCTTGAAGTCCGGTCCGAATGAACATAATGGCTATGCTCGCAAGAAGCAGCATGAACACCCTGGCCATCGCCTCGATCCACTTCCTGCTGATAAGACGGAGTATCTTGAGGGAATACCTGAAGAGCACGGCGGCTATAAGCAGGTTGAGGAGCACTGAGATAAAGACGTAAAAGAAGCCGAAGGTGTTGAAAACTATGAGCGACGTAGTCAGCACGGCAGGACCTGCGAGAAGGGGCACGCCGAGGGGAACGACCGCAAACAGGTCTTCCTGCCCCGCCAGGTCGTCCGGCCTGCTGACGATCAGGTCTTTCGTCGAGATGATGAAGAGGACGATGCCGCCCGCGATCTGGAAGTCGTGGATCGATATGTTGAGGTAGTGGAGTATCTCATTGCCGAGGGCTATGAAGGCCAGGGTGATGAGCAGCGCCGTGACGATGGAGTCGCGCAGGACGTGCGCCTTCTGCTTTTCCGTCAGTCCGACGGAGAAGCGCGCATAAAGGGGGAGAACGCCGAGGGCGTCGAGGGCGAAAAAAAGGGGTATGAACGATTTCAGGAAATCTTGCCACATAGTGTTTGACTCCTGAAGGTGCGGGTCCTACAATTAATCATATGCCTTCAAACGACCCAGGGAAGGAGGACGCTATGCCGGTCTATGATTTTAAATGCCTCGGCTGCGGCAAGGAATTTACGGTAACGGCGCCCGTCAGCCGGCTCGAAAAGGGCAAGGCCGCAAAATGTCCGGGCTGCGGCAAGAAGAACGCCCAGCAGCTCCTCACCGTCTTTACGCCGAAGACCTCACGGAAGAGCTGAAGGCGCCTTATCCCTTATCACCACCTTGTTCTCGGAGAAGGAGACCGAAACGATCTCGGCCTCGTATATCTTCTGCTCTCCGAAGATCGTCTCGAACCGCAAGCCGTCCTCCTCCTCCTCGATGAGGTACACGTCCTTGAGGAGCAGGGTCTCTTCGTCCTCTGTCTTTTTGAATACCTTTACCTCGCACATCTGCCCGTCTCCTTCTCGATCATCTCCACCAGCAGGCCGACCAACTGGGGTATCGACATCTCGTTCCTGCCCACGACGGTCACGTTTTCCTGCGTGACCGGCAGCACGAACTTTGCCGCCTCCGATTCCGCTATCGCCTTCGCGGCGAGAGGCGTCAGCTCCCCCAGCATCGAGTTGGCCATCAGTATATTCATCGTGCCGATAATGATATCCGCCTTTCTTACGGTCGAGACGATGGCGTTCTCGCCGGATGCGCCCCGGTTCGCCCTCGCCTTCATCATGTTCTGCGTCGCCGCCGAATTCGTCCCCAGGGCTATGATCTCTATGTTCTCCTTGAGCCGCTCCTTCAGCCTGGAGATGATGATGCTCCCGATCTTGCCGCCCTGGCCGTCAACTACGCATATCGTCATCGTCGATGTCCCTTGCCGCTCGCTGCGCCTTCGCCGGCCGGCGACGCGCAGCACTCACATAATAGTAATAGATTACGCAGGCTTTTGTAAACCCTATTCCGGCTTTACGGGGACCGGCGCCCGTTAAGGGGCTTCTTTAAGGCCCGGCGGGCGGGCTTTTTGCCGTCGGCGAGGGGGCAGCCGGCGCATTCCGGCCTCTTTTTGCAATGGCGCTGGGCCAGACAGACGATAAGGGCGTGGAACTCGTTGAAAAGACGGACATCTTCCGGCAGGCTCTCCGTGAAGAGCCTTTGCACGTCATGGTAATCACCGCCTTCGTGCAAGCCGTGGTTCGCCAGGAAGCGCACCGTGTATGCATCGACTACGAAGACAGCGCGGTCGAGGGCGTAAAGGAGGATGCTGTCCGCAGTCTCGGGGCCTATGCCCTTTACGGAGAGAAGACCGGCCCGCAGCGCAGCCGTCGTCTCGCGCTGCGTCTTCCCGATGACGCCGCCGTACCGCTCGTAAAAATGGTCGATAAGGGCCTTGAGGCGCTCCGATTTCAGCCGGTAAAACCCTGCGGGCCTTATGACCTCCGCAAGCTCCCCTTCCCCGATCTCGCGCAGGGCGCCCATCTCCATGAGGCCCCTTTCCTTCATGTTGGTGATGGCCCTTTCCACGTTCCGCCACGCCGTGTTCTGGGTCAGCACCGCGCCGACCATCACCTCAAGCGGTGAATTGCCGGGCCACCAGTGGCGCGGCCCGTAGGCGCGAAGGAGCCTGTCGAAGATATCGAGCAATCTTTCACGCACGCCAATAGGCTACCACAGGCACACCCGTTTGGGAACGGGCCGCGCGGGGCCGGGCAAAGCGGTGAGAATAGCAGGGACCGCCGGTTATTGACGGCTACTTGCCCTTATTATCGAGTATGGCGTTCCACTCGGCGAGTTGCTCTTTGTGGTCTTCCGCCAGCTTCGAGTAGTCGCCCTTTATGGTGATCGAATCGATCTTGTCGCCCTGGACGATGCTGTTGACAACGGCCTGGTCCCTCTCGTCAACGACCTGGCCGAAGATCGTGTGCTTGTTGTCGAGCCACGGGGTCGGGACGTGGGTGATGAAGAACTGGCTGCCGTTCGTATTGGGACCGGAGTTCGCCATCGAAAGCATGCCGGGCCTCCTGTGCCTCAGCTCGCTTGAGAACTCGTCCCTGAACGTGTAGCCCGGACCGCCCATCCCGCTGCCTGTGGGGTCTCCGCCCTGGATCATGAAATCGGGTATGACCCTGTGGAAGCTGAGGCCGTCGTAGAAGCCGCGCTTCGCCAGGTTGACGAAGTTGAGGACGGTCAGCGGCGCCTTGTCCGGGAACAGGTTCAGCCTGATGTCGCCCCTCGTAGTGCTCATCATTGCCTGCAATGGTGGATATGTCATTCTCTTGACCCCTTTCTCCGTCGTATCTTGCGCGCCGGACACGCCGGCCGATGCGATAACGGCGCCTATCGCCAACGCGAAGGCCGTCTTTATGAATCTCCCTTTCATAGCTTACTCCTCGTTCATACGTTAACTTCCGGGCCTTTAGCATACGGCCTCAAGACATGCGTTGTCAATCGGCGTGGATGTAGATTCGCGGCCGGGATCTTTTCGCGCCTTTCGCGTCCAATCTCTTGTCAAGCGTCGGGCGGGGGCGAATTTCAAAAACCTTTTGCTCTAATTTAAAATCCGTCATTACCCCTTTCCCGCCTCTATGGACTTAGCACCCCCCTTTTGGTACAATACCCTGACCGAATGCCTGCATCAACGGCCTTAAAACACGAGAAAGATAAGAAAGAGGAGAAGCGGCCGGTCCGGCGCCGCGCGCTCCCGACCGCACCGACCTTCGCCCTTTTCGCCGTCCTTGCCCTGGCCGCCTTTCTGTCGTCGTGCAGCAACAACCCCTACCCTACCGCGTCCGCCAAGCAGATCCTGTATACCGCCCTCTCCGAGGACCCCCGGACGCTCGACCCGGCGCAGGTGTCGGATGTGACATCCGGGGAGATAACCAACCAGATCTACGACGCCCTCTACCAGAACAGCTACCTCGATAGGCCCTACAAGGTGGAGCCGGCCCTGGCGGCCGCCTACCCGGAGAAGCGCATCTTTTACGAGGACCGTTACAGAAAAAGGAGTCCCGAAGAAGGTCGCGCGGATGGAGTATACCTTCAGGCTGCGCGACGACATCTATTTCCAGGACGACCCCTGCTTCCCGGGCGGTAAGGGCCGGCGCGTCACCGCGAACGACGTCATTTACAGCATCAAAAGGCTTGCCGACCCGCAGGTCCAGTCTACGGGGTACTGGCTGGTTGCAGGGAAGATCGAGGGCATCGACGACTTCTTCAAGAAGGCCGCAGCTGCCGGGAAGGCCGATTATTCGGCTGACATCAAGGGGCTTCAGGCGCCGGACGACCGGACCCTGAAAATCACCCTGACGGAGCCCTACCCCGCCTTCATATACGTCATGGCCATGACCTATACTGCGCCGGTGCCCCACGAGGCGGTCGAGTACTACAACGCGCATGGGCGCGACCGCTTCTCCCGCCACCCCGTCGGCACGGGCGCTTACCGGCTCAAATCGTGGAAGCGGCAGCACAGGATCGTCCTCGAAAGGAACCCGACGTTCAGGACCGAATATTACCCCGCTGCGGGCGCGCCCGGCGACCAGGAGAAGGGGCTGCTCAGCGACGCGGGCAAAAGGCTGCCCCTGACGGACGAGGTCTGGTACACCATAGTACCCACGGCCCAGCCTGTCTGGCTGCTCTTCCTCCAGGGATACCTCGACGCCTCCGGCATTCCCCAGGAGCAGTTCGACAGGGTCATAACGAAGCAGCTCGACCTCTCGCCGGACTTCGTCAAAAAGGGCATCTCCCTTGAGATAGGGAACGACCTGGACGTCTACTATGTAGCCTTCAACATGCGCGACCCGGTGCTCGGGAAGAACAAGTACCTGCGGCAGGCGCTCTCATTGTCCTACGACAGCGACCTGTTCAACCAGATCTACCTGAACGGCCGCGCAGTCAACGCCCAAGGCCCCCTGCCCCCAGGCGTCTTCGGCTACGACCCGTCGCTCAAAAACCCTTATAAGACCCATGACCTGGAGAAGGCCAGGGAGCTTATGGCGAAGGCGGGCTACCAGGCGGCATCGACGAGCGCACGGGCAGGCAACTTGAGCTTACCTACGACATAGGCTCCGACTCTGCCCGCGCCCGCGAGCAGGCGACCTTCGACATGCGGTGCTTCGAGCAGCTCGGCGTAAAGATGAAGCTCCAGGTCAACACGTTCTCGCAGTATCCTTGAGAGGACCATAAAGGGGACGTTCCAGATGGCGTCATCCGGCTGGGTCGCAGACTACCCCGACCCGGAGAATTTCCTCCAGTTGCTTTACGGTCCGAATGCCCCGCCGAACCCGAACCATGCGGCCTTCTCCAACCCGGAATATGACCGGCTATACGAGCGGATGAAGACGATGGACGACGGCCCGGAGAGATTGGCGGTGATAAGACAGATGGTGGCGATAGCGGTCGAGGAGTGCCCCTGGATATTCAACGTCCACACGCCGTCTTACGTGCTGCGCCATTCCTGGTACAAGAACGGCAAGAACCACAGCATAACGGGCAACTATAAGAAATACCTGCGGATCGACCCGGAGGCGAGGCGTGCTTACTGGGGCCGCGAGGACAGGCCCGACTACAGGGTGCTCCTTTATTCGGCTGGGCTTTTGCTGGCCCTCGCGCTGCCCGCAGTCGTTATCAAGCACAGACAGAGGAGGCGATAATTGGCCGGCTATATTCTGCGAAGGCTCCTGCTCGCCGTCCCCACCGTGCTGGGCGTCTGCCTCGTGACGTTCTTGCTCTTCAACGTCTTCGCGTCCCCCGATGCGATAGCCAGGAAGCAGCTCGGCAAGAACCCGACGGAAATCCAGGTGAAGAGCTGGATCCACGCCCACGGCATGGACAAGCCCATCTTCCTGAACCTTCAACGTGGGCCGGACGGCCGCCTCCACCCCTTCGACAGCCGCTTCTGGAACCAGATGCGGGAGCTGGTGCTCTTCCAGTTCCCGGAGTCCGACTACCTCCACGAGAAGATGGGCAGCCTGCTCAGGGAGAAGATAGGCCCGTCGCTGACGCTGACGATCCCCGCCTTCATCCTGTCTATCCTCATCACGCTGCCCCTCGCCCTCTTCGTCGCCTATTACCGGGGCACATATCTCGACAGGGTGGCCCTCTTCGTCTGCGTCATCCTGATGAGCATCGTCATACTCAATTACATCATTCTGGGGCAGTACCTCCTGGCCGTAGTCTTCAAGTATTTCCCGATCTACGGCTACGAGTTCGGCCTGGGGGCGTGGAAGTTCCTCCTTTTGCCCGTCATCCTCGCCGTCGCATCCGCCCTCGGGGGAAACCTCCGCTTCTACAGGACCGTCATGCTCAACGAGGTCCGGGCGGACTACGTGAGGACCGCGATGGCCAAGGGCCTGAGCGAAGAGAAAATCCTCTTTAAGCACGTCCTGAAGAACGCGATGATCCCCATCCTGACGGTGACGGTCCTCTCCATACCGTTCCTCGATCACAGGGAGCCTCCTTCTGGAGATGTACTTCGGCATCCCCGGCATGGGGAACATGATGCTCAACGCCATCAACAACCACGACTACCCGGTCATAAGGACGCTCGTCTACATTTATTCGCTCCTTTACATAGCGGGAAGCATCCTGACGGACATCAGCTATACCCTCGTAGACCCGAGGGTCACGTTCGATTGAGGATTGGGGCTTGACGGAATCGCACCTAAAGATAGCGGCGAGGAGGATAAGGAAGGACAGGCACGCGTAGGCCGCCTTCTTCGTCGTCTGCCTCTTCGCGCTCGTCGCGCTGCTCGACGTCGTCCCCCTGCCGCACCACACGGCGGCGGGCCTGCGCTGGGACAGGACCGCCCTCGACGCCCTCTTCCAAAGCCCGTCGAGAAGTCCTATTCGCCGCCGCTCGCGCGGCATGGCGTCCTCAACAGGCAGGAGTTCCCCCTGAAGGGCCGCCACCTCCTCGGCACGAACAACCTCGGCGAGGACGTGCTTTACGACGCCCTGAAGGGCGTGAGGACCGCTTTCATCATAGGCATCGTCCCTTCCGTCCTCGCGGCCTTCTTCGCGGTCCTCCTGGGCCTTTTCGCGGGCTTCTACGGAGGCAGGATCGACGACGCGATCCAGTACGTCTACCAGGTGCTCTCGTCCATCCCGGCGATACTGCTCCTTATCGCGATGCTGATGGTCATGGAGAGGGGCCTCTGGCAGTTGTGCGTCGCCCTGGGCGTCACCTCCTGGGTGGGGCTTTGCAGGCTCATCCGTGGAGAGACCCTGAAGGTGAAGAGCATGGAGTACGTCGAGGCCGCGCGGGCGCTCGGCGCGAGCGACTTAAGGCTCCTTTTCCGCCATATCCTGCCGAACGTCATGTACCTCGTAATCATCGATATGACCCTCGACTTTTCCGGCCTCGTCATGTCGGAGGCGATCCTGACGTATATCGGCCTCGGCGCGGAGCCGGGCACGGGGAGCTGGGGCAGGATGCTGATGACCGCGGACAGGGAGCTGCCGAACGGCATCTGGTGGAACCTGGCGGGCGCGTCCATCTTCCTGTTCCTACTCGTGCTCTCCTTCAACCTTTTTGCCGACAGCCTGCGGGACGCCCTCGACCCGCGCCTGAGGAAGGACTGACGTGGAAGAAGTCCTGCGTATAGACGATCTGAAGACCTACTTCTTCACGGACGAGGGCATTGCCAGGGCCGTGGACGGCGTCTCCCTGTCCGTAGAGCGGGGAAGGACGCTCGGCCTAGTCGGCGAGTCGGGCTGCGGCAAGTCGGTTACGGCGCTTTCCGTCCTCCGCCTCGTGCCGGGGCCGCAAGGCAGGATCGTCGGGCGGCGCGATACGCCTCGCGGGCCGGGAGATAAACCTCTGCTCCGAGATCGAGATGCGCGACATAAGGGGCAGGCTCGCGTCGATGATCTTCCAGGAGCCGATGACGAGCCTCAACCCCGTCTTCACCATAGGCTCGCAGATTATGGAAGCGGTGCGCGTCCACACGGGGATGGGCAGGCGGGAGGCGCGGGAGGTCGCCGTCGATTACCTCGCGAAGGTCGGCATCCCGGCCGGACGTCAGAGGATGTCCGACTACCCCCACCAGCTGTCCGGGCGGCATGAAGCAGAGGGTGATGATCGCGATGGCGCTTTGCCTGAAGCCGGAGCTTCTGATCGCCGACGAGCCGACGACTGCCCTCGACGTGACGATCCAGGCAGGCATCCTGCGGCTCATAAAGGACATGCAGGACGAGACCGGCGCGGCCGTCCTGCTCATCACGCACGACCTTGGGATCGTCGCAGAGATGGCCGACGAGGTGGCCGTCATGTACGGGGGCAAGATCGCAGAATACGGGCCGTGCGCATCGATCTTCGCCTCCTTCGTCCATCCGTACACGGAGGGGTTGTTCAAGAGCCTGCCCGGCAGGACGAAGAGGGGGGCGAGGCTCTACACGATAGCGGGCATGGTCCCTTCCGCCCTCGCCTTCCCGCCGGGGTGCAGGTTCCATACGCGCTGCCCCCTTGTCACGGATAGGTGCAGGGTCGAGGACCCTCCCCTCGTCGAGGTGGCGCCGGGCCACAGGGCGGCCTGCTGGGTGCGCGCACCGGAAGGGGGCGCCGCATGATGCTCGAAGTGCAGGACCTCAAGATGTACTTCCCCGTGCGCCAGGGCCTCCTGCGGCGTGTCTCCGGCTACGTGAAGGCGGTTGACGGCGTCGATATCGGCCTCGACAAAGGCGAGACGCTGGGGTTGGTCGGCGAGTCGGGCTGCGGCAAGACGACGGTCGGCAAGTGCGTCATCAGGCTGCTCCATCCTACGGCCGGGCGCATCCTCTTCGAGGGCAGCGACATCGCCGGCCTTCCCAGGAAGGCCCTCAAGGGCTACAGGCGGAGGGTCCAGATGGTCTTCCAGGACCCCTTCGGCGCCCTCAACCCCAGGATGACCGTCGGCGACATCGTTGGCGAGGGCCTTGCCATCATGGGGCAGCGCCGCCCCGGCCAGAGGGTTGCGGAGCTTCTCGACATCGTCGGCCTCCCCGCCTCGGCCGCGACGCGCTACCCCCACGAGTTCTCTGGGGGACAGAGGCAGCGCATCGGCATTGCCCGCGCCCTGGCCGTCGATCCGTCGTTCCTCGTCTGCGACGAGCCCGTATCCGCCCTCGACGTCTCCATCCAGGCGCAGATCATCAACCTCCTGGAAGACCTCCAGGAGCGCTTCTCCCTCTCCTACCTGTTCGTCGCCCACGACCTCTCGGTAGTGCGCCACATAGCGGGCAGGATAGCGGTCATGTACATAGGAAAGATCATGGAAGAGGCCGCAACCGAGGAGCTTTTCGAGCGGCCCATGCACCCTTACACGCACGCCCTCTTCTCTTCGATCCCTTCCCTCGACCCCGAAAAGCGCCACGGCCTCAAGGCCATCACAGGCGAGCCGACCTCCCCCGTCAACCCGCCTGCCGGCTGCCGCTTCGCACCCAGGTGCCCGCAGGTCAGGGAGGCGTGCATAGAGGGGGAGATAGGCATGGTGGATAAGGGCAGCGGACACAAGGTCCGCTGCATCCTGTACTAGGGGGCCGGGTTAATTCCGCGTCCTTCGTGTCGTTTTCTCAGTCGCGAGTCCTCACATACTAACTACGTATGCTCCGGCTCGCTTCCTCGAAAAACAACACGAAATCCATCGGAATTTCCTCCGGCCCCCCTCCCCGCCTCTGCCGCATTGATCTTACTTGGGCTATCCTTGCGGCATATTTGCAAGAGTTGGGCTTTGACCTATCGGACAATGTCAGGTTATGCAACAAGTACTTTCTTAAGTCGATAATTTTCAAATTTCGCTTGCGTTCTCTGAGTGCGAGTGGTAATGGATAGATAGGTGGGCGGAAGGGCAACCGGTCAGCAAGTGAAGCCGGTGAAGAACGGCCCCCTCCCCTGTCCAAAAAAAGATGTTGGGCAGACATGGAATAGCAGCCGATGAAGGCGCTTGAATGGCTTTGGGACAATAGGACCTGGCTTTTTAGTGGCATCGGTATAATTGTGCTGGGCTTCTTGGCACGATCCATAATCCCCATTTTCAGAAAGCCGAGCGGGAAAACACAAAGCCAGACGCAACGGGCCGAAGCTGGCACGTCGCTGTTGCAGGCGGGACGTGATATCCATGTAAATGTTGGGCCACAGCTTCAACCTCCTGCGCTTAGAGTTCTAGTGCATCGGGCGTACTTCATCGGCAAGCCTGTCGAACACTTCTTTATAAAGATCGTGAACGTTACGCCCGGAGCAGATGTTGAAGTCACTCACGTGTGGTATGAGGGAGGGAACCGTGTGGACATACTCAGCCGTCCGTTGCCAGTTCGCCTGCGGCCGAGCGAGACGTGGGAAACCTTTGTCGCCACGAGCATCATTCCTCATGATGTCAACGTTTTCCAACATTTTCATGCGCTCATTTCTACGGGTGAATCGTTTTCTTCCGAGCATAACAGAGACGTGCCTCCAGCGGGGTACGTGGCGGGACAATGAACGTTTCCTAACAACTAACGCAGATTTTGTTCCTCGAATAGAGATGACCAATGGAGATTGAAACATAGTGACGGCAGCGCCCAGCAACGCGGTGACCCAGATAGTGTCCCTTTCAGGCCACTTCGGGTTTGTTCTTCGTTATCTGTAAAAGGAGACAGAATGGCTGAGCTTCATTGGAAGAAGTGCACCACTCTGAGCAATCAAACAGTGAACGGAAGGCCAACGGCCACAGAATTTGACTGGGCCATCGACGCCAGCGGGAGCATTTGGATAAAGGCCAAAAAGACACTGCAAGAGTTTACGAAAGAAGACTATGAAACCATGATTTCTCATGTACTAAACAGCCGTGGTCCAGTCCCGTTAGGGGCACGTAGAGATGGTGCCGTACCGGAGAATAGTGTTGGAGCCTTGATGCAAGAAAGAAGGGGAACGGAAAGCATACGCGGTTGGTGTTCTCATCTCGCTGCTGTGGCCGTGTGCCAGAAGCGTTTAGGGTATACCGACGCAGGGCGTGGGCCTGGGCGGGGGATTTTTCTTCATGCCAAAAAGTTTGATACCAAAGACCAGATAGCAATCGACTACACCGGATTGTGGCAAAAGCTGGCCACTCCCAGCGAGCCGTGCGTTGCATTTTTGTGGTAATGCGTGGTGCACAGCAATTACGGCAGCGCCTGACTCGTAGGTAAACTACAGTTTCCTCCGTAGATTACCAAGACCATCGAATCTTCCCGGAAATCTTTACCCAGGGAATCAACGCCTCTATCCCACACTATCACACGGTACAGCCCGCTCTTGCCGCCGCCTTATAATATGCTCTTTATTCCATTAGCGGCGGCCGTCATCGGAGGAACGCCTGGAATGGATCGTGATAGGTGGTGCAATGTGAGCCGTGTCGGCCGGAGATCCTACATACGTACATCGGAGGCCACACGGCGAGCAGTGCGCCGCATAGCGCGATACCTTCCAGGCGCGAGTCCAAACCTGGAGGAACCCGATCGCCGTACCTTTCATTTCATGACACGCTTTAATTGATTGACAAACCGCGCCTAATCTACACACAATAATCGCACAATCAATCCCTAACGCGAGGTAACGCCTAAATGAGTCTCATCGAAGCCTATATCATTACCTTCATCGCCAGCTTCTGCTCCCTCGTCATCGAGATGGTCGCCGGCCGCATCCTGGCGCCTTTCGTGGGCGTCTCGCTCTACACGTGGACGAGCATCATAGGCGTCATACTGGCCGGCATCAGCATAGGCGCATACATCGGGGGCAAGCTCATAGACCGCTACCCCCGCAGGATGACCCTCGCCCTGCTCCTTTTGCTTTCCGGCATCGCCGCCCTGACGATCATCCCCCTCACGAACATGGTAGCCGCTTTCCGCTTCCCCTTCTCCCTTATGTGGCGCATCTTCGCGGTCACGGCCATCATCTTCTTCATCCCAGGCTGCATACTGGGCACCATTTCGCCGGTCGTCGTCAGGCTGACCCTCCAGAGCATCAGCAAGGCGGGCAATGTCATCGGCAAGATTCTACGCCTTTTCGACGCTGGGGGCCATCATAGGCACCTTCGCGACGGGGTTCCTGCTCATCTCATGGATGGGCACGAGGAACATCATTTTTACGATGGGCATCGTCCTGATACTGGCCGCCCTTTTCGCGGGGCGTCTTTTCAGGCATAGGGTTGCAGTAACCGTCATTGTAGCGCTCTGCGCCGTATCACTCGTGCCGCTCTACATCTGGGCGTACAAAATGCCCGTCACGTACCCCACTTATTATTACAAGGAAAGCGACTACTATACGATAAAGCTGACGAAGACGAAGGGCAGGGACCGCAAGACCCCCGTCGAGGCGCTCGTCCTCGACCACCTCATCCACTCTTACGTAGACCTGGCCAACCCCCTCCACATCGAATACGAGTACGAGCGGATATACGGCGAGATCCTCAAATGGATGTACGGGCCTGAAAGCGCTTTTAAGAGCCTCTCGATTGGGGGCGGCGGGTATACCTTCCCCCGCTACATGGAGCTCGCTTATCCGAAGGCCCACATCGACGTGGTGGAGATCGACCCGGAGGTCACGAACGTCGTCTACAACTACCTGGGCCTCCCCAAAGAGACGCGCGTAAGAACGTTCAACACGGACGGGCGGTGGTTCGTCATGAACTGCAAGAAAAAGTACGATGTCATCATGACGGACGCATTCAACGACCTTTCCATACCCTACCACCTGACGACCAGGGAGTTCATAAAGCAGCTCGACTCCATCCTGAACGACAACGGCATCCTTATGTCGAACATCATAGACAACTTCCAGAAAGGCGCCTTTCTCCCTTCTTATATACGGACCCTCGGCGAGGTGTTCGGCCCCCAAAACGTTTACCTCTTCTCCATCAGCCCCGACTTCGAGAAGCTGCGCATCAGCACCTTCATCGTCGCAGCTGCGAAGGGCGGCAGGGACATGAAAAAGTTCGACGCCTGGCTTAAAGAGAGGCTCCAGGGCAACGCCAAGTCGGTCCTCGTCTCCGACACCCTGATGCAGAAGCTCCTGTCGAACCGGCAGTCGATAGTCATGACGGACGATTACGCGCCCGTGGACAACCTGATCGCCCCCATATTCGAGGAAAGGTTCGGATACAAGGGCAAGCGGTAGGGGGGCAAAGCGCGGCGGCCTGAAAGACGGCCCGTTTGTTACGGGGTATGCTGTTAGTCCACTATCCAGTTGCGCCTCGTCCGGGCGTAACCTGCCACGGTCTCCCTGATCCAATCTTCGAGGCCGGGGGTCATGTAGAACCTGGGTGAGAGAAGGTCGTCGCCGGGGGCGACCATCCCTTCCTTTCGCGCCTGGGCGGCAAGGGGCGTCCCCGGATAGATGCGGATGCCGATCGTAACCTTGAGGGACTCCAAGTCCAGGGCATCGGCGAATTCAAGGCTCTCCTTCACGGAATCGCGCGTCTCTCCCGGCCCTCCGAGGATCAGGAAGCCCATGCACCTGATGCCCGCCTTGCGCAGGGCGCCGCGTGCGCGCGCGACGTCGGCAGGGCCGAACCGCTTGTTCAGACCCTTCAGGATGCGCTCGCACCCGCTCTCGAACCCGACGGCCGCATCGGTGCACCCCGCCTCGGCCATGAGGTCTGCCAGGTCTTCCTTCATGCGCCACGGATAGACGATCGCCGTCCAGGAGACGCCCAAAGAGGCGGCGATCAGCTCCCAGCACAGACTGCGCGCATAGGAGACCGGCAGGTTGAACGTGTTGTCTACGAAATAGAGCCGTCGGACGCCGGCGGCCTTCCACCAGGCGATCCATTCGACGGCCTTCACCGGCGACCTTTTGCGCACCGCCCGCCCCTCGATGGAGGCAGTCGAGCAATACGAGCACCCCAGGGGGCAGCCCCGCCGCGTCTGCACGGGAAGGGCAGTGTCGCTGCCTTCCGCCAGGGTCAGCAGGTCTGCGCCGGGCAGTGGGAGCCTGTCAAGGTCGCGCACGAAAACGCGGTCCCCTTGAAGGCCCTTACCCTTCAGATAGAGGCCGGGCGTTCCGGCAAGCGGCCGGCCGCGCTCCATTTTTTCGAGGAGCAGCCTGAGCGCCTCTTCCCCCTCCCCGCAGATGCCCATGTCGGCGTGCGTGCGCGCGAGCGCTGCCTCCGGGAATATACTGTAACCCGCCCCGCCCAGTATGACCGGGGCGGATGTAAGAGACTTGACGCGCGCGATGATCTCGTCGGCCTCGGCCAGAAACGTCTTTGGGGAGAGCATGTTCTGGTCGTCGATATTGCGCAGGGATATGCCGACTGCATCGGGCGCGGATTCGCGGACGGCCCTTTCGAGGGCAGCCTGCACGTCCTGCGCTTCGAGGAGGTCGAGGGTCTGCACCTCATGGCCCGCCTCCTTCAGGCCGGCCCCGACGCAGCCGAGGCCGAGGGGCAGGGCGCGCATGTTTATCTCGGTCCTGTTTGCAGAGACGAGAAGCACTTTCATAAGCGCGTCACTCCCAGGCTTCAGAGGCCCTTGTGCGCCTTCCAGTGCTCGTATTCGTAAGGCCACTCGTCCTTGCGCCGGTTGATGAGCGTCTTCATACGCTCTTTGAACTGGAGGGTAAGCCATGCGTAATCCGGAGAAGTCTCATTGGCCTGCCACGCCTGAACGAGCTTCCGTCCGAGGGCAAGCGCCTTTTCCCTCGTATCGGGAAGGAAGTCGTAGCCCTGGATCTGCCCCATCGTCGCCCATATGGACCCCACAGGGACGGCCCCGCAGACGGCAAGGAACCGGTTCATGTAATCTGCGATGGGCGCTTCGTCCCCTCCCCCCGACGTGACGACGACGGCCCCGTATTTGCCCTCGAAGCCTTGCAAATGGACCGCGCCGCAGCAGCGGTCGATGAAGGCCTTCAACTGCGCGCTGACGTGGGATATGTAGTTGGGGGTCGCCAGGACGATGGCGTCGGCCCCATCGACGGCCGCCTTTATCGTCGCGAAGGCATCCTTCTGGGCGCACGCGCCGACCTTGTGGCAGGTGTCGCAGGCCTTGCAGGGCTTTACCTCCTGACCTTTGATGGCAAAAACCTCCGTGGAGGCCCCGGACGCTTCCGCCCCTTCCAGCACCAGCTTCGTCAACGTCCCTGTCGCCCCCTTGACGCCCCTCGGGCTGCCCACTATCGCCACGATTTTCATGCCCATCCTCCTTTCGCGCCTGTATATGCCGGGCCGGGCGCCGCGCCGTCCCGCCCGTCACCATCCGGGTCGATCATCGCCCTGTCCATATTATACCACCTGTATGGGGAAGCAGGTAAACGGCCTTTCTCGGGAGGTGCATCGGCTAAAAAACAATATTCCAAAAAATGTCTTGACAAAGTGATGCAGTTCGGAATATAGCTACTGGTCAGTATATAGGTATACACTCAGTGGCGATAGGTACGAAACAATAAGGGGCGTAACAAGAGGGACTTCGGGTAACCGGGGGAGGGGCCATGAAGTGTATCAGGATCGTCTCAATCGTTTTCATCTCCGTTTTTTTGCTTAGTGGGTCCGGTTTCCCGGCTTCAAAAAAAATCATCACCATCTATACGTCGGGTGTCGGGGGGACCGCCTATATCGTCGGAGGTGGGATGGCCAAGGTCCTCAATAAATACCTCACCGATTACGAGGCTGTCGTCGAGGCGACGGGCGGGACAACCGCTACGGTGAGGTTCATTGCGGAAAAATACGAGAAAAAACAGGATGCCCTAGGGCTGAGCGACTCCCAGGGACTCCACGACGCCTACACGGGACGTCCGCCGTTTACGAAAAAATACGAAATGATCCGGGCGATAACGTTTGTTTACGGCTCAGGGGTCAACCTCGTCGTCGCCAAGAACTCCCCGATAAAGACGTACGCGGACATCAAAGGCAGGAAGGTTGCCATCGGACCGGCAGGCAGCGGCCTCGCGCAGATGGCCTTCGATCTCCTCGCCGCTCACGGTCTCAAGAGGGGCACCTACAGCCATATCTACCTCGCCTTCAAGGAGATACCGGAGGGCATACAGGACGGGAGCATAGACGCCGGCTTCATCGCAGGTTCTTATCCGGTGCCGGCCCTCAGGGAGCTGAGCACGGTAAAGGATATAAGGATCATCCCGGTCGACAGAAACGTCCTGGCCAAGATACTCGCTTCGAGCCCTTTCTTCTTCACGGAGACGCTGAAACCGGGGGCCTACAGCGGGGTCGAGAAAGAGACGCCCATCCTGGTCTTCGGCATCCCCCTGGAGACGCACAGCGGGGCCGACGCCGGACTCATCTATAGGATCACCAAAATACTATACCAGCACAGGGACGAGCTGATAGAGGTCCATCCCATCACGAAAGAGATGAACGCAAACAATGCTCTCAAGACAATAGCCTTCCCCTTCCACCCCGGCGCCTTGAAGTACCTGAAAGAGATCGGCGCGGTCAAGACGGGCAATTAACCCGGAAAAAAGGGGGAAGGTCGCATGGGGGGCGTAGCCAAGAGCAGGGTCATCACCGTCGTCGCAGTCGCTATGGCCCTTGCCCACCTTTATACCGCAGGGTTTCGTCAGCTCCCGGCCATGGAGCAGCGAACCATGCATCTCTGCTTCGCAATGATTCTCGCCTTCCTCATCTTCCCCATCAGGAAGCCGCAAAGCAATATCGTCTCGAAGCTCCTTTCCTGCGTCGATTTCGTCCTTATTGCCTCCGGTTTTCTTATCGGCATTTACATGTTCATGGAGTACGAGAATATATCCCTGCGGGAAGGCATGCCGAATACCATGGACGTCGTCGTCAGCGTTGCGGCGATTATCCTTACCCTGGAGGCAACCAGGCGCGTCATGGGCATCACGATGTGCGTCCTCGCCCTTATCGGCCTCGCCTATGCGGCCTTCGGCAACTACCTGCCGGTCATGTTCGCCCACGGCGGATACAGCTTCGACAGGATAGTCACCCATATGTTTTTGACGACCGACGGCATACTGGGCGTCGCCCTGTCCGTTTCCGCCACCGTAATCATCGTCTTTCTCATCTTCGGGGCCTTCCTTGAGCATACCGGGGGAAGCAGCGCCTTTACCAACATCGGCTTCGGGCTCTTCGGACGGTTCAAGGGGGGCGCGGCTAAGGCCGCTGTCCTGGGAAGCTGCCTTTTCGGCATGATGACGGGAAGCCAGACGGCAAACGTGGCGGCAGTAGGCGTGCTGACGATACCCCTGATGATCCGCGTAGGCTATCAGCCTATAATGGCGGGGGCCATCGAGGCGCTGGCATCGACGGGGGGTATGCTCGTCCCGCCTGTGATGGGGTCTGCGGCCTTCATTATCCCTGAGATTATCGGGGGCTCCTACCTCGACGTGATGAAGGCGGCCGTCATCCCCGGCCTGCTGTACTATACCGCAGTATTCATGTTCATCCAGGTACAGGCGGACAAGCTCGGCCTGAGGAAGCTCACGAAGCAGGAGCTGCCGAGGATAGGGGCCATCATCAGGGACAACTGCCATCTCCTCATCCCCATAGCCTCAATCGTTTTCCTGTTGACCGTGGCCGGCGTCTCGACGAAAAGGGCGGGCTTTTGGGCGGTTGTCCTGCTGGTGGCGGTCAGTATGCTCAGAAAGGGCACGCGCATGAGCCCCGCGAGGATCGTATCGGCCTTGGAAAGCGGGGCAAGAATCTGCCTCGTCGTCGCAATGGCCTGCGCCTCGGCCGGGCTGATCGAGGGCGTTCTCAGCCTGACGGGGCTGGGCATGAGGTTCTCGGAGATCCTCATTCAGCTCGCCGGGGGCAACTCTTTTTACCTGCTTTTCCTGACCATGATCGCGTCGCTCATCATCGGGCTGCCCCTTCCTCCCGTGACTGCTTACCTCATTCTTGCCATCCTCGCAGCCCCGGCCCTTGTGAAGAGCGGAATCAATCCGATGGCCGCCCATCTTTTCATCTTCCACTTCGGGGTCCTGGGAAATATCACCCCCCCTTCCGCGCCCTGTTCGTTTGCGGCAGCCGGCATAGCGCGGACGGACCCGTTGAAGACGACGAACCTGGCATTCCTGATATCCGCTCCCACGTTTCTTATACCCTACCTCTTCGTCTATTCGCCGCAATTGCTGCTGCAAGGGTCGTTGCTCGCCATCATCTTCAGGATAATAACGGCGTTTTTCGCCATAAGCGGCATCTCGATGTCTTTTTTTGGATATTGTTTCGGCCCCCTCCGCTGGACCGTCAGGCTCACCGTCATGTTCGCCTGTCTCCTTCTCGTAGTCCCGAACACCGTGCCTAACGTCATCGGGGCCTGCGTCTTTATCGTCATAGTGCTCTATCAGAAATATTATCAATTGAAGGTGAAGGAGGTGGTGCGCTTGAACGATTGACCGATCGAAGGCACGAAAGGAAGCAGCCTTTTTCAACTATATAACCAAAGGAGGATGCGAGCATGGCACCGAGTTTCAAGTACGATCCCAAAGTGGTGGGCCGTGAGGGCCTGGTATTCAAGCTTGAGGACGGTCTGGAGTATCCAGAGACGAAAAATACGCCGGGTTTGCCGGCGGGCAGCGGGGACAGAAGGATGGTCGCCACGCCTCCGACGGGGGCAAGGCTGGTCGGCGTGCACGCCTTAAGGCTGAAGCCCGGCCAGGAATCGGTGCTCCATTCACACCCCCTGTCGGAGGAAGTAATCGTCTGCGTCAAGGGGACATCGGAAATCACCCTGGGGGACAAGGTCTACGAGTTCAAGCCCGGCTATGTGCTTTACGCTCCGCCGGGCGTCCCCCACGGGAAGATGAAGGTCATCGGAAACGAGGAGGTTTTGGTTATCGGCACGCAGGCCCCGGCCGATACGCGGATGTATCGCATAGCCGGCTACGACTTTTAAAGATACGCCGCCGGGAGCAGCAGGGGCGAGGGCGGCGGGGCGGAGGCAGCAGGGGGGGCGGGCGTCCCCGCAAGACATCCCGACGGTTGCCTGTACCGGGAGTTTCACCGGTTCAGGCAACCGGGAGGCCCCGCTCCCTGCCGGCCTCCACCTCGAGCCGGACCATCCTCACGTGATAGCGCCCGTGCTTATCCTCGGGGTGCCGCTGTGCGTACCGGCTCACCAATTCATCGAGGAACGCGGGACGCCTGCGCGCCGGCACCCTGTTTATATAAGGATGCCAGGTCGTCCGCAGGAAACCCGCCAGCCTCTCCTTGCCGTCCTGCACGTTGTCTTTAGGGATAAGCTCTATCCGCGAAGGCGTCAGGCCCGCCTCCAGGAGCAGCGCCCGGTATTCCTCCCGGCCGGGGAAGGTGTAGGGGCATGTGAAATCCGAAAAATACCGGCGCCAGGCGCCGGACGCGATCATATCGGATAGCACGGCAAGGATCTCCGTTACGTTCCCCTGCCCCCCCATCTGGATCAGCAGATGGCCCGATGGCTTCAGCGCCCGCCTTATACCGGCAAGAACCGAAGCGTGATCGTCCACCCAGTGGAGGGTAGCATTGGAGAAGACGACGTCGAACTCCTCCTCGAAGTCCATCCGGCGCGCGTCCATATGGCTGAACATCAGGTTTGGAAAAGCGGCCCGGAATGCCCTTCGGGCGAACTCGACCATCTCTGCGGAGCTGTCGATGCCGAGGACGGACCCGGAGGGCACGCGCCCGGCGAGCTCCGCAGTCACCCTGCCATCCCCGGCGCCGATATCGAGGAGCCGTTCTCTTCCGGTTAGGGACAGCTTGTCCATCAGCTCGACGGCCCATTTTTCCTGCTGACCCGAATGGCGGCTATAATCCTCCGGGTCCCATCGGTGCATTAGTGCCTCCTCCGGCGGCCGGCTGCAATATACTTACCGGTAGATACTTAAACGACTATGTCGCAAGAGTCAAGAGCTTTTTTCGATTTCGGTGGGGCCGGTGCGACAACCAGGCGCAATTGCGGAGAACCCGCAGGCCGTAGGGACTTTATGAAGCCCGCACCTCGGTCAGGCCCGAATGAGCGCTCCCGGCGCGAAAAAACTTTTCTCTTGACACGCCGGATCAAAAGTAATATTGTATACAACAGTTATGTTATATAATTCACAACACGCTCCGCGACAGGCGGGGGCACGCTCAGACGCACGCCACACAGGCCACATACGTAATCGATATCTCAGGATATCAGGGCGGCGGGCATGTGCTAATTTGCACAATCCGTGTATGCCTCCCCGCCCCTCCCATTAATCACGCAACTTCTCATATTTACTCCCCTTTCCCCCTGGGTCCCCCCCAGGGGGTTTTTACTTTACAATGGAGCGCCGTTGAGATATCATAAACCATTATGGGAGTTGCAGATATTAACGTGTATACAGGCGGATTGACCGGTCTCGTCCTCTCGGCGGGACCCGTGGCAAGAACGGTGGTCCTTATCCTCCTCTTTTTCTCCGTAGTCTCATGGACCATCATTTTCTTCAAATGGCGCCAACTGAGCGTCGCAGAGAGAGACGGCGTGAGGTTCCTCCAGGTGGCGAAGGACAGCGACTCCTTCAAGCGGCTGGCCGCCATGTACTCCGAGGACCCCGACAGCCCCTTCTACAAGCTCCTCGTCGCCTCGTACAAGGAGGTAACGGGCAGGCAGAAGGAGAATATGAGGCTGGGGCCCGATGCCCTGCCGGCGGTCGAGAGCGTGCTCAGGGTCGCCATATCGGAGGAGACTGAAAGGTTGGAGAGGCGCCTATCCTTCCTCGCCACTACCGCAAATACCGCCCCGTTCATAGGGCTCTTCGGCACCGTATGGGGCATCATGGACTCCTTCAGGGAGATAGGCGTGAGGGGCACTACGAGCCTGGCGGTTGTCGCGCCCGGCATCAGCGAGGCGCTCATCACGACGGCCCTCGGCCTGGCGACGGCCATCCCTGCCGTCCTCGCCTACAATTACCTCATAAACAGGCTTAAAGGCGTCTCCGTGAAGATGGAAAACGCCTCCGCTTACATTATCAACCTCCTCAACCGATGATTACCGGCCCCAAACATTCAAAAGGCAGCGTCCTGTCGGAGATAAACATCATCCCCCTCGTCGATGTCATGCTCGTGCTGCTCATCATCTTCATGATAACCGCGCCCATGATGCAGCAGGGGCTTCCCATCGACCTCCCCAAGGTTACCACCAAGCCCCTCCCCTCCAAGGAAGACGTCCAGGTGGTGACCATCACCAGGGACAGGGTGCTCATACTGAACACCAAGACCATCGATATCAAGGACCTCAAGGCGGCGATTCAGCTCCTCTTTGCGAATAAGACCGACAAGGAGATATTCCTCAAGGCCGACAGCTCGGTCCCATATGGCTTTGTCGTCTCCTGCATGGGCATCATAAGGGAGGCCGGAGTGCAAAAGGTCAATATCGTAACTAGACCCCCCGAAGGGACATGAGAGAAGAGAGCTGGTACAAGATGCTGATCGCCTCGGCGATCCTCCATGTCTTCATCATAGGGGCCTTCAGCATACCCCTGAAAAAGGCGTTCAGAAAGCCCGACCTCTCGTATTACTCGGTGAACCTCGTCGGCGACATAGGCGCCCCCGCCCGCCAGGCGGCCGCCCCCGCCGTGCCCGTCAAGGCGCCCCCCGAGCCGGCAAAGCCCGTAAAGAAGCCGGAGCCGAAAAAACCCATCGTGAAAGAAAAGGTGGTCACGGCTACCAAGGAGAGGTCCCTTGCCCCCGTCAAGAGAAAGGAGATGCGCGAGGCGCCTACGAAAGACGAGGTGAGAACCCTCGACCAGAGGATCAGGGAGTTCCGGTCGCGCACGCAATACATGGATGTATCGGGCAAGAAGGAGGGCGCGCCCTCAAGGGGGCCCGGCATCCCGGGGGCGGGAACGCCTTCCGGCCCCTTCGACCCGGTCCTGCAGAAGTACTATGCGGACGTCTGGGAGAAGATTCAGGAAAGCTGGCACTCTCCCAACATGGCCGTCACCAAGGGTCTCCTGACCGTCGTCTCCATCAAGATCAGGAAGGACGGCCGCATCACCGACTGGACGATAGAACAGCGGTCGGGGAACAGGGCCTACGACGAATCCATCTCCAGGGCGCTCCGCTCCATCGATTCCCTGCCGCCCATACCCGCGTCGCTCCACACGGACCTCATCGAGATCGGGTTCAACTTCCATCCCCCCGGTGAGATGAGATGACCCCAATCGAGAGCGTTGTAATGGGCGCCATCCAGGGCGTTACGGAATTTCTGCCCATAAGCTCGAGCGCCCACCTCGTAGTAGTGCCCTGGATATTCAAGATCGACGAGGGGAACGTCCACAGCCTCACCTACGACGTGATGCTCCACTTCGGGACGCTCCTCGCGCTCCTCGCCGTCTATGCGCGCCGTCTCGTGAACGTCTTCCGGGACGACTTCCATCTGGCGGCCGGCGGCGCATGGCGCCGCGCCCTGATACCGAAGCTGGTCGCAGGCACGATGCCCGCGGCCGTGGTCGGCGTGCTTTTCAAGGACATCATCGAGAACCAGCTCCGCGCGCCCTACATCACTATCTTTACCCTGATCGCCGTCTCGCTGCTCATGCTCCTTGCAGAGAGGGTACACAGGGCAGGGAGCGACGGCGGCGTCACGTACGGCCTTGCCTTCATCATCGGCGCTGCGCAGGCAATAGCCCTGGCGCCAGGCGTATCGAGGAGCGGCATCACGATAACGGCCGCCATGCTCCTGGGCCTCAAGCGGCAGGACGCGGTCGATTTCTCCTTTCTATTGTCCATCCCCATCGTGCTCGGCGTTTCCCTCTACGAGGGCCGCCACATCGTACTCGGCAGCCAGCAGGTCTCCATTTACCTTGTCGGTCTTATCTCTTCGTTCGTCTTCGGTGTGGTGAGCCTGAGGTTCCTGATCGGCTATCTGAGGCGTCATTCCCTCGACGTATTCGCCTATTACCGGTTGGCCCTCGCCGTGCTTATCGCCCTTCTTTTAATCTGAAGAGCTTCCTGAGCGAGGACCACAGCCCGATAACGGCGTCCCTCCCGAAATAGAGGCAGGTCGAGAGGGCGATGCTGCCCCCGAAGATCACCCAGAAAGAGGCGAACTTGCCGTTCCTTATGGCGTCCCCCTGCATACATAAAAGGAAGGTGCCCGGCAGCCTGCCGAAAACGTTCATGAGGATGAAATCGACGTATCTCATGCGCGTAAGGCCCAGGAGGTAGCAGAGGGAATCTTTCGGGAAGCCTGGTATGAGAAAGAAGACAAAGGTGATATTCAGTGCCTTGTGCGTGGACATGAAGGAATCGAAGCGGTCGAAGTATTCCTGTCTGACGATCTTGCGGACGAAGCCCGAGCCGAGCCGGCGGGCGATATAGAAAGCGAGGAGCGCGCCTGCGGTCAGGCCGACCGTCGAAAGGGCCGTCCCGTACAGCTTGCCGAAGAGCAGGCCGCCCACGAAGCCCGTAACCTCTCCGGGAACGGGGGCCACAACGACCTGGAGCGCCTGAACGACGGTGAAGACCGCGGCCGAGTACGGGCCGTAAGAGGCAAGGAAGAGCTTGAGCTTCTTGCCTTCCAGGAAGAACTTGTAGAAGTGGAGGACGTCCCTCCACGCCCCCGCAAGGTATATATAAAATACGAGGCCGATGAAAGCGGCGGCGCAAAGCGCCAGCAATACCCTTACGGGCCGGGACTGAAGCCGGGACCTTTCCTGGCCCTCGCTCATACGTGCGCCGATGTCCCCAGGCGCGCACCGGCGGCCGGGCCTTTGCCGGAAAGAATCACTTTCCGAACCTCCTGTTCCTGTGCTGGTAGCTCCTTATCGCGCGGAGGAAATCGATCTTCCTGAACAGGGGCCACAAGGCGTCGCAAAAATAGAACTCGCTGTACGCGCTCTGCCAGAGCAGGAAGCCGGAAAGCCGTATCTCGCCGCTCGTCCTGATAATCAGGTCGGGGTCGGGAATGCCGCCCGTATACAGATTGTTGGCGATGTCCTCGACGGTCAGGCCCTCGATCAGCTCCTGCACGGACGACGCCTTCTTCTCCAAAAGCGCCTTCCTGGCCGCCTCCACGATCTCTTCCCTGCCGCCGTATCCGATAGCGATGTTCAGCATGTGCCGGTCGAACTTCTTCGTGGACGACTCACACCTCGATATCGCCTCCTGCAGCTCGGCCGGCAGGCCGTCCAGCTTGCCGAACGCCCTTATCTTGAACCTGTTTTTCGCTATTACCGGGTTGCGGCTCAGGTCCACCATTTTTTCCCTGATGATGCCGTAAAGCGCCTCGACCTCGTCCTTGCTCCTGTTCGTGTTCTCCGGCGACAGCACCCATACGGTGACGATCCTGATGCCCAGGTCCGCGCACCATTGCAGCACGTCGTCGAGGCGCCGAGCCCCTTCCCTGTGTCCGTCCGCGATGTCGTCGAACCCCATCTCCCTGGCGTACCTGCGGTTGCCGTCCAGGATGAGGCCGAGGTGCGTCGGCATCGCGCGTCTCTTGATCTTCCTGACAAGACGCTTCTGATAGAGGTAGTATAGGATTCGATGAACCAAGACAGAAAGATTATAACCAATTATCGACCTAAAGTAACTAGCTACTATAAGGGCCGGGATCTTTTCGCGCCATGCGCCTGTCTCGCCTGGGCCGCGCCTCCTCGATGTACTTCAAATGTACTATCTCGTCGGGCGGCCCGCCGATCACGGCGCCTATCATCGAAAATCTCCCGGCCCCTTCAAACTGCCCTTGAGAAAATCGAATTAAGCAGCGTGCTGCACTCTTTGATAGAGATATTCTGAGGCGAAGTCCGCGCCGTTCGGCCAGGCGAGAGTATGCAGCTCAGGATGCACGATGAAGTTTTTGAAATACGAAACATCTTTTAACGGCGCAAAGATCTCCCCATCAAGATCACCTTCAAAATCCACCTCGCCCTCTACGCCATCCATAAAATAGACTCGGATCACGAAGGCCCCAACATATTTGGCTTCTCTGACTCTGGATATCATGTTTCTTACTCCAATACCGTATCTTACCTAATCTATAGGAAAACCCAAGAAAAAAGCAATATTAACTGAAGAGCGTAAGCGAGGCACGCGGCTCGAAAAGGCAATCAGCAAAGAGTTTGTTGTTGCGGCCGGAGGAAATTTCGATGAATTTTTCCGTGATCGAGGGGGCTTCCGGCGAGACTGGACTTTTTGTGTCCGTCGAGCCGGCAAGACCCCGAGAGACAGGGAAAAGGCGCGGAACGTATCACCCCGCGGCTAGCTGTTGTATAGGCCGCGGGGCATTAACCCGGCCGCTATGATATAGAGCGCGTCTCCTTCACATAGACGGTCTTCGTGGGGAATACGGTTTCTACCCCCTCAATGGAGAGCCTTCGGAGGATGCGCATTCGCAGCGCGCTTTTGACGCCGTACTGGTCGATGAACCGCCTCACCGAGAGGTTGAGGGAGCATTCGACCCAGCTCTCGGCAAAATCGAAGCTGACGGAAGGCTTCTGCCCTTCCGCCAGCCCGGGCAGCTCGGCCGCCGCCTTTATCGCCTCTTCCACGAGCAGCGATTCGACCCTGTCGTAATCGGCTCCGTAGGGCACGTGCACGGCCAGGGAGATGCCCATCTCTTCCTGGGGCAGCGAGTAGTTGACGACTACGCTCTGGGCCAGCTTCTTGTTCGGTATCACGACCATGTTGTTGGCCGGCGTCCTTACCCTGGCCGTCCGCCAGGTGATGTCGTCCACCCACCCTTCCTGGCCCGATTCGAGCCTTACGAAATCGCCCACGCGTATCGATTTCTCGACGAGCAGGTGGAAGCCCGCGAAAAGGTCCGCCAGGGTGTCCTGGAGCGCGAGGGCAACGGCGAGGCCGCCGACGCCCATCGCGGTGAGGAGCGGGGCCACCGATACGCCGAGCATGTCCAGGATGACCACGCAGCCTACGGCGATGACCGCCCCTTTGAGCACGGCGCCCATGAGACCCGTCGTCGAGATGGGGATGCCTGCTTTCTGGACCTGCGCGGCAAAGACCCCGCCGACCATGTTCGCTACGCCGATGCTCACGGAGAGCACGATTATCACGTGGATTAGGCGCGTTATATAAAAGACGTATTTTTCAGGCAGGTCGGAGACGGCCATGCCGAGGTAGAGGCCCGCCGCGATGCACCAAAAGATAGACGGCGCGGCCAGGGGCTGCCGGACGGCCCTGTAGATGCGGAGCCGCCCTTCGGCCCCTCCCGCCCATTTACGGAAGAACCGTATCGAGAGACCCCTCACCGCAAGGAGGGCGAACGACGCGGCCGCAGCGACTAAAACGGGCGCCGCCATCACCCGCGCGGCGTTACTCATTGTTTTCCTCCACGTCTTTGAATATGTCGAGTATGGAGATGAAAACGGCGAGCACGAGCGGCCCCATGACGATCCCTATGAGGCCGAAGAACCCGACGCCACCCAGGGCGCCGAAGAATATTACCAGAAGGGGCATCCTCAGCCGGTTGCCGATGATGATCGGCCTTATGATATTGTCTATCAGGGCGGTCGCCAGGGTAGCGATCAGGAGAAGGATGATCGCCTTTGCGAAGGCCCCCTTGTAAAGGAGCAAGAGTATCGCCGGTATCCAGACGATGGCCGAGCCGACGAAGGGGATGAACGACGAGATCGCTATGGCAAGGCCCCAGATGCCCGGCCCGTAGAGGCCGAGGAGGGCGAACGATATCGATCCTATGCAGCCCAGGGCAAGGGCCACCACTATGCCGCCGTATATCGTAGAGATGACGATGTCCTTCACCTGCTTCGTCAGCCTGTCCTTGTGGGGCCCCGAAAAGGGCAGGTACTCGCTCAGCCGGCCGAGGAGGTAAGGACCGTCCTGAAGGAAGAAAAAGAGGGAGAACACCATGAGGATGAAGTTGAACGCGGCCCCCATTACGTCGCCCAGGCGGCCAGGCGCATACTCCAGTATCCGTTTCCCCGCGGACGACAGGCCGGAGAGCACCGACGCCTGGAGATCGGCCTGCGTGATGTTGAAGAAGGAGAGCAGCCTGTCCGTCAACTGCCTGACGAGGGGGTGGTTGAAGAGCTCCGCGATGGTCTTTACGTCGAGGGGCGTCGTCGATATGCCCGACAGCTCGACCGTCAGGAGGTATGCAAAATATGAAAAAGGCCCGAGAATGAGGATGCAGACGAGGACGACGGTTGCCGTCGCTGCAATGGACTGCAACCTGACGTACCTGAGTATGACCTGGTAGACGGGGAAGAAGACTATGCAGAAGACGACCGCCCAGCTCAATGGGGCGACGAAGGGCAGCAGGATCCGGTAGCACAGGTAGCCGAGGATAACGACTATCGCGAGGATCGTGTAAAAAGAGAACTGCTTTTCGCCCATTCCGTTCGTGTCTTTCATGCGGTCTTTTAAAACATATCCTATGTGATCGCGCGATGCAAGGGAACAGGTGCGCGTCCGGGCGCTCATAGTCGGACGCCGATGTCCACTCAATTTCTCAAAAGCAAGAAAGACCCGTAAAAACCCCGTCTTGCTTTCATGCCGCCCCCCGCTTAGATTATTTACAGGCACTCGTATCGATCAGGGGCCGCCATTTCACCGAAAAAGTGGGGGGATCTCTTTGGGAGCCGGCATTTGCCTGGGTGAAGTCGAGGAGGAACGGAAGGGGTTTGCGGCTGCCGCACATGTCCGCGCCGCTTTCGCCGCCGTGCACATTCACGCGGCCGCCTCCGCCCCAAAGCAACTCTGCGCCGCGTCCGCCGCCCTGATTTTTCTGCTCCTTTCGGCCGTCTCGTGCACGAAGGTGGGGCCTGACTACGTGCGGCCCCCTGCCCCTGTCGCCTCCGCCTGGCACGAGGCGGACGGGCAGCGCGTCGCGCCGGGCCCGGCCGATTATCGCGCCTGGTGGCGCGTCTTCAACGACCCCGTCCTCGACAGGCTGATCGACACCGCTTACAGGCAGAACCTCCAGTTGCGCATCGCGGGGGTGAGGGTCCTGGAGGCAAGGGCGCAGCTCGGCATAGCCGTAGGCGAGCTTTACCCGCAAACGCAGCAGGTGACCGGCGCCCTCCAGTACAACGGCGTGAGCGGCCACTCGACGGTCAGCGCCATCACGAGCGGCGGCCTTGTAACGTACTGGCAGGACCAGATAGGGATAGGCGGCAACTGGGAGATCGACTTCTGGGGCAAGTTCAGGCGGAACGTCGAATCGGCAGACGCAAGCCTCCTTGCGAGCGTCGCCGACTACGACAACGCCCTCGTCACCCTGACGGCGGACGTAGCTGCGAACTACATAAACATAAGGACCCTGGAGAAGCGCATCGAGATCGCCCAAAAGAACGTCGAGTCGCAACTCGAAAATTTAAAGATAGTAGAGGCGCGGAGGGAATTCGGCGCGGCCACGGACAGGGAGGTGGCGCAGGCCGGGACGCTGCTCAACGAGACGAAGGCGACCGTCCCCGCGCTGCAGATCCAGCTCCAGCAGACGAAGCACGCCCTGAGCATCCTGCTCGGGACGCCGCCCTCCGACCTCACCGAGGAGCTTTCCGGCCCGTCGGCCATCCCGGTCCCTCCCATGCAGGTGACCGTCGGCATCCCCGCAGACCTCATAAGGCGCAGGCCGGACGTGCGCGGTGCGGAATACCGGGCGATGGCGCAATCCGCCCAGATCGGCGTGGCCCGCGCGTATCTCTACCCCGCCTTCGCCCTCTCCGGCAACTTCGGCTTCCTCTCCACGAACATACCGGGGTCGAGCCTGGGAGACATATCCCAGTGGGGCAGCAGGAACTATGCAGTCGGCCCGGGGCTTATCTGGAACGTTCTGAACTACGGCCAGCTCACGAACAACGTGCGCCTCCAGGACGCGCGCTTCCAGGAGCTTTTGACTACGTACCAGAATACGGTGCTCACGGCCCAGCAGAACGTGGAGGACGCGATCGTCGCTTACTTGAGGTCGCAGGAAAGGGCGGAGCTCCTCGCGGGCAGCACGGCGGCTGCGCAGCGGTCCCTCGACCTCGGCGGCCAGCAGTACCGGGTGGGCACGACGGACTTCACGACCGTGATCGTCAGCTCCCAGGCGCTCCTTACGGAGCAGGACAATTTCGCCACGACCCTGGGCGCAGTCGCGAACAACCTGGTGGCGATATACAGGGCGCTGGGCGGCGGATGGGAGATAAGGGAGGGGAAGGACCTCGTGCCTGCCGAGATCAGGCAGGCTATGGCGAAGCGGACCAACTGGGGTCATCTCCTCGACTTTGCGGCTTACATGCCGCCGGAAACGCCTGAGAAAGAGCGTCCTCTCGTGAGGCCGCCGGACTGGTAAGGAAAGGGCCGTGTCAGGCTCGGAAGAAACGGAGGGACTGAGAGACCCATGAAACGGATAAAGCCGGCGTCTGCCGGATATACGCGGGGATGGCGCATGAGGGCCGGTCACGCCGCAGTCTGGGCTGCGGCTGCGCTCCTCTGCGCGGCTTTCTTATTGTCGTGCAGGGCGAAGCCCGCGCCCCCTCCCCCGCCCCCGGCGGTGACCGTCGTCCGGCCCGTAGCCCGCCTCATCACCGAATACATCGAATCGACAGGCAGCACCCAGGCCATCTTGACCGTCCAGCTTCGCGCGCGCGTGGCCGGCTACCTCGACAAGGTCCTTTTCCAGGACGGCCAGCTAGTCAAGGAGGGGCAGCTTCTCTTCGTCATACAGCAGAACACGTACCGGGACGCCCTGGCGCAGGCGGAGGCCGCGATATTGCTGCAAAGCGCCCAGCTCGAATACGCGACCGCCCAGTTCAACCGTTACTCGGAGCTATTCCAGCGCAAGGCGGCCGCCCAGTCGGACGTCGATAACTGGCGGTTCCAGAGGGACTCCGCGAGGGCCAACCTGATGAGCGCCCGCGCGGCCCGCGACCTCGCAACCCTTAACCTCGAATACACCGAGGTGCGCGCCCCCTTCGACGGACGCGTGGACAGGAGGCTCGTCGATCCGGGCAACCTCGTCGGATCGAGCGAGGTGACCGTGCTGACATCGGTCAACCGGATCGACCCCATTTATGCGTATTTCACGATCAGCGAATCCGACCTCGCCAGGCTGACGGAGGCCCGCTGGCTGCCTGGGAGGGCAAAGGCCGAGAAATGGCCCGTCTTCATAGGCGTCCTGGAGGAGCGCGGCTATCCCCACAAGGGCCTCCTCGACTTCGCCTCAATCAGCCTTACGGCCACCTCCGGCACGCTCCAGATGCGCGGCATATTCCATAACCCGGAGGGCGGACTTCCGGCAGGGGCCTACGCCAGGGTCCGCGTCCCTCTCAGGCAGAAAAAAGGCCTCCTTGTGCCGCAGGAGGCGATCGGCTCAGACCAGCGCGGCTTTTTCCTTCTTATCGTCGGGCCGGACAACACGGTGGAGCGCCGCTATGTCACGGTCGGGACCGAGGTCGGCGGCATGAGGGACATAGCCGCGGGCCTCGGACCGGAGGAATGGATCGTCGTAAAGGGCTTGCAGAAGGCCGTGCCGGGCCGCAAGGTGACGCCCCGGAGGCAGGACGGACCCACGCCGTGATCTCCACATTCTTCATCGACCGGCCCATCCTTGCGAACGTCCTAGCAGTCATCACGATCATCATAGGCATCATAAGCTATGTCCGGCTCCCCGTCGAGCAGTATCCGCCCATCACCCCGCCCACGATACAGGTGACGACGCGATACCCCGGCGCCAGCGCCTCCGTCGTCGCAGAGACGATAGGCGTACCCCTGGAGCAGGCAGTCAACGGCGTGGAGCACTCCATCTATATGCTCTCGACCAGCGGAAGCGACGGCACCTATGCGCTCACGATCACCTTCGACATAGGCACGGACCTCGACAAGTCCCTCACCCTCGTCCAGAACCAGGTGGCCACAGCCCTGGCCCAGTTGCCGGGCGGCGTCACCGTCCAGGGCGTGACCGTAAAAAAGGTCTCGACGAATATCCTGCTCGTCGTCAGCCTTTACTCGGACGACGACCGCTACGACGCAGCCTTCCTCTCGAATTACGGCCAGATCAACATGCAGTACCCGCTGGCCAGGCTGCCCGGCATGGGCCTGGTGAGGGTCTTCGGCGCGGGCCAGTACAGTATGCGAGTCTGGCTCGACCCCAACAGGCTCAGACAGTTCAACCTGACGACGGCCGACGTGCTCAGCGCCGTGGGCGACCAGAACGTGCAGGTCACTTCCGGCCAGCTCGGCGCCCCGCCCACGGGCAAGGACCAGGCGTTCCAGCTTACGATCAACAGCCTGGGCAGGCTTTCCGACGCGAAGCAGTTCGAGGACATCATAGTAAAGAGCGACACGAGCGGACCGAGCGCCCAGATCGTCCGCCTGCGCGACCTCGGGTACGTCGAGCTCGGGCAGCAGACCTACGCAACTTACAGCAGCAGCCGGGGGCACACGTCTGCGGAGGTCGTAGTCTTCGCCCTGCCCGAGGCGAACGCCATAGCGGTGGCGAACAGCGTCTACCGGATGGTGGACACGATGAGCAAGGACTTCCCCGAAGGCCTCAAGTACAGCATCCATTTCGATACAACCAAGTTCGTCAGGGAGGCCGTATCGAAGGTCTACGAGACGCTCTTCGAGGCAGCGATCCTCGTGCTCCTCGTAATCATGATCTTCCTCCAGAATTTCAGGGCGCTCCTCGTCCCCGCGACCACCGTCCCGGTAACGATCATAGGCGCCTTCGGCGCGATGATAGCCCTCGGCTTCACGATCAACCTGATGACGCTCTTCGCCCTTGTGCTCGCCATCGGCATCGTGGTTGACGACGCCATCGTGATCGTCGAGAACAGCTCGTACTATATCGAGAAAGGGCTGTCGCCGAGGGACGCGGCAGTCAAGGCGATGAGCGAGCTGACAGGCCCGGTCATGGGCATCACGATGGCCCTGGTCTCCGTATTCCTGCCCGCCGCCTTCCTGCCCGGCATCACGGGCCAGATCTTCAGGCAGTTCGCCCTCGTCATAGCAGCCACCTCGGTCATCAGCGCCATTAACGCCCTGACCCTGAAGCCTGCCCAGTGCGCCCTGTGGCTCCGGCAGAGGAAAGAAAAGCGGGAGAGCTGGTTCAACCGGGGGTTCAACAGGGTGTACCAGGGGATGAGGCGGCCGTACATGCACATGGTGGGCCGGATGGTGCGCCATCCGGCCGTGTCGCTCGTCGTCTTCGCCCTTGTCATCGCACTCGCAGCCTGGGCATTCGTAAGGCGGCCGACGGGATTTCTCCCCACGGAGGACCAGGGGTACGCGATACTTTTGGCGCGTCTGCCGGACGGGGCTTCCCAGCCCAGGCTGCACCGCGTCTCCGACCAGATCGAGGCCATACTGAGGAAGACGCCGGGCGTTGGAGGCTGGGTCGATATAGGCGGCTACTCGGTCCTCGACGCAGCGAACGTCGCAACGAGCATAACCGTCTTCGTCGTCTACGAGGACTGGAGCAAGCGGGGCCGCCGGCTTACCCAGGACGTCATCGTCTCGGGCCTCAACAGGGAGCTGGCCCGCATCCAGGACGCCCTCGCCTTCGTCGTCATCCCGCCGCCCATCAGAGGGGCTCGGACAATCGGGGGGCTTTCAGATGATGGTGGAGGACAGGGGGGGCGCCGGTCCGGAGGCCCTTGAGCAGGCGGCCGGCGCGCTCGTAGACGCAGGCAACCGGACGCCCGGCCTCGGGGGGCTGACAACCACCTTCAACGCCCACAGCCCGCAGATATACCTCGATATAGACCGGACGAAGGCCCAGGCGTTCAACGTCCCCCTGGGAAATATCTTCCAGACCCTGACGGGATACGTCGGCTCCTCCTTCGTCAACCTCTTCAACAAATTCAACCAGATATACCAGGTCTATATCCAGGCGAGCGACCCCTACCGGAACACGGTGGAGGATATAAACAGACTCTATACGCGGAATGCCCAGGGTCAGATGGTGCCCCTGGGCAGCCTCCTACGGGCAAGGCGCACGATGGGCTCGGAGCTGATTACCCGCTACAACCTGTACCCAGCGGCCTCCATTTTCGGCTCCGCCGCCTCCGGCTTCAGCTCCGGACAGGCGATCAGCGGCATGGAGCGGGTGGCGGGGCACGCCCTGCACGCCGGGTTCGGGTATGAATGGACGGCCACGTCCTATCAGGAGAAGAAGGTGGGCTACGAGCCTTATATCATCTATGCCCTCTCCGTCACGCTCGTCTTCATGGTGCTGGCCGCCCTGTACGAAAGCTGGACCTCACCGGCGGCAGTGCTCCTGGCCGTCCCTATGGCGCTCGTCGGCGTCCTTGTCGGCCTCCTGGTCCGGGGCTACGACAACAACCTCTACACGCAGATCGGCCTTGTGCTCATGATCGCCCTGGCGAGTAAGAACGCCATCCTCGTCGTGGAGTTCGCCCGCGACCTCCGAAGGGAGGGCGTATCCATCGAGGAGGCCGCCATCGAGGCCACGGACCGCCGCTTCCGCCCCATCGTGATGACCTCCTTTGCCTTCATCCTCGGCGTTGCCCCCCTTCTCTTCGCCTACGGCGCGGGCGCGGTCAGCCAGCGGGCCATCGGCACGGTCGTCTTCGGCGGCATGTGCGCCTCGACGCTCCTCGCCATCCCCTTCGTCCCCGTCTTCTTCGTCGTCATGCAAAGACTGAGCGAGAGGAAACATAACCAGCACAGACCGCCAGGCACCCCCGCGAAGCAAGACAAGCTCTCATAATTGACTTTAATAATACGTCATAACATATAGTAATTGCACGTCTCATAAGGGAGCGAGTTATAGCGGCAAGTATGGCGATGCAGATTTGGTGAAGCGCGAGGTTCGAGGCGCGAAGGCGTACTTTTTGCGTACGTCGAAGCGTCGCGGACCGCAGCGCGACGCCGTCTTAGCTTTTCATGAGGGGGGAGGCTCCATGCGGCTTTGCCGCTGGAGGGGGCGCTGAGCCCCAATAATTGCAGCGCCTCAGACGCCGCCGCAACGGGCTAGGAATTATACTTTCGGAAGTCCAGTTACGTCCCAGCCGCCGCCCAGGGCTTCGATCAACAGCACCGCTGCCGTCATCCTGCGGCCCAGTATGCTCAGCGCCGTGATCTTGTTGCTCAGCACGGTCGTCTGGGCCACGATGACGTTGAGATAGGCGACCGTCCCCTGGCGGTACTGGTTCGTGATGACCGCGAGCGACTGCTCTGCGGCCGCCACCGCCTGCGCCTGGATGTCCGCCTCCTGCTCAAGGATACGCAGGGCGGCCAGGGCGTCCTCGACCTCCTGGAAGGCGGTGAGCACCGTCTGACGGTAAGTCGCGACGGTGGACTCGTAGGCTGCCCTCGCCTGGGCCGTTCGCGCCTTTCTCAAGCCCCCGTCATAGACGAGCTGGGAAACTCCGGGGCCGGCGGACCAGAAGCGCATGGGCCACGTGAACCACTGGGACGCGCTGGTGCTCAGGAAGCCCCCCGCCGTGCCGAGCGTCAGGGTGGGATACCAGGCCGCGATAGTCACGCCTATCTGGGCGTTGGCCGCGGCCATGTTCCGCTCGCTGGTCGCTACGTCCGGCCTTCTTTCGAGGAGCATCGAAGGCACGCCCACGGGTATGGAGGGCGGCAGCACCGAGAGCGGCGAGAACGGGAGTGAGAAGCCAGCCGGCGGCCTGCCCGTAAGGAGGGCAAGGGCGTGCTCCATCTGGGCGCGCTGCACGCCTACGTCGATCTCCTGGGCGAGGGTCGTCTTGAGCTGCGTCTCCGCCTGGAGCACGTCGGCCCTCGACGCGACCCCGCCCTTGTATCTGTTCTCGGTCAGTTGCAGGGACTTGCGGTAGGCCTCGACCGTCTCGTGGAGGAGTGCTTTTTGGGCGTCGAGGGTGCGTAGCTGGAAATAGTCCTGGGCGACCTGCCCGTGGGCGCTCAGGCGCACGCCTTCGAGGGTCGCAGCCGACGCCTGGGCGCTTGCGCGGCTCGACTCGACGTTGCGCCGCACGAGGCCCCAGAGGTCCGGCGCCCAGGAGGCGCTGCCCGGCGCCGAATAGATGTTGACCGTCGGGGCGGTGGTGCTGCCTGCGGTTGAGGCGCTTACCGCGCTTCCTGTCGAGCGGTAGAGCCTGGTGGCGGACGGCGCGACGCCCACAGTTGGGAAATAGGATGCGCGGGCCACCTGGACGAGGGCGAGGGCCTGGCGGAAGTTCGCCTCGGCAGTCGCGATGTTCTGGTTCGTGATGCTGACCTGCTCTTCCAGGGCGGACAATTCGGGGTTGGCAAAGACCTCCCACCAGTTGCCGCGCAGGAGGTCTTCCTTCGGCTCCGCCTTTTTCCAGCCTTCCATCTCCTTGAACGTCTCCTGCATCGGCGCGGCGGGCTTTACGTAGTTGGGTCCGACCGTGCAGGAGGCCAGGCCGAAAAGCAGCGCCAGCGCAGCCGCCCCCTGCCGCTTCCTGCGCGCGCGTCTTGCGGCGCCGGTCTTTATTTTCCTAAAGAGTCTCATCGACTTCACCTCTGTTAATGCCAGCGGTCCCCAGGTCCCTTCTGCGCAGGCGCGCGAATATGCCCAGGCGCGACAGGGCCTTCATCCTCAGGCGGAAGCGGTCGAGGAACAGGTACATCACCGGCGTCGTGTAGAGCGTCAACAACTGGCTGAAGATGAGCCCCCCGACTATGGAGATGCCCAGGGGGCGGCGCAGCTCGGAGCCGACTCCCGTGCCGACCGCAAGGGGGACCGCGCCCAAAAGGGCGGCCATCGTCGTCATCATGATCGGCCTGAACCGCAGGAGGCACGCCTTGTGGATCGCGTCGACCGGCCCCATGCCCTGCCTGCGCTCCGCGTCTATCGCGAAGTCCACCATCATGATGCCGTTCTTTTTTACTATCCCTATGAGCAGGACGATGCCTATGAAGGCGATTATGGTCAGGTCCGTCCGGAAAACGAGGAGGGCCAGCATCGCGCCGACCCCGGCGGACGGCAACGTGGACAGGATGGTGAGGGGGTGGACAAGGCTCTCGTACAGGATGCCGAGGACGATGTAGACGGTCACGAGGGCGGCCAGGATCAGGAGAGGCTCGTTCGCAAGGGATGCCTGGAAGGCCTGGGCCGTGCCCATGAAGCTGCCCCTGATGCTCGCCGGCAGGCCGATCTTGTGCGTCGCGTCCTCGATCTCCCGCACGGCCTCGCCGAGGGATTTGCCGGGCGCCATGTTGAAGGAGATGGTGACTGAGGGGTACTGCCCCTGGTGGTTGACGGCGAGCGACGTGGCGCGCCTCTCGAAATGCGTAAAGGCGGAGAGGGGAACCATATTGCCCCCCGACCCCCGCAGGTAGATGTCGTGAAGCGTCTCGGGCCGCTGCCAGTATTCGGGCGCGACCTCCATCACCACGTGGTACTGGTTTAGCTGCGTATACGTGATCGACACCTGGCGCTGGCCGAAGGCGTCGTAAAGGACATCGTCTATCGCCTGGGCGGTGATGCCCATTCTGGAGGCGGTATCCCGGTCGATCACGAGGGTCGCCTCCAGCCCCTTGTTCTGCTGGTCGCTGTTCACATCGACGAGGGCGGGCAGCACGCGGATGCGCTGGTAGACCCTCGGCGCCCAGTGCACGAGGTCGTCCAGGTTGTCGCCCCAGAGGGTGTACTGATACATGGCGTTGCTCCGCCTCCCGCCAATCCGCAGGTCCTGAACGGGCACGAGGTAGACGGGCGCGCCCGGTATCTGGGAGAGCTGCTTGCGAAGGCGGGCGATCACTTTTCCCACGCTGACCGTGCGCTCGGAGAAGGGCTTCAGGGAGATAAACATATTCGCCGTGTTGGCGGCCGTGCCGCCGCCGCCTCCGGCGCCCGTGTAGCCCCCGACCATATTGACCTCGGGGTCCTTCTTTATGATCGACAGCGCCCGTGTGAGCTTACCGATCATCGCCTGGTAGGAGACGTCCTGGTCGGCCTGGATGGCGCCGGAGATGCGGCCTATGTCCTGCTCGGGGAAAAACCCTTTCGGGAGCACGATAAAAAGGAATACGCTGGTGGCCACCGTGAGGCCCATCACTACGAGCATCAGGCCGGCGTGGCACAGCACCCAGCCCAGGCTCACCTCGTACTTATGGCGCAGCCAGTTGAACCCGTCCTCGCTCATTCTGTAGAAGCGGCCGTGCTCCTCCTCCTTCCCGTTCTTGAGCACCCTGGCGCACATCATCGACGTGGTCGTGAGGGAGACGACCATCGACATGAGGATGGCCGTAGAAAGTGTCACCGCGAACTCGCGGAAGAGGCGGCCGACCATGCCTCCCATCATCAGGATCGGGATGAAGACGGCGACAAGGGAGAGGCTCATGGAAAGGACCGTGAAGCCGATCTCCTTCGAGCCCAGCAGCGCCGCCGCCCTTGGCTTCACCCCCTGCTCGATGTGGCGCGTGACGTTCTCAAGGACGACGATGGCGTCGTCAACGACGAAGCCGGTCGCAATGGTGAGCGCCATGAGTGAGAGGTTGTCCAGGTTATAGCCGAAGAGGTACATGACGCCGAACGTCCCGATAAGCGAGGTGCCGACAGCGACGGCAGGGATGACCGTAGAGCGGAGGTTCCGCAGGAACGCAAAGACGACGAGGATCACGAGGCCGAAGGAGATCAGCAGGGTGATCTCGACGTCATGCAGCGAGCCGCGGATCGGCGGTGTGCGGTCCTGGAGGATGGAGAAATCGATCCCCCCCGGCAGGGAGGCCTGAAGCTGGGGCAGGATGGCCTTTACCCTGTCCACCGTATCTATGATGTTCGCGTTAGGCTGCCGGAATATGACCACCATGACAGCGCGCTTACCGTTGACGAGGCCGCCCGTCCTCACGTCTTCCACCGAGTCCTCGACGCGTCCGATATCGGGCAGCCGCACCGCAGCGCCGGACCGGTAGGCGACGATGACGGGCATGTAATCTGCGGCTTTTCTGAGCTGATCGTTTGTGTGGATGTCCCACATCCTGTCCTCGCCCACGATCTGCCCCCTCGGCCGGTTGACGCTCGTCTGCTGGAGGACGCCCCGCACGTCGGCAAGGCCGATCCCGTACCTGTTGAGGGCGGTCGGGTTGAGGTCTACGCGGACAGCGGGCAAGGCGCCGCCTCCCACGAAGACCTGGCCGACGCCAGGCACCTGGGAGAGCTTCTGCATCATGATGCTGGAGGCCGCGTCGTACATCCGGGAAGCGGGGACATGGTCGGACGTGAGGGAGACGATAAGGACGGGCGCGTCCGACGGGTTCACCTTGCGGTAAGTCGGCTGGTTCGGCAGGTTCGGCGGCAGGAAGCTCCTCGCAGCGTTGATCGCCGCCTGGACGTCCCGGGCCGCGCCGTTGATGTTGCGGTCGAGGTCGAATTGGAGCGTGATGCTCGTTGCCCCCCTGTTGCTTACGGACGTCATCTCCGTGACGCCTGCTATGCGGCCCAGTTGGCGCTCCAGCGGGGTTGCGACCGACGTCGCCATCGTCTCCGGGTCCGCGCCGGGCAGCACGGCCGAGACGAAAATGGTCGGAAAATCGACCGCAGGCAAGGGGGAGACAGGCAGCATATAAAAGGCGGCGGCGCCGGCCAGGATGATCCCTATCGTGAGTAGGGTCGTCGCAACAGGTCTTCCGATGAAGCTCGACGAGATATTCATGGTGGTCTATCCGGCATCCCGATTCCCGGTATCATCCCACAGGGATAGTATCAGCTTATCCTTTTCTGTGCTTGCCCTCATAAAAACTGTATTACTCGCTTTTCCGTCCCCGCACTTTTTGCAACCGATTATCATCGTTGGAGCTTTGGCACGCCTTATAACAGGCAATTGTTGGGCGACCCACGCGGCCGTGCCGCCGCGAGGGTACCCCGCGCCCCCTCCGGCAGCAAAGCTGCCCGGGGTACCCGCTTTAGCGGGTCGTCCCCTCTCGCGAAAAGCGTTCACTGAATAGCCCGTTATTTGCGGCATGGTCATTTGTTCTATTCCTGACCGTTCTGCTCGCCTGCGCGGCCGCGCCTGAAGCGGCTGGCCAGCCGGTCGAACCAGAGATAGATCACCGGCGTCGTGTAAAGAGTAAGGACCTGGCTGATGACGAGCCCGCCGACTATCGAGATGCCCAGCGGATGGCGCAGCTCGGAGCCGACGCCCGTGCCGATTGCCAGAGGCAGGGCGCCGAGGAGGGCGGCCATCGTCGTCATCATGATCGGCCGGAAGCGCAGGAGCGAGGCCTGGTATATGGCGTCCTCGGGGGTCTTTTTCTCCTTGCGCTCGGCCTCAAGGGCAAAGTCCACCATCATGATGCCGTTCTTCTTCACGATGCCGATGAGAAGGATGATGCCGATCAGCGCGATAACGCTGAAATCCGTGCGCCACAGCAGAAGCGCGAGGATAGCGCCGACGCCGGCCGAAGGCAGCGTCGAAAGTATCGTGATCGGGTGGATATAGCTCTCGTACAGAACGCCCAGCACTATATAAACGGTCACGAGGGCCGCGAGTATCAGGATCGGCTCGTGCACCAGCGACGAGCGGAACGCCTGGGCCGTGCCCTGGAAGCTGCCCCCGATGCTCGCCGGGAGCTGCAATTCCTTAGCCGCCGCCTGCACCGCGTTTACTGCCTTGCCGAGGGAGGCGCCCTGCTGGAGGTCGAACGAGACCGTGACCGACGGGAACTGCCCCTGCCGGCTCACGAGCAGCGGCCCCGTGCTAACCGACGTCTGGGTGATCGCCCCTAAGGGCACCTGGCTGCCCCCGCTGCCCCTTATATACATATTGCCCAACTCGCCGGGGTTCGCTTTGTAGTCGGGCTTTACGCCGAGGATGACGCGGTACTGGTTGAGCTGCGTGAAGATCGTCGAGACCATGCGCTGGCCGTAGGCGTCGTAGAGCGTATTGTCAATGACGGAGGGCATGATCCCGAGGCGCGAGGCCGTGCTTCTGTCGATATCGACGTTGAGCTGCAAGCCCTTGTCCTGCTGGTCGCTGCTGACGTCACGCAGCTCCGGCCGCTTGCGCAAAGCTTCTACGAGCTTCGGCGCCAATGTATAAAGCTCCTGCGAATCCGGGTCCTCCAGGGTATACTGGAACTGCGTCCTGCTGACGCGCGCATCGACGGTGAGGTCCTGCGCGGGCTGCATGTAGAGCGTGATCCCCTCGACCTTCGCAAGCTCCGGCTGGAGCCTGTGTATCACGTCCGTGGCGCTTAACTTTCGGACTCCGAGGGGCTTCAGGTTGATGAGGATCCTCCCCGTATTGAGCGTCGGGTTCGTCCCGTCTATGCCGATGAACGACGAGAGGCTGTCTACTGCCGGGTCTTTGAGGATGGCGCTGCACAGGGTCTGCTGGTACTTAATCATGGCGGGGAACGATACGGACTGGGAGGCCTCGGAAATGCCCGTTATCAGCCCCGTGTCCTCCACGGGGAAGAAGCCCTTCGGCACGACCAGGTACAGGAGGATGGTCAGGACGAGGGTCCCGACCGCCACGATGAGGGTCGCCTGCTGGTGCTTGAGCACCCAGCTCAGGGTCCTGCCGTAGAAGGCGATGGTGCGGTCGAAGACAGCCCCCGATTTGCGGAAGAAGCGGCCCTGCTGCTCCTCCGGGGTGTGTTTCAGGAGGCGGGCGCACATCATCGGCGTCAGCGTCAGGGAGACGACGGCGGAGATCAGGATCGTGACGCCGAGGGTGACGGCGAACTCCCTGAAGAGCCTTCCCACGACATCGCTCATGAACAGCAATGGTATGAGGACGGCGATCAGCGAGACGGTCAGCGACATGATCGTGAAGCCGATCTGTTTTGCCCCAAGGAGCGCCGCCTTTAGGGGCTTCTCGCCCTGCTCGATGTACCGGGCGATGTTCTCGATCATGACGATGGCGTCGTCAACGACGAAGCCCGTCGAGATGGTGAGGGCCATGAGCGACAGGTTGTTCAGGCTGAACCCCAAAAGGTACATGACGCCGAACGTCCCGACGAGCGAAAGGGGCACGGCGACGCTCGGTATGATCGTGGCGGAGACGTTCCTCAGGAAGACGAAGATCACCATGACGACGAGGGCCACGGCGAGCAGAAGCTCCAATTGGACGTCCCTGACGGACGCGCGTATCGTCGTCGTCCGGTCCGTCAGTATGGAGACCTGTATCGACGAAGGCAGGGAGCTTCTGAGCTGGGGCAGCAGGGTCTTGATGCGGTCCACGACCTGGATGACGTTCGCCCCCGGCTGCCTCTGGATGTTGAGTATGACGGCCGGGGTCTCGTTCATCCAGGCGGCCATCTGGACGTTCTCCGCGTCGTCCACCGCCTCGGCCACATCCGACAGGGTAACGGGGGCGCCGTTCCGGTAGGCGATGATGAGCGGCCTGTACTCCTTGGCCGTGAACAACTGGTCGTTTGCCCCGATGATGTAGGACTGCCGGGGGCCGTCGAAGCTGCCCTTTGCCTGGTTCACGTTCGCGGCGACCAGGGCGCTGCGCACGTCCTCCAGCGTCAGGTTGTATGCGGCCAGCGCCGTCGGGTTGACGTGGATGCGGACCGCGGGCCGCTGTCCCCCGCTGATGCTGACGAGGCCGACGCCGGGGAGCTGCGATATCTTCTGCGCGAACCGCGTATCGGCAAGGTCCTCGATCTGCGGCAGGGGCACGGTCTTAGACGTCAGGGCGAGCGTCAGGATCGGGGCGTCGGCAGGGTTTATCTTGCTGTAGACGGGCGGGACCGGCAGGTCGGACGGCAGGAAGGTAAACGCCGCATTGATGGCCGCCTGCACCTGCTGCTCGGCCACGTCGAGGGAGAGCTCCAGGGTGAATTGCAGCGTGATGATCGAGCTGCCGTTGGAGCTCGTCGAGGTCATAAGGGTGAGGCCGGGCATCTGGCCGAACTGCCGCTCCAGAGGGGCCGTCACGGACGAGGCCATGACGTCCGGGCTCGCGCCGGGATAGAACGTACGCACCTGGATGGTCGGGTAATCGACCTGCGGCAGCGCAGATACGGGCAGTTGATGGTATGCGGCCGCGCCTGCGAGGAAAATGGCGACCATCAGCAGCGCAGTTGCTACCGGCCGGAGAATAAAGGGCCGGGAAACGTTCAAGGTGCGCTCCGCCTCCCGTTGCCGCCGTTGGTCGGGCTTTTAAGCTCCATCTTCGCGCCTTCCCGCAGCCTCTCCGCGCCATCGACGATGACGAGCTCGCCGGGCTTAAGCCCCTTGGCTATGGCCGCCTCGCCGCCCTGTACCTCCGCTACGGTGACGGGCCTGATCTCGGCCGTGCGGTCGGCCCTGACTACGTATACGAAGATGCCTTGCGAGCCGCGCTGGACCGCGGCAGAGGGGATGAGGACGGACGCCCGCAGCACGTCCACAAGGAGCTTGGCGTTGACGAATTGGTTGGGAAAGAGGACATTGTCCTTGTTGTCGAAGAGGGCCTTGAGGCGCACCGTGCCCGTAGTAGGGTCGATCTGGTTATCGATGGTCAGGAGGTAGCCGCTCGTTAACTTTTTCGACTGGGCGCGGTCGTAGGCGTCTACGGGCATGCGCTGGCCCGAATGGAGCTTTTTGAGCACCGAGGGGAGGTTGTCCTCCGGCACGGGGAAGATCACGGTGATCGGCTGGAGCTGCGTTATAACGATGAGCCCGCCTGCGTCGGTAGCGTGGACCATGTTGCCGGGGTCTACGAGCCTCAGACCTATCCTTCCATCGATGGGCGAGGTGATGCGGCTGTAAACAAGCTGGAGCTTCGCGTTGTCGATCGTGGCCTTGTCGGTCTTGACGGAGCCTTCATACTGGCGCACCAGCTCAACCTGCGTGTCGAGCTGCTGCTTCGGTATCGAGTCCTCCTTCCAGAGGGTCTGGTAGCGGTCGAGGTCTACGCGGGAGTTCCTCAGAAGCGCTTCGTCGTGCACGAGCTGCCCCTCCGCCTGGTCCAACTGCACCTGAAAGGGCCGGGGGTCGATGGTCGCCAGGAGCTCGCCCTTCTTGACGAACTGTCCCTCCTTGAAAAAAACGTCCATAAGCTGGCCGTCCACGCGGCTCTTTACCGTGACGGTATAGAGGGGCGTTACGGACCCCAGGCCGTTGATATAGACGTTCATGTCGCCTTTCTGCGCCGCCGTCGCACTCACGGGGATGCCCCGGACGGCAGCCGATTGGGCGGCCTGCGACGCGCTCTGCCTGGTCCTGGCAACGACGGCATACGTCAAGACGAGGACAACCAGGACGGCGAGCGCTATCGCCAGGCGCCACACCGTCTTGCGCCCCATCCCGAGAAGCCGCTTTTCTTCCGATGCTTCGCTCACGTCTACCTCACAATTCTAGAGTAAGGGGGCGCGAGGCCCCCGTCCGATACGAAATATACCATTTCCCCCCGGCATTACACAATACAACGGGCCATTTGCAACAAATATACCGCAGCGTCGGCCATGCCTCCAGCCCAAAGCCGACCGGGGTAACATATCAACTATCGTAATCCGCAGGAAAAAGGTTACACGTGCAGTGTTAAAGGTGATGCGCCCGCCGGACGTCCCGCCGGCGGGCGGCGCCTCACCCTTGCCCTACGATTATTCTTACTTCTTGCGCTCCTTGAGCACCTCTTCGCAGCTCGGCATGTAGTCCCTTGCCGGGATCACCTGGTTGTCCGCCGAGATGAGAAAATCGGGGTACTTCGGGTCCTTCTTCGTTACGCCCCAGTACATGGGCAGCTCAAGCTGGTGGTCGCACGCCCTCAGCGTCAAAGGACCGACAGGACTGTCAAGGGTCATGCCTTCGAGGGCCTTGACGAGGGCATCCCTGTTGAGCTTGCCGGCCTTTTTGAACCCCGCAGCGATAAACTCTGCCGTCATGTAGCCGTAGAGCGCGCCGATCCGGGGATACCTGTTGTAAGCCTTCCTGAAGTCGGCCACGAACGCCCTGTTGGCAGGCGTGTCCGGGTAGTAGAAGAGGTAGTTCGACGTGCCGAAGACGCCCTCTGGGGCGTTAGGCCCCTGCGCCATCAGCGTCGAGTGCTCGTTGGCCGTATGCTGGTAGAAGGGGATCTTCTTGCTCAGGCCCGTCGCCTTGGCCGCCTTCTGGAAGTTGACCATGCCGGAGCCGCCCGTCGCCACGATGAGGAAATCGGGCTTTGCGGCCAGTATCTGCGTGATGTACGGGGTAAAATCGGCCTCGCCCACCTTCCACCACGACTGTCCTATAAGCTGGACGTTGGGCTTCATCTTTTTGAGGTTGGTCCAAAGCGCATCGGCGATCGCGTGGCCGTATTCGTAGTCGTCCCCCGCTATCCAGTACCTTACGTACGGCTTCTTCGAGAGCACGAGGGCGGCGGCCTTGCCCGCCATCAGCGTATTCTCGTTCATGTTAAAGACGTACGGGTGCCCAAACTCCCCGATGATCTTGTCGCTCTTGGCGAAGGTCACGAAGAAAGGTATCTTCTCCTTCCTGGCGAAGTCGGAGACGGCTAGGGCGGTGCCGCTGTTGATGGTTCCCATCAATATGTCCACGTTTTCCTTCATCACGAGCTCTTTCGCCATCGCAAGGCCGATGTCGGGCTTGAATTTCTCATCCCGCGTCATATACTCGATCTTCTTGCCGAGCACCCCGCCCTTGCCGTTTATCCTTTCGACGGCCAGCTTGAACCCGTCGAGCACGTCCTGCGTGAAGCTCGTGGCCGGCCCGGAATAGGTATCGACGATCCCCACCTTGATCGCCTCGGCCCCAAAAGAGGTCTGAGCGATGGAAAGAAGACCGACGGACAGACCCAAAACCATTGCCACTACGATACTTTTTCGCATGGTTTTCCCCTTTTCATACCGAATTCAGTTGCGCCCCCGGCAACTGTTAATTTTTTGGATATTTTATCGAATATGTCAGTGCCTGTCCAGAAAGAGATGACAAAAGCAGCCGATAGTCGCCCCTCCCTCCCGGCTGCGTTCTCTCCAAAGTGGTTGTTATATTGTTCTATCAAGCTGCCGGCACCTAGGCAGGCCAAAAACAAACGGAATTGGGGCCGGAAGCGCGACGCTGAACGGAAATCATGCAGCGGCGCGGCATAAGAGTGCCCGCATGTGCCCATGTGAAGGACCAACACGCAGGGCGCCAGGGCTGTTGTCCCCTTCGGACGATCGCCCAGGCGCCTCTAAGCGGCTCACTTATTTCCCTGCGCGCTGCTTCATTATCTCTTCGCAGCTCGGCAGGTAGTCCTTGCCCGGCACAATGATGAAGTCCGACCCGATGAGGAACGGGTACGCCTTCGTCTTCTTCGTCACCCCGTAGTACATGGGGAGGATGAGCTGATGGTCGCACGCGCGCATCTGGAGCTTCCCGATGGGGGTGTCCACGACCAGCCCTTCCATCGCGTCGATGAAGCGCTCCCTGTCGAGCTTTCCCGCCTTCTGGTACGCCTTGGCCATAAGCTGGGCCGCCACGTACCCGTACAAGGCCGTCGAGCCGGGGTATCCCTTGTAGACCTTCATGAACTCATCCGTAAAGGCCCTGTTCTCCGGGGTGTTCGGATAGTAAAAGTGGTAGCACGAGGTTCCCATGATGCCCTCGGGCGCGTCCATGCCGAGGGGACGCAGGGCGAGCAGGTCCGTCGCGTAGTGCTGGTATATGGGTATCTTCTTTTCGAGACCTATGGCCTTCACCGCCTTCAGGAAGTTGACGATCCCGCCGCCCCCGGCTGCGCTGATGATGCAGTCCGGCCGCGCGTTCATGGCGGGCGTAATATATGGCGAGAGGTCCGTCTCGCCCGCCTTCCTCCACGACTGTCCGAGGAGCTGGACGTCGGGCCGCAGCGCCTTCAGGTGCGCCCAGAGGGCGTCCGCGCAGGCATGGCCGAACTCATAGTCCTCGCCCATGATCCAGTACCTGACGTAGGGCTTCTTTGAAAGCACCAGGGCGGCCGCCCGGCCGATCATCGCCGTGTTCTCGTTCGTGTTGAAGACGTAGCGGTTTCCTTTCTCGCCCGTGATCTTGTCGCTTTTCGCGTCGGTAACGATAAAGGGTATCTTTTCTTTCCTGGCGAAGTCGGACATGGCCAGGGCGCCCCCTGAGTTCGTCGATCCCATCAGGATATCGACGTTCTCCCGCATAACCAGGTCTTTCGTCATCTCAAGGGCGATGTCGGGCTTGAACTTGTCGTCCCGGCGCAGGATCTCGATCTTTTTGCCGAAGATGCCGCCCTTGGCGTTGATGTGGCCCACTCCCAGCTTGATCCCGTCGAGGACGTCTTCCGTGTATGTCGTCGCAGGGCCCGTGTAGGTATCGACGACACCGATCTTGAACGTTCCCTGCCCGTGGACGGTCGCCGCGCCGGCCAGAAAACAGGCGCAAACGACGCACAAAGCCGTAGCTGCTGCCGCTAAATTTTTCATAACGCCTCCTCTCGTTGGCTCTCTGGACCGCAGAGCCCCGTTTTTACGTTATGTCCGCCTCCCCTTTGCCCGGACGCGCGCGCCCGTCTTTCTTTTTCTGCGGACAGACGAAAAGGCACATTCCACAGTTGACGCACAGCCCTTCATCGCGCCTGACCTTCTTCGTTTCCTCGTCGAAAATGAAGCCGGGACAGTCGAAAAGCTTGATGCACCTTTTGCACCCGTTGCACGTAGCGGCCAGGTCGAGGTCGTCAGAATACGCCTTCCTGCCCGCCTTCGAAAACAGTAGGCACGGGTGCCTGGCGATGACTGCCGCCGGCCCCCGGCCCGTCGATCTCATGTGCTGCTGCGCCTCTTTCAACGTCTTTATCATGAGCGGTATGTCGTAGGGGTCTACGGTCCTGACGAACCCGACGCCCAGGCCGGCTACCGTTTCTTCTATCGAGACGGCATATTCGCTCTTCCCTTCCGCCCTCATCCCGCTTCCCGGCGTCGGCTGCATCCCCGTCATAGCCGTTGTGCCGTTATCCAGTATGACGGCGATGAACCGCCTGCCTGTGGCCGCCGCATCGTATATCAGGGGAAGGGCCGCGTGGAAGAAGGTCGAGTCGCCGATGGAGGCAAGGATCGGCACGTCCTGCCCGTCCTGTTCGTAAGTCTCGGAGAACCCGGAGGCAAGGCCGATGCTGCCGCCCATGTCCACGCACGTATCGACTGCGCCCTGGGCCGTGCCGAGGGTATAGCAGCCGATGTCCCCCGGAAAGACGGCCTTCGGGAACGCCTGCCGCATCGCGTAGAATGAGGCCCTGTGCGGGCAGCCCGCGCAGAGCTTCGGCGGCCTGGGCGGGAACGGGACGCTGCTCACCGCCGCCTCTATGGATGCGTCCGGGGAGAAGCGGCGCGCCTTCAGGCCCGTCTCTTCGGCGACGCCCTGGACGATCGACCGCACGACATCGTAGGTCAGCTCCCCCTGGCGCGGGACGTGGCCCGTAGACCTGCCGAGGACCTTTGTCCTGCCCGCAACGAGCGCCTCCAGGACCTCGTCCGTCTCCTCAAGGACAAGGAGGCTTTCCATCGAGTCTGCGAAGCGGAGCATATCGGGGCGGCAGGGGAATATCTGCGCCGCCTTGTAAAGGGAGACGTTCTTTTCCAGGCCCAGCTCGCCAAGCACGTCCATTGCGACGTTATATCCCATGCCCGACGAGAGGACGCCGAGCCTTTTGCCGCCTGACATCTTCACGCCCTCGTCGATAGCCCCGCCTTCGGCCGGGGCGTCGAGGCTGATCGCCTCTCTGGCGTGGCTGACCCTGTGGGTTGACCTGAGCAATACGGGCCAACGGGTCCGGACGGAATACGCGAGGGCATACGCCGCCAACTGCCGCGCGTCCTCCGGCGACGCTGCGTCGAAGACGGGGAAGCCGAAAAGCATGGCTATGAGGCGGGAATCCTGCTCGGTCTGTGAGGACTGCGGCCCCGGGTCGTCGCACGAGACGACGACGAGCCCGCCCTTTATGCCCACGTCTTTCCCCCGGATGAACGGGGTGAAGGCGACGTTCAGCCCTACCTGCTTCATCATGCAGGCGGCCTTCCTGCCCGCCATCGCAGCCCCGAAGGCGACCTCCATAGCGACCCGCTCGTTGACGGACCACTCGGTATGTATCTCTTTCTTGTACAGCCGCTTGAATGCGATCACTGCGGGCAGTATCTCCGAGCTTGGCGTGCCGGGGTACGCCGAGGCGACCTCAAGCCCGGCCTCGACGAGGCCGAGGGCGATTGCCTGGTTGCCTATCATGACCTCCGCCGCGCTCACGGCCGCACCTCGCGTCCCCCTGTCGCACGGGCGGCTGCGCCCCTGCCTTCTGCGCAGACGGCCCTGTTCGTCTCGAAGAGCCTGGGGGCGACCTTGCGCCCGATTGCGCCGAGGATGCCGTCGAACGTAAAGGGGCCCAAGCCGAAGTGCGAAAAAAAGCCGAGCATCGCCATATTCGACGCCTGCATAGAGCCGTGGCTGTTCGCGATTGCGTCCGCATCGGCGAGGCGGCAGTTGATGCCCCTCGCATCGAGCAGGGCCGCGACAGCAGACGGTATCTCGCGCCTTGAGGTATTGACGATGGCGAGGCTGCCTTCTTTCAGGAAGGTCAGGTTGCGGTAAAACTCGCTCTCCTCGAACGAAAGCAGCACGTCCGCGTTCTCCCTGCCCACGAAAGGGCTGCGGAAAGAGCCGACCTTGAGCATCGAGACGACCGAGCCGCCCCGCTGGCTCATGCCGAGCTCGTCGGATGCCACGGCGCGGTACCCTGCGGCCGTCGCAGTCTCGATCAGGACGGCGGAGGCGAGGAGCACGCCCCTCCCGCCGACCCCGGTGCAGACGATCTCCCACTTCGCAGGCCGCCTCACAAGTCACCTTCATGGAAAAGCACGGTAAGCCGCCCTTCGTCCCTGTATTTACGGATGTCGGCCGGCGACGCCAGGCGGGAGATACGGTCGAAGCCGAAGCCCCTCAAGGCACGGCCGATCTCTTCCTCCCTCCCGTCCGTCTTTATGGCGAGGAGGTAATCGGAGCCGTTATAAATAGTATTGACGAACGCGGGGAGGCCCGAATGGAGGAAGGCGCCCGCGTCCGTGAGGGCGAGAAGGCCCTTCACCCCGGCCTTTGCCATACCGTGGGCGATGTTTATCGACGAGGCGGGGCCGAGACGGTCCCTGACGACGGTAAGGCCGAAAAGCCTTTCGGCAGGCGCCGCCCTTCCGCCGGACTTCGCGCCGGCCGGCGCGCTTTTGCAGAGCCGCCCGTCGATGCCGCCTGCGCGCAACTGCACCTCGATGGCGGGATAGCCGCCTTCGATCACGGCCACGTCTTCCATGCCTTGGGCGAACTGCCCGACGAGCCGGAGGGGTAGAGGGAAGACCGACCCCAGGGCCAGCACGCTCGCCCCGGCCGGCATCGCGTCGGTGCAGGCCAGGTGCGTCAGGATGCCGTGCGCCCCTTTGATGGCGCGCACGTTGCCGCCGTATGTCTCGAACTCCTCGCGGATCCGCTCTATCTTCGCGTTTAGCGCCTTGTGGAGCTGGTATCTGAATTTAGGTATGGCGGCCCAGCGCCCCGTCTCCTTCGTGAAAACGGACATCTCGCTCCCTGCTGCGGCCGTTCCGGCCGCCTTCGGCCGCCTCCGGCCCTTTGGCGGCAGCGTCTCGACGAGGCAGGGCATCTCGTAGCGCCCCGATAAGTCGAAGGCAAAGCCAAGGGCCGAGGCCAGGTCGCTTGCCGTGCCGTCGGAGACGAGGACGGGCAGCTTAGAGAACGGGCCGAGGGGCGTTACGTCGAGGGCGCTTTCCTTGACGCAGACGACGACCATGCCGCCCTTCACGCCGGTATAGGCAGAGCTCATCAATGGGTCCAAGGCGTCGTAGACGCCCTCTACGGAAAAAAGGCAGGCCGTCTTTTTTGCCGCGTAGGACCCGGCAAGGGCCATCTCGTAGGCCGCCTTCTCGTTGACGCATGACTCGAAATGGACGCCGGGCGGCGCCTTTTTTGCCCCTTTTGAGAGGCCCACCGTATAGACGAGCCTGGGGCCGAAGGAAAACATCAGGTCATAAAGACTGCTGTACATGGATGGCACTCACCCACTATACCATATTTTTTGAGGCAATCATTTCGCTGACGAGCGTTTCTTCCTCCCGGCCCGCAGGCTGCGCGTCGCCTTTACGTCGGCCTTCATCGTGGCCGGGTCGATCACCACCCCATATTCGCTCTTCGCCGCCTCGATGGAAACATAGCCCTCCGCTACGTCGCTCTCTACCATTTCGGGGTCCCTCTCGAAGGGCTGCCCGTACCCGCCGCCGCCCGGCGCGTCGATGGTGATCACGTCGCCGGGGACAAGCTGCGTCAGGCCGTAAGGGTTGCCCTGGCCGCCGTTTACGAGGAAGCGCGCCCTGGCCCCCGGACGGCCGCCGAAAAGCCCCTCCGGCGGATAGACGTACCGGCCCGACTGCATCCCCAGGTTTACGGGGGGTATGGGCGCGTATGCGTCGTTGGGGACCCTGAAGACGATCCTCTTCCCCAGGCCGCCCTTCATCTTCCCAGGCCCGCCGGAGTCCGCGAGGAGCTCCCTCCGCTCGACGATCAGGGGGGTATCGCTCTCGAATATCTCGACGGGCGTGCCCGCGCCGTTTGCAGGGAAGATATAGACGTAATTGCCGTCGTTCGCCGCGCCGGCCCCCATGCCGCCGCCCCTGATGATGACCGAGTGCCACGGCCTCCCGTTGTTCCTCTTACCGTAGAAGACGTTCATAACGGCAGGCGTGCCGCCGCTCGCGGCTATCACCTTCGACGGCAGCGCGGCAGACATCGCCCTGTAGATGATCTCCGTGAGGAAATGGCCGATCACGAGCCTTGCCGCTACGGCAGCCGGGAAGCGGCAATTGACTACGCTGCCTTCGGGGGCCTTGAGGTGTATGGGCCTCGCGCACCCGTCGTTGTTCGGGATGTCCGGGCCGAACATGCTCTTCATCGCCATGAAGACGTAGGCGTAAGTGAAATTGAAGACCACGTTGCCGCCCCAGTTGACCTGCGGCGAGGAGCCGGCGAGGTCCACGGAGATGTCGCTGCCCTTCACTTTTATGGCAGCCTTGATTACAACGTCGCCGCTGCCCTTCGTCTGCTCGACGATGCCTTCCGCCCTGTAGAGGCCGTCGGGGACCTTCGCGATCTCCTCCCTCATGCTCTTTTCCGTGCGGCCTATGATCTCGTCCGCAAGGTCGTCAAGCCCGGGCAGGCCGTTCTCCCTGAGCATCCGGCTCACCTTGTCCGCGCATACGTGGTTAGCCGCGATCTGCGACCGTATGTCGCCTATGACCTCGTCGGGGGTCCGCACGTTCCACCGGATCATCTCCATGACCGACTCGTTCAGGACGCCGCCGTCGTAGAGCTTGACGAGGGGGATAAACAGGCCCTCCTCGAAGACGTCGTGGTTGTCGGAGGAGACGCGGCCGCCGATATCCGAATGGTGGAATACGCACGCCGTGAAGGCGACGACCTTACCTTCATAAAATATCGGGCTCATCACGCAGACATCGTTCAGGTGGCCGGCAAGGGCCCACGGGTCGTTCGTGATGAAGACGTCCCCCGGTTTGTATACATCGAGGGGAAACCGCGTCACGAGGTTCTTTATGCCTAGCGCCATCGCGCCCGACTGGCCCGGCGTCGCGAAGCTGCCCTGGGCAAGCTCGCGGCCCTTCCGGTCGGTGAACATGCAGGTGTAGTCGTGGGCATCGCGCAGCAGGCTCGAAAACGCCGTGCGGGCGACCGTGCCGTCCGCCTCGTCCACTATCGATATGAGCCTGCGCCAGAGTATCTCCAGCGTAATAGGATCGAATCGCGATGCCATTTTCACGCCTCCTTGAGATCGACCCGAAGGAACCCGAACCCGTCCGTCCGCACGACGGCCCTCTCGCCGACGATCAGGGTCGATTCCCTCTCCTCGATGATGGCGGGGCCTCGGAAAGCAGCGTCCGGGAAGAGCTTGTAGCGGTCGTACACGGTGTAGGGGACGAAGTCCCTGGCGATGGGGGAGTACGCCTTGCGCGTCCCTTTGACCGCAGCGTCGAGCCTCTGCCCCTTTTTCTTCGCAAGCTTAGGCAGTTGCAGGAGCTTCTCCGGCAGCACCGCCCTCACCCTGAAGTTGATGAACTCGACCTCCGAGTCGGGGTAGGTCCGCCCGTACAGCCTCTCGTAGACCTCGTCGAACGCCTTTCGGACCTCGCCTTTTTCCACCCTGGGAAAAGGCTTCGGAGGGGCAGGCACGTTCGTCTCCGCGCCCTGGCCGACAAAGCGCATGTCGAGGGACCTCTCGAATTTGATTGACTCGCCCGTGCTGTCTTTTTGCAGCGTCGCGGCCGCCTCCGCCTCAAGGGCCTTGAAAATGGCCTCTATCTCGTCGAAGCGCGCCTCGTTGAGGGCCACCTTGTGGCTCCTCAGAAGGTCGAAGGCGCGCGGGGCGGTGAAGAAGCCGAGCGCGGAGCCGACGCCTGCATTGGGCGGTACAAGGAGGCGAGGCGCCCCCAGCTTCTGGGCGAGGCCGTAGGCATGGACCGGCCCTGCGCCGCCGAAGGCCGCTATGGTCACGATCTTCGGGTTGCCGCCTTTTTCGGCGATGTGCGTCTTGGCTGCGGCGGCCATCGTCTCGTTTATGACATCGTGGATGCCCCAGATCGCCTGCACGTAGGAGACTCCGAGGGGCTTCGCGATGCGCTCCATGACTGCGCGCCTGGCCGCCTCCTTGTCGAGCTTCATCTCGCCGCCGAGGAAATAGCTCTCGTCGAGGTAGCCGAGGAGCAGGTCGGCGTCCGTGACGCACGGGTCGGTCCCGCCCCTGCCGTAGCAGACGGGCCCCGGGTCGGCCCCGGAGCTTTCCGGCCCCACCTGGAGCGTCCCCATCTTGCTCACCTTTGCGATGCTGCCTCCCCCCGCGCCTATCTCCATGAGGTCAACGACGGGCACCTGGATCGTAAGGCCGCTGCCCTTCATGAACCGCTGGACGCGCCCCACCTCGAAGGTCGGGACGACGCCGGCGACGCCTTTCTGTATGAGGCACGATTTGGCCGTCGTGCCGCCCATGTCGAAGCAGAACATCTCCGGGATGTCGAAGTGCCTCCCGTAGTACTGGCCCGCGATCACGGCTGCCGTCGGCCCCGACTCGATGATGCGCACGGGGAACCGCGCGGCCGTCTCTACGGAGGTGACTCCGCCGCTCGAAAGCATGATGAAGAGCTTGCCTTTGAACCCGATGGATTTCAGCCTGCCCGCGAGCTTCGAGAGGTACTTGCCCGTAAGCGGCTTGACGTATGCGTTGGTGACGGTAGTGCTTGTCCTCTCGTATTCCTTTATCTGGGGGAGGACTTCATAAGAGATCGAGATGGGGACGCCGGGCATCTCCTCCTCGACGATCTTTTTCACCATAAGCTCGTGGGCTGGGTTCTCGAAGGAGTTGAGCAGGCAGATGGCGACCGACTCGATGCCGAGGGCGGGCAGCGTCTTTACGAGGCGCTTTGCCTCCTGGGCTTTCAGGGCCTTTATCACCGTGCCGTCGCTGCGCACCCTCTCATCGACCTCGAAGCGGAACCGCCTCGGCACGAGGGGCGTGGGGAACTCGGCGAAGATGTCATAGGGGGCGTAGCGTATCTCGCGGCCTATCTCCAGCACGTCCCGGAAGCCCTTCGTCGTGATGAGGGCCGTCCGCGCGCCCTTTCGCTCGATGATCGAGTTGATGACGAGCGTCGTGCCGTGGATAAGCTCGTTGAGCCTCGGCACGAACCCCGGCGCGATCCCCTCAAGCGTCCTTATCCCCTGCTCCACCGCGTCGGAGGGGTCTTTCGGCGTAGTTAGGCACTTGCTCGTCCTTATCTCGCCCGTCTCGTCGTCGAGGAGGACGAAGTCGGTGAACGTCCCGCCTATGTCGCAGCCCAGCCTGTAGCACCTTTCTGCCTTCTTCACGCCGGTCCCCCTTCTTTCTCCTTCGCCTTCAGCGCAGCCAGCAACTTCTCCGGCGTTATCGGGAGGTCCCTTATCCGCACGCCCACGGCGTCGTATATGGCGTTCGCTATGGCGGGCGCAGTCGGCACGAGGCCCGGCTCGCCGATGCCTTTCGCCCCGAAGGGACCGTCTTTCTCGTCCGTCTCGACGATGACCGCCTGCATGGGCGGTATGTCCTTGGCGGTAAGCAGCTTGTAGTCGAGGTAATTGGCGTTCATCAGCCTGCCGTTCCTGTAGTCCATCTTCTCGGATAGGGCGTAGCCGAGGCCCATCACGCCGCCGCCCGATATCTGCCCTTCGAGGAGCATGGGGTTGAGCGCCTTGCCCACGTCGTGGGCGGCCACGTAGTTGACGATCCTGACCCGGCCCGTCTCCTTGTCCACTTCCACCTCGACGCCGTGCGCCCCATAGGCGTATGTAACGGAGAGGTTCCCCTTGAACTCCCGGTCGAAGTTCTCATTCGGCGGGTCGTAGAAATACTCCGCCATCAGCATCTTCCCGCCCGACATATAGTGCGCGTTCCGCAGCACCTTGCCGAGGGCGATGTTCTTCTCCTTGTCGTGCCTGGCCCATATCAGGCCGCGCGCAAGCTCAAGCCCGGATGGGTCCTCATTGAGAGCCTGCCCGGCAGCCTCCATGATCTGCTGCTTGATCTTCATGGCTGCGCCCAGGGCCGAGTTGCCCGCGACAAACGTCGTACGGCTCGCGTGGACGCCCACGTCCCAGGGGCAGATGTCCGTGTCGTTGTTGATGACGTTTACGTCGTCCGTCGATACGCCCAGGACCTCGGCGACGATCTGGGCGATGATCGTCTCCGACCCCTGCCCGATATCCGACGAGCCTGTGAACACATCGACCTTCCCGTAGTCATCGACCTTGATGATCGTGCCGCACCCGTCCGACTTGTAAACGCGCGCGCCGCCGCCGACGTGGATGAGGGAGGCCATGCCGAAGCCCCGGCCCGTTTTCTCGTTGCGCTTGCCGCCCCAGCCCAGCCTTTTCTTCACCTCGGACATGCACTCCTTCATGCCGCAGGTCGTGATCTTGAACTTCTGGGGGGTCGTCTCTCCCGGCTCGTTCGCGTTTATCAGCCTGAACTCGTAAGGGTCGAAGCCCGCCGTCTCGGCAAGCTCCTCCATGGAGGACTCGATGGCGAAGGTCGCCTGGGGGTTCCCGTAGCCCCTCATCGCCTGGCTGTACGTATTGTTCGTGTAGACGCACTTTGCCGTGTATTTTACGTTCGGCACCTTGTAAAGCGACGAGATAGGCAGCATCATGACGGACGGGGTGGTGGCCCCCCACGACGTGTACGCGCCGTTGTCGAGGATCATCTCCATCTCCCTGAAGAGGAGCCTGCCGTCCTTGGCGCAGCCGTGGGAGACGCGCGTTATCGTGCACTGCCTAGGCGATGTCGCAAGGAACTCTTCTTCCCGCGTGAAGACGATCTTTACCGGCCGCCTTGCCGCCAGGGCAAGGAGGATCGCTATATATTCATAGGCGTATGTGTCGAGCTTGCTCCCGAAGCCGCCGCCGATGGCGCTCTGGACGACCCTTACCCGCCTCCCCTTCATCCCGAATGCGCCGAGGGCGTCGATGAAGTCCCTCTGGGCGAGGTAGGGTATCTGGGTGTTGCTGTACATGGTGAGGTTGTTCGACGTGTCGAGCTGGGCGATGCAGCCGCTCGTGCCGAGGCAGCAGTGCGTAACCCACTGCGTGGTGTAGCCGCCCTGGACTGCGAAGGCAGCCTCCTTCTTCGCCGCCTCGATGTCGCCGGTGATGAGCCTCCAGGGCATGTTGAGGACGTTCGTAGGCTTCTTCTCTTTGCCGCCGACGTGGTCTTCGTGGACGAGGGGCGCGCCCTCCTTCATCGCCTCAAGGGGGTCGAAGACGCCTGGAAGCTCCTCGTACTCGACCTTAATCAGGTCGAGGGCCTCTTCGGCAGTCTCCGGGTCCGTCGCGGCTACTGCGGCGACCTCGTCCCTGAGCGAGCAGACCTTCTCCTTCTTGAGGGGCGGGTTGTCTTTATAGACGCCGAACTTGAAAGGCGGGATAGTCGCGCCCGTCAGGACCGCCCTCACCCCCGGCAGACTCTCGGCGGCCGTCGTATCTATCGCCTTTATGCGGGCATGGGGATACCTGCTGTAGAGTATCTTGCCATAGAGCATCCCAGGCAAGGCCAGGTCCTGGATATAGGCGGCGCTACCCGCCACTTTCGCCGGCGCGTCTTTCTTGGGGATCCTTTTTCCTACGGCAGTCAGCTCCATGCTCTACCTCCCGCTCGCGGCCTTAATTGCCTCTATGATCTGCACATACCCCGTGCACCGGCACAGGTTGCCTTCTATGCCTTCCTTTATCTCGTCTTCCGTCGGCTGGGCGTTTTCCGCAAGAAGGGCGTAGGCGGACATAATCATGCCGGGGGAGCAGAAGCCGCACTGGACCGCGCCGTGGTCTATAAACGCCTTCTGGAGCGGATGGAGGCTGCCGTCCTTCGACAGCAGGCCCTCTATGGTCGTGACGCTGCGCCCTTCCGCCTCTATGGCCGGAAAGATGCAGGAATTGACCGCCTTGCCGTCAACGATCACCGTGCAGGCGCCGCACTCCCCGTAACCGCACCCTTCCTTCGTGCCTTTAAGCCCAAGGACCTCCCTTAAAAGATAGAGGAGCGTCCGATCGGGCTCCACTTCCGCTTTTGTCTCTTCGCCGTTCAGGATAAACGAAAGCTCCCGCTTCATCGCACCCCCCTTACCAGAGCCGGTCCGGATAGACCTCGCCGTCCGGTCTGACGATGCGGTCTATCGACTTCACGAAGGCCCTCTGCACGAGCACCCTCACCATCTCCCTGCGGTACCACGCCTCGCCCCTTACGCTGTCCCTCGGCGAGGACTCGGACGCGGCCATCTCTGCTGCGGCGGCCACGGCGTCGGCCGATATCGTCCGTCCGGCCAGCAAGCTTTCTGCCTTCTTTGCCCTTATCGGCCTGGGGGCTACGACGCCCATCGCTATCCGCACGTCCTCGCACCTAAGCCCGTCTTCGCCCGCTGCCGCCAGTATCTCGGAGGCGGACGCAGCGCCGCAGAAGAGGTCCCTGCACGGCAGGTCTGCCTTGTTCACCGTGACCCTCACTGCGATGCCTATGATGGGCAGGTCCATCGCGTTCCTTCGGGTATGCTTTATATATGCGGAGCCCGTCGTATCGCCGAATTCCGGTATACGGAAGCCCCTGAGTATCTCGCCTTTCGCCAGCGCGGTCTTCCCCGGCCCTACGAACAGGTCGTCTATCGCTATCTGCCTCCGGCCGTCAGGCCCCTCTATGACGCCTTCGGCGTCGAGCACGAGGAGGGGGCAGGCCGTGTCCGCCGAAGGGGCCGCGTTGCAGATGTTGCCCCCGATGGTCGCTACGTTCCTGATCTGGGTCGAGCCGAGGTTGCAGACTGCGTCGTGGAGGGCCGAGAGACGCCTTCTGACGTGCTCGTCCCTCTGTAGCTCTCTATGGGTAACGCACGCGCCGATCAACTGCCCGTCGGAGGCCGCCAGGTCCTTGATGTTCCTCAGCGAGATCAGCGCCCGCACGGAGAGCTTCTTCTGCCGCAGGAGCACCATGACGTCGGTCCCCCCGGCGATATAGGCCGCATCATTGTCGAAGCGCCGCATGATATCGAGCGCCTCCGCAACGGCGACAGGCTTGAAATACTCGAACCGAACCATGTCAGCCTCCTCTCCTTGTTCTTCGGCCGGACCGCGCCCTCCCATCCGCCGCCCCAGGCGGGCCTCCGGGCGTTCAAAAGCAGCCTAGTCTTCTCTGCTGTCGAATACCCTCTTGGTCTTCCTTTCGGACCGGGGAAGCTCGCCGTAGCCGCAAAGCTGGCAGTCGCAGCTCACCAGGAGATGCTTCTTGATCTGGACCTCGACGGCCTTCCTGCACGCGCTGTCGCCCTCGGCGGAGCATTCCCTGCCCCTTTCCACCTTGATGCTCATGTAGTCCTTTCCGTCGGCGGCCCGCCTCAAATGCACCTGGTATTCGCTCCCTATGCCTGGGATGGACGAAAGCACGTGGTCGATCTGGCCGGGGTAGACGTTGACTGCCCTTATGATGAACATGTCGTCCGAGCGCCCCAGGAAGCGGTCGTGCCTCGGCAGGATGGAGCCGCAGGGGCAGGCGCCTGGGATCGCCCGCGTCAAGTCCCTCGTCCTGTACCTTATCAGGGGCGCCGCCTCTTTGCGCAGGGTGGTGACGACAAGCTCGCCAACCTCCCCTTCCGGCACAGGCTCAAGCGTCTCAGGGTCGAGGAACTCCGCTATATAGTAGTCCGCCCAGTAGTGGATGCCCGTATGATGGACGCAGTCGAGGCCCGTGCCGGGGCCGTAAAGCTCCGTCATCCCAGGTATGTCGAATATGTGCTGGACGCCGAGCAATTCCTGTATCTTCGCCCGCATGGAGTCGCTCGACCGCTCCGAGCCGAATATCACCTTCTTGAGGTTGATCTTCTCCCTGATGCCCCTTCTCTCCACCTCTTCCGCCATGAGCAGCCCCATCGAGGCCGTGCAGCAGAGCACGGTGGTCTGGAAATCGACGAGGAACTCGCACTGCATGTCGATGTTCCCCGGCCCCATCGGTATCGCCAGGGCGCCGAACCGCTCGCACCCGAGCTGGAAGCCGACACCGGCGGTCCACACGCCGTAGCCGACGGCTATCTGGACGCGGTCAGCAGCGCTCATCCCCGCCATCTCGTAGCAGCGGGCGAAGAAATTGGCCCAGTCGTCGATATCGCGCGCCGTATAGGCGAGGATCTTCCGCTTTCCCGTAGTGCCTGACGACGCGTGTATCCTTACGACGTCCTCCAGGGGAACGGAAAGGAGGGGGAACGGATAACCCGCCTTCAAGTCGTCGGCAGTCGTGAAGGGCAGGCGCTTCAGGTCCTTGAGCGTCTTTATCTCCTCCGGCTTTACGCCGGCGTCCTCGAATTTCTTCCTGTAAAAAGGCGAGCCCCCGAAGGCGTGCTGCACGGTCCACTTCAGGCCCTCCAACTGGAAGGCGAGCAGCTCCCTCTCCGTCTTCTGCACCGGCATGAATGTCTTCCCCATGATACTCCCCTCCGAAAAAATGACTTAACCGGGCGGCTAGAACAGGCTCGGCTCGTCGAACTCCCCGAAAATATTGCGGAAAATACCCGTCATCTCACCGACCGTCGCATACGCCTTGCAACATTCGACGAGGAAGGGCATGACGTTTTTCCCCTGCCTCGCTGCCCCTTCGAGCGCGCCGAGCGTCTTCGCCACGTCGCGGCTGCTCCTGGCGCGCCTGACCTCTTTCAGGTCCTCTATCTGCCTTTCCGCCGATTCCATGTTGTATTCGTGAAGCTCGACGTCCTTCGACTCCCCTTCCGTGTGGATATTCACCCCCACCTTGAGGAGCTCCCCGGACTGGATGCCCTTCTCGAACTCGTAAGCCTGGGCTGCCACGAGCCTCTGTATGTATCCCGTGGCGACCGCCTGCACGATGCCGCCCACTTTTTCTATGCGCGCCATCTCCTCCTCGATCTTCTGCTCCATCTCCTTCGTGAGCGTCTCGATGAAGTAGCTGCCGGCCAGGGGGTCAACCGTGTCGCGCAGGCCGATCTCGTCCATAAGGAGCTGCAAGGTGCGCAGGGAGATGATGGCCGAATGGGGCGTAGGGATCGTGTAAGCCTCGTCGTAGCTGCAAAGGGCGATGGTCTGCGCCCCCGACAGGGCGGCAGCCAGCGCGTAATAGGCGCCCCGCATGATGTTGTTCTCCGGCTGCGCCTTCGTGAGGCCGTAGCCCCCTCCACCGAAAAGGCCCCGGAGGTACATGTTCGAGTCTTTCTTGACGCCGTATTTCTCCTTGAGGTTCCTTGCCCAGAGCTTCCTGGCCGCCCTGAATTTCGCCACCTGCTCCCACAGGTTGCCGAAGACGTTCAGGTTGAACGAGAAGCGGCCGACGAAGGCGTCCGCCTCGTACCCTCGCGCCAGCACGTTGTCGATATAGGCGTTGGCGATCAAGATGGCGCAGGCGATCTCCTGTGCCGGCGTCGCGCCCGACTCCCTTATATGGTAGCCGCAGACGCTCACCGGGTTCGTCCTCGGCAGGACGTTCATCGAGTACTCGATGGTGTCGCCGATCAGCCTGACGGCAGGCTCGACGGGGAAGATCCAGGAGCCCCTGCCGATCATCTCCTTCAGTATGTCGTTCTGCGGGGTGGCGGAGATCACCGCCGGGCTGTAGCCGAATTTCTCTGCGACCGCCTGGTACATGGCGAGCATGACGGAGGCGACCGCGTTTATCGTGAGGCCGGACCCTATACGGGCAAGGTCGATCTGGTTGAAGGCGACCTCGAAGTCCCGGAGCGAATCGACGGCCATGCCTACGCGCCCAACCTCGCCCTCGGACATAGGGTCGTCCGAGTCGTAGCCCATCTGCGTGGGAAGGTCGAAGGCGACGTTGAGCCCCGTCTGGCCGTGGGATATCATCAGCTTGAACCGCTCGTTCGACTCGGCGGGCGTGCCGAAGCCCGTGTACTGGCGGGTAGTCCACGCCCTGCTCCTGAACCCCAGGGGGTGGATGCCCCGCGTGAAGGGATACCGGCCGGGGTCGGCCAGGTCCTTCTCGTAAGAGAAGCCTATCCGCTCCAGGTCTTCAGGGCCGTAGACGGGCTTGACGTGGATGCCCGACTGGAGCGTCACGTCCGTTATCTGGTCCTTTGCGTCCTTTGTATATTTTGCGACTCCCATTTGATTGTACCTCCTAGTCCCGCCCTGCCTTTTCGCGAATGAAAGCCACGATGTCGGAAAAGCGGGTGCCGCCGGGGAAGACCCCGGAGACGCCGAGTGATTTCAGCCGCTCGATGTCGAGGTTGGGTATGACGCCCCCGACGAGGACCATCTTGTCGCCCATCCCCTCCTTAGCGACCTCTTTCATCAGTCTTTGCACAATGGGGATATGGGCGCCGCTCATGATCGAGAGGCCTATCACGTCAACGTCTTCCTGGATGGCGGTCCTGACGATCTGATCGACGGTCCTGTGCAGGCCCGTATAGACGACCTCCATGCCCGCCTCCTTGAGCGCGAGGGCAACGACCCTGGCGCCCCTGTCGTGCCCGTCGAGACCCGGCTTGGCGATCAATACCTTGATGGGCTTATTACGCTCCAACACGCCCTCCCGTAGCGCCTGTCGCTACTCAGTATACTGTATACAAATCAAAAAATCACAAAAATGGCAACGTCCGATTCCGTTGTCCATCAGTCTCCCCCGCCTGTAGACAGGTCCTTCAGAACGATCTCCATGCCCCGGAGCAGATGCTTTCTTACGAGGACCTCAACCTTTACGGGGTCCCGCTCGCTCATGGCCTCGACGATCTTCTCGTGCTCGGCCAGGGAGGCAGCCGCGTTGTCGGGGCAGGTAAGAAGGCGCCTCCTGTACCGCGAGATGAAGTCGCGGAAGTTGCCTATCAGGGCGCAGAGCTTCCTGCTGCCGGACGCAGTGAAGATAATGTCGTCCAGGCTGTCGTTGCACTGGGCCATCTTTGCCGTGTCGCCCCGCTTCATCGCCTCTCTGTACGCTGCCAGGGCCGCCTCCAGCCGGCCGATGGTCGCCCTGTCCATGCGGGCCGTCGCAAGTCCCGCAGCGTAGCTCTCGAGGACCGCCCGTATGCCGAACGTCTCCTCTATCTCCTCCGCAGAGAGGTCCTTGACGACGAAGCCGCCCTTCTCCAGCCTCTCGACGAGGCCGTCCTGCTCTAGCTTCCTCATGGCCTCCCTCACGGGGATCCGGCTGACCTTCATCTGGCCCGAAAGGGTATTCTCGACAAGCCTCTGGCCCGGATAAAGGTCGCCCCTTACGATGGCCTCCCGGAGCGACGCATAGGCCGTTTCCCCGACGGGACGGGGCTTGCCGAGCGCCTTTATGCCTTTGAGCGGCTTGACTGTTCTCCCTGCTGCTTTTTGCACCAAACTGCCTCCTGTCTATCCGTAACGGTACTGGACGCCGCACTCCCCCTTCGGGTATTCCCAGGAGACGGCGTGACGGACGCAGGCAATGCCGCACGTCCCGCATTCCAGGCACCCGGCGTACTCGACGACGACCTCGCCGGTCTCCTCGTTCACCGAATAGAGGTGGCCGGGACAGACGCGGATGCAGTACCTTTCGGTGCACCGGCCGCAAATCTCCTTATCCAGCTTGATGTGGCTCTCCTTGTCGTTCTTGATGGCGTCGAGGGCCAGCTTTTCTTCGATCTTCATCACATCCGCCTCAAGGCCAGGAAATCCTTGAACCCCTGCCAGTTGAGCATGTAACGTCCGGCGATCTTCCTGGCGCTGCCGTAAAGGGCGCCTTTAGGCCCCTCCCCTATCGTAAAGAGCGCCTCGAAAAGCTCGCACAAAAAGTGCGGGTAGACATTCAAAAAGCGGGGCCTTTCGAGGACCTCGCGGGAATGGCGGAACGTCTCCATGTCCTTCAGGACAAAGCTCTCTTTCAGCCGCTTCTCGTAGACGGAGAGCGCGCCTGCCGAGAAATCGCCCTTAGACAGGGCCTCGTCTGCCGCCTCGGCGGCGATGACGCCGGAGGCGACGGCGAAGTCCATGCCCCTGACCGTAAGCCCCATGTTGAGCGCCAGCCCGGCTGCGTCGCCGGCGACGAGCATCCCGCCCGTGTAAAGCTTCGCCAGGCCGCCGTAGCCCGCCTCGGAGATAATATGGGCCGAGTACTCCTTAAGCTCGCCGCCCTGAAGATAGCGGGCGACCTCCGGCCTTGCCGTGAAGCCGTCGATCAGGGCGTGCATCTCGGCATCGCCACCGTGTTCAAGGAAAGCGCCTATGCCCACGACAATGCCCGCGGAGACGCTCTCTTTGTTCGTGTAGAGGAAGCCGCCGCCGAACATACCCTTTGTGACGGACCCCGCGAAAAGCCCGGCCGCGCCCTGGCCCTCTTCCAGGCCGAAACGCTCCTCGATGCGGCCCGCATCGATCCTGTACACCTCTTTGACGGCTACGGCATAATCGGCGGGTGTGTGCGGCTTGCGCAGGCCCGCCTTCTCCGCCATGAAGGATAAGGCGCCGTCCGCTGCGATCACTATATTGGCGGGTATCTCCTCGTCCCCTACCTTCACCCCTGCGACGCGGCCGTCCTCGAAGAGCAGGCCGTCCACCCGCCTTTTCGGTATGACGAACCCGCCCTTCTCCATGACCTTTTCCGAGAGCCAGTTGTCGAAGGCGGCGCGCAGGACCGTGTAGCTCATATACGGCGGCTGTTTCCACTTGTCGTTCACGTATTCGGCCTGGACGGAAGACCCCTCGTCGAGGAGCGTGACGATCTCCTTTACGACCGGCCGCTCGAAGGGCGCCTCTTCCAGGATCGCGGGGATATACTGCCGCAAGGGACCGGCGTAAATCCTACCGCCGGTCACGTTCTTGCTCCCGCACGTGTCTCCCCGCTCAAGGAGGATGACCTGCCTGCCCGCCTCTAACAGGCGGTACGCTGCGCAAAGGCCCGCAAGCCCCCCGCCGACGATCACCGCATCCATCTTGTCTTCGGACATATTTACGCGCCGGTCCTTTTCTTAAGCTCAGCGGTCATCGCAGGGACGACCTCGAAGAGGTCCCCCACGATCCCGTAATTGGCATACTGGAAGATGATCGCGTTCGGGTCCCTGTTTATCGCAAGGACGAGCTTGGAGGTGTCCATGCCCATGATATGGTGGATGGCCCCCGATATGCCGATTGCTATATAGAGCTTCGGCGATACGGTCTTGCCGCTCTTGCCCACCTGGTCTTCCTGGTCGCGCCAGCCTGCGTCAACGACGGACCTCGTCGCGCCGACCGTGCCGCCGAGGGCAGCCGCAAGCCCTTCGATCAGGGCGAAGTTCTCCGGGGCTTTCAGGCCCCGGCCGCCGGACACGATGATATCCGCCTCGGTGAGATCGACCTTCCCTTTCTGTCTCTGCTCCACCCGAACCACTTTCGTCCGCACCTTGGCGGAGTCGAGTCCCGCCTGCCTCTCGACAAGGCTGCCCGGATTGCCGTCCGGCGCCGCGATCGCGAACGTGTTCGGCCTCGTCGTGACGATCACGGGATAAACAGCAGGAGAGACCTCGGTGAGGACTTTGCCGCCGTAAACGGGCCTGACGAACGTGATGGGGTCGTCCTCCCACGCTGCGGCCGTCACGTCGGAGACGATGCCGCAGTCGAGGAGCACCGCGACCCTGGGCAGGAAATCGCGCCCCGTCTGCGTAGCGCCGGCGAGTATCATTTTCGGCTTCGCCTCCTGCGCATAGCCCGCCAGGGCAGTCGCGTAGCCTTCGGGCGTATAGGCTTCGAGCAGGGGGTCGTCGATGTGGACGAGCGTCTCCGCATAGGGGAGCAGCTTTTCCGCAAGGCCGCCGGGAAGCGGGCCGAGCACCGCGGCTTCCACCTTGAAGCGGCCCGCCTGGGCGAGCTTCCGGCCCTCGCTCAAAAGCTCCAGGGACGCCTTCTTTGCCTCGCCCCCCTTCGTCTCCACAAATATAAGAATAGTTTCCATCCTGACCCCCTAGATGACCCTTTCCACGTCCGCGAGAACCCTCACGGCCTCGGCAGCCGCCTGTGCCGGCTCCCCGCCTATGATCTTGACGGGCGGCCTTTTCTTCGGCGCAAGATACCGCTTCACGCGCACCTTAGACCCTGCAAGGCCGACTTCCTGGGCGCTCAGGCCCAGGTCCTCCGGCGTCATCTTCGGAATCTGGGCCTTCATCGCCTTCATTACGCCCGTGATCGGCGCAACGCGCGGCTCGTTCAGCCCTTTTTGGACGGTGAAGACGGCGGGCAGCGAGACCTCGACGACCTCCCTTCCGCCCTCCGTGAGCGATTCGGCGACCGCCTTCCCCTCGCTAACGTCGAGCTTGACTACGCCCCCCACGTGCGGAAGGCCGAGGAACTGCGCCACCATCGGCCCGACCTCGCCCCTGTCGTCGTCTATGGCCTGCTTGCCGCACAGGACGATGTCGCACGGCGCTTTCGCAACGGCCCTTGAAAGGGCAAGGGCGGTCGAGTAGCCGTCTCCGTCGAGGAAGGCCGCATGGTCGAGGAGCAGCGCCTCGTCCGCGCCCATCGCTATGCCCGTCCTCAGCACCTCGGTCGCCTTGCCCGCACCCAGCGTAACGACCTTGACGCGCCCGCCGTGGCGCTCCCTTATCCGCAGGGCCTCTTCGAGGGCGAACTCGTCGAAGATACTCGTCGCAAACTTCTGCTCGATCTCCAGCCGCGCGCCCTCGCCTTTTATCTCTATAGCAGCCTCCGCGTCGGGCACCTGCTTTGCCAGGACGACTACGTTCATTGAAATACCTCCGTTACAACGTCATAACTTTCATGCATCAATTCTTTTCACCCTCACCCCTTCCCTCCCCCCTCAGGGGGGAGGGAAATCTACCCGTGATCGTGCACCTTAGCCCCCTCGCCCCTTGGGGGAGAGGGTTGGGTGAGGGGTATCAAAACAACCTTACGACTTTCCTATAATCAGCCTTCCCAGAAAGTCCTTCATTATCTCGTGGGTCCCGCCGCCGTAAAGCAGGAAGCGGGCATCCCTGAAGTGGCGCTGGGGGTTGTACTCCTGAGCGAACCCGTTGGCGCCCCATATGCGCGTCACCTCATCGACGACCTTGCAGCACGTCTCAGTAGCAAGCATCTTCGCCATGGCCGCCTCCTTGCGGCACGAGAGCTTTTCCCTCAGTCGCCATGCCCCGTAGTAGACCATCAACCTGCTCGCCTCCATCTCCGTCGCCATGTCGGCAAACTTCGCCCTTATGAGCTGGTAGCTGCCGATAGGCTTGCCGAAGGCGACGCGCTTCCTCGCGTACTCAAGCCCTTCGTCGAAGGCCGCCTGGGCGATCCCCATAGCCATCGCGCCCGTCATCACGCGCACCTCGTCGAGTATCTCCGACAGGTACTCCACCCCTTTGTTTATCTCCTCGCCAAGCAAATTCTCAGCGGGAACCCTCACGTTGTCGAAGACCAGCTCGCCCGTGATCGTCCCCCTGCACCCCAGCTTTTCGAGCACCTGCCCGGAGGAAAATCCGGGCGTCCCTTTCTCTACGAGGAAGAAGTTGAGCCCCTTTGTTGCCCAGCGACCTGTCCGTCGTGGCGAGGACGGTCGCAAAGTCTGCGATGGGGCCGTTCGTGATCCACATCTTCGTCCCGTTTATGACCCATTGATCCCCGTCCCTGACCGCGCTGGTCCTCGTCGCGGCCAGGTCGGACCCCGACTGGTCCTCGGTAAAGCACATCGTCGCTACCTTCTCGGCCCTCATGGCGGGGTAGAGGCAGCGCTCCTTTATCGCGTCCGAGCCGAAGCGGTAGACGAAATAGGTGCCCATGAGGATATTCATGATGACGCTCTGGGCAAAGCCGACGGAGCCGCGCGCGATCTGCTCGTAAAAGATCATGGCGGTGACCGGGTCCGCGTTCATGCCCCCTATCTCTTCGGGGTAGCGCAGGCCGAGGTAGCCCAGCTTGCCGAAATCCCTCCAGAGCTCCCAGGGGAACTCATCCTTATGGTCGATCTCCTGCGCCTTCGGGACGACCATGCGGTCGACCGCATCGGCGATCATTTTCTTGAAAAATTCCTGCTCTTCCGTGAGGCTGAAATCCATCCGTCGCCCTCCTCCCGTGGTCCGCGAACGCCGCCGCCGAAGCCAATCAGCGGCCCGTCCGGATGCGCTACCTGCGACTTACGCCCGATGACGGCCTTCATTATCGCAAATCTCCGCCCGTCCTTTCAAGAGAAGCGTGCCCTGCCCCTCACCGCCCTCTTGCGACGGGCGCGCGTGCGCGTCCTATGCCTTTATCCTGAGCGCCGTCTTCTTGACGATCCTCTCGACCGCATCGTATGGGTCCCGCTTGCGGTCGATCGCCTCCCGCGCTATCTCCATGCAGCCCTTGTCGTTCCTGACTGCCTCCGCCGCTGCCTCCCACATCTTTTCCTTAAGGAGGTCCATCGTGAACGCGGCCGTCCTCTCCCTCCTGCGCTTCTCCCGTCTTTCGTCTTCGGTCAGGAAGCGCCAATGCCTGTCGATCTCCCCCGCAAGCTCCGCGATGCCCTCGCCCCGGTCGGCCCGGCTGCCGAGCACGGGGGGCGTCCAGCCGTCGGGCGCAGGGGCGACCATCGAGGCGATGACGCCTTTCGCGCTTTCCGCGCCCGGCAGGTCGGTCTTGTTCACGACCACGATGTCGCCTATCTCCATGAGGCCCGCCTTCAACAGCTGGACCTCGTCGCCGTATGCGGGCGTGAAAAGGATGACGACCGTATCGCACAGGCAGGAGAGCGCTTTCTCGGCCTGTCCGGCCCCCAGGCTCTCCACGAGGACCGTCTCCTTCCCCAGGGCCTCAAGGACGTACACGGCCCCTGCCGCCGCCCTTGCAAGGCCGCCCGGATAGCCCCTGTGCGCCATCGACCGTATGAAGATACCAAGTTTTTCCGCGCCCTTCATACGGAGCCTGTCGGCGAGCAGCGCGCCCGTGCCCGCGATGCTCGTGGGATCGACCGCTACGACGCCTACCTTCTTCCCCTCACGCGCAAAGGCGACGGCGAGGCCGCCCGTAACGGTGCTCTTGCCCGCGCCGGGCGGTCCGGTTATGCCTATTACATGCGCCCTGCCCGTATGGGGGAAAAGGCGTGAGAGCTCCCTGTAGCCTTCTTCCGACCCGTCCTCGATCAGTGTTATGAGACGGGCGGCGCTTTTCTCGTCGCCGGCGATAATCTTCTCCGCAAGCCCTCCGCCGCCCAATGCCAATCCGCCCTTTATATGACCTCTTTGGCCTTCATCTCTTTGATCTGTTCCCCGGAGTACCCCAGGACCTTCCCGTAGATGTCTGCATTGTGCTCCCCGAGCCTCGGAGGGAACGTCATTTTTTGGCCGCTCTCCTTGAGGAAGGCCGTCATGTGCGGCGGGGGGGCCATCCATATCTGCGTGCCGGTCGCCGCGTCCGCTGCGGTGAGCATCGATTTGGCGACCAGCCCGTCCTCAAGGACCTCTTTTATCGTGTTGACCTTCGATATGGCGATGGTCGCCTTATTGCACAGCTCGATCATCTCCTCGGTAGTCCTGGCGCGGGTGCACTCGTTGATCTGCCGGTTGAGGTTGGCCACGTCGGCGATCCTGCCCTTGTTCTTCTCGTAACCGGGCTGCGCCAGCTTTTCGAAGCCGGGCAACTGCGTAAAAGAGACCCACTGGCGGTCGTTCCCCACCGCTATGTAGACGTACCCGTCCTTCGTCTCATAGACGGAGACGGGGGCAAAAAACTCATGGGTGTTGCCCCGCCGCGTCACCCTGGCGCCGAAAGATTTGGTGAGCGTGAGGGCCACGGTGAGCCAGGACGTAGTGGACATGAACATGGAGACGTCGATCCTTTCCCCCTCCCCAGTGAGCGCCCGCTTGCAGAGGGCCTTCATGACGAGGCCGTAGGCGTGCTCGCTCGTCCCCATGTCGGGCAGGGGGATGCCGAGGACCTGCGGGTCCTCGCCCGCGTTCCCGGTAAGCTCCATCAGGCCGCCCCTCGCCTGTAATATCGGGTCGTAGGCCGCCTCGTTGCTGTCCGGCCCGAACCCGGTGAGGCCCACCCAGATGAGGTCCGGCTTCACGGCCTTAAGGGACTCATAATCTACGCCCAGCTTCTCGTAGTTGCGCGGTAACTGGTTCGTCGCAAAGATATCGACGTTCATCTTGACGATCATCTCTTTGAGGAGCTTCTGGCCCTCCGGCGACCCCAAATTGAGGGTGACCGCCTTCTTCCCCGCGTTTATGCACAGGAAATAGGTGTTCATCCTCTCTTCGCCGAGCCTGTTCTCACCGATCATCCGGTTCGGGTCGCCGTATACCGGGTGCTCCAGACGGATGACGCGCATACCGTCCATCGCGAGCCTGTAGCTCAGGTAAGGCAGCACCGTAGCCTGCTCCAGCGAGAGCATCGTCATATTCCTGAAAACGTCCATGCGGTCCTCCTCCAGGACAATCTCGAAGGGCGAGCGCATCCCCCAGCAGTTAAAAATTTTCGCCCTGACCCAATTTTTCCGTTGACACGATCATGCTATTATCTGTATCATTCTCTCTATGGCACGGTAGTATGTATACTGTATACCATCCTGTGTCCAGTATAGTTAAGACGGCGACTTCTTGTCAAGAGAATTTAAACGATATAAAATGGTGCGGTCGGACAGGAAAGTGCGTTTTTTATGAGGGGGGACAACCCGCTAAAGCGGGTACCCCGGGCGGCTCCGCTGCGGCGCAGGCGTACGTCTCCGCCGTCTGCAACGCCATAGGGGCGCCCATCACCGAATACCCCCTTACGCCGGACAAGGTCCTCGAGGCCATCGAAAAAAAGAACAAGAAGGGGTGAACCCCGTGCAGATAGAGAAGATAGACCACATATGCTTCGCGGTCAGGGACCTTGAAAAAACGAAGCAGATTTACAGGGACAGCCTGAACATGGCGCCAGAGGTCGAGTACGTCGCCGAGTCCGAGCACATAAAGGTGGCGCGCTATTACGTGGGCGGGGTGGCGATAGAGTTCATGGAGCCGACGACCGCAGACAGCGACGTCGCCAGGTCGATAGCGCTGAGGGGCGAGGGCGCGTTCCTCATCTCGTACCGCGTGGACGACCTCGATGCCGCGATGGCAGAGCTGAAAGCGAAAGGGGCAAAGCTCATCGACGAAAAGCCCAGGGAGCTTTTCGGCAACCGCTATGCCTTTATCCAGAAGCCGAACGAGCTGGCCGGCGTGCTCGTGGAGCTCCTCGACGGGGAGTTCGACGCGAGCCGGGTAAAGCGCACGTAAGACCGGCGCACGGACAAGCCGGGTTTAAAAGGCCGCGCGCCTCCATCTTTGGGGCGCGAAGGCCGCTCAAAAAAAGAAGGGGGTACTTATGTCGAAGGGATTCTGTCTCACGGTCGCAATCTGCCTTGCATTGCTTCTGGGCCTGGGCCTTGCCGCGCCTCAGCACGCCAGGTGCGATGCCAAGATCACGCTCACCTACGCGAATTTCCCGCCATCGACCACGTTCCCGTGCGTCCAGATGGAAAGGTGGGCCAAGGAAGTCGAGAAACGGACCAACGGCAGGGTGAAGATCCAGACCTTCCCCGGCGGCACGCTCCTTCCGGCTAAGAACATCTTCGACGGGGTCATCACGGGCACGGCCGACATCGGCAACTTCGCCATGAGCTACCAGCCGGGCCGCTTCCCTGTCTCGGAGGCGGTTGACCTGCCCATCGGGTTCTCAAGCGCCAGGAACGCGAGCCTCGCCCTCAACGACCTCCTCGAAAAGTACCCGAAAGAGTTCGACAAGGTGAAGCTCCTCACCGTCTTTACCTGCCCTCCGGCCGACTTCATGACGATCAAGCCGGTGCGCTCCCTCAAAGACCTCAAAGGGATGGAGCTTGCCGTGTCGGGTACGGGCGCCGAGGCGGTCAAGAGGCTGGGCGGCATACCCGTAGCCATGCCACAGTCGGAGAGGCCGGAGGCGCTCCAGAAGGGGGTCGTCAAGGGCGTAGTCTCCTCTATGGAAGTGCTCGAGGACCTCAACTACGCGGCCTACTGCCCCTATGCGACGGACACGAACCTGTTCGTCGTCACTTTTGCAGTCGTCATGAACAAGGACAAGTGGAACGCGATGCCGCCGGACGTGAAGAAGGTGCTCGACGACCTGCGGCGCGAGCAGGCGGAATGGACGGGCAGATACGTGGACAACCACGTCAAGGAAGCCCTCGACTGGTCCAAGAAGAAATACGGCCACCAGGTGATAAACCTGTCGGCAGCGGACAAGGCAGAGATACCTGTCCTCGTGAAGCCGATGATGGACGAGTACGTCAAGAGGGTGACGGCCAAGGGGCTGCCCGGCGAGCAGATTTTACAGGACATCTATAAGCTGAGAGACAAGTACGAAAAGCACTCGAAGTAGGCGCTAAAAAAGCGGCAAGAGACAGCACCAGGGACGGCTGAATAACGGCCTGCGGCCGTCCTCGATGGAGTACGGCTTTAAAAAGCAGGCTCCTCGGAACAGGTACGAGGTGGCGCGAAGGCAAGGGCGGGCGATGGGAGGGCCCGCGCAAGCGGACCCGGCGCACTCGATAAGGGCGTGAGACGCCCGGCCTTAAGTGCGCGGGCAAAATGGAGGTGAGAATGAAGTATCTCGACTACGCGACTGTCGTCATCAACAGGGTGCTGCTCGTTTTGGGCGGCGTTGCCGTGCTTGCCCTGATGCTCCTGGCTACGGGCAACGTGGCCCTGCGCATCTTCCATTTTCCATTCAGGGGCACATACGAGATCGTCTCCTTTCTCGGCGCCATAGTGATCTCCTTCGCCCTCGGCTACACGCAGAAGAGGAGGGACCACATCATCGTGGACATACTCTCCGACAAGTACCCCGAAGGGCTGAAAAAGGTCATCGAGACCATAGCCGACATCTGCATCGCTGCCTTCTTCGCCATCGTCGCCTGGCAGATGTATGTATGGGGCATGAAGATCTGGAATGAGAGCGAGGTGTCGGAGACGCTGAAGATCATCTATTATCCTTTCGTTTTTGCCTGCGCGCTGGGGTTCGCCGCGATCTCCCTCAACGCGCTGGTCCAGTTCCTCAAGAAAATCATCGGACGGGAGGGATAGAAGATGACCGGCCCAATGGTAGGCGTCTACGGCATTCTGGTAATGTTCGCGGTGCTCTTCCTGCTCCGCATACCCGCAGGCTTCACTATGGCGATAGTCGGCTTCCTCGGCGTCGCCTACGTAACATCGTTCAAGGCGGCCTTCGGCATGATCGGCACCGATATGTGGAATATTTTTTCCAATTACGGCCTCACGGTTATCCCTATGTTTATCCTTGTGGGCGAGTTCGTCCACTACGCGGGTTATAACGACGGACTCTATCGTGCCACGTACAGGTGGTTCGGCCACTACAAGGGCGGTCTCGCCATAACGACGATCATGGCCTGCGCTGCCTTTTCCGCCATATCGGGCAGCAACACAGCGACGGCTGCGACGATGAGCACGGTTGCGATACCGGAGATGCGGAAGTACAAGTACCACCCGCAGCTCAACGCCGGGTCCGTGGCCGCAGGGGCGACGCTGGGGGTGCTCATACCGCCGAGCATCGTCCTCGTCGTTTACGGCCTCTATACGGGCCAGTCGATAGGCAAGCTCTTCTTCGGCAACGTCATACCGAGCGCCATACTGACCGTGCTGATCGCAGCCACCGTTTTCTTCATCTGCTGGCGCCACCCCGACTGGGGCCCCGCAGCAGAAAGGAGCACCTGGAAAGAGCGCTTCAAGGCGCTGCCCGAAATTATTGACATCCTCATACTCTTCGGGATCATCATGTACGCCCTCTTCACCGGCGTTGTCACCGCGACCGAGGCGGCAGCCGCAAGCTCGACGCTCGGGCTCATAATCTGCCTCATCCGCAGGAAGCTCTCCTGGGACGGCTTCATCCGGTCTGTACTCGACACGCTGCGCATCTCCTGCCTCGTCTTCATGATCGTCGCGGGGGCCGTTGTCTTCGGCCGCTTCCTTACCGTAACGAGGCTCCCCTACGAGATAGCCGGGTTCATAGGCGGCCTCAACATGCCCGGCTGGATGCTCCTGTGGGTCATCCTGATCTGCTACATCATCGGCGGCTGCGTGATGGACGCCCTGGCCTTCCTGCTCGTCTCGCTGCCCATCTTTTACCCCCTGGTGGTGCAACTCGGATACGACCCGGTGTGGTTCGGCCAGGTGATCTGCATCGTGACGACGATGGGCTCGATCATGCCGCCCATCGGGATATGCTGTTACGTCGTGGCGGGCATGGCAAAGGATATACCGCTGTCGACGGTCTTCAGAGGGGGGCTGTGGTATATACCCTCGTACATTATCTCGATTATAGTGCTGATGGCGGCGCCGTACTGGACGGTGCTCATACTATCGAACTTGGTTCGATAGTATGCTGCAAGTTGCTTGGCGCTTTTGCGCCAAGCAACTTGCAGCGTCTATAGGCGGACGGGTTAATTTGGCGCCTTTTCCGCCGTTTTCTCGGCGCGCCTCCTCAACGTACTTCTACTGTACAGTTTCGTCGGGCGCCATCAAAAAGCAACGGAACATCCATCCAAATTTCCTCCGTCCGCAAAAACAAAACCGTCCGATTGCACCTGCGAATAGCTGTATCTATTTGGCTTTCTCCCTCAGCTATTACCACTTGAGAACGGGAAGAGCAGTTTTGACGGGTCGAAAAATGAAAACAGAGTAAAGAACCTCCCTGTGGTCTTGCCGGGAGATACAAGTAAGTAATTCACATTGGGAAAAAAATGCCCCCAAAGTCGCTATGTGTTCATGCCTGACTACTCAACATCAAAATTTGCAACCTTTTTTTGAAGTGTTGTTATTTCATCATCTCTATCTATTCTCGTTAGCGTACACACACCCCCTAATGTTTGCAGTATGATACTCATTGCTACACAACAGTTTTTCTTTATTGCCTCATATCTCGGACCGAGTTTAATTGATTTAACCTGTTCTTCATTTTTGTCAATATTCAAAAAAGCTTCGATGGAAAAAGGGGAAGTATGTACATCATCGGAAAGAATCCTATATCCTGACTGATACATGGCGTTAAGCCCGGCTTTTCTTGCCAGTTGTTCGGAACTAAACATATTAACTGTCTTTCCCTTTTCTTTGTCCTTGTTTTCCCCCTGGTCAATTCCGAGTTCCTTCTCTAACTCTTCCTTCCTATCCGTCAATTTCCTTATCATCTCCTCGTCGAATTTTAGGTCATCGGCGTTATTTATCGCAGCATTAACCTTCTTTAATTGGCTTGTCTTTGTTTGGTACTCGACATATTTCTCCGCAAATTCCCTATCTTCGACAATTGATCCGAAAATAAAAATGGCATCAAACAAAGCTCTTAAGATAATATTCGAATCAGATTCCAGGCCGTACTGCCCTAAAATAATTACAGCCTGGAAACTATGCAGCATTTTAGCGAAGAGAGAACCGATCAAAGATTGATGCATGTCATACGGATCAAGTTTGACTTCGCCTATGACCTTATGGATATATTCATTTACTTCGTCAACCAACTGAAACAACTCGAAATATCGTTTTCTGACAGTCAGAATGTTTTCCGTGGCCTCTTGACCCAAAAACCCATATTTCCGAAAAGGCATCGTTTCTACCTCTTTATTTCTCCATATACGGCTTTACCATCTTATCCCATTCCTTTGCGGAACTACATTTAGCTCCAGAAACCTCGCACTCCATAGGGGTATCATTGTTTGAAAACATAATGTATTGCTCATAGTGCTGGTTACCATTCACATCCAATAAATCCTTTTCCGTATAGCCTGGTATGTCTTCTTGGTTCCTATCCTTTTTCGGAATGGCATTAAATACGATCACCATAAAACATTTGTTGACCGCCTTATTGTAATGGCAGACATAATGTGCAATCGTTCCGTTCCCGATTCCATTGCCGTAATTATCTTTGAATACTTCAGCCGAACGTCTCCCGCACCGCTCCTGCAACTCGTATTCTTCTTTAAGCGGCCCGGCGTAGACTAAGGAGCATAGGCATACCGATAAAGCGAAACAAGTCAGAATAATCGTCTTCATTTGGCCTCTTTCTATTCGCTGAATAGTAAAGCATAGGGGTCTTGCAATCATACATTTGACCCGGCACATGGTTCCGTACATGGCCCTGACTACCACTAGTCTTACCACTTGAAACTGGGTGGTGCAAGAAGAAAAACAAAGATATCGATAGCAGGAAGGAGTTAAGAACCAGGGGGCTATAAAGACGTGGTTACGCCAGGCAGAGGGGGCCGGAGGGAATTTCGATGGATTTCCTGTTGTTTTTCGACGGCGCGCGACGCAGCATACTTTTTGTGTATGTGAGGAGCCGCGCCTAGAAAAACGACGGGAAAGGCGCGGAAGGACCCCGGCCCCCTACCCCCGGCGGACATCAGAACGCACCTTGTCCTGCCGTTGAAGTGTCCTCTTCGCACTTTCCCCTCGACCCTTCGGCGCATCTCATACCGTCCGTCCACCGCGCATTCGAGAGCTTGGCGCCTTTGAAGTCCGCCCTGGTGAGATCGGCTCCGGTGAAGTCGGCCCGGGTCAGATCCGCCCCGGATAGGTCGGCTTCAACAAGGTTGGCCTTGACGAGGTCCGCGCCGATCAGTTTCGCGTCGGAGAAGTTAGCGCCCGCTGCCTGGGCCGCGCGAAGGTTGGACCTGGATAGGTCGGCGCCCGACAGATTGGCCGCGGAAAGCCGTGCCTGAAAGAACGTAGTATTCCGCAGGCTCGCGCCCGACAGATTGGCCCGCGAGAGGTTGGCCTCAGAGAAAGCCGTGCCGGAAAGTCTCAGGCCGGAGAGGTTTGCCTCAGGCAGCTCCGCTTTGCGGAGATCGCAGAAAATGCATTCTTTCGTGCGAGTGAGCTTATCCATATCTTCCTGCTTGAAGGCGAAAGACGTGGACCATGTGAGGCTCGACAGCGCGAGGGCTGCACAGAGAACGGAAAGAAAAATACCTGTTTTCATCGTGTAACCACCCCGCCGCTTTCCTGCGCACGCCTTGCCAGGATGCAAGAATACTATATCATCTTAGGGAAGAATGGTGCAAGCAATTCCCGGCATTTCGATCACCACCCGCATCCCGCTCGCGAAGCCGGCGGCCGGTTTTTGCCTGATTCACTCCTAACCGCTGTCCCGGGCCAGCAATTCCGCGACGTCGTCATGGTCCTTATGCCTGGGCAGCATAGGGGGACATCCGTAAATAAGTAAATAATTACCATCTCCCTCTCACGTCATGCGTTAATCATAGCCACCAGCAATGTTGTATTGCAAGAAAAACATGCAACCTGTCAAATAAATGACCCTGCTGCAAGCAGCAGGGTATCCGCTGAACGCTTTTGGTGAGCGGGGAGGCTCGCCGGGCAAAGCCCGGCGAGGGGGCGCTGAGCCCCAATAACTGCCTGTTATAAGGCGTGCAAAAGCTCCAAGGATGATAGTCGGATGCAAGGACGACAGGGCGCACAAAAAGGCTCTTAGCGTGGGAAGCTGATAGTATCCCTGTAGCAAGCTACAGGGAATCAACAAGTTGAAGAAAGGAGGTAAGAACCAGGGGGCTGCAAAGACGTGGTTACGCCAGTCAGAGGGGGCCGGGGGAATTTCGATGAATTTTACGTTGTTTTTCGAGGTGGGCCGGCGAGACTGGACTTTTTGTGTCCGTCGAGCCGGAACACCGAAGAAAACGGCGGAAAAGGCGCGGAAGGACCCCGCCCCCCCCTTCCCCTTACCCTAGAAGTGGTACACCAGGTTCGGACCGAAAGCCCAGATATTCTCGTTTACAGTGATGTGCGTCATAGCTTGCTGTACGAAGGGCGTCCAATACGGACTGATGCTGGCAAAACTGTTCTGCCATGACTGCATCTCCCGGCCCGATCCGGTCATGTTCAGGTGCATATATTTTGCCCAAACCTCCAGGTAAAGATTGCCTGTCAGCCTGAATTGCGTGCCGGCCTTGAGCTCAAACATGTAACCGCTCAACCCTGTCTGCGTGGTCTGCTGCCCACCTATAAAACCGCCGAGGGGATCGCTGTACGAACCCCTCCATGCAAACTTGTAATCTCCCCAAACGTACGGCGCGAACTTGCCTTCTATATACCAATGGCCGGGCAGTTTTTGCGGAGTTCCGGATTTAAGCTGCGCCCCCAGGTACGGACCGGTCCACCAGACCCGTTGGGCGAATGAAAAAGCCGTGGTGCTCGGCGATGTGGTGTTGGCCCAATAGTTTCCCCAACCGCCCATCCCCGGAAACGTTTGGAATGTAATTGCAGGCACGGTTTGGGAGCATGAGCCGGGACTGTTGTTGATGCTGCTGTACTTCCATCCCAGCAGAAATTGCACTTTCGGCTTCACGCGGAGTGCAAAGCCCTGGTCCCAGTTCCACATGCTGTTTCTATCGGGCAAAGCTATGAAACCTCTTGTGTTGTTCGGCAAGGCCAACAACCCGAGGGTCCCATTATATGCTATACCGCTAGTCTGTCCGGCGGTCGCATCGGTCGCTTGCCTGAACTGATTTTCCCGCCCTATGTTGGTGTCAAGGGCTGTAATTATCGATAGCTTATCGCCCCAGCGAAAGCCCCCTTCAAAGGCCAAAAAGGTATCGTTAAGGCCCGTATCGGTACGATGCTTGAAACCGGCAAAAAGAAGACCTTGAAGCGGGTCCACCGGGCCTGGAGCGACAAGACGGTCAACGGTCAAATTGCCGCTGCCCCAGAAAACCCCGGCCTTGAGGTCCTCGGGGTGGAGCTGACACAGCGAAAAGCCTGAACAAGGCTTGCTTTTGGGACCGGAGGGGGTCTTCTCGGGTTCGGCGGCCGGGGCGACCTGCTGGCCGGCCTGAGAGCCGGAAGGGGCCACCTCTGGTTTGGCGGCCGGAGGGACCTGCTGCTTGGCCTGAGAGTCCGAGGGGACTATCTCAGGGTTGCCGGCTGCGGGGACCTGCTGGGCGCCGGCATAACCGGACAGGACGGCCGCTAACATGAACGCGATGGCGATTACCCGGAAGCAGTAAGAGCACCCACGCCAAGAGGAACGCGACTCCATCACAACACCTCCTTAGCACAAAGCTCACATGCCCGCCCGCCACGACGGAGATCATTTAACAGGTTGCCAAGAGCACATACCGGTGTCCGCTCTTGGGGAGAAAGGAAGCGCCGCGCCAAAAGCGAAGCTATGCAACTTAGAAGTGATACACCAGGTTGGGACCTATTGCCCAGACGTTCTGGTTTACACTGATTCTCTCGATAGCCTGCTGTGCAACGCTCGGCAACGGCGTAAAATTGCTTTGGAACGTCTGGACCTCCCGCCCCGATCCGGTCATGTTCAGGTGCATATATTTTGCCCAAACCTCCAGGTAAAGATTGCCTGTCAGCCTGAATTGCGTGCCGGCCTTGATCTCCATCAAGTATCCGCTCAACCCTGTTTGCGTGGCCTGCTGCCCACCCAAGAGAAAGCCCGCGCTATCACTGTAGGAACCTCTCCATGAAAACTTGTAATTTCCCCAAACGTACGGCGCGAGCTTGGCTTCTATATACCAGTTGCCGGGCAGCTTTTGCGGGGTCCCGGATTTAAATTGCGCCCCCAGGTACGGACCGGTCCACCAGACCCGTTGGGCAAATGAAAAACCCGTGGTGCTCGGCAGGCTGCCGTTGGCCCAAAGATTCTGCCAACCGCCTATCCCTGGAAGCGTCTGCCATACGCTTGCGGGCGCGCTTCCGTAGTATGAGCCGGGATTATTGTTGATGCTGCTGTACTTCCATCCCAGCAGAAATTGCAGTTTCGGCTTCACGCGGAATGCAAAGGCCTGGTCCCAGTTCCATATGCTGTTTTTGTCGGGCAAGGCTATGAGGCCCTTAGTGTTGTCCGGCAAGAACAATGCCCCCAGGGTTGAACTTCCAGCAGACTGCGGCCTTCCTAGGAGATAATTCTGTCCGGCAGTCGCATCGGTCGCTTGCCTGAACTGATTTTCTCGCCCTATGTTGGTATCCAGGGCTGTAATTACCGACAGTTTATCGCCCCAGCGAAAGCCCCCTTCAAAGGCCAAGAAAGTATCATCAAGGCTCGTGTCGCTCCGGTGCTTGAAACCGGCAAACAAGGGACCGGTGCCGCCATACCCTAATGCTGAAAGGGGTGTCGGCCCCGGAGCGACAAGACGGTCAACGGTCAAATTGCCGCTGCCCCAGAAAACCCCGGCCTTGAGGTCCTCGGGGTGGAGCTGACACAGCGAAAAGCCTGAACAAGGCTTGCTTTTGGGACCGGAGGGGATCTTCTCGGGTTCGGCGGCAGGGGCGACCTGCTGACCGGCCTGAAAGCCGGAAGGGGCCACCTCAGGTTTGGCGGCAGGAGGGACCTGCTGGGCGCCGGCATAAGCGGACAGGACGGCCGCTAACATGAACGCGACGGCAATTACCCGGAAGCAGTAAGAGCACCCACGCCAAGAGGAACGCGACTCCATCACAATACCTCCTCAGCACGAAGCTCACATGCCCGCCCCGATGGGGCCCGGCCGACTGGTTGCCAAGAGCGGATGAAAGACAAAACTTGGATATCGCAGGTTAAGATGGAGGGGTGCGAAAAGTCAAGAAAAATGTGGATTATGACCGTAATGGCCTGCCCGTTATACGCCCAAGGCGTGGGTCGTCCCTTATCGACGCGCCGCCGAGTGGGGCATATTGCGCGTCGCGCCGGCAGTGATCGGCCGGGCCCGACGTGTGAAGAAATCTGCCCCCGCCCTCTCCCCCAAGGGGCGCGGGCGCTAATGGTGCGACATCATAAAGAAAACTCCCTCCCCCCTCGCTAGGGGGGAGGGTTGGGGTGAAGATGACGGTGAGGGCATATTCTTTCACACGTTCGCCCCTTTAAGCTACGCCGCTATCGGCGTCGCGTGGACCAGCTTCATGCGGCGCCGTTTGGCGACGGCGCCATTGCCCCTGTGGAAGGTCGGGACGGGCCGGGGATTGTCGTAGGCGTTCCACGCAGGGAGCCAGACGGTCATGGACACGCTGACCTGCGAGCCGCACCTCGGGCAGCGGGCATTGCACGCCGAGCCTTCGGCCGTAAAGACTTCATCGCAATCGATGCATAAAAGCGCGTCCCTTAACTTCATTGTGATCCTCCGCACCATCAAGCCTTACAGCGGAGCAATCGCTCCTACCTTTCCAAATGTAATCTGTCATCGGGCAACGTGCAAAGAGGATGAGCAGGCCGGGCCGGAGAAAGAACAGAATTGTCGATCATGCAGGGGCGGACGACATTTTTGTCGGAACGGATATGGCAACGGTTTCATAATAGATAACGATTTCACCGTATTGCGGCTAAGAGGCGTGGGTACGATTATTGCTACGTTGTATTGCGGATGAAACAGGAACAACCGGCCGGGTCTTCGGGGGCCGGTTGACGGGCAGCGTCGATAGGATTTATAATAGGACGGGAAGCATGGCCGGTTTTTCGAAGAAGTATTTCGCAGGCGTCATCCTTCTGGCAGTCACGGTTTTTCTGCTTGCGTCGGGTCCGGCCGGTGCACAGCAGGCCCCAGCGCCTTCTTACCCCCCTCCCCCTCCATCTCCCCCTTCCCCTTCCGTGTCGGCCCCCGTCGTGCGCGAGGGCGATTTTGCGGCGGCCCTCGACAGCGCCTTCGGATTGGGGAACGGGCGCGACGAGGCGGCAGCGGAGAACCGCCTTTCGGACCTCGGCATCGCGCCAAAAAACGGCTGGATCGCCGATTACCCCGTCACGCCCGATATTGCGTCCGAGCTGCAGCAGGGGGTCATAGAAGCAGCAGACGCGGGCAAGCTCGGCTTCGGCAGGGACGAGGCGATGAGCAGGCTGCAAGGCGTGCTCGCGGCCTCCGGGCTGATCGACAGGCCGTATGACGGCAGCGCGTACGCAGCCGCGCCTCAGCCCGGCACGCCGGGCTACGCCTACCCCGACCAGGAGGGGCTTGCCGACTATTACGCGTCGCAGGAGGGGCCTCCGATACTCACCTATTACGCCCCGCCCCCCGACTACTCGTACCTTTACTCGTATGTGGACTATCCATTCTGGTATTCGGGGTTCTGGCTACCGGGATTCTTTATCCTGCGCGACTTCCACCGGCCCTTCGGACATTATGGCCACTACTTCGTCTCGAACCATTTCGTCAGGCCGGGGACGAATACGGTTTACCGCATCAACGCGACCGCAAGGCTCGCCGGCAACGCGAGGGCCACCTATGCGGCGGCCCCGGCCCGTGGGTTCGCTTCTGTCCACGGCACCACGGGTATGCCACGCGCCGGCGGCCCTTACGGCGCGTTCGGCCCGAGGGGCCAGGCAGGCGCGTTCCGCGCTGCCAACCCGTCAGGCTTCGCGCCGCGCAGCGTCTTCTCCCAGCCCCGCGCTTTCAGCGGTCCGCGCATAGCGATGGCGGCCCCCCGCGCACCCGGTCGCCCGTCGTCGGGCTTTAGCGGAGGCCACGGCTCTTTCTTCAGCCCGTCGCACGCCCCGTCCGGCGGCTTCCATTCCTCCGGCGGCTTCAGCGGCGGACGCTCTTTTTCCGGCGGACATTCCTTCTCGGGCGGTCACTCCTTCTCAGGCGGCTTTCACGGCGGAGGCGGCCACGGGGGCGGCGGCCACGGCGGCCACAGGTAACTATACAGGTCCCCTTGCGACTTATTATAAGATACTACTGTCGGACTCTTCCGGGTTGGGACTCGCGCCGAACGCGATCACGAAGCAAGCCGCGAAAGGATCCCGGCCCTCTAAATCATTGCCCCATAAGCCTCGTCGGAAGCCACGTCGCCAACCCCGGAAAGATGAATAGAAGTATCCCCCCTATCACCAGGCTGATGAGGAACGGATAAACACCTTGGTAGATCGTCCCCATCGGGATCTTCGTGATCTGCTTCACTATGAAGACGCAGACCGCCACGGGTGGTATGACTACGCCTATCATGATCGTGATGGCGATAACCATGCTGAACCAGATAGGGTTGTAGCCGAGCTTGACGATCGCCGGGAAAAAGATCGGCGTGGCGAGGATCATGAAGGCAAGATCGTCGATGAAAGAGCCTCCCAGGAGGTAAATGAAGGCTATGAGGACGACGATGATGTCCCGGTTGAGCGGCAGGGAGACGATCCAGTCGGCGGAGAGCATCGGTATCTTCGTGACCGCTATGAAGTGGCCGAGGACCGTCGAGCCTCGTGACGAGGAGCAGCACCATGCAGGCGGTCCTCACCGCCTCGATGATCGACTTGATGTACGCCTTGACGTCGAGGTCCCGCTTGAGCATCGTCAGAAGGAGCACAAAGCAGGTGCCGACGCTGCCCGCCTCGGTCGGCGTGAAGAACCCGAGCATGATGCCGCCCACCATCAGCAGGAAGACGACGAGCACCCAGCCGACCTCCGGGAGCACCCGGATCCGCGCGCCCCAGGAGAAAACCGGCCCTTTGGGGCCGATGGCGGGGTTGATCCTGCACCACCCGTAAATGACAACCACGAAAAACGCGGCGATGATAAGGCCGGGGAAGACCCCGGCGAGGAAGAGCCGCCCGATGGACTGGTCGGAGATGATCCCGAAGATGATAAGCGTCACGGAGGGCGGCAGGAGTATGCCGAGTGTCCCAACAGTAGCGACGATGCCCGACGATAGCCGCCTGTCGTAGCCGTAGCGCTCCATCTCCGGGACGGCGACGCTCGCGAACGTGGCGGTCGTCGCGGGGGTGGACCCGCATATCGCCTTGAAGGCGGTCGCCCCCGCCACCGTCGAGATGGCGAGGCCGCCCGGTATGTGGCCGACGTACTTGTACGCCGCGTCGAAAAGCTTCTTCGCTATCCCCGAGTTAAACGCGATCTGCCCCATCAATATGAAAAGGGGCACGACGGTCAGGCTGTACGAGGTGAAGACATCGAAGAAATCCTTTGCCAGCAGGTTGAGGGCCGCCTCCCACGACATGAGGTAGCCGAACCCCACGAAGCCGACGGCGATCATGGCGAACGAAAGCTCGATGCCCGTAATGAAAAGGCCCAGGACTACAATCAGACCGATGATGCCGACCGTCACCTCACTCATACTTGCCTCTCGATATCTTGACGATGTCCGCGACGAGCACCAGGCACTGGGCGAAACAGCAGATGGCAAGGGCATACGCAACGGGGTAGAATGGCAGATGGCGGGTAAGCGTGACCTCGCCCGCAGTGTGCAGCTCGTATCCGAGCTTGAAGAGGTTCCAGCCGATCAGAACGAAGAGCGTGAGGCTGATGAGCCGCGTCACAACGTCGAAGCCCGCGCGCACGCCCTTCGGGCACTTCGAGTAGAACGTATCGACGTATATGTGGCCCCTGATCCACGATGTGATGGGAATGGCAAAGGCGAGCACCATCGCGCCGCCCAGGCCCACGAGCTCGTACGTGCCGATGATCGGGTGGCCGAAAGACCTCCCGATGACATCGGCGGTCGTAAGGAACATCAAAAGGGTGAGCACCACGCACGAGACGGCCTGCATCCACTTGCCCATTTTCTCGACGTATGCCAGCGCAGTATCCATCGAACCTCCAGTTGCTCACGCGGCCGCGCGCAATCTTGCCCCCGTCGCGTCCGGCGCGGCCTGCCTCAACGCCTCTTGTTTTTCCCCGCAGCCACCCTGCCGCCCGGTCTCATTCTCACATCAACTTGTGGATTCCCTGTAGCTTACTACAGGGATACTGTCGCTGTCTCTTCACGAAAGCTTTATTACGCGCTTTTTCGTCCCCGCACTTTTCGCATCAGACTATCATTCTTGGAGCTTTGGCACATCTTACCACAGGCAATTGTTGGGGCTCAGCGCCCCCTCGCCGGGCTTTGCCCGGCGAGCCTCCCCCCTCACGAATGACCCTGCTACTTGCAGCAGGGTCATTTAATGGCTCTTCAAATAATCCATGCAGAACTTGACCACCTCCGCGCCCGGCAGGCCCTTCGAGTTGAGCTCCTTGACGTATTCGTCGAACATGGGCTTCAATTGGGCGCGCCACCGTTCCTGCTCCTGCGCGGGAAGCCGGATGATCTTCCCGCCCTTTGCCGTAAGGGCGTCCGCGCCTTCCTTGTCCGCGTCGTCCCAGTTCTTCGCGGTCTTCTCTACCCACTCCGCGTTGATCTGCTCGATGATATGCTGGTCCGCAGCGGGGATGGTGCTCCACTTCTTCTTGCTCATGAAGATGTAGGCCGCGTTGACGTGGGCCGAGCCGTACAGCGTGACGCTGCTCAAGACCTCCGAGAGCTTCCACCCCTTCATGATCTCGAAGGGTCCGACCACGCCGTTGACTACGCCGCGCGCCAGGGCGTCATAGGCGTCGCCCATAGGCATGCCGACGGGCGCAGCGCCGAGGCACTCGACGATCTTTGCGCTCGACCCCGTAGACCTGATCTTGAGGCCCCGCATTTCCTCGAGCTTCGTCACGGGCTTCTTCGTGCAGAGCTGCTGCGGCCCGGCGGTATAGAAGTACATGATCCTGGCGTCATCGAACTCCTTCGGCTTGAACTTGTTGTAAAAAGCGTTCGTCAGGTGGGTGCCCTGCGTCGCGCTCTTGTATCCGTACGGGAGGTCGATCGTCTCCATCATGGGGAAACGCCCTTTCGTGTACGAGGCGAAGGTGTCCCCGAGGTCGGCGATGCCCTTCTTCACGCTGTCATAGACCTGGGTCGTCGGGGCGAGTATGCCGCCGGGGAAGAAATCGACCTTGACCCTGCCGTTCGTCCTCTTCTCGACCTCCTTGCACCAGTCGGCCATCAGCATGGCCATCCTGTGCGTGGAGGGGAACGTCGATTCCGAGAACTTGAGGGTCACCTTGGGACTTTCAGCCGATGCCGCCGAAGGGCAGGCGGCCGCTGCAAAGAACACCATGAGGGCGAGCACGACCGGGATCGTCACAATGCGCTTCTTCATTCCATACCTCCGAATATTGGGATACCTTACACCTGTTTCCTTTTCGCAAACCCGGCCGCCGCAAAGGGCAGGCGGCCTTCGAGACTACAGCCGCTTATACGAATACATGACGGCCAGCACCCTGGCCTTCTTACTACCGACGCTCTTCCCGCTGTGCGGGACGGACGAATCGAAATAGATGCTGTCGCCCTTGCGCAGTAAATACGTCTCGCCCCCGTATATGAACTCGTGTGCGCCGTCCAGCACGTACATGAACTCCTCCCCCTCGTGGGAGAAGGTCGTTTTTTCATCGAAGGCGGGCGTGATGAAATAAGGCTCCATGTTCTTCCCCGTCTTCTTGTAAGCCAGGGAGTCGTACAGGTAGCGGTTGATCGCGTCCTTCCCGGCCGCCTTCTTCCTCTCGTTCGCCCGGACTATGCAGAGCCTGGTGTCGGTAGGGACATCGTCTTCGGCCGATATAAGGAGCGTAAGGTCCACTCCGAGGGCCTGCGCGATCTTTGCAAGCGTCGAAAAAGGGGGCGCTTTATCGGAGTTCTCGATCTTCGACAGGTAGCCTTTCGTCAGCCCGCTCGATCTCGCGAGCTGCTCAAGCGAGATGCCGCCCTTCAGCCGCACCCTCCTGATGTTCCCGGCTATCTTCTTTTCGTCCATCTCTTTTTTCTTTGACCTGCGCTGCCCCTATGGTATCCTTGTTGGAAACATCTGTCAAGAAAATTTGTGCAGGAAAGGAGGTCGCGAGCTATTATGATGAGACTTAAGGACAAGGTTGCAATCGTGACGGGCGGGGGGCACGGCATAGGCAGGGCGATAACGGCCGCCTTCGCTGCGGAAGGGGCCGCGGTCATGATGGCCGGGCGCGACATAGCCCGCCTTGAGCGGACCGTCGCCGAGCTGGCTGCGGCAGGCGGCAGGGTGAAGGCCGTCAGGGCCGACGTCGCCAGCGAGGCCGACGCAAGGATGCTCGCGGACGCGACGGTGGCCGCGTTCGGCAGGATCGACATACTGGTCAACAACGCCGCAGTTACGGGGCCAGTCGCCCCCGTTGCGGAGATGGATTTCCCCGCCTGGAACGAGACGCTGGCGATAAACCTCACGGGGACCATGCTGTGCGCCCGCGAGGCGCTGCGCTCCATGATCCCCCGGAAAACCGGCGTCATCATCAACATGTCGTCCGAAGGCGGCAGGGGCTGCGACGGCAGGGCGGGCTACCCCAACAGGGCCGCCTACTGCTCAACCAAGATAGCGATCATAGGGCTGACCGAGACGATGGCCGTAGAGGTGGGGCAGCACAGCATCCGGGTGAACGCCATCAGCCCGGCCGGGGTGATGGGGGAGCACATCAAGGCCATCATGTCGCACAGGGCCGCCCGCATGGGCATCACTATGGAGGAGCTTATCGGCAGGCACGTCTCCAATTATTCCCTCGGCAGGATGGCCGAGGAATCGGAGATAGCAGCCATCGCGGTATTTCTGGCCTCTGACGAATCATCGGCGATTACGGGACAGACGATCGTAGCGAACTGCGGGCATCACATCGTTCATTAAGCTGGCACCGCCAGCTTAATGAACGATGTGCGCAGCCTGGGCCGGGGTCCTTTCGCGCCTTTTCCGCCGTTTTCTCGGCGCGCCTCCTCGACGGACTCCAAAAGTCCAGTCTCGTCGGGCGCCATCGAAAAATAACGGAAAATCCATCGAAATCCCCCCGGCCCCAAATCATCGCCCGCCGACTGTCCTTTCGACTTCATAGTCTTTCCTGTGGCAAAGAATTTAGTTGCATTTCTTGACTACTTGAAGGAGAATGGGAGACAAAAGGCCGGCGTTACGGGAAGTGAACTGCGGCTGGCGGGGATTGATCAATCCCTTAAAGGAGACAGTGGATTGAATGGTCTATCGTTGCAAGGCTTTTGCCCCGTTAATGGACTACGCCCCTGCAGCGACTCCGCAGGTATAATCCTGGCATCACTACTTGAGGATTCCCCCCGTGAATGATTCGCCAAGATACTTCTTACCCGTCGCCTTAGCCCTCCCACTCGTAGCCTATGTCTGGGCTGCAATGAGCACGCCTCACTCAAAGGTGTCAACGCTGGCAGGCTATTTCACGGCCTACAAACAGGTCGGGGCAGCGCCGTTTTCTAACTCATCTCTCGCTTACGCTTTTCAAGTGGCGACGCTTTTCCCTTTTCTCTACTGGGGAGTTGGAGGGCAGCTCCTTCCGGCGGTCGTAAATTCCATTTTCTGGGGAGTGGGAATTTTTCTCTTTCGCGCCGCCTTCAGGTCCATCTTGCAGCGTCTCGACAATTCGAACGATCCTAAAACACTCCACGGCCTGCTCGGCGAAACATACCCTTCAGACGCGATTCAAAAAAGAACGGAAGCGGTTTACCCGTCATGCCTGCGCCGCTGTTGGACAGCATTCCTTTCGAAGCCTGTTCAACTGACTGCCGCAGGAGTTACGATTTTTGCGATGTTAGGTGTGGCTCTTGCGGAGGCCTATTGGGGCATGCAGATCGTCAAAGTGCTCGTGCCAGAAGACACTCCTGCATATTATATACTGGTACTTGGCGCACTTTTCTTCGTCCTCGTCTATATTTGGTACGGCGGAGCATGGGGTTCAATGAAAACCGACATGCTGCAGCTGGTGTTCTCATACATTGGCTTTACGGCCGTTTTTCTTTTTGTGATCTGGAACATCATGAACACCAATGCGACACCACGGCCGGAATTGGCCATCATATCGCTACTTATGTTTGTCGGGGGTCTTTCTGCTGTGGTAATTCGACTGCGGAAACGGCTTCAGCCAGTTTCCGCCATGGATGGCGACACTGAGGGGATAAAATGGCTACGGTTTAGGAAATCCCTTTCCTGGGTGACCCTTGCCTCCATGGGCTTTCTATCTATATGCTTCGCCGTACTCTTTTTCCGCTCATTGCCCGCTCTAACGCTTGTACCTCTCACGAATCCCGGAGAACCAGGTTGGACGGGAGTAATAGCGCTCGCCATGATGGCGGCGATGGCTCAGTTTGTTGACATGACTGCTTGGCAGCGTGTACAGGCAATCAAGGGCACAGGTCATGATATCCGCGAACGTGCCCGCCGGGGCCTGTTACTGTTTGGAGTTGAATCGCCTTACTCTTGGATATTGTGCTTAGCCTTGGGGGCGCTGCTTGTTGTCACAATGCCTCAATTGTCTACCGTGCAGGATAAAGCTGGACCATTAGCTGCATATCCGAGAATTTTGATCGAGTCAGGTGGCTTTCTTCAGCTCACCGTGGCATTCGCGTTCATGATGGCGGTCATGGGAGTAATGTTCTCCACGATCGACTCCGCCCTACTTGGCGCAATGTATGCCTGCGTTGCTGACTTTGTCGGCGCAGAATTTAAGACGCCCGATGAGATAACAAACGAGGACGATGCTCGGCGCGAGCAGGCTGCTTTACTATCGGGAAAGAAAGCAGCCTTTTGGGTGCTGGTGGCGATAATGGTTCTTGTCATCTTGCTGGGATGGTTACTTAAGAGACCGCAAGATTTCATCTCGGTGCTCGTTGGATTCTACGGCGCAATGTTGTCCTTGTTTCCCGCTGTAATGTTTATGCTGTTTTTTGCGCCGAAAGGGTGGTCAAAGCCTTCCGGTATGGCGGTTGCTCTCGGGATTATCGCCGGAACGTGCGGCGCAATCCTCTTTTGTGTCTGGGGAATATTCGTCCCTGGTAAATCTTGGAACGGTGTCTTCGCAGGGCCCGGAATTTCGCTGGTAATCACATTCCTTCTTTACTTTTTTGGTATGCGAGGAAAACACCCATGACGTTTGATCCTAATGATGTGCTAATATTCTGTGGTTCCCTTAGCGAGATTTTTATACTTTACCGCATATTTTTGAAGCTGGATCAGGAGTTTTCCGACGATGACAAACTTGTGAAAGACCCCTTCACCTGCGCAGCCAGTACGACTATCGATTTCAATAAGTTCAAAGAGGACAGTTGGAAGGGATTTCAAGCCCTTTGGGCAGCGATTCGATTTCGAACCTTCTACAAACGGTTCACGCCCTTGATCTCTCCACGAGAGGCGAAGCTTTGTGGAGTTGTAATGGCTGCCCTTTTCGTCGTGCTTGTTGTTGTTGCGCAGATGACGAATGTCGATCCGTCGAAAGGAAATCGCTTAATTGGTGCGGCTGCAATGGTTTGGAATACGTTCTGGGCGGGCATTATCGAGCACGGCAAGACTCTGAAGAAATCCGTTGAAAAGTTACAAACTAGACCCTAAGAAGAAAGGAGGTCCACTATGTTGTGTGGATTCAACCAAAAAATGATCGAAGGAATTGTCACTTTCTCTGAAGGCTTGTATGAAGCCACAATAGAGAGAGGGCGGCAGAACGAGCTGAATGATCTAGCTGCAGTAAAGGCGGAGATCAAAGAAATAGATCTGTTCATGAAGGCTCTCCGCGACAAACACGGAATGACGGTTGAGTCCTCGAAAAAGATGGTGGAAATGATTTACGGGATCGCTGTTTTTTCCGGCAGCCTTTTTAAATCCGTTTTGAGCCAGAATAGCCATACCGAAGTAGACCTGAAAAAACCTTTTGATTTACGAGTGAAAGAGATTGGCAATTTCTTAGAAAAGTGTGAAAACAAATCCCAAGAACTCAAGAAGGGGCATACACCGGAGCAAGCTATGGTCAAGGCAGTGCAGTGGATTGACGAGAATGCCAAATAGTCTCCGACGGGAGCAGAGAGGAGGACGATCGTAAGTAAGTAAAGGTAAGAGTGTTGGACGGCTGTCTTCTACGCCTTATATTGCTTCTATCCTTCTACGGCAGGCACGAGCACCCTGCAAAAGACCCTGAGTGGTGAGGTCCTCATCAATATCCGGCCAGTGTATTCCGTACCCTGCGCCGGCAACATGCCAGTTCGCCCGCTGCTCAGGGGAGGCGTGCAGCAGCCGGGGATACCATGCTAACGGGACGGTTATAGTTCGTCCATCGAAGAGATCGACGCTGAGTGTATCCTCCGAGACGCGCACGTCCCGTACACGTTCGCCTGGTTTAGGTTGCATTAAGGAACAGTATAGTAGACAGGTTATGCCCGGTCAATAGACTGAAGGCCTATGGCCTTGCAAGGAAAGGCGGCCGGAGGAAATTCCGATGGATTTCGCGTTGCTTTTCGAAGGCGCGCGCCGGAGGCGTACTTCTTTTGTACGTTGAGGACGCTGCGCCGAGAAAACGACGTGAAAGGCGCGGAATTAACCCGGCCGCCAATATATCTTACAGCGGCTCGTAGCGGTACTTCGAGGCTATATACGCCATCGACTCATCGATGGCCTGCGCCGCCGAATCTAAATCCTCCTCGCTGTGCCTGTAGCAGATGTAGCCGTGGTGGTGCGGCGTGAGGAAGACGCCCCTTCTGATGAGCTGCGTGTAGAAATCGGTCCGTCTGCCCCTCTGCGTCTCCCCCTTGTCCTTTTTGAACGTGACGAAGAACATCGGCGCGACGCCGGACAGCTCCGCCCCCGTATCGTACCTGTCGATGGTAGCCTCGATTTTTTTCAGGAACCGTCCGCCCTTCTCCCATATATTGGCGATGACCTTGTCGCGCTCCATGATGTCGATGGTCTTCAGCGCTGCTATGTAGCCGTCGCTGTTGGGGAAAAACGTGCTCGATATGAAGAGCTTCTGGCTGGCGGCCATCATCACGTCCGCCTTGCCGGTGACTACGCTGATGGCGTACCCGTTGGCCATGCCCTTTCCCAGCACGGTAAGGTCGGGCGTCACGCCGTATACCTCCTGCGCCCCTCCCATTGCAAGCCTGAAGCACGTGCGCACCTCGTCGTAGACGAGCACCGCGCCGTATTTGTCGGCAAGCGCCCTCACGCCCTCAAGGAACCCCGGCGCAGGCTCCTCCATCTTCTGATGGAGGAAATGGCCGAAGGGGGTCATGATGATCGCCGCAGTCTGGTCTCCGTAGCGGGCCATCAGCTCTTCGAGGGAGGCAAGGTTGTTGTAATGGAACTCGTGGACGTCCTCGTAGAGCTTCTGCGGGATGCCGCCCTTCATCTCGACCGACCAGTCGTGCCAGCCGTGGTAGCCGCACCGCATGACCTTCAGCTTGCCCGTGTACGCCCGCGCGATGCGGATGCTGGCGGTCGTCGCGTCGGAGCCCGTCTTCAGGAATATGCTCATCTCGGAGCACGGGATGAGCCGCGTGAGCCTTTCGGCAAGCACGTTCTGGTGGGGCTGGGTCAGGGTGAAGCAGAAGCCCTTATCCTTTATCTGTCTGACGACCGCGTCATCGACCTCTTCCTCCCTATAGCCTAAGATGATCGGCCCGTAGCCGCAGAGGAAGTCGATATATTCGTTGCCGTCCACATCGGTGAGGCGCGCCCCCTTGCCCGACTCAAGGAAGATCGGGTACTCGCCCTCGATGAAATCCCCAGGCTTCCTCGCCCCCAGCACGCCGCCGGGCACGACCTTCTTCGCCTGCTCGAAAAGCTCCAGACTCCTCGCTATATTCAGTTTTCCGGCATCTTTCATGGAAGAAAACCCCCTTGTCGTTCAGGCCCCTGGAATCGCAGCCCTTTCAGACTTCCAGCATCGACGAAACGGTCTCCGTCTGGTGTATGCGCGCGCCCCGGCTCACGAGGGCGGCAAGGAATTTCTCCGGGTTAATGCAGCCCTCCGGCGCCACCACGCCGTTGGCCTGCACGTCGCCCGCGCCCATCATGAGGGCTGCAATGGAGGCAGGGAGGCCCGTGCCCGGCGCCATCCTCCCCACGATGTCTGCCGTGCACGTAACTTGCTTGCCTCCCCGCTCCCCCTTGACTATCACCTTCAGGCCGGAAGCGGCCGGCCCCCTGTCCCTCTCCTTCGGGATAGCGCCCCAGAGCCTTAAGGTAAGATCGTAAGGCGCGACCTTCGCCCCTTTGATCTCCACCGGCTCCGTGCTCAAGAACCCCGTGTCCTTCTGCTCTTTTATAAGGTCGTCCACCCAGGAGGGTATGAGCGCGCCTTTTATGACGACCCTTTTCACGCCCTTTATATAGCGCGGTATCGTAAGCGGCTGCGGGTGGCCGACGTAGCGCACCCTGCACGTGCCGAGGGGCTCAAGGAACGTGTCCGTCTCCTCCCCCGTGCCGCCTTCGACATACTCAAGCCTGCCGTCGAGGAACTGCGGCACCTTGCCCGTTATCATGTGGAGGCTGTGGTCCCAGGCCGCGCCTTCGGAGAGGTCGGCAATGCTTACGACCCAGTAGAGGGCGATGTCGTCAACGCGGTCGATCCTGTCCGCATAATACCTGACGATCACGTTGTTCGTGCCGGGGTCGGACCCCATGCCTGTAAGGACGGTTATCCCCGCCTTCCTGGCCGCCCCGTCGATCTCGGAGGCGAAGAGGACCTCCGTCCCCTGGTAGTCGTCGCAGATATCTATATAATTGACCCGCGCCTCGACTGCGGCCTTTGCAACGGGCACGGCAGTCTTGTAGAACGGCCCCGCGCAGTTTATGACGACGTCGGCCCCTTTTATCGCCGCGACCAGCCCCGCGTGGTCGTTCACATCGACCTTCTTCAGGGATACCTTATCGCTGGCCCGCAGCTTCGCCTGCACCCTCTCAGGGTCGGTAGCGATGTCGCCCAGGACGACGCCCTTTACTTGCTCCTGCTTGATGAGATCGCGGGCCACCCCCTGGCCCATGGCCCCTGTGCCGCCAAGCACCAATGCCTGCATGACCCCTCCCGCCTTTGTTGGATTGGCCGCCCCTGGGGGAGCAGCCCGCGCCCCCAGGGCGACGCTGTATACTGTATACGAGAAATCGGGTTGCATGTCAAGAAAAGAAGAGAAAATGAGGGGCAGTCATATCTGAACCACTCAGGCGGCCACAGACTGATCGATGCGCTTCCCTGCCCGCGCAGGTGCGCTTGAGGGATAAAAAAGGCCCTTAGCGGGACGTATCGAATGGCCCCGTTAAAGACCTCCCGCCTGGCAGCCGCCCAAAAACGGTCAGCGGCACCGGTCCGCCTGCATACGCAGGCTCACCCATGCCGCTGAGCCTCAAGTCACTCCCCCTCCCAGCCCCCAGGAAGATAGACTCTACTTTTTGTCTCATCGGCTTGTCAATATAAATATGGTGAAAGTATCTCAATATTCCTCTTGACAATAAATTCGCCTGACCGTAATCTTTGCAATCATTATATAAGTTTCATTGTTTATCGATCCAGACGACAGGAGCCGGGTGGAGCGATGTTCAATGCCGTCAGATTCAATAAGGTGTCCCAACAGATCGTCTCGCAGATAAGGGGCCGCATACTCGAAGGCAGGCTTTCGCCCGGCGACAGGCTGCCGTCTGAAAGCGCCCTCGTCGAAGAATTCCAGGTGAGCAAGCAGACATTGAGGGAGGCATTGCGCGCCTTGGAGTGCATGGGGCTTATCGAGGTGAGAAAGGGCGTGCAGGGCGGCCCTTATATAGTAGAGGTGGACGCGGACGTCACGAAAGAGATCCTCACGAATTTCCTCTACTTCAAGAACCTTTCCGTCGCGAGCCTCTCCGAGGTGAGGAAGCTCATCGAGCCGTACGCCGCAGGCGTTGCGGCGAGGCTCATGGACAGGGGGGGGTTGGACAGGCTTGCCGATATCATAGAGATCGCCAGGAACGCGATGCCGGACGAGTATTCGGTGGACCTGGCGGAGAACGACCTCGATTTCCACAGGGTAATAGCCTCTGCGACAGGGAACCCGATCCTCGGCCTGGTGGTCGATCTCGTGGAATCCCTGCTCGGCGAGCTGAAAGGTATGATGAGGCCCGATTCGGGTTTCTCGCTCGCCGTCCTCCTGTCCCACGAGCGCATTTTCAAGGCGATCCAGGCAGGGGACGAGGAGCGCGCTTCGTCGGAGATGTACGAGCACGTGGCCCGCGTCGAAGAAGAGCTGGCAAAGCTGGAAGACAGGGTCGGCCTGTGGCGTAGAAAGAGATAAGGGAGGAGAACACCACCCGCGCCTGCGGGTCGGCACCAAATAATAAGGAGGGGCTTGAGATGGGCACGAAGAAGGTCATTGCAATCGTTCTGGCTGCGGCGGTCTTGCTGCCGTTTCTCTCCGGCACAGGTTATTCGGCGGAAAAGCTCTCGAAGATAAAGGTCGGCCTGATGTTCGGCCTGACCGGCGCCGCCTCTCCCATCGGGCCTGTGCAGCTCCAGGGGGCCAAGCTCGCCGTAAAAGAGGTCAACGAAAAAGGCGGGGTCAGCTACGGCGGGAAAAAGATACCCCTCGAATTCGTCGTCAAGGATGACGAGACGAAGCCGGACATCGCCATCCGCCGCTACAGGGAGCTGATGACGGAGGACAAGGTACAGGGCCTCGTCGCGGCGACGTTCGCCCCCATCGCGGCTGCCATCAACAAAGAGGTCGCCAAGAACCCGACGGTCTTCTTCTCCGCCTGCGTCTCCCCGATCAATATGTTCAAGAAGGAAGAGCTTGCGCCCTCGACCCTCGGCATACTGGGCGATGCTTACTCCATCGGCTACGCGGGCGCGGCCTACATCGTCAACAAGCTCGGCTGTAAGAACATTTACCACTTCGCGCCTGCCTACGCCTTCGGGTGGGACCAGTACGCCGGCGCCAGGGACGCGGTCAAGAAATACGGCGGCAAGATAGACTACATAGAGGCGCCGGTCGGCACCTCCGACTTCAGCTCCTATATCCTGAAGATCGCGGAGAAGAAGCCCGATATCGTCATGATGTCGCAGTGGGGCGTCGATGCGATCAACGTCCTGAAACAGGCCAACGAGCTCGGCCTGAACAAGAAGACAAAGATATGGTTCGACTGGATGACCAACGTCTTCGGCAGCGGCGTCCCCGCCGAAGCGCTCGATAACGTCTACTCCCTCATGTACTGGTACTGGAATATGCAGGGGTTTGACGACCCGGTCGTCGGCAAGGCGACGAAGGACTTCGACGCCAAGTACCAGGAAAGAGTACAACGACGTGCCCGACCCCTACGCGGCGGCCTCTTACATAGCGGTCAAGGAGACTCGTCAGGGGTATAGAGATATCCCAGTCGGTAGACCCCAAGGTAGTAGTCGCGGCCCTCAAGAAGAACCCGAAGTTCGAGTCGATGAAGGGACCGGGCACCTGGAGGGTGGACGGCCATGCGCTCTTTAAGTACGGCGCCTTCGTCGTCATAGGCAAGGGCGCGAAGGAAAGGAAGGAGAAGCAGGACCTCGTGAAGGTGATAGGCGCATACACGGGCGAGGACTACCTGCCTACGCTCACGAGCCTAGGGTACAAGTAGGATGAGAGCAGGTACTTATATGAGGGGGGTGCCACCCGCGAACGAAGAGTTGGGAGCACGCGGGTGCCCGGCTAAAACAGGTGGTTGCGTGGAGGGGGCGCTGAGCCCCAGTAACTGCCCTAGGTTACAAATAAGATGACGCACCGGGGGAAGGGACCCTCCCCTTCCCCTGCCGCTCGCAGCAAAGAAAGTTGCAGTCTATGACCGACATAGCGATCCGCACGAAAGGCATCACCAAGGAGTTCGCCGGCCTCGTCGCGGTCAACCGGGTGGACTGCGAGATACGCCGGAACGAGACGGTGGGCATCATAGGCCCGAACGGCGCGGGCAAATCGACCTTCTTCAACCTCCTGACGGGCTACTTCATACCGGAGGCGGGCCAAATCTATTATTTCGATAAGGAGATCACGCGCGTGCCCGCGTACCAGCGCGTCGCCCTGGGCATCGTCAGGACGTTCCAGCTCGTCTCCGTATTCGACACCCTCACCGTCCTCGAAAACATGCTCCTCGCCCGCGTCCGCTTCGACGACTCTTACAGGCGCAACGACAGGTTCTTCCTCAAGGCCCTTTCGAGGAGCAAAGAGACGGCCTATTGCATGGGGCCCTCGACGCCATAGGGATCGCGGACAAATCGGGCGTCAAGGTGTCGCAGCTCTCCTACGGCAAAAAGAGGGAGCTTGAGATCGCCATCGCCATGACGATGGACCCGACGGTCCTGCTCCTCGACGAGCCGCTCGCCGGCCTCTCGATGGTGGAGATCACGGAAATAGTCAATATCATCAGCGCGTTGAAAGGCAAGATGACGATAGTCCTCGTCGAGCACAAGATATCGAAGATCCTCGACCTCGTGGAGAGGCTCTACGTCATGCACGAGGGGCAGGTCATCACGTGCGGCGAGCCGAACGCGGTGATATGCGACCCGGCAGTCAAGCAGTGCTATTTCGGTAAGGAAAACGCCGTATGCTATTGAAGGCCGAGGGCATCGACGCCCATTATGGCAGCGCCCAGGTGCTCCACGACGTAAGTGTCGAGGCGAGCCAGGGCGAGCTCGTCTGCATCGTCGGCAGGAACGGGGCGGGCAAGACCACGCTTCTGAAGACCATAGCGGGGTTCATGCACCCGTCAAAGGGGAGCATCGTCTTCGACGGCAAGCCCATCGGGGCTGTGAAGCCGGAAAAGGTCGCCCGCCTCGGCATAAAATACGTCTGGCAGGACAAGAGGGTCTTCGCCGACCTGACCGTGCGGGAGAACATGGAGCTTGCGAGCTACCCCCTGAAGGCGGACCTCAATGAATCCCTGGAGAAGCTTTTCGCCATCTCGCAGAAGATGAAGCAGCTTCTCGACTCTAAGGCGAAGGGCTTAAGCGGCGGAGAGAGGCAGATACTTCTGATAGGCAGGGCGCTCGCGGGCAACCCCAGGCTGCTTCTGATCGACGAGCCGACGGAAGGGCTCGCCGCGAAGGTGATCGACGACATCTCCCGGATACTGACGGACATGAAGGGGCGCGTCTCCATGATCGTGGTCGAGCAGAACCTCGTGATCGTCTCACAGCTTGCCGACAGGATATACATCATGAAGGAGGGGAGCGTGCTCCGGGAGATCGCGGACAAAAGCATGATACAGGACCAGGCGTACATAGAATCGCTTTTGTGAGGCAAAAAACGGCATGGCCGGCGCAAGGGAGACAATCAAAAAGATAGGCGATTCGGGGGCGATCAACTTCGCGGTAATGATCGTCGGCTTCACCCTTTTCGCCTGGATGGCGTCCGTAAACAAAGTGACGGACTTCATCATCTTCTGCATCTACGTCCTCGGCTTCGACGTGCTTTACGGCCGCATGGGGCGCATCTCCTTCGGCCACATGCTCTATCTCGGCGCAGGGGCTTACGGCGCCGCGATGTCCGCCAGGTACATCTCGACCGACCCGTTTCTGGCCCTTTTCATGGGCCTGGCGGCCGGCGTTGCGGTGGGCCTTTTGCTCGGCCCCATCTGCGTGCGGGTGAAGGGCGCGGCCTTCGCGCTCATCAACGTTGCGTTCAACCAGATAGGCTATTTCATCGTCCTTGTGGCGCTGGCCAGGTTCACGGGCGGCGAGGACGGCGTCTCGCTAGACTTCGCCAGGTATAGCTTCATCAATTTCGGCGACGTCCGTTTCCTCTTCTGCTTCTGCCTGCTCTGCCTGCTTGCCTCGTATTACCTGATGCAGAGGCTGAAGCGCTCGGCCTTCGGGGCGATACTGGCGGGCATCAAGGAGAACGAGGTCAGGGTGCGCTTCCTGGGCTACAACACGTTCTTTTACAAGACTGCCGCCTTCGTCATATCGACGACGCTCTCCGCCCTCTCCGGCGCGCTCTTCGTGCTCGACTACGGGTTCGCCAACCCCAGCTTCATCGACCCGGCGCGCAACGTCGAGGTGATCTTCGCAGCCCTCATAGGAGGTCCTGGAACGGAGCTCGGACCGGTCGCGGGCGGCACGGCCTACATGGTGATAAGCAACTACCTGGCGAAATACATAACGCGGTGGGAGTTGTTCCTCGGCCTCGCGCTGCTTATAATCTCATTCAAGTTCAGGAAGGGCATGATGGGCTATATCGAAGACCTGGCAGCCGCGAGGCAGGCACGCAAGCAGGCACGACAGGTGGGCAGGTAATGCTTGAGGTTATCGCATACGGCCTGACGATCGGGGGCATCCTCTACATCATATCGATAGGGTTCTCCCTGACCTTCGGCAGCATGAGGATCGTCAACTTCGCCCACGGCCTCGTCTACGCGGTCGGAGCATACGCGCTCGTGTCGATCCTCCCCGTAGTGCGCGGGAATTTCCTGATCGCGGCGATACTCGCCGTCATCGCCTCGCTGCCCGTAAGCTACGTCATCGAGAAGTTCGTCATCAGGAGGCTCTACGGTAAGTCGATAGATTACGCCATCATCGCGAGCTACGCGGTGCTGCTCATGGGCGTCGATATCATCAAGTGGATATGGGGCGCAAGCCCCCTGCCCCTGAACGACCCCGTCGGAAGGAACCTTACGGTCCTCTCCTTCGAGATACCGGTCTACAGGGTGATAATCATCGTCCTGTCGTTCCTCATATTCATCGGCCTCTCCCTCTTCTTCAAGAAGACGATCATCGGGAAGATCGTAGTCGCCGGCTTGCAGGACAGGGAGGCCGTGCAGGGCCTCGGGATCGACATCGACAAATATTTCGCAATCGTCTTCATCATGGGGAGCGCGCTGGCCGCCTTAGGCGGCATACTTTACGGGCCGATCAGCACGGTCCATCCTTACATGGGCTTCCGCGTCGTCACCCTCTGTTTCGCGGTCGTCATAGTGGGGGGCTTGGGGAACCTGAAAGGCACGGCGGTCGCATCGTACGTGCTCGGCATGGTCATGGCCCTGACCGCCTGGTTCTGGGGGCCTGCCGCAGACGCCATGATCTTTGCTGTGATGGCGGTGGTCCTGATCTTCCGGCCGATAGAGGTTTAGGCGCACGACCGGCAAGGCGCGCAAAGCCGCGCGGGGGCTGCACAGCGGGCGGCCCCGGAAAGGAGCGAGTCATGAAGTTCTCAGGCAACGTCGCATACGCCAAGGAAAGGGAATGGGAGCAATACCTGATGCCCCGGACGGTCGAGGAGGCCCTGGCCCTCCTGCGCCGGCACAGGGGGAAGGCGAGGATCATAGCGGGGGGCACCGACCTCGTGGTGCAGGCCAGGGACGGCACGAGGGCGGAAAAGGTCCTCGTTGACATCACGAGGATAAAGGGCCTCGATTACATCAGGAAAGATAAAGATACGGTCCGCATAGGCTGCCTCGCTACGCACGCGAGGGTCGCCGCCTCGGCGCTCATCGCGGAGAAAGGGACGGCGCTTGCCGAAGGGGCCTCGCGCCTCGGCTCGCCGCAGATACGCAACGTGGCGACTGTGGCAGGGAACATCGTCAACGCCCAGCCTGGCGCAGACACGGTGATCCCCCTCGTTGCGCTCGACGCAAAGGTCCGCGTCACGGGCGGCCGGGGAGAGCGCTGGATACCCATTGCGAAGCTCTTTACGGGGGTCGGCCAGTGCAAAATTGACGGCACGCGGGAGATGCTGACGGAGATCGCCTTCGCCGCCCACAAAAAGGGCGAAGGCAGCGCGGCCTTCAGGCTAGCTAAGCGCGGCGCCCTCGTGCTCCCGATCCTGACGGTGGCCGCCTTCGTCGCCATCGACCGTAAGGCGGGCAGGCTCATCGGCGCACGGATCGCGGCGGGCCCCGTAGCCGTGACGCCCCTGCGCTGCGTCACTGCCGAGAAGCTCCTTGCCGGGGCGGCAATCAGCGAAGAGACGATAAAGAAGGCGGCAAAAGAGGCGGCTGCGGCCGCAAACCCGAGGACCAGCCTCATCCGGGGCACCAGGGAGTACCGCCAGGCGATGGTGGAGGTCCTCGTGGAAAGGGCGCTGAAGACCGCGCTACAAAGGGCGGAGGGGCGAAATGGCTAAAGAAAAGATCAGGCTTACCGTGAATGGGAAAGGCGTGGTTGTCGAGGCAGAGCCGGGCGAGATGCTCGTCGATGTGCTGCGCGACAGGCTCGGCCTGATAGGTACGAAGGCCGGCTGCCGCGCGGGCGAGTGCGGCTCCTGCTCCGTCATCATGAACGGGGCGCTCGTCGCCTCCTGCATAATACCCATAAAGAAGGCCGACCGGGCGACCGTCACGACGATAGAGGGCCTGGAGCGGGCTGGCGAGCTGCACGCGGTCCAGAAGGCGTTCATCGAGAAAGGGGCGATCCAGTGCGGGTTCTGCACGCCGGCGATGGTCCTGGCCGGCAAGGTCCTGCTCGACAACAACCCGAACCCTACGAAAGAAGAGATCATTGCGGCCATATCGGGCATACTTTGCAGGTGCACGGGATACCAGAAGATCGTCGAGGCGATAAGCTCGGCGTCGAGAGCTCAAGGACCGAGGTGAGGTATGAGCGAGGAGAAAACGGGAAAAGACGGCCTGAGGAAGACGGACGCATTTTCCGTCGTAGGCAAGTCGAAGCTGAGGACGGACGGCCGCGACAAGGCGGCGGGCGCGTTCAGGTACACGGGGGACTTCGAGTTCGCGGGCCTGCTCCACGGGGCGGTACTGCGCAGCCCCCATCCGCACGCACTCATCAAGAAGATCGACACGTCGGTGGCGAAGGCCCTGCCCGGCGTCGTCGCAGTCGTGACGGCCAAAGACGTGCCCGGCAGGAACGGCTTCGGCGCGATAACGCCCGACCAGCCGGTAGTCTGCGGTGACAAGGTGCGCTACGTAGGCGACGCCGTCGCCCTCGTAGCAGCCGTTGACGAGAAGACTGCGATAAAGGCGCTGCGCCTCATAAAGGTTGACTACCAGCCGCTGCCTGCCGTATTCTCGCCCATCGACGCCCTCGCCCGGAACGCCCCGAAGGTCCACGACGCGGGCAACCTTATTACTACGTCGAGGGTGCAGAAGGGCGACGTAGAGGCAGGCTTCAGGGAGGCCGATGTCGTCCTGGAGCGCACCTACGAAGTGCCCTTCCTGGAGCACGCCTACCTGGAGCCGGACGTAACCATAGCCGTGCCCGGCGGGGACGGGACGATAGTCATCTACGGCCCGATGCAGGCGCCCTTCACGACGCGCAGGAACGTCGCGCCCGTTCTCGGCATCCCGATCAACAGGGTCAGGTGCGTCGCGGTTCATCCGGGCGGGGGCTTCGGCGGCAAAGAGGACTCGCCTGTGGATACGGCTGTGAGGGCGGCCGTCCTCGCGTGGAAGTGCGGAAGGCCCGTGCGCATCGAATACTCCCGCGAGGAGATCATGCTCTCCACGTGCAAGCGCCACCCTATGATACTCAAGTGCAAGATAGGGGCGAAGAAAGACGGCGCGTTCACCGCCTTCGCGGGGACGATCTACGACGAGCAGGGGGCCTATGCCTCGCTCGGACCCGTCCTTCCGCCTGCCGGCGGCGTCCACGCCCACGCAGTCGTCATGCTCGCAGGCCCGTACCAGATACCGAACGTGCTCGTGGAGGGCTACCTTGTCTTCACGAACCACCCTTACGGAGGCGCCATGCGCGGCTTCGGCGCGCCCCAGGCGAACTTCGCCCACGAGTCGCTCGTTGACGAGCTCGCCGACCTTTTGAAGATGGACCCCTACGATCTGAGGCTCAAGAACGCCTTTGCCCTGGGGTCGGTGACGGCCACGGGCCAGGTGCTCGACCAGAGCGTCGGCCTGCGCGAGACGATGGAAGAGACGCGCAGGGCCTTCGGATGGTCCGAAAAGAGGAAGGCCGCGCCCGCCCGCGAACACGCCGCAACATCGGACAAAAAGACGGGCTACGGCATGGCGATAGGCTGGTACAGGACGAGCATCGGCACCTCCGGTGACGGGTGCGCAGCCAACGTCCACCTTTTGGAAGACGGCTCCGTCATTATTTACCAGGGACTCGTCGAGATGGGCCAGGGCATGCATACGGGCATCGCGCAGATAGCCGCTGAGGCCTTAGGCGTCGCCCTGGACGACGTCAGGGTCGTCACGCCGGACACGGACAGCGCGCCCGAGTCGGGGCCTACGGTCGGCTCCCGCAGCCTTACGCTCATGGGGAACGCCGTCCTCCTTGCGGCCCAGCCCATAAAAGAATCGCTGATGCAGTCGGCATCCGAGCTCCTTGAGACGCCCGTCGCCAGGCTCGCAGCCGCAGACCGCTGGATCTACGACAGGGAGAACCCGGAGATCAGGCTGGAGGTCAAGGAGGCGGCCCGCCGCTGCATGGGCCTCGGTCGAAGGATGATGGGTCAGGGGTGGTATACGCCGCCCAAGGCGACCCTCGACCCGAAAACGGGCCAGGGCAGCCCCTATTTCGTCTACACTTATGCGACCCAGATGGCGGAGGTCGAGGTGGACACGAGGACCGGCGAGACGCGGGTCAAGAAGATAGCGGCCGCCTTCGACATCGGCAAGGCGATCAATCCCATGCTGCTCGAAGGGCAGATAGACGGCGGCATCGGCATGGGCCTCGGCTACGCGCTCATGGAGAAGGTCGTGATGGACAAGGGGGTCATACAGAACCTCGGCCTCAACGATTACCTCATCCCGACGTCCCTCGACGTGCCGGAGATAACGTCGAGCTTGATAGAAAAACATAATATCCACGGTCCGTTCGGGGCGAAAGGCATAGGGGAGATGCCGAATATACCGACGCCCGCCGCCATCAACAACGCCATCGCCAACGCCATCGGCGCCCGGCTCTACACGCTGCCCCTCGACTCGGAATCCGTCTGGAGGGCAATGCAGGGCGTGCGGGAAAAGAAGGGGAGGTAGAACATGCTGCGCTTCAGCGCAAATCTCACGATGATGTTCAACGAGGTCGCATTCCCGGACAGGTTCGAAAAGGCGGCGGCGGCCGGATTCAAGGCGGTAGAGTACATGTTCCCCTACCCTTACGAGAAAGAGGCCCTTGCCGGGAAGCTGCGCGCCTTCGGCCTCGAGCAGGTCCTCATCAACCTGCCGGCGGGCAACTGGGAGGCCGGTGAGAGGGGTATAGCGCTGCGGCCGGACAGGGTCGGCGAGTTCGAGGACGGCGTGGGTCTGGCAATCACTTACGCCAAGGCCCTCGGCTGCACCCGCGTAAACTGCCTCGTCGGATTGACGCCCAAAGACGTCCCGGCAGAGACCGCCCGGCAGACGCTCGTGGCAAATCTGCGCTTCGCCGCCGGCGCCTTCGCTGCGGAAGGGATACGGTTCCTCGTCGAGACGATCAACACACGGGACATGCCGGGCTTCTACCTTTCGACGACGCCCGCTTTTCTGGCGCTCGTGAAAGAGGTGGGCCACCCTAACGTCCTCTACCAGTACGACGTCTACCACATGCAGGTGATGGAAGGGCGGCTGACGGAGACGATACGGGCCAATATCGACAGGATCGGCCATATCCAGGTCGCCGACGAGCCTGGCAGGCATGAGCCGGGGACGGGGGAGATCAACTACCCGAACCTGTTCCGGTTTATCGAGGAGGCGGGGTACAAGGGGGTCATAGGCTGCGAGTACCGCCCGGCGGGGAAGACGGAGGATGGGCTGGGGTGGGTGAGGCCGTATCTGAAGGGCTGAGTGCGGAAGGGCATAAAGGCTCTCTGTTGCGACGTAAAGATACTGCTGTCGGACTCCTCCAGGCTTGGACTCGCGCCTGTGCGGAATCGCGCCATGCGGCGCCCTGCTCGCCTTGCGCCCTCCGACGTACGTATGTACGCCTCCGGTCAGCAAGGCTCACAGTGCATCCGCCTTTCATCGATTCCTTCAGGCGCTCCCCGGGCTCGCCAACGCACACTTTCATAGTAAGATGGAGTCTTCATACCCGTACCCTATCTCACTGTAAGCCGAGGCCCGCCCCGCAGCCGGCCGCCGCTAACGGAATAAAGAGCATATTATAAGGCGGCGGCAAGAGCGGGCTGCACTAATTTATATGTTGGGATGTAAAGACGTTGATGCTTGATAGAGCAAACCCTGTTTAAGATACATGCCTGTGTTATATAATGAAAATGAATAAAATGATTCTTCACATCTGGAGGTTTAAATGTCCAACATAGCATTTATCGGCCTGGGCATCATGGGCAAGCCGATGGCAGCGAACCTCATGAAGGCGGGCCATACGCTCTTCATCTATGACGTAGTCAAGGCGCCCGTTGCAGAGCTTTCGGCGAAGGGGGCGACCGCGTGCGCGAGCGCAAAGGAGGCGGCTGAGAAGGCTGAGATCGTCTTTCTCATGCTCCCGGATACGCCCGATGTCGAGGCGGCGCTCTTCGGGGAAAACGGCGTGGCCTCGGGCGTGCGCGCCGGCTCGATAGTCGTCGATATCGAGCTCGATCTCGCCCATCGCAACCCGGAGGTTCGCAGAAAGGCTGGCCGCGAAAAGGGTGGAGATGCTCGACGCCCCCGTGTCCGGCGGGCAGATCGGGGCGGAGAACGCGACCCTCTCGATCATGGTCGGCGGCAAGCCGGAGGTATTCGGGAAAATCAAGCCGCTTTTTGAGCTTATGGGCAAAAACATTGTCCGCATCGGCGGCATCGGCGACGGCCAGACGTGCAAGGTGGCGAACCAGATCGTCGTCGCCCTGACGATAGAGGCCGTCTCCGAGGCGCTCGTCTTTGCCTCGAAGGCAGGGGCCGACGTGGCGAAGGTCAGAGAGGCGCTCCTCGGCGGGTTCGCCCAGAGCAAGATCCTCGAAGTCCACGGCCAGAGGATGATCGACCGCAACTTCCAGCCGGGCTTCAGGGTGAGGCTCCACCAGAAGGACCTCAACCTGGCGCTCCAGGCAGGCCGGGAGCTGGGCGTACCCCTTCCCAACACTGCGAGCGCCCAGCAGTTGTTCACTGCCCTCGCAGCGGAGAAAGGGGGCGACCTCGACCACTCGGCAATGGTCCAGGTCATCGAGAAAATGGCGGCCCATGCCATCGGGCAGCCGAAAAAATAGTCGCGCTTTCAGCGGACCGGGCGACCCCGGCGCGACTTATCGGGCGGGCCGCCCGGCGGCCTTCTCCTTCGTCACGCAATAGACGCCCCGCCCTTCGAACCCCGGCTTGAAGCAGAGGTTGTCAGACTTGCAGAAGGCCGGGCTTCTGTCTCCCAACTTCCAGCGGTCCACAAGGTCGGGCTCGGCGATCAAGGGACGGGACAGGGAGATGTAATCGGCCGTCCCGTCGCCGACTATCCTTTCCGCAACATCGTAGGCGCGTATGCCCCCTACCAGCATGAGCGGAACGCCGATCTTCTCCTTATAGCGGCGCGCAGCCGCCAGGTAATAGGCCCCTCCCTCTACGGCGTGCGCCTTCCCTGTCCGGAACGGGCCGCAGGCGCCGTACAGCGTGCCCCCGCTCATCTCCATCGCGTCGATGCCCGCTGCCTCAAGCATGGCGGAGACGGAAAGCATGTCATCGACCGTGAAGCCCCCTTCCTCGAAGTCCTCCGAATTGATCTTGACCGTCAAGGCGAAGTCGGGACCGACCGCCGCGCGCACGGCCGCCACCGTTTCGAGGAGCAGCCTCGCCCTCCCCTCGACTGCGCCGCCGTAGGCGTCATGCCGCTTGTTGAAGCGGGGTGAGAGGAACTGGCTCAGCAGGTAGCCGTGGGCCGCGTGCACCTGCACGCCGTCGAACCCGGCTTCCTGCGCCCTGCCGGCGGCAGCCGCGAACGCCTCCGTAACGCGCCTCAGGTCGTCGCCGTCCATCCCGGCTGCGCTTCTTCCGTCCTGCTCGTAGACCGAAGGCCCGATGGGCGTCCTGCCCGTCAGCTCCCTGTTTGCCCTGCATCCCGCGTGGGCAAGCTGGGCCATGATTTTCCCGCCCGCCCCGTGGACCGCGCCCGTCAGCCGCTTAAGCGGCCCTATGTAGTCGTCGCTGTAGATCGCCTGCTGGCGCGGGCCTGCCTGCCCCTCTGCGCTCACATACGTGTGGCCCGATATGATGATGCCGACCCCGCCCCTGGCCAGACCGACCAGGACATTCTTCAATGCGTCCGTCGGGAATCCGTCGGGCGTAGCCAGGCCTTCCCACGTAGCCGAGCGCACGAACCGGTTCTCCGCCTCTATGTTGTTGAGCCTTACGGCCTCGAAAAGCTTAAGCATCCTTTCCTCCTTTATTCCATCAGGAGCAGGGGGTTGAAGCGCGTCCCGACGTCGTAGACGTCCACCCCCTCGCGCCGTTTCAGGAAACCGACCATCCAATACGTGAAAGGCGTAACCGCCGCCTCGTAGGCAGACTTGAACAACCATTGCGTAACAATCGTCGAGCCTACGACCGGGAGCGGCGCCACGCCGTAATAAGCGATGGTGATGAAGACCACCGAGTCGAAGGCCTGCCCCGCGACGGTTGACCCTATGGTGCGCGTCCAGAGCCAGCGCCCCCTCGTCGCTATCTTCATCTTGGCGAGGACGAATGAGTTGGTGAACTCGCCCACGAGGTACGCGGCGAAGGAGGCGACGAGCAGCCTCGGAGTATAGCCGAGGATCCGCTCGTAGGCGCCCTGGCCGTCCCAGAAGGAGGCGGGAGGCATCGCCTGGCCGGCCAATACGGCCATAACCGTAAGGAAGTTGCAGAAGAAGCCGAGCCAGATCACCTGTCTCGCCCGGCGGTAGCCGTACACCTCCGTCAGCACGTCCCCGAAGACGTAGCTCAAGGGGAAGATCACTATGCTGGCGGGCAGGATAAGGCCCCAGACGCGGACCAGCTTCACCGCGATGATGTTGGCCGTGATGAGGCACGTTGTGAAGACTGCCGTGATGAAGACGAACCACGGCGAATACCCGCCCTGTCCGTTATTCCTTTCGATCATATCTTATAGATACTATACCGCGCCCTGCCGGGATTTCAACCCCCGGCCCCGCCTCCTTGCCGCGCCTGCCTCCGGGCACTATAATTAAGAAAACATGCAAGGGGCCGCACCCGGCAGACAAGGGGGAAAAATGGACGTATACGATTATGCCATGCAGATGGAGAAGGACGGGGAGAAGCTCTACCGGGAAGCGGCGAGCCGGTCCTCGCACCCTGGCATTGGCACCATAATGACGATGCTCGCCGACGCGGAAGTCGCCCATTATAACCTCTTCAAGGGCATGAAGGAGCAAAAAGGCGGGCGCCTACCGGAAACCGACTTCCTCAAAGACGTGAAAAACATCTTCGTCAGGATGAAAGAAGAGGGCGGGCTGGAGCCCGTGGGCGTCTCCGAGATAGACCTTTACAGGAAGGCCCAGGACATAGAGAAAAAGAGCGAGGATTTCTACCGCGACTCCGCGTTGAAGGCGGACGACGCAGCGCGCGGGTCGTTCGTCCGGGTGGCCGACGAGGAGAAGAAGCACTACTTCATCTTGCAGCAGATCATCGATTTCGTCTCCAGGCCGCAGCAGTGGCTTGAAAATGCGGAGTGGTACCACCTGGACGAGTACTGACGCCGAAAAGCCGCCGGCGCCGGCACCGCTGCGGCAGCAGTCGCAGCCGCCCTACTTCACTATCTTTTTCCTGCACCTCACGCATTCGAGGGGGCCGGAGTCGTGGATGACGTCCTCTGCGGCCATCGCCCTCGTCCCGGGGTCTGCCTTTTCCTCGTCCGTAGCGCAGACGGGACAGACAAGCTCCCGCCTTTTCGTATGGTAGGCCCTGATCTGTTTCTCGTCGAGCATAGGCATCGCGCACCTCCATTTTCCCTTTACCGGCGACGTTGATACGAAGCGACAAAAGATAGTATAGTCACCGATAGTCCGGGCGGCAATCAACGGACGCCTGTCCGCCCCTTATCTCAGCTCGACCCGCCTGATGCCCTCGATACCGGAAACGTAGGTCACGATGTCCCGGTCGAGGGGCTGGACCGTGTGGAACTTGACCTTGAACTCTACCAGCAGCTCCCGCCTCTCGCGGTTCTTACTGAGGCTGAAGCTGGTCACCTTGACGCCGTGCCTGTCGAGGATCTCGTTCACGCGGTCGAGCTGCCCATCGATATCGTCCGACATGATAAGGAGGTCCCTGAACCAGTCCCTTTTCAGCTTGCGCTCAAGCGCCTTCAACCCGACAAGGGAGCCGACGGTGACTGCCGAGACCGTCACGCTGAACAGGTAATAGCCCCCGCCCGCGGCCAGCCCGATGGCGCAGACGACCCACATGCAGGCTGCCGTAGTCAGCCCCCGCGTGGTGTTCCTGTACCTTATGATGGCCCCGGCGCCGAGGAAGCCTATGCCGGTGATCGCCTGCGCCGCGATCCTGCCCGGGTCCATGCCGAAATATCGAAGGGCCGGGCTTTGATACTTCAGGACAATATATTCGGAAATGACCATTATAAGGGCGGAGCCGAGGGCCACGAGGAGATACGTCCTTATCCCCGCTTCCCTGCCGTGCACCTCCCGCTCAAGCCCCACCACGCCCCCAAGGAACGAGGCCAGAAGCAGCCTGACTATTATTTCGGTGTCGCTCGCCATATCATCCCCTCCTTCTGATCGAATCCGAAAATAGAGGAGTCTCCCGTGCGCGCCCTCGCGCCCGATTTCGTACAGCCAATCCATTATAGCAGTTTCACCCGGCAAGGCGAAAGGAGTATTGGTTTGTCGTTTTTCAAATGCCGGGGCAATTATGGGAGCCGGCGCAAAACATCTTGACATCAACGCCGCGTCGGAGTAGCTTTGCGGAGGCGAGAGAAGGAAATGAAGACGAAAAAGAAGCTCGACGGACCTGGGCGCGACCTGAAGGACGCCCGTCTCGACCTTGCCCGCTCGCCGGACTCTATAACGCTCCGCCTTTCAGGCGAGTGGCGGCTTTCGCAGCCGCTGCCCCGCTCGGACTGCCTCGGCCGCGAGATAGGGAGCAACCCCTCCATCCGTGTCGTAGAGATCGACGCAACGCGCCTCGAAGGCTGGGACAGCGGCCTTTTGGCCTTCCTGCGGGACGTGTCGGCCTTCTGCGCGGGCCGTGGGCTGGAGCTGCGCCTCGACGGCCTGCCTGCCGGCCTCCGCCGTCTCATTTCCCTCGCGGCATCCGGCGAAGGGCAAAAGGAGGGCCTTCCCGCCTCCGCCCGCGTGCAGCGCCTTGCCCAACTGGGGGAGATCTCCGTCGGTTGGTGGAGCGCCTGCGCGGAGACCCTCGGCTTCCTGGGAGAGGTAACGGCGGCCTTCTTCAGGATGCTCTCCGGGCAAGTCGAGGTTCCGCGGCCGCGACCTCCTGCGCCTCATCCAGGAATGCGGAGTAGACGCCCTCCCCATCGTCTCCCTCATCTCCATCCTCGTCGGCCTGATACTCGCCTTCGTCGGCGCCATCCAGCTCAGGATGTTCGGGGCGACGATCTATATCGCCGACCTCGTCGGCATCTCCATGGCGCGGGCGATGGGCGCGATCATGACGGGCATCATCATGGCAGGCCGCACGGGGGCCTCCTTTGCGGCAGCCATAGGCACCATGCAGGTGAACGAGGAGATCGACGCGCTGAAGACTTCGGGCATACCCCCTATCGACTTCCTCGTCCTGCCCAGGGTGCTCGCCCTGGCCCTGATGATGCCGCTTTTGACGCTCTACGCAGACGCGATGGGCATGATGGGCGGCCTCCTCGTCGCCGTAGCCGGTCTCGACATAAACTTCTTCGAATACTTCAACCAGACGAAGCTCGCGGTCAACCTGACGAACGTTGGCATAGGCGTCTTCAGCGGCCTCGTCTTCGGCGTCCTCGTCGGCCTTTCCGGCTGCCTGCGGGGCATCCAGTGCGGCCGGAGCGCGTCGGCAGTCGGGAGCGCGACGACATCGGCCGTAGTTTCGGGCATCGTGAGCATCATCGTCGCCACCGCCGTAATCACGGTGGTCTGCGACGTGCTCAGGATATAGGGGCAAGGAAAATGAGCGCAGGGGACGCCCAGATAACCGTAAGGGACCTGACGATGGCCTACGGGAGCAAGGTCATACAGCGGGACCTCACCTTCACCGTCCGCGAGGGCGACGTCTTCATCATCATGGGCGGGAGCGGCTGCGGCAAGAGCACTCTCATGCGCCACCTCGTCGGCCTCCAGAGGCCCGCCAAAGGCTCCGTCCTGTACGGCAGCGCCGACTTCTGGGACGCACCCGACGAGAAGCGCGAGGCCATGATGCGCCGCTGGGGGATACTCTACCAGAGCGGCGCGCTCTGGAGCTCGATGACGCTCGCGGAGAACGTCGCCCTGCCCCTTGAGGAATATACCTCGCTCACACCAAGGCGGATAAGGGAGATCGCCTCCCTGAAGCTCGCCCTGGTCGGCCTTTCCGGCTTCGAGGACTACTACCCTGCGGAGATCAGCGGCGGCATGAAGAAGCGCGCCGGGCTGGCCCGCGCGATGGCCCTCGACCCGGAGATCCTCTTCCTCGACGAGCCGTCGGCCGGCCTCGACCCGATTAGCGCGAGCCTCCTCGACCAGTTGATCGTCGAGCTCAAGGACAGCCTGGGGACGACCGTCGTCGCGGTCACCCACGAGCTTGCAAGCATCCTGGCGATAGGCACCGACTCCGTCTTCCTCGACAGCGAGACGAAGACGATGATAGCGTCCGGACCCCCGGCGAAGCTTCTGGCGGAGTGCGACAACCCGACCGTCCAGAGCTTCCTGACGAGGGGCCGCGAGACAAGGCCGGCCGGAGCACGCGGCCGGGATCAGGCGGGATGCGCATCCCGCAGCAGGGAGATGCCATGAGCAAGCCGGCGAGCAAGACACTGATCGGGGCATTTACGGCAGGGGCCATCGTGCTTGCCGTTCTGGCGGTCGTCATCTTCGGGTCCGGCCGCTTCTTCAAGAAGACCTTCGTCAACGTGATGTACTTCCACGGCTCGGTCAAGGGACTCAACGTCGGCAGCCCGGTCATGTTCCGGGGCGTCCGCATAGGGTCCGTAAAAAACATCGAGCTGCGCTACGACGCGAGGGACCTCTCCTTCCTGATCTGCGTTTACGCGGAGTTCGACCCGGACAGGATGGTCTATATCGGGCACACGCCGGGCACCGAGCACACGGCCGAATTGATAGAGAAGGGCCTGCGCGCCAGGCTTGAGGCCCAGAGCCTCGTTACGGGCCAGTTGCTGATAAACCTCGATTTCTTTCCGGGGAAGCCCGCAAAGCTCATGGGGCTGGACAAGCGATACCCGGAGATACCGACCATCGCTTCCGAGATAGAGGAATGGCTCAACCTCGCCGAGCAACTGCCCCTCAAGGAGTTTGCATCGAAGGCGATGAGCGCCCTTGAGAAGCTGGATAAGCTGTTGAACTCGCCCCACATCAACTCCAGCCTCGAATCGCTGGGCGAGGGCCTGAAGGAGGCAAGGGCCGTGATGGCCAAGATAAACGCCCAGGTAGAGCCCGTGATCGCCGACGTCAGGGAAAGCACCCAGGAGCTGCGCGACCTCGTCCGCAAGGGCCAGAGCGTCCCGGAGAGGCTGAACAGCACCCTGGTCGCGGCGGAGGGCGCGATGAAGCAGGCCGAGAAAACGCTGGCCGCCGCGCAGGATGTCGCGTCGGACGACTCGTCGCTCGTCCGGGAGGCTCGACTCTACCCTCCAGGAAGTCTCGGCGACTGCGCGCTCCCTGCGCTTTCTGAGCGACTACCTGCAGCGCCACCCGGAGGCGATCTTGCAGGGAAAGAAAACGGATAAAGGAGACAGGCCATGACGCACCTGCCCGCCCCTGTCAGGAACTTCTGCCTGGCCCTCGGCCTTCTTGCGCTTGCCGGATGCGGCAGCTCGCCTACGCCGAGGTTCTACTCGCTCCACGCGGCCGTCAAAGCCCCCGCCGCACAGCCCGCCCCGGCGCCGGCAGCCGCAGCCGGACCGCAGTCGGGCCAGGCCGCGCCGGTCGTCGTAGGGATAGGCCCGGTCGATATACCGGACTACCTCGACCGCCCGCAGCTCGTAACCCACCCCGAGCAGAACCGGATGCGCGTCCTGGAGTTCGACCTGTGGGCCGGCTCCCTGAAGGCGGAGATCGGCCGCGTCCTCATGGAAGACCTCGCCGCCCTGCTCCCGCCCGACCGTTTCTCCGTCGTCTCCTGGAGGCGGGGGGCGCAGATGGACTACAGGGTAGCACTGAGCGTCCACCGGTTCGACGTGGAGCCGCAGGGGGTGCTCTTGTCCGCCCAGTGGACGCTCTTTACGAAGGAGCGCAAGACGGCCTCGTCCGTCCAAAGCTACAGCGCGACGGAACCCTCGAGCGCCGAGCCAGGCGAGGCCGCTGCCGCCATGAGCAGGGCCCTCGGCAGGCTGAGCGAGACGATTGCGCAAAGAATCGAGGGGCTGGCCTGGTAACCGTTACGGTCGATGGTTATGGATGGGGCCTCCGATCAGCGCGTAGCGCAGCAAAAAGCGCGCACCCACAGCCAGCATAGCGAAAAGGGCCAGGGCCGCAGCCAGGGCCCCGATCGGGTGGCCGGCTGCCAGCACGACGGGGGCAAGGACCAGCCGCGTTGCCGCCCGCGCGGCCGGGTGGGCCGCGATGAAGCGCGCGGCGGGGGGAGACCAGGCGTAGTATAAGGCTATCAGGCTTCTTCCTATCGGGTTGCCTGCAAGGTGTCTGTCCCTGAAGATGCGCAGGGTCCGGACGTGCGGGTCGAGGTAGGAGCCGTAGGCCGCCGTCGCAATGAAGCAGCCCCCGCCTCCTCCTCCCCCTCCTCCTCCGTCCCCGGCGCCCGCGCTTGTGCTGCCGCCCGAGGACGACGGGGACGCCGCGCCGACCGGGTCAACGATAATCCCGTTCGGCGTGCCGTCCGAATCGCCCGCCCCGCCATCCGTCACGGTAAGCGTCACGCCGCTCCCGCTGACCACCGCGTTCGTATACTGGTAGAACCCGCCGGGCCCGACCTTGTAGATCAGCGTGCCGGCCGGGAGGGGCAACGGGTATGTTATGGTAACGACAGCCGTCCCGCCGACGGGAATACCTTTCACCGTATATGTGACGAGGCCGTAGGGGAAGGTATAACCTGACGGTTTGTCTGCCTGGTTGACGCTGGGGTCGCTGTCGGAGAGCGCGCTGTAGTTGCAAAGGTAGGCGCCCGGTGTGGACGTAGACAGGCCGATAGTCCCCGCGCCGTTGGCGGCGCTGAGGGAAGCCGAGCTCGCCCCTGTGGTGAAGCTCCACGCGTAGCCGACCGACGGGCTGTTGGGCGGCGAGGATGTGTCCTGAACCTGGGCGCCGATCGATGCGGTGTACCTCGTGCTGGCGCCGAGAGTGGAAGGGGAAGACGGCGTGAACGTGGCGGTCAGGGACGATGAGTCGTAGCTGACGCTTCCCGAGACGCCGCTTACGGTGAAGTCGGTATCTCGTTATCGATGCAGAGTTCATGGCCGCGCCGAAGGTAGCGGCGACGGTCGAGTCGAGGGCGACGCCGACCGCCCCGCTCGCGGGCACGGTCGAGGCGACGAGGGGCTGCTGGGTGACGGTGAACGTGTCGTTCTCAACGAGTACGTTGGCCGTCCTTGCGCTCCCTGTTGTGTTCTCGGTGATGGCGTATGTGATGGTTCCGTCTCCCGAGGCTGACCCGCTGGAAGGATTCGTTACGGTCAGCCAGCTCGTCGTGTTCGACGCCGCGCTCCAGGTGCAGCCGGAAGGAAACGTGGTGACCGATATGGTCCCCGTGCCGGCCGCAAAGTCAGGGGCGGCCGATGGAGAGCCGAGGGTCACGCTGCACGCGAAGGGCCAATCGACAGTCGAGAACTGGCGCGAGGTCGGGACAGCGATGCCGTTCGCGCAAGCATAATTCATGTTCATGGGTATTCGGAAGAGGCCGTTGGGCCTTTGATAGGCCGTCCCCCAACTGTTCATGAGAATCCAGGCTTGGTTGGACGGATCGGGATCCGTATCGTCGTACCCTACGAGGACTACCGCATGCCCCGCCCCGGTCGCCCGGTCGTAGGGTGTGCCGCAGTAAGAGTCGGGGTTAAAGATGTCGGTTTCCCCCTCGGAGGACCAGTAACTCTGAAAATCGCTCCATGCGGAGCTGTTGGGCAGGTAGAAGGCGAAAAAGACGGCCTTATTCTGCTGCAGGACGTTCTTGATGTTGAGTATCGCCTGCGACGTGCTGACGTCGTCGGTATCGATGGTCGTCACTGTGCCGGGGGCGCCAAGGAGCGTGTACCTGGGGGTCGTGTGTATTCCGCTGCAATAGCCGGTACTCTGACAGCTACCGCCGCCGTCCGAGTACGCAGCGTTCGTATTCGACCAGGGGACCATGAAAGGCGGGCTGCTCCGGCTGGCGTACCAGTCCCGGAAAGGACCGATATCGCCCCCGCTGCAGGCGCACCCGCTGCAGTCGGGGATCGGGTTCGTCAAGACGCAGGAATCGAAATACTCCACGGAAAAACGGTCGTCCGTGCCCGTGATGCCCATTTGCACGTTGCGCGCTATCTCCACCATGCCCGTGCCGGCCCATACCCAGCAATTGCCGCAGGACCCCTGGTCCCGGTCGGACATGTTCGAGGAATTCCACGGCGAGTAGGAGAGCAGATCGAACTCCTCGCCCGTGCCCTGGTTCGCATTCGCCGCCAACTTCTGGGCGATCTGCTGATCGGCTGCGGCGCGGGGGGCGCTGCGGTAGTTTTTCATCCATTGGCGCAGCGTCTCCGCGTCTGGCCGCATGAGCGACTGCATCCGGTCGGGCCAGTCCTGGCCGAAGGACGATAAAGGCAGGAGCAGGAAGAGAAGAAAGGCCGTTGTGATTCTAAGCTTGCCGCTCATTCTCGATCACCTGTCGGGCGTGGGAAATCGAACATAACGGGGGTGCACGTCCCTTTCACGATCGCCTGCATCACGCCTTTCACCTTAGCGCCTTTTTTGAGCCCATACGCCTCGACATCCTTTTCATCGGGATACCGCGAAATATCGAGGAAAAAGAGGAACTCCCGGCCCTCGGTCAAGGCGAAGCGCTGCTTCACCTCGCGGTCGGGAAAGAAGGCAAAGCGCACGTCGAACCGCCGCCTGCCCCTTCCCTCATCGGCCGGAAGCTCTTTTATAGACAATATTTCCGCGACGCCTGGGTAGCTCTCGTAAGCGCAGGGCCCCCCGACCTTGATATGCTCCTGTCCGGCCGCCCCTGCCTCATGGAGACCGCAGGCAACCAGAGCGCATATGCAGAAGATAAACCCGCAAAAAATCGGCTTCTGGAAATTTCCCATCGCCAGGCGCTCCCTTCCCTTACCTTATACCATTGCGCGTCCTCAAACGGTTGCGCCCGACTTATTTTCTTACGCTTCCCGCAACGGTGTCAAGAGAAATAATCCGGACAAGCGCGGACAAGCGCCCGGAGGGCCGGAAGGCCGCAAAACCTCTCTTGACAAAAAGGTATAGTCGTATATACTTGCGAACAGGGCGACAATGCAATACGGGTCCGCCCGCCGGAGTAAAAATGGAGGAACAAGTCCGCATAGAAGAGGCGCTGCACTGGGCGGAGCAAAGGTACCGGCATATCTTTGAGAACGCCATGGAGGGCATCTTCGAAGCGGGCATGGACGGCCGGTTCGTCAGCGCAAACCCCGCCCTCGCCAAGCTCCACGGCTACGACACCCCCGCAGAGCTTATAGAGGCCATCGACAACATCCGCGACCGGCTTTTCATCGACCCGGACCGCCACAGGCAGATGATCGCCCTGCTCAAGGAGCGCGACGCAGTGCGCGACTTCGAGGCCCGGATGCGGGCGAGGGACGGCAGCGAGCACTGGGTCTCCATCAACGTCCGCGCCTTCAAGGACGCCGGCGGAAAGATACTCTTCTACGAAGGCACGATGATGGACATCACGACCCGCAAGGAGGCCGAGAAGGCCCTTGCGGAGAGCGAGGAGCGGTACAGGACCGTCATCGAGCACTCGAACGACGGCATCGCCATCACCAGGGGCGGCATACACGAGTACGTCAACTCCAGGTTCGTCGAGATGTTCGGCTACAACAGCGCCGGAGGACGTCATCCACAAGCCCATCACGATCATCGTCCACCCGGAGGACAGGCAGTGGGTCATGGAGATGCACAGCGCGGAGGCTTAAAGGGCAGCCCGTGCCCCCGAGGTACGAGTTCAAGGGGCATCACGCGCCTCCGGGGGCACGATCTTCGTCGAGGTCTCGGCCGCCGCGACCACCTTCCGGAACCAGCCGGTAATCCTTATTTTCCTGCGGGACGTCACCGAGCGGAAGCGGGCCGAGGAGGTCTTTTTCGAGTCCCACAGGGAGCTTGAGCGGCTCAACCGCGCGAAGACGAAGGCCGTCAACCACATCTCCCACGAGCTGAAGACGCCTCTGGCGGTTATCCACGGGAACATACGGATATTGCGGCGCAGGCTGGAAAGCATCGCGGGCAACGAGACGACTAGGCCCCATCCTCGACACGATGGAGCGGAACGTCGAGCGCCTTTCGCGTATGCAGAGGGAGGCAGACGAGATACTCCGCACGTCCCAGGAGCTCGAGGCGGGGACCCTCGTCGGCGAGATCGACCGGCTCCGGGACCGGCTGTCCGACTTCGGGGAGATGCCGGCGGATGTCGGCCCCTGCCTGGAGACCGTAAGGAAATGGGCGGACAGCCACGCGCCGCGCGCAACGGACGCCTTCCAGTCCCTCGACCTTTACCCCTTCCTGCAGCAGGCGGCTGAGAGGGCAAGGCACGCCGCGAGCCACAGGAGCATCGCGATCGGCGTCGAGGGCGACCCGGCCGCAAGCATATGGATACTGACCGACCCTTCTGTCCTCAGGGAGGTAATCGACGGCCTGCTGCGAAACGCCATAGAGAACACCCCGGACGGCGGGAGCGTGACCGTCTCCGTCGAGGAGAGGGAGGAGGACGGTGCTGGTCCACGTGAAGGACACGGGCGTAGGCATCTCCGAGGAGAATCAGCAGTACATATTCGATGGCCTGTTCCACCCGAAGGATACCGAGATCTACGCCTCCAAGCAGCCCTATGACTTCTTCGCGGGCGGCAAGGGCCTCGACCTGCTCAGGATGAAATTCTACGCGGAGCGCTTCGGCTTCACCCTCTCCGTCAAGAGCACCCGCTGCCCGCACCTGCCGAGCGACGCAGACATCTGCCCCGGCAGCACGTCCCGCTGCCCTTATCACCAGGCGACCGGCGACTGCGCCGGATCGGGCAGCACGTTCACCGTCGCCTTCATCAGGAACCCGGAAATGCCGAAAGAGGGCTAAGAAAAGGCTGCCCGCCCCCGCATCCCCCGGCGGTTTTGGGGCCGCCCCCCCGTCCCCCGGCGGTTTTTTTCAGGCAGCTCCCACTCCCTTAACAATTTCGTCCTTCCGTCCGATAATAGAACCAAGCGGTATGATGGTGAATCAACCTGCAAGGGGGAGAACATGAAGCTGAGAGGCATTCACGGGGCCGGCATGACGCTGGTCAACCTGAAAAGGGCGAGCATCACTAACAGGCTGCGCATAGGGCTCGGCCTGATTATCCTTTTCATGGTCGCCCTGACCCTGACCGGCCTGCGGGCCCTGACCATGATGAACGCCGACATGGAGCGCATAGTGCAGGGCAACTACCGCAAGACCGCCTGCGCCCAGGGCATCAGGAACGCCATAGCCGACATCGACAACCACATGTACAACGCGGCGCTCAACAACGACCCGGAGACGACCAAGAAGGAGGTCGAGGCAATCAAAGAGGCCCGCGCCACGTACGCCGCCTCGATGGCGGAGCTGGAAAAGCTGGAGGCACGTGCAAAGGGGAAGGAGATCATCGGCATCATCAAGGACAACTTCACCATCGCCCAGGGCGCGCTTGACCGGGTGATCGACCTGATATCCCAGGGCAACATGAGCAACGCGACCAACATGCTCACGGCAAGCCGGGAGATATCGAAGGGCCTGTCGGCAGCCTCCGACGACATGGTGCGCTACCAGCAGGAACGGGCCGCTGAAAACGCCGCGCAGGCGGAAGCGACCTTCGTGCGGACGCGCTATTTCCTCGTCATACTGGGCGGCTCGGTCCTCATCTTCGCCCTCTTCCTCTCCCGCTTCCTCGCCAACAGCATCACCATCCCTCTAAGCGAAGGGGTAGCCGTTGCAAAGAAGATCGCTCAGGGCGACCTTACGGCGCGCATCGACAACCCGTCCGGCGACGAGACGGGTCAGCTCTTGCAGGCAATGTCGAATATGGTCGAGAACCTGCGGCGCATCATCGGCGAGGTGAAGACCGCGGCCGGCAACATCGCCGCCTCGAGCCAGCAGCTCAACGCAAGCTCCGAGCTTATGTCGAAGGGCGCAGGCGAGCAGGCGACCAGGAGCTCACAGGTCGCGACGGCCTCCGTCGAGATGTCGCAGACGGTGCTCGATATCGCCAAGAACGCGTCGTCGATAGAAACCTCGGCGACGAGCACGGCCGGGCTTGCCAGGGACGGCGAGGGCGCAGTGGAAAGGTCCGTCGATAAGATCAGGGCCATCGCCAAGACGCTGGCAGAATCGGCCGACCTGATAAAGCTCCTCGGCGAGCGGTCAAACCAGATAGGCGCCATCATCAACGTCATCAACGAGATAGCGGACCAGACGAACCTCCTCGCCCTCAACGCAGCCATAGAGGCGGCCCGCGCGGGCGACGCGGGGAGGGGCTTCGCCGTTGTCGCCGACGAGGTAAGGAAGCTCGCGGAGCGGACGGGCAACTCCACGTCCGAGATAGGCGGCATGATAAACGCGATCCAGGCGGAGGTGCGCCGGGCCGTCCTGTCAATGGACAACATCACGAAGGAAGTCAACGTAGGCGTTGACCTGTCGAACGAGACGGGCGGCGTCCTGCGCAACATCGTAGCGGCCGTCGAGCAGCTCCACCTCATGGTGCAGCAGATCGCCTCCGCCACCGAAGAGATGACGACCACTTCCGACGAGATCAACAGGGACATCGAGGGGATCGCGTCCGTCTCGAAGGAGACATCCGGCAGCTCGGCGCAGATAGCCCAGGCGAGCCAGGAGCTTGCGAGCCTCTCGCGGGGGCTCGAAAAGGTTGTGAGCGGGTTTACGGTATAGTTAGCGGGCTGCCGGGGCGGGGAGGCGGGCCGGACCTGGGTTAGTATAAGCTGCTACGGCTTCTGAGCCGGCGCCTGGGGCTTCCTGTCGAGGTCCTGCAAGGCGGAGTTGGCCAACTGTTTGACCACATCACTCGAGGCGCTTCTGCTCACTTCCGAGTAGAGGCGCCTCGCCTGTTCCTTCGAGCCCTTTATCAGGGCTATCTTCGCAAGATACAGCCGGGCCACGTCGCGCACGCCCGAGGGGCCGACCTTGGCCGCCTGCGTGAAGCTGCCTTCCGACTGCGCCAGGGCGTCCCCTTTCGGGTCCGCCGTATACGCCTGGTAGGCATTGATGCCCGCCGCCAGAAAGTATTGCGCCTTCTCGTTCCTGCTGTTTCTGTAATATCCGAAGCTCCACCCTGCCCCGCCTGCGACGACGACGATGATCGCTATGGCGATGCAGCGGGTCTTGTTCTGCCGGATCCATTCTATGGTCTCGCGAAAGAAAGTTTGGATGGGGTCGGGGCGTTTGATCTCGTCGCGGACGCTTTTCTTGGCTTTCATCGGCATGACCATTATTCCAACACAGGCGGCCCTAAATGTCAATGCCGCCAACCGCATGTTGGAAATGGTCATGCCAGGGCTGCCTTTGAAGATATTCTTCGGTCACGTCCGGGTACGATGGGTTTCGATATAGCGGAGAACGGCGTCGATGTTTTCATATTCGGCGTCGCAGTATTCTTCAAGCTGCTCTTTTCTCATAGATAAGCTTTGCCCCTCTCGCAATAATGCCCTTGAACTTGGTCATCTCGCCGGAAAGGTCTATCAAATCAACGGGTTTCGGCATGGCCATATACAACTCGCCGTAAAATTTGAAGAAGACGCCCTCGGGAACATCATCCACTGCAAAATCGTAGTCGCGGGCCTTTTCTGGCTCACCGCTCATTGAGGACCCCAACAAATAAAGTTTCCCCACACCATATTTCTTTGCAATTTCCAGTACCTTATCGAGGTCCCTTTCAGGCAGCATCTATATCCCCTTTGCGCATCAATGCGTTACCGTCCCAACACCAGCAAACAACGAGCATACCCCATGACTACCATACTAGTCTAACCGCTTAAAAGAGAAAGGTGCAAGAAGAAAAGGAAGAAAGGCACAGATCAAAAATTGCACAAACTGTCGATTGCCCACTACGATGCATGTCTTTTCAGGGGTGTCAATGGCGGCCGCGCGCAACGTCGAGATATACCCTCACGCGGCGCATATTGGGCTCGTCCAGAATGCCGGATAACTCGTTTTCATTAAGCGCGGCCGCACCCGCGATAGTGTACACACCGTGGTCATCCAATTTCCTCAGATTATCAAGACCCAGGCCCTTCAACTGCATCAGCGCCAATTGTTCTCGCTCGCGTTCGCTCAATAGCTTATAATCTATTCCATAGCTTGTCTCAACCCCCTTCTCCTCCAGCCCCTTCCTTGTCTCTTCACTCAGAAAGAACAAGTCCTTAACCCGCGACGTGTAGGAAAAAACCGTATACCGATCTATCAGGACGAACGTGCCGCAGGCCACGACCAGCGCGCAGAGCGCCGCCGCAAGCCGCCGTCTCCCCGGCCGCACCCAGCCCTCCATCAGGTTGAGGAAGGCCATCGTCTCGATGCCGAAGGCGGCAAAGCCCACGTATCCGAGCACCGGCATCTCGAAGAGCTTTAGGCGCTCGAAAAAGGGGACCGTGTAAACCCACTTCGTGATCGACCAGTAGTTCCACAACTCCCAAAGTCCGCCGCAGGCCAGCCCTGATAGGACGGACGCAAGCATCGGCTTCAGGCGGCCCTCTTCGAGATCGCCCGTGAAGGAGGGCCGGCACCGCCTGTAATTGATGCCGTCCGCCACGAGGGCGAGGAAGCCCCACGCAAGGCCGAAAAGGTAAGTGGGGAACGCAAGGCAGAGAACGAGCCACAAAAGGCCCATCGGGACCTCCCAGCGCTGCCATCGTCCAGGCGCGAGGCAGCAGACCTTCACCTCCGGCAGGACGCGCAGGAAAAGCTCGTTGGTCAGGCATATCGCGGGGATGACCGTGCCGAAGGCCAGGAAGTACCCTCCGAAACGGATGGCAGGCTCGGGCGCCACGTTGATGTAGAACCAGTTTTGCAGCCGCAGGTTGAGGAGGCTCGAAGAGGCACCAGAAGGCGGCCGAAGCTGCGACGAGCCAGGGGAACCTCCTGCCGAGCACGCGCCTGCGCCCGTCTTTCAGGCCGAGGACGCCGTCGATGAGGATGATGTACGACCACCAGGCCGCCAGGTAGAACTCGTACATCACCGGCTCGATCTTTTTTGCCAGCGTGTAATAACCGAGGAATTGAAGCAGAACGCCCAGAACGATGAGCGGCGCTGAGAAGTTCCGGGATTTTAGCACCTGGACTCCCGGAAGGCCGGCCGGACGCCTTTTAGCCCCTGGGAGCGGCGGCTGTCACAGGACGCCCGGGGAGGTCTGCGGCCCCTTGTCCGTCGCCTTCGTCATGTCGCCCGGCTGAGGGGGCGCCATGATCCTTACGGCCCCCATAAAGGTCCGCGCAAAATAGCCGTCGGAAAGCCGATCGACCTTCACGCCTCTCTTGAGGACGGAAGACGCATGTATGAACTTATTGTCGCCTATATATATGCCCACGTGGCTTGGGTAGCGGGCAAGCCTTCTCGTCTTGAAGAAGACGAGGTCGCCCGTGGCCAGCTCGCTCTTTTCCACCCTGGCGCCCGCGCAGTACTGCTCCCTGGCGCTGCGGGGAAGCTCCACCTCGAAGATCTCGTACATCTTCCTGACGAAGGCCGAGCAGTCGAGGCCCCTGACGCTGTCCCCGCCGTACCTGTACGGCGCGCCCGCAAAGCTCTTTGCGACCTTGACGAGGATGCCGCGCTCCTCCTCGCTCTTCCAGGGCCTTAAGGGCCTGTTGTTGAAGACGATCGGCGCACCGTCCTGATCGTCCGCACCCGGCTCCGCGCCCCTCGGGATGAAGACGGTCATTCCCGGATTCAGGCGCTTTTTGCCGAGCTTGTTGAGGTCGGTGATGTCTTCTTTATCGACGTTGAACTGCTTCGCTATCTTTTCAAAGGTGTCGCCCTTTTTCGCCCTGTATTCTATGTACTCGCTCTCGTCTTCGCGGGCGGCGGCCTCCTGGACGGGCGATGCCTGCTTTATGGCCTGTCTTACGGGCTGTCTTGCGTTGCGCTTTACGTTCTGCTTTATGCTCTGCTTCGTGTTTTTTGCGACCTTGACCCGGCTCGCGCCGTCCGCCTTCCAGCGGCCCGAGGCCCCCCGGCCGTGCTTCAGCCCGGCAGACCTGTGCTTGTGACCGGCATGTTGCTTCTTGGGGGCCTTCTGGTCGGAGTTCCCCGACCAATCCTTGTTATTGCGCGCGGCAGAATGGCCTAGTGTACAGAAAACGACGAGGAAAAAAAGCGCAAAAAAACTGGCAGCAAAGCTTTTTCTCATTCCCCCCTCTTGCTTGGATTTCCCTTTGTATCAAAAGCGGAAAAATCAGTCAAGCACTTTTTTTCGAACAAGCTGCCCATCGGGAGGCAACCTCACGACTTCATAAGGAAATATTTTTTTCTGCAACCCGGCGGCAGACGATATAGCCTGTACAGTGCCGCGCCGGGGACATCGGCGACAACAATTGACCCTGCAAGGCGCTGAGCCCCAATGGTTCTTTGTCCGTTTGAGGGGGAAGGCTCCGGCGGCTTTGCCGCCGGAGGGGGCGCTGAGCCAGGGCAAACGCATTTGGACTATACCCTGTCACTGGACGGAACCTTCAAGTATCTTGCCAAGATAGTCCATGTCCCAGCCGGCCCTGAGCCGCTTGGTCTTGATGCTCCTTCTCTTTGAGTTTTCTTGTCTTAAGAGATTGAGCGCCATATGTCTCAGGACGGCGAAGTTCGCCGGAGCGTGATCTTTCCGTATTCGGCATTCGTCTTCACGGAAGGCGATGTCGAGCACCCAATGAAGGCTGTTCTCAATACCCCAATGGCCTCGTACTGCCAGAGCAACATGTTCGGCGTCGCTTTTCAGGCTTGTCACGTAGTAGCTCGTCTCCGTACTTGTTTCGCCGTTTATCAACCGTTCTCTCTGCGCCATGACGATGGATGAGAGGTTTTTCCAGAGAGCCTTGTCGGGCAGCCAGTCGACGTCGGAGACGGTCCAATAACGCCTAGTCTCAATCCTCCCGTGATCCCCGTCGACGGTCTCATGATAATCATAGTCGACGTCTTTGAACCTTGATCTCAGGCAATCTTCGAAGTAGAACTTCACGTCCTCATGGAGCGCTCCCTGGTTCCCTTTCAGGCCAAGGACATAATCTGCGCCTTTGTCGACGATCGTTTTGACGATCTCCTTCTGACATCCCATGGCGTCAATAGTTACGATGCAGCCCTCAAGCTCCAGGACCGAAAGCAGTTCCGGGATGGCGGTGATCTCGTTCGACTTCTCCTTGGTTTTTATCTGACCCAGGACCATCCTGTTCTCAAGCGCCCAGGCGCTCACCATATGAATGGGAGATTTGTCCTTCTTGTAGGATCGGCGCAACGTTTTGCCGTCAATGGCGATAATGCCTTTCGTGGCCGACCGTATGGCCTCCGCCCATCTGAGAAAGGCCCGCTGGAACTCTTTCGGGTCCATGCTTGCAAAGATGCGGGCAAAAGTGTCATGGGCGGGAATGCCGTGAGGGAGTTCCAGGAAAGTCCCGAACCACTCCGCCTTCGCCTGGCCGAACTCCTCAATCTCCTCCCAGGTGTCGGCCCCGCAGATTGCCGCGCATAAAGCAATCGTGATCACATCAATGAGCTTATGTCGCTTATTTGACTCCCGTGGTTCGGTAAGATCAGAAAAGAAGTCCCTGATCGAGTTCCCTTTATCCATGCATGCCTCCACCTGATAACGTTAATAGTTTCAGGTAGATAGCATATATATTACCAAAAGTCTAGAAATTTCTGCTAGTTAGCTAGATTCCAAATGCGTTTGCCCTGGGCGCTGAGCCAGGGCAAACGCATTTGGACTATACCCTGTCACTGGACGGAACCTTCAAGTATCTTGCCAAGATAGTCCATGTCCCAGCCGGCCCTGAGCCGCTTGGTCTTGATGCTCCTTCTCTTTGAGTTTTCTTGTCTTAAGAGATTGAGCGCCATATGTCTCAGGACGGCGAAGTTCGCCGGAGCGTGATCTTTCCGTATTCGGCATTCGTCTTCACGGAAGGCGATGTCGAGCACCCAATGAAGGCTGTTCTCAATACCCCAATGGCCTCGTACTGCCAGAGCAACATGTTCGGCGTCGCTTTTCAGGCTTGTCACGTAGTAGCTCGTCTCCGTACTTGTTTCGCCGTTTATCAACCGTTCTCTCTGCGCCATGACGATGGATGAGAGGTTTTTCCAGAGAGCCTTGTCGGGCAGCCAGTCGACGTCGGAGACGGTCCAATAACGCCTAGTCTCAATCCTCCCGTGATCCCCGTCGACGGTCTCATGATAATCATAGTCGACGTCTTTGAACCTTGATCTCAGGCAATCTTCGAAGTAGAACTTCACGTCCTCATGGAGCGCTCCCTGGTTCCCTTTCAGGCCAAGGACATAATCTGCGCCTTTGTCGACGATCGTTTTGACGATCTCCTTCTGACATCCCATGGCGTCAATAGTTACGATGCAGCCCTCAAGCTCCAGGACCGAAAGCAGTTCCGGGATGGCGGTGATCTCGTTCGACTTCTCCTTGGTTTTTATCTGACCCAGGACCATCCTGTTCTCAAGCGCCCAGGCGCTCACCATATGAATGGGAGATTTGTCCTTCTTGTAGGATCGGCGCAACGTTTTGCCGTCAATGGCGATAATGCCTTTCGTGGCCGACCGTATGGCCTCCGCCCATCTGAGAAAGGCCCGCTGGAACTCTTTCGGGTCCATGCTTGCAAAGATGCGGGCAAAAGTGTCATGGGCGGGAATGCCGTGAGGGAGTTCCAGGAAAGTCCCGAACCACTCCGCCTTCGCCTGGCCGAACTCCTCAATCTCCTCCCAGGTGTCGGCCCCGCAGATTGCCGCGCATAAAGCAATCGTGATCACATCAATGAGCTTATGTCGCTTATTTGACTCCCGTGGTTCGGTAAGATCAGAAAAGAAGTCCCTGATCGAGTTCCCTTTATCCATGCATGCCTCCACCTGATAACGTTAATAGTTTCAGGTAGATAGCATATATATTACCAAAAGTCTAGAAATTTCTGCCTAGTTAGCTAGATTCCAAATGCGTTTGCCCTGGGCGCTGAGCCCCAATGGTTGACCGGCAGACCGATTTCGGCTATAATAAAGGGCTTTTACAGGAGGTCCGACTTGAGAAACCGATACTGCGGCCTGCTTACGGCGGCCGATGCGGGCAAGACCGTCGAGCTTGCGGGGTGGGTCTACAGGAGGCGCGACCACGGCGGCCTGATCTTTTTCGACCTGCGGGACGTGACCGGCATCGTCCAGGTCGTCTTCTCGCCTGAGATAGCGCCCTCCGCCCATGCCGCCGCCCACGAGATCAAGCAGGAGTACGTGGTCCGCATCGAGGGGACGGTCGCGCCAAGGCCCGAGGGCACGGAGAACCCGAACATCCCCACCGGAGAGGTCGAGGTGCTCGTCTCCGCCTTCGGCGTCCTCAACACGTGCAAGCCCCTGCCCTTCCAGCTCGACGAGCAGGCCGGCGACGAGGAAGCGCCGAACGAGTCGCTCAGGCTGAAGTACCGCTACCTCGACATGCGCAGGCCGCAGGTGCAGGAGAGGTTCCTGGCGCGCAGCAGGGCCTCCCAGGTAATACGCCACTACCTGACCTCCAACGGCTTTTACGAGATAGAGACGCCCTTCCTCACAAAGAGCACCCCGGAAGGGGCGAGGGACTTCATCGTGCCCTCCAGGCTCAACGCCGGGCAGTTCTACGCCCTGCCGCAGTCTCCGCAGCTTTTCAAGCAGATCCTGATGGTGGCGGGCTTCGACAAGTACTTCCAGATCGTCCGCTGCTTCCGCGACGAGGACCTGCGGGCCGACCGGCAGCCGGAGTTTACCCAATTCGATCTTGAGATGAGCTTCGTAGACGTAGACGACGTGATCACCGTAAGCGAGGGCATCATGGGCGCCCTCTACGAGTCTGTGAAGAAGATACCCCTTTCCGGCCCCTTCGAGCGGATGGATTACAGCGAGGCGATGGAGCGCTACGGGACGGACAAGCCGGACCTGCGGTTCGAGCTGGCTATGGAGGAACTGACCTCCCTTTTCGCCTCCACGGCCTTCGGCGTCTTCAGGAAGACGCTCGACGGCGGCGGGGCCATAAAGGGCATCGGCCTAAAAGGCAAGCAGCTTTCGCGCAAGGACCTGGACACGGCCGTCGATACGGCCAAATCCCTGGGCGCGGGCGGCCTTATCTGGATGCGCAAGGACGAAGGCAAGCTCGCCTCCCCCATCGTCAAGTACCTGTCCGACGTTGAGACACAGGCGATAGACGACGCCTTCGGCCTCGAAAACGGGGACGTCGTCTTCATCATGGCGGACAGCCGGGCTAAAGTAAACGAGATCATGGGCCGGTTCCGCCTCTACCTCGGCGAGCGGTACGACCTCATCAGAAAAGGCGAAGACCGCTTCCTGTGGGTCGTAGATTTCCCGCTCTTCGAGTACAGCGAGGAAGAAAAGAGGCACGTCGCCCGCCACCACCCGTTCACCTCGCCGAAAGGCCGCATCGGGGACTTTTCGGGCGACTACGACTCGATGCGGGCAAGGGCCTACGACCTCGTATTGAACGGCGTCGAGATAGGCGGGGGCAGCATCAGGATACACGAGAAGGACGAGCAGATGGCGATGTTCAGGCTGCTCAACATGAAGGAAGAGGAGGCGGTCGCGCAGTTCGGCTTCCTCCTGGAGGCGCTGGAGATGGGCGCTCCCCCCCACGGCGGCATCGCCTTCGGGGTGGACCGCATACTCATGATGCTCCTCGGTCTTGAGAGCATAAGGGACGTGATCCCCTTCCCCAAGACGCAGAAAGGCGCCTGCCTGCTGTCGGGCGCCCCCGCTCCGGTCAAGGCGCGGCAACTGGCAGAGCTGCGGTTGAGGATCACGAAGGAATAGGTACAGGCGTTGCCGAAAAAGAAGAAAGGCTTCATATTCAAGAACATCGTGAAGAGCAGCCAGTTCCCGCTGAAGGACGACGAGAAGCCGGAGCTCTTCCGGGGCGTCTTCCCGTACAGCGAGATGGTGCGGGTCAACTTCGACCACAAGATAGAGCTGATCGACCCGCCGGAAGAGATATTCATAACCGATACTACGTTCAGGGACGGCCAGCAGGCGAGGCCCCCCTTCTCGGTGAAGCAGATCGAGGACCTTTTCAGCTTCCTCCACCGGCTTTCCGGGCCTAACGGCGTAATACGCCAGTCGGAGTTCTTCCTTTACACGGAAAAGGACAAGGAGGCGGTCGCCAAGTGCCTCGAAAAGGGGTACCGCTACCCTGAGATCACGGGCTGGATACGGGCGAACAAAGAAGACCTGCAGCTTGTCCGCGATTTCGGCCTCAAAGAGACGGGCATGCTGACGAGCATATCCGACTACCACATCTTCTACAAATTCAAGAAGACGCGCTCCCAGGTGTTCAGGGAATACGTAAAGATGGTCGAGGCGGCCCTGGAGAGCGGCATCGTGCCGAGGTGCCACTTCGAGGACGTGACGAGGGCCGACATCCACGGCTTCTGCGTCCCCTTCGCGCAGGCGCTCATGACGCTCTCCGAGAATGCGAAGATGCCCGTCAAGATACGCCTCTGCGACACCCTAGGCGTCGGCGTCACGTATCCCGGCGCAGCCCTGCCCCGCTCCATAGGGAAGATCATCAGGGCCATGATCGATGACGCGGGCGTGCCCTCGGAGTACCTGGAGTGGCACGGCCATAACGACTTCTACAGGGGCATCGTGGGCGCGGCGAGCGCGTGGCTCTACGGCTGCACCTACGCGAACGGCACGCTGCTCGGCATAGGGGAAAGGACGGGCAACACGCCCATCGAGGGCCTTTTGATCGAGTACATCTCGCTCATCGGGGACGACAACGGGGTCGATACGAAGGCGATCACGGAGATGCGCAACTACTTCGAGAAAGAGGTGGGGATGCACATCCCCAGGAACCAGCCGTTCGTCGGCTCGGACTTCAACGCCACCTCGGCGGGCGTCCATATCGACGGCTTGCTTAAGAACGAGGAGATCTATACGGCCTTCGACACGAAGAGGATACTCGACAGGCCGATAGCCGTGAACATCACGGACAAGTCGGGCCTGGCCGGGATAGCCCACTGGATAAACGCCCATTTCGCCCTCATCGGGCCGGACGCGATAGAGAAGAGCAACCCCGGCGTGGCGAAGATCAACAAGCGCATCCTGAAGGCATACGAGGAAGGGAGGGTGACGGCCATATCCGACGACGAGATGGAGCACCTCGTGCGCAGGTACATACCATCGGTCTTCCCGTCGGAGTTCGACGTGCTGAAGAAGAGGGCCTACGACATGGCCGCCCATCTCATAGAGCACTGCATCGAGGAGGCCGACATAAAGAGCATGGCGCCGGAGCGGCAGGAAGAGGTGCTGAAAACGCTTGTAGCCGATTATCCCTTCATCCAGTTTGCCTACGTTGTCAACGTCGAGGGCGTGAAGGTCACCAGGAACATCACCCAGGCGGTGGACAGGGCGAAGTACGCCAAGATAGACCTGCACGAGGACTTCTCCGACAGGGATTGGTTCATCGAGCCGTTGAGATCGGGTAAGATATGGGTGACGAATCTTTATTCGTCGAGGATCACCGGCGCCCTGTGCATAACCGTCTCCGGCCCCGTCGCCGACGAGACGGGCGAGATAGCAGCGGTCTTGGGCCTGGATATAAGGTTTGAGGACCTGACCAAAGCGGAGGAGTAAGCTTACGCCCTTTGCCAGCGGAAAACAGAATATAGTCCCCCGCAGCTTTTTTTGCCTGTCTGAGCGGGGAGGCTCCGCGAGCTTTGCTCGCGGAGGGGGCGCTGAGCCCCAAAAATTGCCTGTGGTAAGACTGGGGATTGCGCTGCGACGAGTTCGGTTCACCGCAGGCAAGCCCAAATAATTTCAAAGGACCTATTCATAATGATAGAAGACATAAAATCCAGAACCGACGCGCTCATCGAGCGCATGGCCGCCCTCCGAGGTTATCTTTGACGCCCCTTCCCTCAAGGCACGCATCGCCGAATACGATCAAACCCTAGCGCAGAAAGATTTCTGGACGGACCAGGAGCGGGCGCAGAAGCTGCTCAGGGAGAGGGCCAGGCTCCAGGACGAGCTTTCCCGATGGGAGAAGAAGGAGAAGGAGCTTGAGGAGATCCTTATCCTGAGCGACTTTGCAAAGGAGACGGAGGACAGGGAGGACGTCTCCGAGCTGGAGCGGAGGGTCGAGCTCCTCGACGCGGCGCTCAACAGTTACGAGATAGAGCGGATGCTGGCGGAGGAGAACGACAAGGAGAACGCCATCGTCTGCATAAACGCGGGGGCCGGAGGGACGGAGGCGCAGGACTGGGCGGAGATGCTCCTCCGCATGTACCTCAAGTGGGCGGAGAAAAAGGGGTTCGAGACCCAGGTGGTCGATCTCCTGCCGGGCGAAGAGGCGGGCATCAAGAACGTCACGTTCATAGTGTCGGGCGCTTACGCTTACGGCTACATGAAGTGCGAGAGCGGCATCCACCGCCTTGTGCGCATCTCGCCTTTCGACGCGGCCGCCAGGAGGCACACCTCATTCGCGTCCGTCTATTCGTACCCGGAGATACCCGACGACATCAAGGTGGACATCCGCGAGGACGACCTCAAGATCGACACGTTCCGCGCGAGCGGCCCCGGAGGCCAGCACGTCAACAGGACGGATTCGGCCATACGCATCACCCACCTGCCTTCCGGCATCGTCGTCCAGTGCCAGAACGAGCGCTCCCAGCACAAGAACAAGGCCATCGCGATGTCCATCCTCAAGGCAAGGCTGTACGAGCTTGAGAAGAGGAAACAGGAAGAGAAGATGAGCCAGTTGAACAAGGAGAAGAAGGAGATCGCCTGGGGGAGCCAGATACGCTCGTATACACTCCACCCCTACAAGCTCATCAAGGACCACCGCACGAAGATCGAGGCACACAACAATAGCGCGGAAAATGTGCTCGACGGAGACCTCGACCAGTTCATCAAGGCGTGCCTTTTGTACTTGACTTTCGAGAAGAAAAGAGATTAAGTATTGGATATGGAAGACTTATTTGGCGACAATAAGCTGGGCGAGCTGGAGGAGAAAATCGACGTGCTCCTCAAAACATATACCGGCATAAGGGAGGAAAAAGCGGACCTTGCGGGCAAGGTCGCTTCCCTGGAGGCAGAGAACAGGGAGCTCAAGGAATTGGTTGCGAAGACCGAGAGCGAAAAAGAAACGGTCATGCAGAAAGTGAAAGGCATTCTGGACAAGATCCAGAGAATGGAAGCGTAAGCGGGTGATTCGCGACGAGCGAGCCCCGCTTCCGATCTCCGACCGGGCGTCCGTCGCTGCCGGGACCGACAAGCGGCGGCCGGAAGATGAAAGCGTGACCTTGCAAAGGGTGGAAGTAACCATACTGAACCAGGCGTTTACGTTCATGTGCGACGACGAGGAGCGCATCAGGAGGGTCGCCGAGCTCGTCGACCGTCAGATCAATGAAGTGGCGAGGGATTTCGGGATAGTGAACACGTTGAACTCCGTTATCATGGCCATGATGAGGATGGCCGATAATTACATGGAGATGAAAGAGCGGTTCGAGAGGGTCGAGGACAAGACGCTCAAGCTTTTGAAAAAGGTTGAAAACGTTGAGATTCCCTGCGGTGTGCGTGATGAATGGTAAACTTAGAACCAACACCTCTTTGCCGGGAGCCTATACGTGCTGTGGAATTGCATGCCCGCCTTGTCGCGGGAAGCGCGAAACGGCAGAAGAGCTCCCACTTAAAATGAGAGGTTCGAGCTTTACCGTTTACACGGCATTCGCGGGGTCTTCTTCAAAGGGGTAGTACCGAGGATACGGAAGCAAAACATATATAACGTTTGATTTTTGGAGGTTGGGGCATCAAGATCGGCCGGTGACCGGGAAAAATTAAATCCTCGTGCTGCCCCCTTAAGGACGCGTTAAGGGGGGACCTTGAATATAATAGTCGCAGTCGTAATCTGTATAGCGGGTATCGTTGCAGGTTACATCGTCGCAAAATTAGTTCAAAAAAAGAAGGTCGGTGAATACCAGACGGTAGGCCGGCAAATACTCGAAGAGGCGAAGAAAGAGGCCGATGTCGTCAAGCGGGAGGCGTCTATCCAGGCGAAGGACATCGTCATCCAGGCGCGCAACGAGCTGGAGCAGGAGGTCCGGGGCAAGAGGGCGGAGTTCCAGAACGTGGAAAGGCGCCTGTCCCAGAAAGAGTCGAACATCGACAGGAAGATGGAGACCCTCGACAAGAAGGAGGAGGATCTCTCGAAGAAGGAAAGGCAGATCGCCAACCGCGAGGGATACCTTGAGAACCGGATAGGCGAGTACGACAAGACGATCAAGGAGCAGCGGGAGAAGCTCCAGGAGATAGCCGGCATGACGGCGGACGACGCCAAGAAGGTGCTCATGCAGGCGATGGAGGACGAGGCGCGCTACGAGGCGACCAAGGTCGCCCGCCGCATAGAGGAGGAGGCGCGGGAGAAGGCGGACAAAAAGGCCAAGGAGATTCTCGCCATCGCCATCCAGCGGTACGCGGGCGAATACGTGGCCGAGGACGCCGTCTCCGTGGTCCCCCTGCCCAACGAGGAGATGAAGGGGCGCATCATAGGCAGGGAGGGGCGCAACATCAGGGCCCTTGAGGCCGCTACAGGCGTCGATATCATCATCGACGACACGCCGGAGGCCGTTATCCTCTCCTGCTTCAACCCCATCCGCAGGGAGGTGGCCCGCGTGGCGATAGAGCGGCTCATCTCCGACGGCAGGATACACCCTGCCCGCATCGAGGAGATCGTCACCAAGGTCGCCCAGGAACTCGAAGAGAAGCTCAAAACTACGGGCGAGCAGGCCGTCTTCGACGCGGGCGTGCACAACGTCCACCCGGAGGTGGTGAAGCTCCTCGGCAGGCTCAAGTTCAGGAGCAGCTATTCCCAGAACGTTTACCAGCACTCGCTCGAGGTCGCCTTCATCTGCGGCATCATCGCAGCAGAGCTTAGGCTCAATGTGCAGGAGGCGAAGCGGGCCGGGCTGCTTCACGACATAGGAAAGGCCGTGGACCACGAGATCGAGGGGTCGCATTCTGCGATAGGCGCGGACCTCGCCAGGAAATACGGGGAAAGCGAGGACATCGTCCACGCGATCCTGGCCCACCACGAGGAGGCGGCGCCTGCAAACCTGCTCGACATCATCGTGCAGGCGGCCGACGCCCTCTCGGGCGCGAGGCCGGGGGCGCGCCGGGAGATGCTCGAATCTTACATCAAGCGGCTGGAGGAGCTGGAGCGGATAGCGTCGAGCTTCTCGGGCGTGGAAAAGTCTTACGCAATACAGGCGGGCAGGGAGATCAGGATCGTCGTCAGCAGCGACAAGATGAACGACGAGGGCATCTTCCTCCTGTCGAAGGACATAGCGAAGAAGGTCGAGACGGAGCTTTCCTATCCCGGTCAGATCAAGGTGGTGGTCATACGGGAGACAAGAGCGGTCGAGTATGCCCGATAGCCCCCTGACCGTGCTCTTCTTAGGCGACGTCATCGGCAAGCCGGGGCGTCTGGCCGCCGCGCAGTTCCTCAAGGAGGTTCGCGCAGACTTCAAGGTCATAAACGGCGAGAACATGGCCGGCGGCCTGGGCATCACCCCTGCCCTCGCCATAGATATGCTTGAGGCGGGGGCCGACGCCATCACGACGGGCAACCACGTCTGGAGAAAAAAAGAGATCGTCCCCTACCTGATGGCCGAGCAGCGCGTCATCAGGCCCCTGAACTACCCGGCGGGGGCGCCCGGCTTCGGCGCAGTCCTCATCCGCAAGGGAGACAAGGCCGTCCGCATCGCCAACATCGAGGGCAGGACGTTCATGGGCGCCATCGACTGTCCCTTCCACGCCATCGAAGATTTCCTCGCGGCCGACGGCGACGGCCCGCCCGTAATAGTCGATTTCCATGCAGAGGCGACATCGGAGAAGATCGCTATGGGCTGGTTCCTCGACGGAAAGGTCGCCTGCGTCGTGGGCACGCACACGCACGTGCAGACCGCCGACAACACGGTCCTGCCGAAAGGCACGGGCTACATGACGGACCTCGGCATGACGGGGCCGGTCAACTCCGTGATCGGCATGGACAAAGCGGCGGTCATCGAGAGGTTCGTCACGCAGCTCCCCCAGAAATACGAGGTCGCCAAGGGCGACGTCGAGGTACAGGGGGCCATAATAACGATCGACGCCCGCACGAAGCGCTGCCTGAAAATAGAAAGGATCAGAGAAAAGGTGGGATAGGCATGGACCTCGAACACGAGATGGAGGTCATCCGGCGCGGCGCCGTGGAGCTTGTCAGCGCCGAGGAGCTAAAGAAAAAGCTCGCCCGGGCAAAGGCGGAGGACAGGCCCCTGCGGATAAAGCTCGGCATGGACCCGACTGCGCCGGACCTGCACCTCGGCCACACGGTCGTCCTCCAGAAGCTGAAACAGTTCCAGGAGCTTGGCCACACTGCGATCTTCCTCGTCGGCGACTTCACCGGGATGATTGGCGACCCGACGGGCAGGATAGAGACGAGGCCCGTCCTCTCCCGCGAGCAGCTCATGGAGAACGCCGAGACTTACAAGCGGCAGGTCTTCAAAATCCTCGACCCGGATAAAACCGAGGTCCGCTTCAACAGCGAATGGATGGAGGCGATGAACGCGGGCGATATGATAAGGCTTTGCGCCCAGTACACGGTCGCCAGGATGCTGGAGCGGGACGACTTCAGGAACCGCTACCAGAACGGCCTCCCCATAAGCGTCCACGAGTTCCTCTACCCCCTCGTGCAGGGGTACGATTCCGTTGCCCTCAAGGCCGACGTCGAGCTGGGCGGCTCGGACCAGATATTCAACCTTCTGGTCGGGAGGGAGATCCAAAAAAGCTACGGGCAGGCGCCGCAGGCGGTGCTCACCGTCCCTCTCCTCGAAGGCACGGACGGCGTCAACAAGATGAGCAAGAGCTACGGCAACTATGTCGGCATAGACGAGCCGCCGGATGTCATATTCGGGAAGCTGATGGCGATCTCCGACACCCTGATGCTCCGGTATTACGAGCTCCTGAGCGATATATCGCTGGAAGACCTGCAAGCCCTCAAGGAAGGCATCGCAAAGGGAGGCGTCCATCCCATGGACGCGAAGATGCGCTTCGCCCGCGAGATGGCAGCCCGGTTCCACAGCGATGATGCGGCGCGGGCCGCTGAGGAAGACTGGAAGAAGGTGCACAGGCAGGGGGAGACACCGGCGGATACGGAGACGGTCGTCCTCAAAAAGCAGTCCGGGCTTGTCTGGCTTCCCGGTCTGCTGAAAGAGATAGGCCTCGTTTCCTCCACCTCAGAGGGGAAGCGGGTAATCGAGCAGGGTGGCGTCTATATGACGACCCAGGCCGATGGTGACGAAGCCGAAAAATTCGTGAAGGCCCCCGGCGAATCGATGAATATCGAAGCGGCCCGCCTCACGCTCAAGGTAGGCAAGAAGAAATTCAAGACGGTGGTGTTCGAGGACTGAATCAAGACTTCCGCTGCATTGTCCTGTCGGCCCATTTCATTGAATACCCAATTGCACCTTGATCGCCTCCTCAACCTTACACATGTCTTCTTCGGTCAGATAGCCTGCTTGTTTGAAAAGCCTTTCCTTGCTGACGGTTGCCAACTGGTCCGCCATTGCTTTGCTTTCCTTGCCTTCGAAAACTACCGCCGCCTCGCTCGGATAGAGCCGGTCCACGTTGCCGGTCAGTGGAACGACCTGAACGCGGTTAAGAAATCTGTTCGAGGCATCATTACTCACGATAACAGCCGGCCTCTTCTTCCTGATCTCTCCCCCTATCGAGGGGTCAAAATTGACCCACCAAACCTCACGGCGTTTCATGGGTTATATCCTTGAAAGTCGCTTCGGCCCACTTCATGGCCTCTTTCTCTCTTTTCTTGTCTTTCGCCATATCGGCATAGAGTAACTCCAAGTTTGGACGAACCACGTGCGGCCGAACCAATTCCTGTATAAACCTGCTTATCTTACGCGGGCCGATTGTTTTGTTCAGGCCCTCGTACACTTCCTCGTCTACGGTTATAGTCAATTTCTTCTGCACCTCGCACCTCCATATACGTGTACTATACGTGTAGTGGGGAAAGATGTCAACAGCCAATCGGGAAGTATTAGCAGAGGCATGGAACGGAAAAGGGTGAAAAAAGTAGCCTGTCCCCTTTTCCCCCTGTCCCCTTTCCCCCCCTTTTTCCCTCCCAAAGTCGGTAAGAAGAAATTCAAGACGGTGGTATTCGAGGACTGAGCCGACTTCGGCCGCTCTTACCCTCATCCTGATGCTCACCGCGTTTCGGCGGTAAAGTCAGCCCTTCGCCCTGACCGTCGCCGCCCGCAAACTGCGGGCCGTCAATCAACGGGATCAGCACGGCTCGGCATCTTCACGCAAGGTTTTTTCCTGCGCCAGACGCCACCATTGATGATTTATCCATTGCCTGTCTCCCGGCGGCCTGCCCGCCTGCACGTCGGTGAGCACAGCGTCCTTCAGGGACCTCCGCGCCCCGATTAACGCAACACATCGATTGAGGTCCAAGGGCTCTACCTTATCCGGCCGCTCTCCCGGACGGAAGGAAATAACCAATGCGAGCTCTCTTATATCTTGTTCCGCGCACCGCTTTGCAGTTATGCCGCAGTCTCCTATCTCGAAGCCCTTGCCTTCTTTGGAAAACAAAGAAGCTACAATGGGCGCCGTCTTTTTGGCATAGCAGAAAGCGCTTACGAGTCTATCGAAAAACCACCAGGACAATGCCCAGGCAGGTGCGTTCCGGTCGATTTCCCCAGGTTGCAGCACTTCCGTTTCCACACCCCGTCCGTCCTTCACCTTGCAGCCTCCGGTGTGCCGGCTAACCCAGCGGTCGGGCGCCGACAGTGCGAACTCCAACGCCTCTCCGTTGCCGTTCAGCCTAATGTCGAGGCGTCCGACCGTAAACAGGCTGTCGTTCATCTCGGATTGAGCCTCGAAGACCGGCGTCCCCGATTTGTCGAAAGAATGGCCCATTCTTACGTACTGTTCCGCGAAGGAGAACGTTGAGAACAATTCATCGTCCGATGGATCGGGGTAGTACTTGATTTGGAAAACCCCCTGGAGGCCGTCCGGCGCCCCGGAACCCCCGGTCTCATGGTAATCGGCCTCGGCCAGTTCCAGGAGATACGCTCCCGGTTTGTCCTCGAACCACAAATACCATCCAGGGTCGCCCGAGCATTTCTCGCTGATCCCTTTTATAGCGAACAGTCGTCTCGCCGATTCACTCGGCATGACAAGCCGGAACACGGCATCGAAGATGGAGCAGACGTCCGTTGCGGGGTCGAAGTGGGCCTGCGAATCGAATTGACGGGACGGCACGCTGCGCCCTGGCGCGTCCGGAGGATTACGCTTCATCTGGCAGGCGATAATACGCTTGATAGCCTCAGCCTTGCCTACTTTCTCGCAATCGATCCCCATACGTTTTGCCTCGTCCTCGAACAACTCCCAAGGGTAGGTTGACGCTATGGGAAGACTCTCGAAATCGGCCAGCATAGAGTCGATCTCATCCTTCGCATCGTTCCCCGCGCCAACCGTTGTCGCTATCCGCGCCGCGTCGCGCAGGACGGCGCCTAAAAAACCGCGACGCGATAGCTGCTCTTTCTTACTTACCATTTCTCGCTGCCCGTTTTGCGAAGGGAAAACCGTCGAAAAATATATTATGAGAAAGCACAAGGATCACAAACATAACCGTCCAGGCCAGGCTCGTATCATTTTCCTGCCCCAGGCCGGGGACCGTGCCCAGGAGCACGGGACCCAGCGCATAATAAAGCTTGGCGATGATGAGGCCGCCGGCTATAGCGACGAGCGTCCGCACTACGGCCCTCAGGGGAAGACTTATCTTCCTCGGCCAGTTGTCGAAATAGAAGAAAAGAATGGCCGCGGCCGCCTGCATGAACATCGCCATCTCCGCTACGTGGTTCCATCTCCAGGCGGGTTGCTCAGTAGCCATCCCCCCCTCGATGGCCTCGGTGCCGAAGTACCACGTCATAACGCCATTTCCGACGTACATCAGGATTATGCCCAGGACAACAACGGTGAGTGCGGTTACAACCCCCCTGAGCCAGACCCTCTTAATCAAAACGAAGGGCCTGCCTTCCCATAACATGTTCGTCCAATACAGAAGAACGAGGGCGGGCACTATCCAGCCGAAGTGAAACAAACTGCTCTGGGTCATGGACCAGTTGGTCCACCAGGGCGGCGCGGCTACGAATGTTTGGGCCGGTACGAACATATAGGCAATGTGCGGGAAAAAGAGAAAAACAAAGGCGACAATCGCAAGCAGGAGACTGACGACCCACACCGAAAAGGATTTTGTCAGTTTTGGCATGTTGTGCCACGGGGCGTAGCCGAAGCCGGTCAGCCAAAGCATAATGAAGAATATCATGCACGTATTCATCATGATCTGGGCGTAGCAGCCGTTTTCAATCGCCGTCTGTGAGTATTGTCCCAGGCCGCCGGTTGCAATAAGCTGGGGACCGCTGAAAAAAATTGCTCCAAACCGTCCGACAACGTTGTAGTAGACGACGAACATGACGACTACAGCTAAGGCAACGTAAAAGAAAAGGAGAGATAAGCCCTTAGCCAACGGGTTGGCTTCCCGCAAGAACCTGGGGCTAAAGGGCCAATAATCGAACCCGTCTACTCCCCAGTGGATAACCATGAGTATGGTTATGACCAATGCAAGGCCGACATTCGGTGTATAAAGGCTGACCGGGCCGGTCGGAGAAAAAAGGAAATACCAGACGATCTCCGACAGCACGAGGACGAGCGCCAGGTTGAGGATCCCGGCCAGCGGTTGGGGCAAAACAGTCGTCTGGCGTCTCTCGTCTGGCGCCACTGCATCTATTGCGGCCATTACATCCTCCTTTCTTGCTCTGGTAAATTGTGATCCAGGCGGCCTCTTTGAAGACTGAAGCCGCCTGTCTCAACCAAACCGCATCCTACAAAACGATAACGTCCCCGTTACGGAGATACACGTTCTCCTTGGCGCCCGGACCGGTCGTCGGAATTTTCTTGTATTCCTTGTACTTCTGGGAGCCGAGCACGATGGGGACCCCTTCCGACCGCGCCTTCTGGGCCCATACCCATCCGGTGCAGTGGTTGCACGCCACCTTCTGCAACCCGAATCTCTTTACGCCCTTGATGATATCGTCAAATTTCGGGTCCCAATTCTCGAAGGCCGCGATGTGCAGGCCGCCGTAGCAGGCATACGGCTTTGCCCCGTCGATGTTCCTTGCCGCCCACGTCATAAGGTTCATGATGCCGGCGTGGCAGCACCCCGTCACGCTCACGATCCCCTTGTCTTTGATATTGAAGTAGAAGTTCTGCTCGCCCCTCACCCGGTTCATGATCGGCAAATCGAACATCTTCAGCGCAACGCCGGGGTACATTTTCAGGAGACGGTCCGGGCCGAGTATTTCAAGCGGGCCTGAGTGAGGAATATTGTTATCGACCTTGGCGATGTCGTTCTTGTATTTTCCCGCAAGCAGGGCTTTTCCTTCAGGATAGAACGTGCTGGGGATCACCAGAGGCACCTTCTCCCAACGCTTGAGAGTCGATTTTATGCCCCAGTAGTGGTCATGGTGCTCGTGGGTGATGACCATGACGTCTATCTTCTTGTTCTCAAGGAGCTTATCGACCCCAGACTTCTGGAAAACATAGTCGCACCAATCCTGCCGCCAGTTCGTGTCCATGAGGATCGTATGCCTGGAGCCGTCCAGATGCTCCACTTCCAGAAGGGCGGAATACCCGCCGAGGTTCTCCTGAGTCCAGGGGTGGGCATAGCTTGACACCATAGCGCCGCCTGTGTCTTTGATGTCCTGAAGCATCCGGGCGGAGTCGAACCAGGCGGTCTCGGAGACGCACGTCACCTTCAACGATTTACAGTAGCCTATGTCCTCCGTTTTCTTTGCGGCGTATCCTTTCTTGATGAGCGGTCCGATGCCGGTTCCCGCAACGGTCACGGCAGCGCCGGCCGCCACAATGTCTTTCAGGAATTCACGTCTTTTCATATAACGCCTCCTTTAGTTGCTTGGAGCTTCTCAGTTGTACGCGATCTCGTACTTCTGAATGGTAAAGGTCTTCTTCCCGCTTTTATCCGGCGTGACGGCGCCCGTGGCCAGGATGTTCTGTTCGACAAGCTTGAGGAGCTCATCCCCCTTCGCGTCGTGCGTCACGAACAGCTCGTCTCCCTCGGTTGTAATTATCGATACGGCAGTGACCGCTCCTTTGTCGTTCCACTCCGTACCATAGACCGAGCCCTTAACCGTGATCACGTTCTCCGAACCTACCGCCGGCTTTCCCAAAAGGGTAAGGAACAGCAAGACCGACAGTGCACATAACACCAGGCACGAATTCCTTCTCATTGCCACCTCCTCGTGTAGTCTGTAATATTTGCCGTTACCTTCTTTCGACCCCGGTGAAGCATCATGCACGGGATTTCGATTCCGAGCAGGCTTGGCAGAGGCCGTAAAACTGAATCAAATGATTCGTTATCTCGAAGTGATATCGGGCGAGGAGCCCTTCCTCGGTTTTTTTGAGGAGACTCCAATTCTTCCTTGCTGAAATCCTTATAATCGATGACCTGCCCGCATCCCGTGCAGACCAGGTGGTGATGGTGCTTCTTGCCTTTCACGTCTTCTGCAAGCTCGTACTCCGCCTTCCCGAGACCGAAGTCCAGCTTGAAAACGATCCCGATTCGGACAAGGAGGTCCAGGGTCCTGTAAACGGACGCGAGCCCGATGTCGGGATAGATTTTGTGCACCTGCAAGTAAACGTCTTCCGCTGTTAAATGGTCTATTGTGTGCGAAAGGACGTTTAGGATGGCCTTTCGCGCCGACGTCATTTTATAGCCGAGCCGCTTCAAGGTTCCAAGACAGTCGCTCACATCTGTATTTTTCTTGACCATCCGTCAACCTAATTGATAATGAGTATCATTATCCATATTATTACGAGTAGCGGGACGGTGTCAAGGACTTTTGGGATCGGGTTATGGCGGGGTGGTCATGAATCTGGAGCCTCCCCGGTTCTTCGGGGAGTGTAGGGGACATCCTATGCCGAGAGCAGTAAAAGGCTTTAGCCGACGATTTCAGCGCCCCATGTAGAACGGCGCTTCTATCAGCTCGAACTCCCCGCTGCCTTCCTCGGCCTTGCTCGCCAGGACATCGAGGAGTCTCTGAAAGCTGTAGATGTGCCAGGGGCCGATGGAGCGCACCTTCTGGCGATTCTCCCAGTCCCACTTGGCAGCCTCGCCGAGGGTAACGGTCTTCCTTTCCCCCGTTTCCTTGTAGAAGACGGTGAGGGTTATCTCGTATTTGTCGCTCTCCTTTACATCGCCGTCGCCCTTCGTCACCTGCGGCTCCGGCGCCGGGGCTTCAAATGCGGCGGCTGAGCCATCCTCTCCCTTGTTCTGCAAAACCTCCTTGAACCTTGCCTGCCAGTCGAACTCAGGCCTCTTCAGTATCTTAGGCTGGGGCGTCCCGTCTCCGTCGTGGGGTATGAGGTAGTTGTGCCTTCCCCTGTAGATGGGGCAATTCCTGCATCCTGCTTTCGAAAAGGGGCATTTGTTGACGTTTTCCGGCATATGGACATTCCTTCGGTCGCGGGATTAGCTTTTCACTATACTAATATATGCCCGGCCCCAAATCAAGCGGGGCGGCGGGCCGCAGCGCAAGCCTCTTGCGCTACCGCAAGGCGAGGAGGACGCGCACGGCAAAGCCCGAAGGCAGCCTGTAGACATGGCCCACAGGGAGGGGCGACCCGCTGTAGTCCTGCGCCGTGGCCTCACCTGCGCGCGTATCGAGGCGCACCATGAGCCGTACGGGTCTTTTCCCGCCGATATCGACCCTTTCCTCGATGACGGGCGGAAGACGGCCTGCGCCCTCAAAGTTTATCTGGATGAACCCGGTCGCGCGGTCCCCCGTAAGCCCATCGAAGACCGGCCGATGGACGAGGGCCCTGTATGTCCCACGATCGTTGACCTGCACGACCTCGCCCCCGGTGATCCTCGGTGAAACGGTCACACCAGCGGCCGAGGCAAGCTTACGGCTGAAATAATTGTTCCCCATGAACGTGGCGGCCACGATAAGGATGGCAAAGACCGCCCAGGTGTATCCCAATACCCGCTTTATTCCGGCCATCCGCGCCTCCTTTCACCCTATCATATGTCCGGTAGTTGCAAGCTTGATGATCCTCAAAACGGCGTCATTCACCATGCCCCCGCCCATCGTCGCAAGGAAGAGGAACGCCGCGTAGAGAAACAGGAGCCTCTGGGTCTCGCCCTTCGCGCCGCGCCCCGCCCCCCTGACGTGATAGGAGAGCGCGCCCTTCGGGCAAAGATCGACGCATTTCCCGCACTTCATGCACGTAAGCCGGGTCCCTCCGGCCTCGATGCTCTCCGCGTCGATGGAGAAGGTGGGACAGTTGCGGCTGCACAGGCCGCACTTGACGCACTTCTCTTTATCCGCCCGGATCGAAAACCCGCTCGCCTTGTTCGTGAAGGACTGAAAAGCGCCGAACGGGCAAAATAGGCCGCACTGGGTCCGCCGCTTCGTCAGGATGGGGAGCACCACGACGAGGCCCGCGAAGAGGGAGACGAATATCACCATTTGTATGAGGGTTTTGAGAGAGATCACCTGCACGTACTCCGTTACCGCTTTGAAGGGACACAGCCAGTAGCAGTACGTCGGCGACAGGCTGGCAGCGGCGGTCAGGACGATGACCAGCAGGAGCGCGAAGGGGAGATACCTCCAGGGGCCGGACGTGAGCCTGAGCAGGGGCCGCTTAACAATGCGCGAAAAACCGTCTTCCAGGCCGCCGAAGAAGCAGCCCCACCCGCAGAAGCCCCGTCCCAGTGAAAGGGAAGCGCCGATCCAGATGATGAACATGCTCGCGGCCGAGTGGAGGCCCACGATCGATGCCGGGAAGACGAGTGTCTTGCTGAGGACCGCAGGAATAAGAGTCATCGGGATTACGATGTGGCAGAAGGGCGCCTCGGCCCGCAGGATATTCGCCTCGGTCAGGGCCATGCTCCCCCGCAGCTCCACGATTTGAGAGATGAAAGAGATGACGAAGGCAACCGCGTAGACGACGAAGAGCACGGCCCGGTAGCGGTCCGTCCTTTGCCTGTACACCATCAGAAAAAAGAGAGCGTTGAAAAAGACGAACGTGACGGCCAGGGCAATCGCGTCGGCCGCGCCGGACGGCCGATGTCTGCCGGTGAGCATCATGAGCGTCAGGAACATCATCGGCAGGGCGATAAGGAAGGCCGCGAGGGGACCCCGGCGGCCGCTTGAGAGTCGTGCATCGTTCTTCATAAGCCTTTAATACCTCCTGCAAGCATTAAGAGACCCGAAAAGAAGTAATAGACGCCCATCAGGCCGGCAGCAAGCCGTCCGACGGTCTTCAGGGCGGGATAGACCCGCAGCGTCCCAAGCAAGGGCACAGGGACGAGAAAGACGGACGCCCCGAGGAAGAACATGAAAAAGAAGAAGAGGCTGTAAGAGAGGCTGCCTTTCTCGGCCGCGCCCGCCATCGCAAGCAAAAAGGGCGGGCAGAGGCTCAAGCCCGTGGCCAGCCCGGCGGCGACGGGGGCAAGGAAGGAAAGGCGCAAGGCGCCGGGAAGCCTTGCCAAACGTGAGACTCGCCCGCACGAGGCCCTGCACCGCGTCCCGATGCCGAAAAAGCCGTAAAGGACGAGGGTCACCGCAAGGGCCATGTAGGCAACCGCGATGACGGGCGCCCGGTAGCCGTCTCTCAGAACCGACGCGCTGACCGCCCAGGCCGCAACGGCGAACAGGAGATACCCGGCCAGTCTCCCGCAGAGGAACCGGAGCAGCACGCCCACGCCCGCCGCCGTCCCGCCGCCTCCCGCGATCATGCACGGCACGAGGACCGGCGCGCAATAGGCCAGGCAGACCCCGCCGTTGCTAAGACCGAGAAGAAATGCCTCCATCCTGCCCTTCCATCTTTTCCAAATTAATAGTAACTTTCATCATACAACACAGGTGTATCCGGCCGATAATTACTGCTTCGGCGCTTGCTTTATTTGTTCCTATGCTTCCTTCATGCGCTCCAGCACCGAGTCGCACCAATCGACGGTCATCTGCGCCTGCCTCCGCCCGTAATCGAGGGCCATCCGCCAGAAGAGGGCGTCCTCCGGGTTGCGCGTCCTCCCGGAGCGCTCCTCGATCATAGGTACGACTTGCTTTTCATATTTGTCGAGGAGGCGCGCATGATACTCCCTCACCCCCCTGATTTCCTCCACGAACCGGCCCCGCGGCAGGCGCGCCCCAAAAAAAACCTTTATCAGCATGGGCACGTGGGGGACCAGCGTCCCCGGGGCTTCGCCCAGCCAGCGCTCGAACTCCTTCTCCCCCGCCTCGCTGACGCGGTAGACCTTGCGGCTCGGCTTGCCATCCCGGTGCTCGACGGTCGATGCGATCCAGCCGCTTGCCTCCATCTTTCCCAGGGTGCGGTAGATCTGCGGCAGGGTCGCGTTCCAGAAAAAGTAGATCGAATTCCTGAACCTCCCCTTGAGGTCGTAGCCCGTCGCGGGGCCGTAATGGATGAGACCGAGAAGTGCATGGGGTAAAGACATCGAATGCTCCTTATCCTGCGCCATAAATGCGCGTGCTCATATGTGTCTATGCACATAGTAACTCAAGCATATATCCCTTGTCAAGGGTTTTTTGTGGGGCCGTGATCTTTGCCCCGCGATATATAGAAAAGCTAATCGCGTACCTCGCCTCGACGGAGACAGGCAACGTCCTGATGACTTTCCTGCCCGGTGCCTTCATAATTATCGAATCCCGAAGATATGCTGAAGGGATAACCTGCGTACTGTCCGTATATCACATACAGAAATGACCGGGACGGATTCCGATATGCGGCGCCACAGAGATTTATAACAGCCTGGAATGCCTGGTCTTTGCGCTAAGTGCTCCTTTTTCTGCCCACAGTACTTTCCCGGTCCAATATCGGAATGAAAATTGCTACGGAATTTAGTGCAGCCCGGTATAACGGCCGCCGAAGAAGACCGGCTCAAGAGGAAAGGAGGAACGACATGCCTTTTGACCTCGTCAAGATCGGACAATTGTTACGGGATACGCGTGAAAAGCAAGGCATGACGCCCGATGAGGTGTCAAGAGAGCTGTTCCTAGGGAAGCGGGTGGTGGGGGCAATAGAGGCGGGGGATTGGGAGAGTCTGCCCCACCCAGTCTATGTCAGGGGATACGTCAGGCAATATGGCGCCTTTCTCAACATAGTCGATCTTCTCAAGAGAGAAATAGCCTCGGAGGAAGCGGAGTCATCCGGATCGCAGGGCACAAGCAAGAGAAGGAAGGGGATCTTCAAAGGATGGCAGCGCAGGAAGAAGAGAGGGCCGGTGATAATGATACATTCCTTCAACTTGTTGATTCCCTGTAGCTTGCTACAGGGATACTATCACCCTCTCCTCACATAAAAGCTGTTTTGTGCGCTCTTTCGTTCCCGCGCTTTTCGCATCCGACTATCATCGTTGGAGCTTTGGCACACCTTATAACAGGCAATCATTGGGGTTCAGCACCCCCTCGCCGGGCTTTGCCCGGCGAGCCTCCCCGCTCACAAAAAGCGTTCAGCGGATACCCTGCTGCTTGCAGCAGGGTCATTTATTGCGCCCTGGAGCATTGTAGACCGTTTGTAGGCAGATAGCGGGGTGAGTATCGCCCGGTAATAAGTCTTTGTTCTGCCTCTTAAGGCAACGATTCTCCCGACAATTACCGGCCGGGTCTCTTAATGTCCCGTTTCCCTGAAATAGCTGCTTATGCACCGCTGACACGTGAGCTTGAGCCTTCTTGTCAACGGATTGTTCGCACTTAACCGCCCCAGCATCATGACGGATAAATAGAAGCCGAGCTTCTTTGTTATTTTAGCTTTTGCCGGTTGCACGGATAGCTGTCGATAGCCCGGCTCATGCACGCTGCAAATCTCTCGCATATTCGCACCACCTAATCGCTAAGTCTCCGGAAAGAAGCGATGCCCGATTTGCCCCCCTCCTTTTTGTCGCTAAATGCACCCCTCAGAGCACCCGCTATGGTCTCTCTTTATCGACAGGCTTAAACAAGGGATTGAGCCTTCCTTCATGAAAGAGCCGGTTGCCCGCTGTAGGCTGCGGTTAGGGGTCATTTTCCGCTGCTTCTTGGTCTCGCGCACCAGTTTTGGTTCGGGGGAGCTCCTCGTCGGCCCCGGGCGCCGGTTGTTTCCTGGCTTCCGCCTGCTCTTCCTTTTTGTCTGAGGGCTGCCGCGCTTGCGCTTCCCTCATAAACTGCCGCAGCAATTCTGCATTCTTGTGGGCTTTCACATAGAAATTCGGAGACGCCTTTTCGGCTTTCGCGAAAGCATCCTCGGCCTTCGCGTAGTCCCCCCCCATCATGTAAACGTATCCTATGTTATTCTGCGCGGTCGCCTCGTCTTTCACTTTCCTGAACGCTTCCAGGGCCTCATCGAACCTGCCCGCCTTAGCCAGGGCAAGGCCCAGATTGTTGCACATCCTGGCATTTCCACGGTCGATCTCAAGGGCGGAAATGAAAGATTCCGCCGCTTTCTCGTAGTCACCCTCCAGATAGCAGGACATCCCGAGATCGTTGAGCACCACCGCCGATTTGGGGTTTATCTTGAGTGCCCTGTCGTATTCTTCGAGGGCAGCCCCGTATTGTTTAAGCCGGTCGTAGATAACGCCCAGCGAAGCGTTAGCCTGCCACATCATAGGGTCGAGAGCGAGAGCCCGGCGGAACTCGGCCTGCGACTTCTCGAGTTCGTTTTGGCGCAGAAAGACAAGACCCTTTCCATAGTGAGCAAGTCCGTTGGCAGGTTCCTGTTTCAGTATCTCCTCGAATTCCTTCATGGCTTCTCCGCTGCGTCCCTGCGCGAGGAAGAGGCATCCCATCTTGTACCGGGCGCCCGTGTTCTTGGCATTGAGCTGAAGGGCTTTGGCATACTGGATAAGGGCCATTACGATATTACCCTGTCCGGCATGCTGGTCCCCCAGGCGCTCATATGTGTCCGCCGTCATTTCCGGCAGTTTCTTGGCGATTGCGTCTTCTTTTTCAGCGGCTGCCTTGTGCTGGCGGGCCGTTTCTGCGAGCTTGCGAGACTCGCTCGCCGCCGAGGCTTGCTGAGTTGTCTGGCCGGCGGTAGAGCAACCGCCAACCGCTAAGGCGACGATCAATATGCATAATAGGTTCCCGGTTTTCATAAACGCCCTCCCTCTAACCAGGCAATAACGGGCCATAGAGGCGCCATGCAATCGGGCATCCCAATCGCTAATGTACCCATAATCTGAAAACCCTCAGAAGCGCCGGACCCAGCAGTACAACGAAGAGTGATGGAAATATGAAGAAAATCGTCGGAAAAAGCATCTTTATGGGTAGTTTTGCAGCCACCTCTTCAACCCGTTGGGCTCTTTTCGACCGCATCGAGTCGGAATGGACGCGCAGCGCCCGGCCTATGCTGGTCCCAAACCTCTCCGTCTGAATCAGCAGGGTCGTCAGGCTTGCGATATCGTCGAGACCTGTCCGCGTGGCGAGGTTCTTCAGGGCGTCATGGCGCGATTTTCCAGCCCGCAGCTCCAGATTGAACAACCTGAACTCATCGCAGAGCGCCTTGTTGCTCAGGCTCATCTCTTCTCCGACCCTCTTCATCGCCGAATCGAGACCCATACCGGCCTCCACGCAAACAACGAGCAGATCGAGGGCGTCGGGTAAGCCGCGGGTCAACATGTCCCTCCTGCCGGATACCTTGAGGTTCAGCCACATATTAGGCAGGAAGAATCCCGCGCTGACTGCGGCCATGCAGGCAACCATCAGGCCCACCGCACCCATGTGCGCGATAATGAACAGACGAAGCGAGAGAAAGCAGACAAGCAACACGGCCGCGCACAATACCTTGGCCCCAAAGAAGATGATGACCATACGCCTGTTCCGGTAACCCGCCCTGATGAAGTGCTGGTTTATGCGGGCAATCTCTTCTTCGCTCCTCGGCATGGAGATTTGCCCAAGCCTTACTATGACGGCCCGAAGATGGTTCTTGAAAACCGATCCTATATCCGAAGCCAAAGCGTCGGCTGTTTCCGATATGCTTTCGTACGTCTCCCCTCTCGCTCTCGCCTTGAGAGTCCTCCTTTGTTCGACGTTCTGCAAGTAAAGGAAAGAGCCGAGGACCAGGGCCACGACCAGCCCGAAAACTATTACCGATAACAAAAGGGGAGCAGTCATGCTATACCTTTATCGCGATCATCTTCTTCATGATGAAGATACCCGTAGCCATCAGCAGCAGAGCGACGGCGACGATTACCTTGCCGGTGGGGTCCTCCACCAGGGGCCGGAGGTAGTCAGGGTTAATCAGCAAAAGGATGAAAGCCACAACGAACGGAATGCCAAGCAATATCAAGGCAGAAAGCTTTCCTTCCGCCGCCAGGGCCCGGATACGTCCCTGAAGCTTGAACCTGGCACGTATCAGGCTTCCTATGGTCTCCAGGATCTCGGCCAGGTTTCCACCGCTTTCTCTCTGGATAATGATGGAGACCGCAAGAAACTTAAGATCGGGACAGTCGACGCGCTCCGTGAGGCTCTTGAGGGCTGCCTCCATGCTTACGCCGAGATTGGTGCTGTTAACCGTCTTCTGGATCTCGATCCCCATCGGGTCCCGGAACTCCTGAGCCACCATCTGAAGACCGCTTACCATCGCGTGGCCCGCCCTGAGCGATCGGGCCAGCAATTCCAGGGCTTCCGGCAACTGGGCCTCAAATTTCTTCATCCGCCGATTTTTCCTGATAAAAATGTGGGTGAACGGCACCACCCCCGTCACCGCCGCAAAAGGAATGGCGAACAGGAGGGTCTTCGTAAAGTGCAGTAACAGGTAAAAAGCGCCTACGCCGGAGACGGCCGAAAGGAGAACATAGGCGCCGAGGTTATGCTCGGCATTTGCCTGCACGAGAAGCCTGTCGATCCTGGCCATGATCCGAATTTCGCCCAGCATCCTGTTGAACCACGGCATCGAGCTGAGAGTCCTGACCCGCATGATGGCGTCGGGCTGATCTTCTTCGCGGTTCGACGCAAGGCTCCTGAGCTGTTTCTTCACCCTTCTCGCCTCGGGATCCCACTTGGCCTTGATGAGCATGAAAGAGCCTTCGACGGTTAAAAGCACACAAAAGAATACCGAGACGGCAATGGCCAGGTTCATCTCTCCCCCTGGTGCAGGGACGTGACCACTCCACCGCTGAATATCTCGTACGGGATGGGCACACCGAGGGCCTTGAACTTTTCCAGGAAGGACGGCATGACGCCCATGCTCTGAAACGCGCCCTTTACCGCCCCGGTCCTGTCCACGCCTGTCTGATCGAAGCGGAAAATCTCCTGGAGGGTAATGATATTTCCTTCCATTCCCGTCACTTCCTGAAGGGAGACAAGCTTTCTCGTCCCGTCGACCAGGCGGCTGACCTGTATAATGACGTCGAGGGCAGAGCAGATATACCTGCGCACGGCGTCGTTGGGAATACTGAGCCCCGACATGGCTACCAGGGTCTCCAGCCTCAGAAGCGCGTCCCGAGGCGAGTTGGCATGGACGGTCGTAAGGGATCCGTCGTGCCCGGTGTTCATAGCCTGGAGCATGTCGAGCACTTCCGGCCCCCTTACCTCGCCCACGATGATGCGGTCGGGGCGCATGCGCAGGCTGTTCTGTACGAGGTCCCGCTGTGTTATCTGTCCCCTGCCTTCGATATTGGCGGGTTTTGTCTCCAGCCTGACAACATGCTCCTGCTTCAACTGGAGCTCCGCCGAATCTTCTATGGTTATTATTCTTTCATCCGAAGGGATAAAGCGGGAGAGCACGTTTAACAGCGTTGTCTTCCCCGTCCCGGTACCGCCCGATATAAGCACGTTGAGCCGCGCCCTGATGATGCCCTTCAGCAATTCCCCCGTCTCGGGCGTTAAGGTTGCGAGCGTTATCAGGTCCTCCACCTCAAGGGGGTCTGCCGCAAAACGCCTGATAGAGAGCATGGAGCCGTCTATTGCGAGAGGCGGAACTATAGCGTTTACGCGGGACCCATCGGCCAGGCGCGCGTCGACCATGGGCACCGATTCGTCGACCCGCCTGCCGACCGCCGATACGATCCTGTCGATGACCCTCTTCAAATGGGCCTCGTCCTTAAAACGCGCCCCCGTCTGGCAGAGCTTGCCGAATCGTTCCACGTAAATCTGTTTGTGCGTATTAACAAGGATATCGGTTACCGTCGGGTCGCGCATGAAGGGCTGATCGGCCCGAGTCCAAGCACTTCGTCCTCGATCTCAAGCAGGAATTGCTCTTTTTCCTGCGAATTGAGAGGGATCGTGAAGCTGTCCGTGGCCATTATGCTCTCGATTGCCCTCCTGATCTCCCTTTTGAGCAAATCCCGGTCGAGAGAATCGAGGACAGAGAGGTCGAGAATATCGATTAGCCGGTCATGGACCTTGGTCTTCAGCTCGTTGTATTCCTGGTTTATCTGAAGTCCGGCGGCTTTTTCGTAAGACGGTTCCATTTATCCTGTCTCCGGGCTGCCTGTGTCGCGCAATCTCTACCCCTTTTGCTTTCTCACGGCAGAATGTGACCGAACTGGCCGTCAAGCCCCGCGCCTGTGAGGAGCTTATGTTTCCCGGGCCTTCCCACAATCTTGCCAAGCAGAAAGAACTCGAAATCGTCCGGCTCGACGAACCAATCCGTTGGCAGGGGCTGGTTCTGCATATCGAGAGGCTTTACGAGGTGTGGCGTAACTATGATGACCAATTCCGTCTCGTTCTTTTGAAAGGACGAGCTCCTGAACAAGGCGCCGAGTATCGGAATGTCTCCCAGGAGGGGGTACTTCTGCATCTCCTCCCTGACCTCGTCCTTGAGAAGGCCGGCAATGGCGAAGCTCTGTCCGTCCGCCAACTCTATGGTCGTGAATACCCTGCGCGTTGTCAGGGAGGGAATAACATACCCTTGCAGCGAGACGGCTTGGGAGAAGTCCAGCTCGGAGACTTCCGGCGCGACCTGCATGCTGATTTTGTTGTTGCTCAAGACCGTAGGCGTGAAATTTAGGGCCACGCCGAACGGCTTGTACTGTATGGCGATAATCGATCCCGACGCAGACGGTTGGGGAATAGGTATGGGGAATTCGCCGCCGGCGAGGAAATTCGCATTCTTTCCACTCAAGGCAATCAACGTGGGCTCTGCGAGCACTTTGAGTAGACCTTGGTCTTTCAGAGCGTCTATAAGGACGGTCCATGTCGCCCCGTTGCCCAGGAAGCGGAGCATCCCGTTGACATTGCCGGTAACGGTTGTGGGTGAAATGGGAAACCCTGTTGTTGTGGGGGGTATGGTGAGGATATCCCCGCTTATCGGGTTTCTCTGCTGGAACGCCTGCCCGAAAACCCCGCCCGTCGTCGAACTCAAATTATTGAGCATGGAAACGCCGAACTGCCTTCCGTTGGAGCTGACTCCATTGAAATTGATACCCAGACTCTGCGAAAGGCTCCGGGACATCTCCGAGACCCTGACCTCCAGCATTACCTGGTGCACCCCCCCAACCTGAAGCAGGTTGGTGATTCTGCCTTTACCGTTCTTGTCGGCCAGCGCATAGGGCTCGGCCAGGGCCAGCACCTGGGACAGGCCGGTAGTGCTGGATACAGTGCCCGAAAGCGTGATGCTTCCGTTCGACGAGGTCACGCGCAGCTCCTTCTCCTCGGGAAACGTCTCGTGAAGCTCGGACCGGAGGCGGGCGATATCGGGCACTACGTCGACGTCGAAGATCGCCGAAACGTTATCCTTCACGTCCCAGAAAGTGACGGTCGTTATGCCGGGAGTTTTCCCATTGATATAGGCCTGTCTTGGCGTCAGGACAACTACGTCCGCGATATTCGGAGCAGCTACGGAAATCCTTTTTACGACGGTCCTGCTTTCGACCACAACCGATTTCCCGGCGGTGATCGTCACCTTCCTCACCTCCGCCGGGTGCACCTGCACGTCGCCCGGGTCCATCGCCGCGCTTCCCGAAGCCGCAGCAAGGACCCAAAGAAGTATCAGGGACAGGGCAACGCCTGCTCTGCGGTTAAGGGCGTTTTTCATCCTCATCCCTCTATTCCCCTTTCTCGAATTTTACGGAACTTACGACGCTTCCCCGTATCAACTCGACGGAGAATATCCCGGGCTGGGATCCCCGTGGGGCAGGCGCCTTCTGAGGGGATTGACTCTTCCTCCCGGAGCCTAGGCGCTCCGGCCCACCCGAGCTGTAAGATGCCAGCAATGTATGTACGGTTGTTCCCCTGGTTTTGACGTCGGCGAGGTTAGTCGGGTTCCGCAGAGCAAGCTGGAGCTTTCCCTCGTTGGACGCGAGCGCCAGCTTCTCCCCCTCTTCCGGAGTCACCTCGAGGGTGATGACGTCCACCGCTGCGGGCTTTTCCTGCTTGCCGGTTTCCTCCATTTGCGGACCTGCAGCGAGCACCAGGATATTCTCCAGCACGATCTTGGTGATGGCCGCGGGCACCTCGCCCTGCCTGTCCAACGTCACCAGCACGTCAACCCGGTTTCCCGGATGAATGAAGCCGGATACGCCCACAACCTTATCCACCTTGACGGCCATGGCCCTCTTGTCTGCACCTATGACCGCGCCGATGCCTCCACCTCTTACCGTGGTCGGCGCGAGCCTCGATTCCAGGACCAATTCGCCCGCTTTAACGGCATTGAGCAATGTCCTGCCCTCCACGACGGAGGGATCGACAAAATAGCCGGCCGGCAGGCTCCTCTTCAGATAAGGCTCGACTTTCAGCAGATGCTTTCCCAGGACGGTCCCCCACGTCAGATCGACCGCGGCGACCACTACCTGCTGGGTCTCGACCTCCCGGACCTGCACCTTCGATTTCTTTTGCAGCCAGTTGTAAGTGAATATGCTTACCAGCAGGGCCAGGAATACGCCGGCCAGGATGACGATGTACGGTTTATTCTTCCCCATGCTGTCTTTCCTTTTGCATCTTTCCCACGGTCAGCATCCCCTTCTGTCTCTATTCGCGACCCGTCCTCTTCCGCAGCGCAGCTACCTGAAGCAAACATTCTCCAGCAGCGAAAGGAGCGTGCCGGAAGCGATTGCAACCCCGTAGCACAAGACAGGTCTTTTACTCGTATTGTTAGCGGTTTGACCTTCGTCACTTCCCCTCGATATCATGGAGCGCGCCCGCACCGCAGACTTTGCGCTCCTGCTGCGCCATTGGTTAACTGCCAAGACTGCAATTGCGTAAGCGGCCCCGATGAAAGCTGTAAGTATGAATGCTTTCACGACGCCAAGGGGCCCAGCAGGGCGCCGACCGCAGCCATGAGCTTCACGTCGCCGGCTCCCATCCCTCCGCACATATAGAAGGGGATAAGTAGTGCAAACCCGAGTGCCAGGCCCTCGGCGCCGGTCAGGAGTCCCCGAAAACCGCCTGCCGAAAAGTACAAGATCAGACCGGTCGCCATGCCTGAAAAAGTCAACCAGTTAGGAATCCGATGGCTGCGGATATCGGTGACGGAGGCAGCCACCAGCACCGCCGTTATGTAGATCAGTTGGTACACGTCAACACAACTCCTCTTCCTCCGTCAGGAAACCCGTAGCTTCATTTCCGAGGGATGCACGGTCCCTATGTCGAGCCGTGCATCCCTTCCGGGGCGTTTGCTTCATTTCGCCGCACCGGCGATGGCGGTCGCTATCGAACTGAAGGCACCTGAAAGAGTAGTGCCCAGCGTAGTAACTGCCCCTATGATCACCACCGCGATCAGGGCCGCGATCAGACCATACTCGATGGCAGTCACTCCCTCCTCTCCCTTTAAGAACCTTTTGATCTTATCCATGATTTTCACCTCCTTTTTCCGGGGACTTCCCCCTAACACTTTATGAACCGGCAACGTTGTCAGGCAACCAGGAACTTATCCGTTCCCTTCACGGCCTTCTTTTGATCGATCGCTTCCCCGGGCTCCGCCCGCCCCGCACATACCCCTCCGAGCACTCCCAGTATCTCATCCTCGATTTCCGTCAGCAGTCGGTCTTTTTCTTGTGAATTAAGGCTTTCCGCTTCTGTGACGGTCTCGACGGCTTTCTCTATCTCCCCCTTCAGCACCTCCCGGACCAGGGAATCGATCCCGGTGAGATCGAGATTGGTGATGAGCCGGTCACGGACCGTCGTTCTCAGCTCGTTGTGTTCAGGCTTGGCCTGAAGTCCGGAAATTGCTTCACAGGCGGGCTCGATCACACTCTTTTTTGGCTGCTCCCGCCGCTTGAACAGGGAGAACCGCTTCTTCGTTCCGACCTTGATTTCCTCATCGCCATTGCCCGCCATAGCGGAGGCAAGGGCGATGAGTTTTTCGTTCAGATCACTTCCACAAGCGGCTACACCCAGGGGCCTGCCGCTATTGATAGCGCCGTTCGCACTCCTGTAATCATTAGGGAGGTGCCATGAGATTTTCCGCCCGATTGCCTGTTCAACTTCCCGCAGGGCGATGCCCCCCTTCTGGTTGCATCGATTGGCCACCACCTCGATGTTTCGGCTCGGGGGATAACCCAGCCCGTAAAACGCATCTATCAGTCCCCTGGTGTTGACGATGCAGGGAAGGCTGGGTGTTGCGATAAGGAGAATTTTGTCTGCCGCCTTCAGGACCACTTTCGAAAGATCGTCGATCGAGCGGCCGCCGTCGACGACGACTATGTCGAATAACTGCTGCAGGTGTCCCAGAAGCACCTCGATGACTTTGGCCGGCGGCGCCTGCCCGTCGATGAGCTTTGTAGGTGACGGCAGCACGTGGATGCCCGAAGAATGCTTGAGGAGGACGCTCTTCAGATAGGTCCCGTCGAGACGGGAAAAATTCTTGGCGACTTGCATCCAGTCAAAGACGGGCTTGATATTCAGGAACAGGGGCACCTCGCCCATTAGACGGCTCAGGTCAACAATGACAACGGACGGACCGCCCTGAAGGCCCGCAAGGCTGCCCGCCAGGTTCACCGCGATGGTGGTCGTGCCCACCCCGCCCTTGGTGCCCATTACGTCTATGATCTTCCCCTTTCTCGCCCGTACGGGCCCGCCCTTCGCATCTCCTTTGTGTCTTCTCAGGAAGAACCTCGACAGGGCGCTTGCTACCTCTTGCGTGTTGATCGGCTGGGTAAAGAACTCTCTCGCCCCGGACCTGAGCGCCATGATCAGGATCTGAGGGTCCTTGTTTGCCGATGTCAAGAAGACTTCCCGCGCGCTGCCGGCCGCCTGGACATCGGCGATATGCTGAAAGTCCTTCTCCGGGTCGCTGCCAATCTCCAAAATCAGCACGTCGCATGGCCCGGCGGCATTCGGATCGGTTATATCAAAGCCCGGGAGAGTGCTGATGATCTTCTTAAATTCGTCGCGTATCTCCCTCCCCCGGGCCTCGATTCCAACCGATACATTCTGATTGATATTCACGTAACCTCCTATTGGACCAAACCGGGAATACTACCCATGGTACCGTACGTCGATGCGACCGCCACGGCTGGGCCGGACATCCTCACAATCGATCGTCATCCGGTAACCTCATCTGATTGTTCCCACGTTGATGTTGTACACCGGCCGGACCGGTTCCTTCTCGAAGCTCCTTTCGTACCGTTCAAGAGCCCGCTCGGCCTCCCGGCCGCCGAGTCCGTAAACCGGGTTCAGATTTTGCCTTGCTTCACGATCCAATATCTGGTTATACCTGGCCAATTCGTATGCCCTGGCATATTCCTGCCCCGGGCCCGTCGCATCTCTTGTGGCGCAGCCGCCCGACAGCATCATGATTACCGCCAACGCGGCAACCGGGAGACAGCGCAATGACCTTACCATCCCTTCCTCCTCCGGACTCCGTGTCGAAGAATAACGCGGTCGAAACCAGCGCCCATCAATGGCCACCACCCATCGCCCCGGAAATAGAGCTAAAGATACCCGACAGGCTTAAACCGAGCGAAGTCAGGGCCATTACGATAGCCGTAGCGACTATGGAGGCTATTACTGCATATTCGATCGCAGTCACACCCTTCTCGCCCTTCAGGAACTTCCTCATCTTCTCCATTCCCCTCACCTCGTTTCGCGGAAGATGACAGGCCATTCCTTGCGATTCTCGTGTCGACCGGGCAGCCCTGGACAGAATCCGGGTCCGAGCAACTGGGGAACATGAGTCGATCACCGGCTTCGCCATTCCACCTTCTGTCCTTACCGCGTTCTCGTACAAAAGTTGTAAATGTATTTCAAACTGAAGCAAGATCCATTCCAGTTACGGGCCTTGGAAGGACGACGGGCGAGAAAAGTAAACCAAGGCCTGATAATTCTAAGGATTTCCATATCTTATCGCGACGAGGATGCTTGCCGGCGAAAGGCGGACGCGTACCGGGTACGATTTGCCTCTGTATGTTACTGCCTGACTGAGCGAAGGGTATTCCATACACGCGCGTCGCGATCCGGTCTTGCGCGGCGATTTTCGGCCACGGAAAACCATACGCCGCCGATGCGTCTCCCTCCGTCCGCAACGTTGCGGTCAACGGCGATCCGTTTCGTGTGCTTGCAACCTGAAGTCGCCGGGGTTGAGCCGGTGCTTTTTGAGCATGTTGTAAAAATCCGCCCTGTATTTTCCGGCAAGGGTGGCCGCTTCGTTGACATTGCCCCTGCACGAACGAAGCAAATCAATCAGATAGGATCTTTCGAAGGCATCTCTTGCCTGCCGCAGCGGTCGGATGGACTGCTCCGTCTCTCCTTCCTGCTCGGCCTCGGTCCGGCGCCGCAGTACGAAGTCCTCCGTAATCATGTTGGACGGGGTAACGGCAGCCGCATATTCCAGTGTGTTCTGCAGCTCGCGTATGTTGCCGGGCCAGTTATGGAGCATCAGCTTCTTCATGGCCCCGGGTGTAATGCCCTTGATCTCCTTGTTCATACTGACGCTAAGCTTCTTCAAGAAATGATTGACGAACAGCGGTATGTCCTCTTTTCTCTCCCGGAGAGGAGGGAGATAGATCGGGATTACGTGGATCCTGTAAAAGAAGTCGCTCCGGAACCCCCCCTTCCTTACCTCTTCCTCCAGGTCCTTGTTGGTGGCGACGATCATCCTCACATCGACTTCCCGCAGCTCTTCGCTGCCCAACGGATAAAACTGTCGCTCCTGGAGGACGCGGAGCAGCTTCGACTGGATTGCCACAGCCAGGTCTCCCACCTCGTCGAGGAACAGGGTGCCTCCGTTGGCTTGGGCGAGAAGACCCTTGGTATCGGTGACGGCGCCCGTAAAGGCGCCTCTTCTATGGCCGAACAGCGTGCTCTCCAGGAGCGGCTCGGGCAGGGCCGCGCAATTGAGGGCTACGAATTGCTTGTCCCGTCGCGAGCTTGCAAGGTGGATGGCTTTCGCGATCAACTCCTTACCTGTACCGCTCTCTCCGTTGATGAAGACCGTGGAATCGCCCGGCGCAATGCGCGCAACTATGCCAAGGATACGGCGCATCTTGTCGCTTTGTGTGACCACTTCGGGAAAACCTGTCTGCTGTTGGAGGACGTCTTTGACTTGGCTGACCTCTGAAGCAAGCTGGCGCTGCTCGAGGGCTTTCTTGATATTGGCCAAGAGCTCCTGTGGATTGAAGGGCTTTGTGAGGTAACCGTGAGCGCCGTCCTTCATCGCCCGCACCGCGCTCTCGATTGTCCCGAAAGCCGTGAGGATAATGACCGGCATGCAGGGAAGGATGAGATGCAGGTGCCTCATGAGGGTGATCCCGTCTCCGTGTTCGAGCTGGAGGTCGACGATAGAGAGGTCCAGGTCTTCGTTTTGAGCGGCCTTCAGAGCCTCCTCCCCCTTTTCGGCTACGATTACGTCGTACCCGCTTGACTCCACACGTATCTTCAGTACTTGAAGCAGGTTGGAATCATCGTCGACTATCAGGATTTTTCCCTGACCCATTGCGAACCTCCTCCCGATCCTGGACCTTCCTTATGCCCTCGATCTCTATGTCCACTCTCTCCAATCCATCCACCATAGCGCGCAATCTTTTTATCTTCTCGCCGGATTGATTGTTCTCCCGCAGGATATACGCAAGGACCTTCGCCTGCTCGACAAAAATACTCTTTGTATCGCGGGAGGCAAGCTTTTTTAGATAAAGCGCCGAAATCGCGTAATTTCTCCTCGGGTTCGCCGGATGGGCCCAGATCATACCGATGGAAAGAAGGGCCTCTTCGCTCTCCGGGCCATCGGGGCACATGGAAGTCACTTCCCTGTATTCCTGCAATGCGCCGGTCCAGTTACCATCCAGAAGCAGCTTCTTTCCCTTGGCCAGATGCGGGCGGGCCGTGTCGCATTCCGCGCGATCTGCACCATGCCCTTTCGGTATCGCCTGTTTTACGCCGACTGATGGGACCCTTTTATTGGCGTCTGCCTCTCCGGGAACGACTGAAGAAGGCGTCTTCTCGGCTTCCTGCCGGCCGCCCCATAGAGCGCAGCCGGTCGTAGACAACAACATTAACAGGACAAGAGAACGAAGAACGTGCTTCCCCAGCCTGGCTTGCTTTCTGCCCAAATTTTACCTCCATGTGCGTCAATGATGTGCTTCACTATCGCCAGCCCCAGGCCCGTACCTCTTTTCCGGTCGGAGCCGCTGAATTTTTCGAAGATAGTCACGAGCTTGTTCTCCGGGATACCCGGTCCCGTATCCCGGACTGAGACCTCGACGCCCCCTTCCGCTCTCTGGGCGGAAACCGAGACCTGGCCGCCCTCTGGGGTGAACTTGACCGCATTTCCTACGAGGTTTCGCAGGGCCTGCAGCATCCGGTCCCCATCGATAGCCAGGTGAGGGAGATCTGGGGCGACTTCTTTTTTGAGTACTATCTTCCTGGCCTCGACTAGGGGCGCCATCTCGGTCAACACCTGGTCGATGAGGGGTACGATGCTTCTACTGTCGAACGAGTAAGCCATCATCCCGGCCTCCATCTTCGAAAGGTCGAGGATCGAATTCACCATTTCTATCAGCCGTCCGGTCTCGCTTGAGAGAATGCGGAGCAACTGCCCCTGTTTTTCCGTAACATTGCCGCAGATTCCCTCCAGAAGAAGGCTGGTGCCTTCCTTCACCGTCGTAAGAGGCGTCCGTAGCTCGTGTGAGACCAGGGAAAGAAATTCATTCTTCATACCGTCCACTTCCGCGAGCCTCTCGCACATCGCGTTGAACGCCTGGGCAAGCTCGGACACCTCCGAAGGAGAGGTTATATCGAGGTTGCCCTGGAACACCCCCGCAGCTATCTCTCTGGTCTTGTTTACCAGTTTTGCCAATGGCTCGTTAATGCTCCTCGTCACGACGAAAGAGACGAGAAGCGAGAAAAGGGCAGTAAACACCAGGCACCAGACGGTAAAACCCAGGGTCGAGTTCCCCGCCTCGTTTACCATGGCGATCCTCTGATGGGCGTCCTCCCTGCCGTAGCCCCCCAGGGTTCTCAGCCCTTCAAGCACTGCATCCGATTCCCTGTCTTTTTCCATCTGGTATTGTGCCCGATCGTAGGGCAGATTGCTCCTGACCCTGGCCAACTCCGCGTTTACCAGGCTCTCGTATCGGCTGTGGCGCGTCTCGACGGTGCCGAAGAAGTCCTTATGCCTCGTATGGGCCGCCGCGTGACCTTCCGCCATGTATTTATGAAATGCCACGTTCGCTTCACGAAATTCATCATACAGACGGGCGTCGAGAGTGAGCAGGTACTTTCGTTCGTAGCGCATCTCGGAAAGCATTTCGTCGATAAGCATCTTTTGGCATTCGAGGACGCGAATATCCGCCTTGAGACCCGGAATCGTGGTACTGCCGAGGTGGTGGAGCTTCAGGACCGCGTAGACATTGGATGCCCCGAGGAGCAGGAACACGGCCAGATAGCCTGCCGCGCAACGCGAGAGCACGCCGTTCCTTACGGCTAATCGCTTTTGCTTCGGACCGGGACTCGGGGGTTCTTGGCCGGATGTGCTCTTACTGCGTCTTAAGTGTGAATGGAAGCACCTTGCACAGTAGACCTTGTTGAAAATATTTCTGAGCAACATGGCTGCACTACCTCGCTGAGCGATCGCTTTGCGTATCCCCGGGACATCGCAGGCTGGTCGCCGCCTCGTACAGACAGGTATATACCACGGCTTAAAACAAAATGTCTACCTAAAAGAAGAAAAGCGTTTCAGACTTCTTTGGCAGTGAATCATCCATATGTTCGGTTTTTCCGGACGGACTGAAGGTATTTCAGGACAACTTCAGGGTGCCGGCTGCCGGTCCGCTTCACGCCGACGTCCCGTTATTGCATAGGGAATCACCTCTTTCTCGCATCATTTTCCTATGCGGCATATCTCTTGCTGTCTATCAAGCAGTTCCCGAAGCCGACGGCGGAGGTCGAGATGTTCAAAAACCTTATCGTGATGTGCGCGTGGTGCAAGAGAATCCGCAACGACAAAGGGCATTGGCAGCACCCGGATGCTCACATCACGAAAGATCCCAATGTTGCCTTTACGCATGGCGTATGTCCGAATTGCGAAAAAGAGTGCAGAAAAGAGATCGAACAGATACTGGCTGAACAACATGGAAACGTTAGTCCGGTTGTGCAAGGTGATCCTACGCCACGTTTTCAACACACGTGACGCCTGCCATTTCTCCGGGTAGAAACCGCTCTCCCTCATCCAACCTCCAATATTTCGTATGAGGCCCCGAACAGACATACGAGGAGGTTGTATGGCATTACGGGAGGCAATAGAGCTGTGCAGAGATCATCAGAAGGATAATCTGCGGGACAAAACCAGGCGAAGTGTTTCTATCGCGCGCAAGGCGCGCTTTACTTTTCGTATCGGATCGCCTCCACGGGGCATGCCTCGGCAGCCTCTATGATCTTCGCATCCAGGGACAGGTCCGCCCCTTCTTTTACGACGGCAATCTCCCCCGGAAGCTCGAAGACTTCCGGGCATATCTCCACGCAGGACCCGCACGCTACGCACGTGTCTTCAATCGAAACGCTTTTCATTTTCATATACCTCCCATTCATTATATTTTCGAGGAATACGGGTAATCGGTCACTACGAGGGGACCGTCCCCACTTTCACTACATGCACAAAGGTATGCACCGGCCGGCCGTTGACCGGCGTATGCCTGTAACAGCCTGTTTGTCCATCGCGTTCTCCTTGTTTCTTGCCTTATTTGATCATCACCAGCAGCATTTTGTAGCGGGTTACGGCCCTAAGGGCATGCGGCCTGTTGGCCGGCATGATGATCATCTCTCCTTCCTTGACCGAATGGGGCTTGCCTTCGATACTGACCTCAACCTCGCCCTCCAGCACATAGACCGCCGCGTCAAAGGGCGCCACATGCTCGCTGAGGCCCTCCCCCTTATCGAAGGCGAAGACGGTCATCGTTCCCGAGGGCTTTTGAATGATTTCCCGGCTGACGACCGAGTGCTCCTGGTAGTCGGCCATCTGCTTAAGCTTTAGTACCGTGGTTGAGTCCCCTGCCCGCGTCGAGCTCCCTGCCATTTTGTCCTCCTTTCCGGTTTGATTCTATTTTATACGATGCGGCGCCAACATTGTAATTGATTTATATCAAGACCCATCACAGAATGTACCCGGGGTTTGAACCTTAGGACTTATCCGTAAATAGCAACAACCTTCCTCCAGCAAATAATCGCAGCCGCGAGATGAACAAGAGCTTCGTAGCTTTCGGACATCTTCTCATATCTGACCAGAAGCTTACGAAACCTGTTGAACCAGGAGTGCGCCGCTTCCACAACCCAACGCCGGTTCTTGGGAGGACGCCCGCGTTTACGCTTCTTTCGTGAGACCCTCGGAGCGTAGCCCCTGATGCGGATCTGCTCGCGAGCCTGTTCGCCATCGTATCCCTTATCTGCGTATAAGAATCGTTGTCTCTTCGGAAGGGGAATAACGACGGCATCGAGCACTGCGGTAAGCTGGCTTGCGTCATGTCGATTGGCCCCTGTTACGATCAGCGACAGCGGGACGCCACGTCCGTCCACCAGGAGGTGTCTCTTGCTTCCTTTTTTTCCCCCTGTCTGTCGGGTTCGGACCGGCTGCCTCTTGCGCCAGAGGCGCTTTGATGATGGCCCCATCCATGCTCTGCCACTTCCAGGCGATCCCCTCCATATCATCGTACTCGGCGAGACCGGCGCGCCAGAGGGCAAGGAAGAAACCTCCCTTCAGCCATTGCCGGAAGTACTTGTGTATGGAGCTTGCGCTTCCGAACCGTTCTCTGGGCAGTGACTTCCACTGGCATCCGGTTCTCAGCACAAAGACGATGCCTTCGAATACGCGCCGCTGGGACATAGCTTTACGGCCGCCGCCGGGCTTCCTTTTGAATGCCTTACCAGATTCTCGCTCCCGTTTCGGAATAAAAGGTGCGACACGTTTCCAGAACTCGTCGGACACTTCCCATGAGCGGATCTTTGCCATACCCACCTCCTCGCTAAAGTGTAGTATGGCTATGAATTTAAATCAAGTTAATTACGGATAAGCTCTTAGTCTCCCGTCGTAAACCTTGCACCCTGTCTCACATGCCTGCCCCGAGAGCCTCTTTGTCCATAGCCCGCAATAGCAAGGGGAATCACCTTGTGATGCCTGGTTTACCTTGACAACCAGGATAGGCTGTAGTCTATCATATCTGAAAGTCCGATAACGTTTGCCGGTTTAAGAGAAAGGAGGAGACTATGTTTGTCGTCATTATCAATTTTCCGCCTGTCAAAGAAGGGAAGGACGCCAAGTTCCGGGAATGGTTTGCACGGGCGAGCAAGGAGTTTGCGAGCCACAAAGGCTTGGTGCGACGCCGGCTCCTCAAGCCATTGAATGGAGGCAATTACGCTGCCATTGTAGAACACGAGAGCAGGGAGACCTTCATGGCCCTCCACGGAAGTCCCGAGCACGACGAGGCCGGCAAAGAGGTTAAGCTTCTTCTGGACGGTCAGCCGACCCCGCAGTTCTATGAGGTAATCGAGTAGTCCTGATATATATGCCGACCGAATGCAGCAGTATCCTACGCCGCAGGGCGCCGCGCTGCCCGCTATTTCTTTTCCTTTGCCTTCTTCACCTTCCTCCCCAGGCCCTGGGAGATGCGCTGCAAGGCCCGCGACTTGTCGGAAGGGTCCAGGTGGACGTCGAGGATGCAGAAGCAATCCGTCCGCTTCCGCGCCTCCACCAGCGCCGCCTCCAACTGGTCCTCCGTCGTCACGTCGAACCCCCTGCCCGCCCCCAGGATCTCCGGTATGCGGCTGTACTTCCAGAGCGGGATGTCGTTGAACGCCCCGTCGAGCATGGGGCGCTCCGTCCCGTACCCCAGGTTGTTCAGGACCACCACGATGGGGTTGAGCTTGAACCGGGCTATCGTACCGAGCTCCATCCCTGTCATCTGGAACGCCCCGTCGCCCACGAGCACCAGGGAGCGCAGCTCCGGCCTGGCCATCTGCACGCCCAGGCTCGCAGGAACCGCAAAGCCGAGGGATGTATAGTACGCAGGCGCCAGGAACTCCGTCTCGCTGTGGATCGTCATATCGGCAGCGGCGAACATGGCGTCCCCAGGGTCCGCGATGACGACCGTGTTGTCGTCGAGGAAGGCGTTAAGCCGCTGAAAAAGGTATTGGACGGTCACCTGTCTGCCCGCCACTGGGCCGCGTTGCTCGTGGGGAGGGGGGTGGGGGATATCGACGGCCTCCCTGCGGGTTATATCGGCCTTCAGGAGGCCGCTCATAAAGTCAGCGGCCGTCACGTCCTCGTAATGGTGATAGCGCACAAGCACCTTCTCGGTGCTTACGTAGATGGAGCGCCCCTGCTCGAGGCGCGCAGTGAAGGCCCCGAGGTCGATATCCGTCAGCAGCGCCCCAAGGAGGATCAGGCAGTCGCTCGACTCGACGTACTTGCGCACGTCCCTGCGCCCTACCGCGCCTTCATAGAGGCCGATATAACGGGGGTGGCTTTCCCTGATGACCGACTTCGAGAGTAGCGTGGAGGCCACGGGGATATTCGTCTTCTCGACGAGGCGCAGCAAGGCGCCTTGCAGCCCGAACCTGTGCAGCTCGACGCCTGCGATGATGACAGGCTGCTTCGACGCGTTGATGATGGCAACCGCCTCCTCCAGGGCCTCTCTCAGGGCCTCGGCGTTGCGCTGCGCGGCTTCCGGGCGGCGCTGACTGTACGGCTCGACCGGGACGGAAAGCATATCCCTGGGCAGCTCTATATAGACCGGACGCTTGTAGGTCGCGGCTTCGTTCAACACGCGGTCGATCTCGCGGCAGGCGGTTTGGGCGTCGTCGATCACCGTCGATGCCACGGTGATCTGCTCGAATATCTTCAACTGGGTATCGAAGTCGCGGACCCTGTGGTGCAGGAGGGCCGTCTTTATGCGCTCGTTCCTACCCGGCGCCCCGCTGATGACGACGACCGGCGACTTCTCCGCGAACGCCTGGGCGGTCGGGTTTGCCACCTTCAGGCCCCCCACGCAATACGTGATGCAGACCGCGCCCATGCCGTTGATTCTCGCGTACGCGTCTGCGGCGAAGCCCGCGCCCTGCTCGTCGCACGTGTTGATCAGCTTCAGGTCGCTCTCTTCGAGATCATGGAAGAACCCGAGCACGTAATCGCCGGGCACGCCGAAGACGTGGCGCACGCCATGCGCCTTAAGCTGCTGGATGAGATAACTGCTTACCGTGTGGGACCCTCCCATGATCGCACCCCCCTTAAAGATTCTCGCGGCCGGCCGCAAAAGCCCGGATAGCACGTCCTCTTTACCCGGCCGGTCCTATCCTATTCTCCTGCTAATTCGGATCGTCTGCAAGCCAAAAATACTTTGCGCCCCCGGATCGGCCGCCGTTCTTGCTTTCAGGCGGCCCGATGGTGTATATTTTGCCCTGTTTTCCGCGCAAGCGACCGCGAGGGCACCATGTTCCTTTCCGACCTCGATAAAGAGATAGCCGCACTCAAAGAAAAAGGGCGCTACCGGTATCTGAGGCCCCTATCGACCGCCCAGGACGCCCTTATCGCCATCGACGGAAGGCAGCTCGTCAACTTCGCCTCCAACAACTACCTGGGCCTGGCCAACCACCCTGAGATCGTCGCAGCCTTCACCGCAGCGGCCGCTCGCTACGGCGTCGGCACAGGCGCGTCGCGCCTGATCTGCGGCCACATGGACGTCCACGCGGAGCTTGAGGCGGCCATCGCCCGCCTTAAAGGGGCGGAAGCCTGCCTGACGTTCAGCTCAGGGTATCTCGCAAACCTGGGCATCCTGGCGACCCTCGGCGGCGCAGGGGCAACGGTCTTTTCCGACGAGCTCAACCACTCGTCCATCATCGACGGCTGCCGCCTCTCCCGAAGCCGCGTCGAGGTTTACCGCCACGGGGACGCCGGCCACCTGGAATCGCTTCTGCGCAACTCGAAGGCGCGGCGCAAGATCGTCGTCACGGACAGCGTCTTCAGCATGGACGGCGACGTCGCCCCCCTGCCCGACCTCGTTGCCCTGAAAGACCGGTACGGGGTCGTCCTCGTCGTCGATGACGCCCACGCAGTCGGCGTGCTGCCGCCGCGCGGCTGCGGGTCGGCCGAATATTTCAACCTGCCCCCCGACGCCATCGACGTGCAGATGGGGACGCTCTCGAAGGCCCTCGGCACATACGGGGCCTATATCTGCGCCTCGAAAAAGACCGTCGATTACTTTATCAACACGTGCAGGACGTTTATCTACAACACGGGCCTGCCGCCTGCCATAGCGGGCGCTGCCATAAAGGCGGTCGGGATGCTCGCGGACGGGACGGACCTTCTGGCGCGGCTCTGGGAGAACCGGGAGATATTCATCGCGGAGATGGCGGCGCGCGGCCGCCCCGTGGAAAGCCCGAGCGCCATCATGCCGCTTCTGACGGGCGGGGACAGGGAGACGATGGCCGTTTCCGCGGCCCTCTACGAGCGGGGCCTCTTCGTCCACGGCATCAGGCCGCCGTCCGTGCCGGAAGGGAGCGGGCGGCTGCGGCTGACGCTCATGGCGACGCATACGCCGGAGATGGTCCGCACCGCAGCGGCCTGCGTCGATGAGCTATTCAGGGAGGCGGGGATTGGGGTGCGGTGAGCTGCGAGCGGCAGGCAAAAAAGCTAAACCAATGCTTTGGGCGGCTGGACTCGCGCCTCTGGCGGGAGCGGGCTGTGCTGTGTACGTAATTGGGATATTGAGACATCGATTATAAGGCATCAGGAGGCATTGGTTGGATAGTACTGAGAAATTGCGCTGCCTAGACAAATCACTCATCTGGCATCCCTTCACGCAGATGGCCGACTGGGAGAAGGATGCGCCCTTGATAATCGAATCGGGCGAAGGAAATTACCTCATCGATACGGAAGGGAGGCGCTATTTCGACGGCGTCTCATCGTTGTGGGTAAATCTCTTCGGCCACCGCAGGAAGGAGATCGACGACGCGGTCCGGGCGCAGCTCGACCGCATCGCCCATTCTACCTTCCTGGGCCTTTCGCACGCCCCGGCAATCGAGCTTGCCGAAAAGCTGCTCACCCTCACCCCGCCGGGCCTCTCCCGCGTCTTCTATTCCGACAACGGCTCCACGGCGATGGAGATCTGCATCAAGATGGCCTACCAGTACTGGCAGTTGAAGGAAGGCGGCGCGGCCAAAAAAGAGTTCCTGACCCATACGGAGGCGTACCACGGGGATACCATCGGGCGCCGTCTCGGCGGGCGGCATCGACCTCTTTCATAAGATATTCCGGCCGCTCCTGTTTACTACGCACCGCATACCGACGCCCCACTGCTACCGCTGCCCCTACGGCCTTGAGCGCCCATCGTGCGGGATGGCCTGCGCGGACAGGATGGAAGAGGCAGTGCGCAGCCTCGCCGGGAGGCTCGCCGCCTTCATCGCAGAGCCGCTCGTACAGGGGGCGGCGGGAATGCTCATGATGCCGGAGGGCTACCTTGCGCGCCTGCGCAAGGTGACGGCGGCGAGCGGCGTGCTGCTCATCTGCGACGAGGTGGCAACGGGCTTCGGCAGGACGGGCACTCTTTTCGCCTGCAATCAGGAAGGCGTCTCCCCCGACCTGATGGCAGTCGCCAAAGGGCTTACAGGCGGCTACCTGCCGCTGGCCGCCACCTTCGCGACCGAAGAGATATACGCGGCCTTCCTCGGCAAATACGAGGAATTCAAGGCGTTCTTCCACGGCCATTCGTATACGGCGAACCCCCTTGCCTGCGCGGCAGCCCTCGCAACGCTCTCCATCTTCGAAAATGAGCCTATATTAGAGCGGGTGGCAGCGCTTTCGGGCACGATGGCCCATGAGCTGTCGGCCCTGGCCGGCCGCCCCCACATCGGCGACATCCGGCAGAAAGGACTGATGGCAGGCATCGAGATCGTCGCAGACAGGAAGACGCGCGAGTCCTTCCCGCCGGAAAAAAAGATCGGCCAGCGGGTTATCCGCAAGATGCGGGAAAAGGGGATAATCTTGCGGCCCCTCGGCGATATCGTCGTCCTCATGCCGCCCCTTTCATCGACGGAAGGCGAGATCGAGCGTCTTGTGCGCTCCGCGGCCTGGGCCATAGACGCGGTTCTCGCGGAAGAGGCAGGCGATGGATAGGCGCGGCGGCCGCACTCGCGGCATATTCGTCTCCGGCACCGATACCGAAGTCGGCAAGACCTATGTGACGTGCCTGCTCGGCAGGCGGCTGCGGGAAGAAGGCACGATCATCCGGCCCTTCAAGCCCGTAGAGTCCGGGTGCGCAGCGGACGCAAACGGCAGGTTGGTCCCCGCCGACGCTACGGCCTTGCGGGACGCCACGGCCCCCGGACTGGCCGTCGAAGATGTCTGCCTTTACAGGCTCTCGGCCCCGCTCTCCCCCCACCTTGCCGCGCGCATAGATGGCGTCGAGATCGACACGGAGCAGATCAGGCGGGCGATACGGGAGGGCGAGCAAGGCGCGGACCTGGTCATCGTCGAAGGCGCAGGGGGCATTACCGTCGAAATAACGGAGGGCTATTCCTTTGCGACACTGGCGAAGGACCTGGGCTATCCGGCGCTGCTGGTCGCGGAGAACCGCCTGGGGATACTTAACCAAGTAGCGCTGAATATGTACTACCTGGCGCATGAGGGGGTGGAACTGCTGGGCGTGATACTCAACGACCGGACGGCGGATCAATCCCCGGCGATGCAGACGAACGCAGCGGAGTTGGAACGAGTCTACGGTGCGGCGTATCTCGGCCGCGTGGGTCACACGGCTACATCGATCCCTGACGACGTTTTCCGGCACTTCATGAGTCGTATCGCATAGCTGCGCTTATGCGATACGACTCATGAGACCGCATGCGGCGGGTGCCTTTTCGCGCCTAGCCTGTATGCCGTAGCGCTCAGACATAGATTAATTCTTTGTTGATAAGCTTCCGGTGTCTGGGGTTTACGGCGCGCGAGGAGACGACTTCCGCTCGGAGGCCAAGGTGCTCTTCTATTCTGTCGGCAAGGGTAACGAATTTGAGTCCGATAGACGGATCGACCTCAACGAGAACGTCCACGTCGCTGTCCGGCCGCTGCTCCATCCTGGCGTATGATCCGAAAAGTCCTATTCTCCGGACTTTGAATTCCTTCTTTAACTCCGGCTTCGCCTCAGCGAGAATCTTCAAGACTTCTTCACGGCTTTTCATACTGCCATTATATATGCAAATTGGTGCAACTGCAATGCAGTTTAAGGCGCTGTCGCGCGCAGCGCAGGCAAAAGATCGCTTTGACGCGAAGCGTCGCGGAAGGACCCCGGCCGCGTGACCATTGCCCATATCCCCTTGTCTTCCACCCGCAAGTCTACACAACCGGTAACCCCCTTGTTTCCGCACGTATCGTAGGGTAAAATAGGCAGACGGAAGGCAAGGGAGATATGGGCAGAAATATTGTAGAGAAAGTACTTCAAGCACATCTGAGAAATGGACAATACACCCCCGGCGAGACCATAGGCATAGCCATAGACCAGACCTTAACCCAGGACGCCACCGGGACAATGACTTACTTGCAGTTCGAGTCCCTCGGCGCAGACCGTGTGCGGACCGCCCTCTCCGTCAACTACGTGGACCACAACACGCTCCAGGTCGGTTTCGAGAACTCGGACGACCACCTTTACCTGGAAAGCGTCTGCGCCAGGTTCGGCGTCGTTTATTCAAGGGCCGGCAACGGCATCTGCCACCAGGTCCACCTTGAGCGCTTCGGCGCACCCGGCACGACGCTCCTGGGCGCGGACAGCCACACGACGACGGGCGGCGGCATCGGCCAGATCGCCATAGGCGCGGGCGGGCTGGACGTGGCGCTCGCAATGGCAGGCAGCCCCTTCTACCTGACCTGCCCGAACGTCAGCCTCGTCCGTCTGTCCGGCGCCCTCCCCGACTGGGTGACTGCGAAAGACATTGTCCTCAAGGTGCTCTCCATCGTCTCGACCGCAGGCAACGTCGGCGTAGTCCTCGAATACGGCGGCCCGGGCGTGGCAGGCCTCTCCGTGCCGCAGCGCGCGACGGTCGCTAACATGGGCGCGGAGACGGGCGTCACGACATCGGTCTTCCCGTCCGACGAGGTGACGCGCGCATTCCTGAAGGCTCAAGGAAGGGAGGCAGACTGGCAGCCCCTCGCGCCGGACGCGGACGCGCAATACGACAGCGTCATAGACATCGACTTATCGGGCCTGGAGCCGCTCGTCAGCCTGCCCCACAGCCCCGGCAACGTCGCGCGGCTTGCGGACGTGGGGCCGCTACCCGTTGACCAGGTCTGCATCGGCTCGTGCACGAACTCCTCTTACCACGACCTTATGACCGCCGCGGCAGTCCTGAAGGGGCGCAAAATCCACCCGCGCGTCAGCCTCGCCATCGCGCCCGGCTCCCGGCAGGTGCTCCAGATGCTCATACGTGACGGCGGGCTTGCCGACCTGATAGCCGCCGGCGGGCGCGTCATGGAGTCGGCCTGCGGCTTCTGCGTGGGCAACCACTTCTCCCCGAAAAGCGGCGGCGTCTCCGTGAGGACATCGAACCGCAACTTCGAAGGGCGATCCGGCACCAAGGACGCAAAGGTCTACCTGGCAAGCCCGGAGGCGGCGGCGGTTGCAGCAGTGACGGGGCAATTGACCGACCCGCGCGCCTTCGGCATGGCATATCCGAAAATCCCGGAGCCGGACTCCTACCTGATCGACGATTCGATGTTCGTCTTCCCCACGCCGGAGATGGCCTCTACGCCCATCGTGCGCGGGCCGAACATCGGCGAGCCGCCGAAGAACAGCGCGATGCCGCAGGACCTCGACGGCACAGCCGTCATAAAGGTGGGCGACCGCATCACGACCGACCACATCATCCCGGCAGGCGAGCGGCTCAAGTACCGCTCGAACGTCCCAAGGTACGCCCGCTACGTCTTCGAGCACATCGACCCCGGCTTTGCCGCGACCTGCCTGAAAAACAAGGCCAGGGGCCTGCACAACGTGATCGTCGCGGGCGAGTCTTACGGGCAGGGGTCGAGCCGCGAGCACGCCGCGCTCTGCCCCATGTACCTTGGCGTCAAGGCGGTCATCGCAAAGTCGTTCGAGCGGATCCACGCGGCGAACCTCGTCAACTTCGGCATACTCCCGATGGTCTTCGCCGACCCTTCCGATTACGACAGCATCAAGGCGGGCGACCGCCTGTCGGCCGCGGGCTGGCGCGATGCGGTCGCGGCCGGTGCGCAGGTCACGGTGCGGAACGGGCGCACGGGCGCGACCTTCGCCTGCGTCTGCCCCATCTCCGAGAAGCAGCGCGCCATCGTCGCGGCGGGCGGCCTTCTCAATTACGTTTCGGCCAGCAGGGACGCGGGAGGCCCTGCCGATGCCGAAGATTAAGGTAAGGACGCCCATAGTCGAGATGGACGGCGACGAGATGACGCGCGTCATCTGGGCGCTCATCAAGGAGCGCCTGATCTTGCCGTTCCTCGACATCCCCCTCGAATACTACGACCTCGGCCTGATGTCGCGGGATGCGACGGACGACCGGGTGACGCTCGACGCGGCGAACGCGGTAAAGCGGCACGGGGTCGGGGTGAAGTGCGCCACCATCACGCCCGACGAACAGCGCGTAGCCGAGTACGGGCTTAAGAAGACATGGCCCTCACCGAACGGCACAATCCGCTCGGTCCTCGACGGCACGGTCTTCCGAAAGCCCATCATGGCAAAGAATATCGCCCCGGCCATCCGCTCGTGGAAAAAACCGATCATCATCGGCCGCCACGCCTACGGAGACATTTACCGGGCCGTGGAGATGCGGATCGACCGGCCGGGAAGGGTCGAGCTCGTCTATACGGACGAGAGGGGTCGGGAGAGCCGCCTGCTCGTCCATCAGTTCGCGGACGCGGGCGTCGTCATGGCCATGCACAACCTGGAGGGCTCGATCCGCTCCTTCGCCAGATCCTGCGTCAACTGCGCCCTCGACGAGGGCGTAGACCTCTGGTTCTCGATGAAGGACACGATCAGCAAGAAGTACCACGGCTTTTTCCGGGACATCTTCGCCGAAGAGGTCGCGGCCCGACGAGCCGGCTTCGACGCCGCAGGCATCGCCTACCGCTACATGCTGATCGACGACGCAGCCGCGCAAATGATGAAGCAGGAGGGCGGCATCCTCTGGGCGGTCAGCAACTACGACGGGGACGTCTTCTCCGACGTGATAGCCGCAGGCTTCGGCAGCCTCGGCATGATGACCTCCATGCTCGTCTCGCCTGACGGCAAATACGAGTTCGAGGCGGCCCACGGCACGGTGCGGCGCCATTATTACGAGCGCCTTAAAGGCAACCCGACGAGCACGAACCCCGTGGCATCCATCTTCGCCTGGACGGGGGCCATTAAAAAGCGCGGGGAGCTCGACGGCGACCCGGCCGTCTCCGCCTTCGGCCGGAAGATCGAAGCTGCGGTAATCGACTGCATCGAGTCGGGCACAGCGACGAAGGACCTGACGCCCCTCATGACGCCGCAGCCGGCCCGCTCCTGCACGACCGAAGAATTTATCGACGCAGTAGCGTCGCGCATCGGGTAAGGCCTGGCCGCATCCCACGCGGCTGCGTCGCCCGGTCCAGAGCTGCCCGTCGCATCCCTGCGCCCTTTTCACACCTTTTTTGCGCGCCTGCCTTTGCTTCATATGGCTTTGCCGCCCGGCTCCTGATATACTAGGCGCATGAGAAGGAAGGAAACCCGCGTCAAGCGCATCGTCCTCATCATAGCCGCCATTGTCTGCGTCGGGACTATCGGATACAGGCTCCTGGGGAGCCAAAACAAGAGCCTCCTCGACGCCCTCTATATGACGGCGACCACCCTCACTACCGTCGGCTACGAGGACCACGTGGGGATCCACAACACGGTGGCCGGCAAGGTCTTCTCGATATTCTATCTCTTTGTCAGCGTGGGCGCGATCTTCTACCTCTTTACGGCCCTCGCTGCGTACATGGTCGAGGGCGAGGTAAGGACCGTCTTCAGGAGGAGGAGCATGGAGAAACGCATCGAAAAAATGCGGGGCCACTATATCGTCTGCGGCATCGGGATGGTGGGCCTCTACATCGTTCACGAGCTGCACCAGACGAAAAGGCGGCAGATCGCCCTCGATTCCAACCCCGCTCAGTTCGACCTTCTCAAAGACCGGAATATCGACGTGCCCATGATCCTCGGCGACGCGACGGAGAACGAGACGCTCGAAAGGGCGATGATAAAGGAGGCGAAAGGTCTCTTCGCAACGACTAATTCCGACAACGACAACATCGTCATCACCCTCACCGCCAAGCAGTTGAACCCTTCCCTGCGCGTAGTATGCAGGTGCAACGACACGAAGAACATCGACAAGATAAAGCGCGCGGGGGCGGACACGGTCGTCGCCCTCAACTACATAGGCGGCCTGCGGATGGCCTCCGATATGACGAGGCCCCACGCGACCGATTTTCTTGAGTCGATGCTGCACGACAGGGAGCAGGCGCTGCGCGTAGAGGAAGTCCGCGTGCCGGACGACTCGAAGTACGTGGGCAGGCAGGTCGGCGACCTCGACTTCACAAGCATGGGCAACATACTCCTCCTTGCGGTGCGGAAGGACGGCGGCAAGTGGATATACAACCCGCCCGCGACCCTCTCGCTCGAAAAGGATATGCACCTCATCGTCCTGGCGACCCCCGAAGAGCGCAAGCTCCTCCAATTCGAGCTGAGCTCCATCGAAGGGCCGTAGTCCTGATCCTTTTGTTTCTTCCGGTCGGATGGGTGATTCTCGTGGGCCGGACGCGCCTTGACAAAGCCCTCCGGCTCTGCGAAGCTATAAGAGCCCTGGGGGATGTCTGCCGCTGAAACCGGTAAGCAACGACAAAAAAGGTTTCTATAACAGGTCTCTGGAAAGGGCCCTCCAGATACTCGATGCATTCAGCCTGGAGCGGCAGGCGCTCAGCAAGAGCGAGCTTTCCAAAATCCTCGGCCTCTCAAGGGCTACCATCCTCAGACTCTGCTCCACGCTGGGGAAGTACGGCTATCTCAGACAAGACCAGGAGTCGAATAAATATTCCCTGGGCATGAGGGTGTTCGAGCAAGGGAGCGTCGTCTTTCATTCTCTCTCCATCCGCAAAGCCTCCGCCCTGCCTCTCACGCAGCTTCACCAACGGATAGGGAAGACTATCTTTCTCTGTATCCTCGATAACGACGAGCTGCTTTACATCGACAAGAGGGAAGACAGCAGAAGCATCATTACCTTCACTTCCAAGATCGGCACCCGCCGCGTTCCTTACTGGGGGATGTGCGGCCCCATGCTCATGTCCCACCTTCCCGAAGACGAGATAGAAAGGCTGATCGAGAAATTCCCGCTTGCGGCCCTGACGAGGAAATCGATCACCGATAAGGAAGAGTTCAAGGCGTGGCTGCGCAAGGTAAAGGAGCAGGATTTCGCGGTCGACCCCGAAGCGACCCTTGAAGGGGTCACCGGTGTGGCGGGCCCCGTCCGGGACTTCATGGGAAAGGTCGTAGCCAGCATAGGCGCGGCGATCTTCTCCTCGTCCCTGACTGACAACGATCTGCCGAGGATAATAAAGGAGGTCTCGGAAACGGCCCTTATGGTTTCGACGAAGCTGGGCTATAAACGATAAGGGGCGGCCGGCGGCGGTCCATCCCGCTTCCCGCCCTTGCGGCAAAAAGGGGGTCCCGCCGGCTTGTTTGTTTTGCAGTCTTTGTCTTCATACAGTCTCTTTTTTCTTGACAAGGACGGCGTTCCCCAGGTATTGTTTACTCAATGCACAGGGTATGTTCACTAGATGAACACCTGCGCATAAAATCATAAAGCTCAAAACGGACGGACAAACAACCCACGAGGAGCGACATATGGCTAAAGACGCGAGCATATACTGGAACCCCATACTGGAAACGCTGGACAGGGAGCGGCTGGGGCAGCTTCGGGTCAGGAAGTTCAAGCGCGTTTTCGAGTGGGCGTACAACAACTCACCCTTCTACCGGAAGCTCTACGAGGATGCAGGCATCGAGCCCGGGGATATCAAGACATACGAAGACATCAAGCGGGTGCCGAAGATCGACAAGGGGATGCTGAGGGACGTGCAGAAAAGGCCCCCGTTCCCCTACGGCGACATGCTGGCCGTGCCCCTTCAGCAGGTTACCGAGTTCCGTCAGACGAGCGGCACCACAGGCACGCCGGTCTACCAGGCCGATACGTGGCAGGACTGGGAATGGTGGGCCGAGTGCTGGGCGTACATACTATACGCGCAGGGCTACAGAGACACCGACCGGATCTTCATCCCCTTCGGCTATAACATCTTCGTCGCCTTCTGGGCCTGCCACTACGCAGCCGAGAAGCTTGGAGCGGAAGTCGTTCCCGGCGGGGTGCTCGATACGGAAGCGAGGATCATGAAGATGAAGGAGCTCAGGTGCACCGCTTTCTGCGCCACCCCCACCTACGTGCTCGGCATGGCCGACACCGCCCGCAAGATAGGCGTAGACCCGAAGAGCATAGGGATTAAGAGGATCACCTGCGCAGGAGAGCCTGGCGCAAGCATTCCCACCACCAAGCAGCGCATCGAGGAGGCATGGGGCGCGAAGGTTTACGACCACATCGGCGCGACGGAAATCGGGGCCTGGAGCTATAGCTGCACGGCCCAGAAGGGCCTCCACGTCAACGAAGCCATGTTCCTCGTCGAGATAGAGGACGTTGACACCGGGGAGATTATCGACGCGCCGATGAAGAACGGCAAGATGATCGTCACCGCCTTCGACCGGGTGGGCAAGCCGTGCATACGGTTCGATTCGAAGGACGTAATCCGCTGGGCCGACTACGAGTGCGACTGCGGCCGGACGTTCAGGATCATCGACGGCGGCGTCGTGGGGAGGGCCGACGACATCACGAAGGTGAAGGGCGTCCTTCTCGCTCCCACGGCGATAGAAGAAGTGGTGAGAAGCTTCAAGGAGCTCTCGGACGAATACGAGGTCGTAGTGACAAAGAAGGGGGACATCGACGACATATCGCTCAAGATAGAGATCCAGCCGGGGCTCGAAGGCCACAAGGAGTCGATCCTCGCCCGCCTCAAAGACGAGCTCAGGGTGAAGACGAACCTCGGTTACAAGATCGAGGTCCATCCCTACGGAAGCCTTACGCGGTACGAAGTGAAGGCGAAGAGATTCAAGGACATGCGAAAACACTAGACGAGGAGGTCCGCCGTGAGCGCGCAATACAAGATAAAAGAGATGGACGAAAAGATAAAGCTCCTCCGCAAGACGGCAGAGGAGCTTATGGCCCTGGGGGGAGAGATCGAAGCGGTAAAGAAAAACCTTGTACGGCTTCTCGCAAGCACGAAAATGCTCGAGCTGAATATAAGCGATGTGAAAAACCTGCTTTAGTGCTTTACCCCGGAATCTTGCGGGGGCGTGGATTTCCTGCGGGTAGAATGACCGAAAGGGAGGCACAATGGAAAATCCGCTCTATCTTTTCCTGAGGGTTTGCAAGGCGGTGCTCAACATCATTGCCAGCGCGGCCCTCACCTTCATGATGTTCCTTACCGTGGCCGACATACTCTGCCGGGCCCTGGGCCATCCGCTGGTGGGCACCTACGAGGTGGTCAGCCTGGCGCTTGCCCTCGTCGTCGGGTTCGGCATCCCCGGGGTCTCCATGGACCGGGGCCACGTCTACATGGAGATCCTCCTCCAAAAGCTATCCACGCGCGGCAAGGCCGTCTGCAATACCTTCACCCGGATCGTATGCTTCTGCCTCTTTGTCCTGATAGCCTACAACCTCTTCAGCGTGGGGGCCGAGTTCCACGCCTCCGGCGAGGTCTCCCCGACCATAAGGCTTCCCTTCTACCCTGTGGCCTACGGGGTCGGAGTCTGCTGCTTCATCGAGTGCCTGGTCTTCGTCTCCGACATCGTGAAGATATGGAGGGGCCAATATGAATGAGATAACTACCGGGATCATCGCGCTGGCCCTCCTTCTGGCCCTCTTCTCGACGGGCATCGAGCTGGGCTTCGCCATGGCCGCAGTCGGCTTTTGCGGCTTCGCCTACTTCAACGGCGTATCCGCCGCCATGAACCTCCTTGGGAGGGACATCTACGACGTCATCACGAACTACGGCTATACGGTCTTCCCCCTGTTCATCCTGATGGGGCAGATAGGCTTCAACGCAGGTATTGCGGTCAGGCTTTACTCTGCCGCCAACAAGTTCGTCGGCCATATCCCGGGCGGCCTCGCCATGGCGACCGTCATTGGCGCCACGGGGTTCAAGGCGATCTGCGGCTCCTCCGCCGCCACCTCGGCCACCTTCGCATCCGTCGCCGTCCCGGAGATGGACCGCTTCGGCTACGACAGGAGGCTCTCGACCGGCATCGTCGCAACCGTAGGCAGCTTAGGCTGCATCATACCTCCCTCCGTAGTCCTCATCATCTTCGGCATCATTACGGAGCAGTCGATAGGGCAGCTCTTCCTGGCAGGCATGATCCCCGGCTTCCTCATCGCCTTCCTCTTCCTCTTCATCATCTACGGGTGGGTCAAGATCAACCCGAAGGCGGCCCCCCTGTCCGAACGGTCGAGCTGGAAGGAAAGGGTAAGGAGCCTGCCCGAGGTCGTCTGGATCATCCTCGTCTTCCTCATCGTCGTGGGCGGCATGATGGCCGGCTATTTCACCCCTACCGAGGCGGGCGCGGTCGGCACCTTCGCCATCTTCATCCTCTCGATAGTCACGCGGAACATGAGCTTCAAGAAGTACGTAACCTCCCTCGCAGAGGCAACCCGCACCGCAGGGATGATCTTAATGCTGATCGCAGGCTCGACGATACTCGGCCACTTCATCGCTGTGACGAACATCCCCCAGGCCGTGGCCGACTGGATAGTGGCGCTGCCCTTAAACCGCTACGTCATCATGATAATGATCTGCATGGTCTACGAGCTGGGCGGCTCCTTCATCGACGATCTGGCCTTCATGATCCTGGCGACCCCCATCTTCTACCCCGCAGTCCTCAAGCTGGGCTTCAACCCCCTGTGGTTCGGCATAGTGATCGGCGTAGTCGTCATGATCGGCGTGGTCATCCCGCCCGTGGCGGTCTGCGTCTTCGTCGTCAAGAACATAACGAAGGAGCCGATGGGCCGCATATACAAGGGCGTCGCTCCCTTCCTGCTCTCGCTGGTCTTCGTCTGGGGTCTCATGTTCGTATTCCCCCAGCTTGCCCTCTGGCTGCCCTCCCTGTTCTACGGCAAATAGGAGAGGCTAAGTATGCAGCGTCAGCCTAAAAAACATAAAGGAGGTTCCAAGATGCTGAAGAAATGGACCGTCTTCCTGTTCGTCGCCGCGTTTTTCTTTTCGGTCTCTTCCCTTGCCTGCGCGGACGTGATAAAGCTCAAGTTCGCCAACTACTTCCCGCCCGTGCACATGAACTCGATCATGCTCGGCAAATGGGCGGAAGAGCTGAACAAGAGGCTCGCGGGCAAGGTGGAGATCACCCAGTATACGGGCGGGACGCTCCTGACCGCGCCTAAGATCGCCCCGGGCGTCCTGACGGGCATCGCAGACATCGGCTTCTCCCACTGCTCCTATACGCGCGGCCGGTTCCCCGTCATGGAGATCATGGAGCTTCCCTTGGGCTTCCCCAGCCCCTGGATAGCGGGCCACGTCCAGAACGAGTTCTACGACAAGTTCAAGCCGAAGGAATGGGACGCCTTCCACCCCATCATGTTCTCGACGAGCCCCGTCAACGTCCTTCAGACGCTCAGTAAGCCCGTGCGGACCTTAGAAGACATGAAGGGCATGAAGATCAGGGGTCCGGGCAGGATAGGCGACATAGCCAGGGCCTTGGGCGCAGTCCCTATGCCCATAGAGATCGTCGATACCTACGAGGCCCTGAGAAGAGGGGTCGTAGAAGGCAACTTCGGTCCCTTAGAGCAGCTCAAAGGGTTCAAGATAGGGGAGATAGAGAAATACGTGACCGCTTCCTGGAAGATAGGGAGCGTCTTCTCCTTCTACGTCATCATGAACAAGAACAAATGGAACAGCCTGCCCGCAGACGTGAAGAAGATCATCACCGACTACTCCAAGAGTGAGTTCTTAGACCAGTGGCTCGTCGAATGGAACCGGATAGACATCGAGGGCGGCGAGTTCTTCAAGAAGCAGGGAGGCCAGATCATCGGCCTGTCGGATGCCGAGAGCGCCAAGTGGGTCAAGGCCGCCCATCCAGTCATAGCCGACTTCAAAAAAGACATGGTCGCCAAGGGCTACAAGGCCGGCGAGGTAGACACCTGGATAAGCTTCATCAAAGAGCGCATCGACTACTGGAAGGGCCAGGAGAAGGCAAAGAAGATACCGACGGCGTATCAGTACTAGCGCGAGTGCGTAAATAGCGCGGTTACAGGGGGGAGTCTCCGACGGCCTGGACAGCGGTCGCGGGGACGCCTTCCTGGGTTATGGCTGCGGGGACACCCCTCCGAAGACGGAAGGGCGGGAGGGGCGTCCCCGCTTCCCTGCCGCTTCGTCGAAGGCCCTTTCCCTGAGAGGCGTCTTGCCTGTCCGTGAGACATCGCCGCCGTCGCCCTCTTTTCGAAATAGCAAGCGGGATACCCTCAAGCAGCGGCTAACCTGCGATACGTACTTCTTCCTGCAAGTCTCACCTCAAGGATATATTTCTCTGCACGCCCCTTTATTGTGGTAATCGTGATATAATAGACGTGTCTCGATGTTGATTACTACCAATGACATATGTCTAACCGCTTCTGCGTATTCCTGAAAAGCCATCCGAAGGCTAGGGGCTGCTGCCAGTAAACCCCCAACTAGAAAAGAGTTGTCCTTGTAAACTCCAAACGGCTACCCCCCACATGGGTCGTGGATAACGATGCCAAGCAACGAGTGCAAGATAGGAGTGCCAGATATGGAAGACAACACCGTGAAGCCTTTCAACGGCCAGTTTGTCGCGAGGAGGAGTTTCGTGCGCGCAAAGGAAAAACAGTGCCGCTCGAAGAATTACCTCGAATTCCTGGTCCACTACGGTGCGAGATTAGTACAGATCGATGGGCCGATAATGGTCGTAAGATACAATACCGGCACGGAACTGCCATTGGAGGCGAAAGGCAAGCTGCAATTGGTGAAGCTGCTGCTCAACGAATTCGGAACGGTCGATGAGGCCAACAAAGCGATAGATGACTATAAAGCCTCTCACTCTTGAGTCTTACCTCAAACGACAGTCGAGATAGGGGGCGCATCGACGCACCCCTTTCGATCCCAGGCGAAATAGCAAGCAGAATACCCTCAAGCAGCGGCTAATCTGCCGGAGCGCGGAACCTGTGAAAGAATATGTTCTCACCCTCACCCCGGCCCTCCCTCTAATTCGGAAGGTTGACACAAACCCCCGCTAATGGTAATTTTTGAACATGAAAGTGGCGGTGTCGGGAAAAGGCGGCGTCGGGAAGACGACGCTGGCGGGCGTCATGGCGAGGGTGCTCGCCGCGCAGGGCCACAAGGTGCTCGCCATCGACGCCGACCCTGACGCAAACCTCGCGAGCGCAGTCGGCATCCCCGCCGAAGACGTCCAGCGGATGAAGCCCCTCGCCCAGATGCGCGAGCTTATCGAAGAGCGCACCGGCGCGGCCAAAGGCTCGTACGGGGCGTACTTCAAGCTCAACCCGCAGGTGGACGACCTGCCCGACCGCTTCTCCCTGTCCAGGGAAGGCGTCAAGCTGATGGTCCTCGGCACCATCCCACAGGGCGGCGGCGGCTGCTTCTGCCCTGAGAACGTAGTGCTGAAGAGCCTGCTCGCCCATGCCTTCGTCGAGAGGGAGGAGTACCTCATCGTCGATATGGAGGCGGGGCTTGAGCACCTCGGCAGGGGGACCACCGCTTACATGGACGCCCTCATCGTCGTGGTCGAGCCGGGCAGGCGGAGCTTCCAGACGGCGCGCCAGGTGAAGACGCTGGCCGCCGACCTCGGCATCAAGAGGGTTTACGTTGTGGCGAACAAGGTGGCGAGCGATGCGGACCTCGCAATGGTGAGGGAGCACCTGGCCGACATCCCCCTTCTCGGCTCGATGAGCTACAACGAGAAGGTGCTCGAGGCGGACAAAATGGGCGTCTCGCCATACGATACGGACCCTGCGATCAGGGCCGAGGTGGAAAAGATCATAGCGGCCTTCGAACAAGCGGCGGCATGAGACGCCTCCTTTCCTGGCTGAACCTCGTTTTCACGACGATCTTCCTCGCTCTCATCGCCCTCGCGATAGCGCCCTTCGACCGGAAAGGCGAGCGCGTGCACGCCATCGCCCGGCTCTGGGCGCGGATCTCGCTTTTGTGCGCGGGCGTCGCCGTCTCCCTCGAAGGCGTGGAATCGCTCGCCGCGCCCCCCTTCCTTTTCATGCCGAACCACCAAAGCGGCCTCGACATCCCCGTCCTGCTTGCCACCATGCCCCTGCCCTTCAAGTTCGTCGCAAAGCGCGAGCTATTCCGCATCCCCTTTTTCGGGTGGGCGATAAAGAAGGCGGGCTACATCAGCATCGACAGGGAGAACCCCAGGGAGGCCCTGAAGGCCATCGAGGAGGCCGTATCGAAGCTCGCAGGGGGCGCGAGCGTCCTCATCTTCCCGGAGGGGACGAGGAGCAAAGACGGCAGCCTCCTGCCGTTCATGAAGGGCGCATTCTCTCTGGCCGCGCGCGCCGCCGCGCCCGTCGTGCCGCTGGCGATCGTCGGCACGAACGCCCTCCAGCCGCCGGGACACGCGGTGCCCCGCGCCGGCGGGCGCGTCCAGATACGCATCGGAAAACCTATACCGATAGAAGGAAAAGGTTTATCATATAAGGCGGAGCTGATGGAAGCGGTCCGCAGGTCGATAGAGGGCTTGAAGAACGATGTCTGACGAGCTGAAGAAAGAGATCATCGGCGTAGGGCTGGCCGGTCTCTTCCTTTTCGTCTTCGTCAGCCTGATCTCTTATTATCCCTTCGACCCGTCGCTCAACAGCGTGGCGGCCCGTGGAGCGGTGAGGAACTTCTGCGGGAGGGCCGGCTCCTATACGTCCGACTTCCTCGTCCAGCTTTTCGGCATCATGAGCTACGCCATCTGCGGCTTCGTCCTCACCTTCTCCGTGCTTTTCCTGCGCAAAAAAGCGGTCGCCCGCCTGCCCGTCCTCGCTGCCGGCTTTATCCTGCTCTTCTTCTCTTTGTCGTCCCTCTTTCAGGTCACCATCGGGCCCGTCCACGTGAGGGGCGTAGCCATCCCCTTCTCCGGCTTCGTGGGGGACCTGCTTGGCCGCGGCCTGCTCCACGCCTTCAGCTATTTCGGGAGCCTGCTGCTCTCCATTGTCCTCTTCCTCATATCCCTCTTCCTCATCGCCCAGGCGCCCCTTTTCTCCATCGCAGGCGCGCTCTTGGCCAGGAAAAGGGCCGAGGCGCCGCCTCCTAAGCCCCCTAAGGTAATCGCGGAAGGCGCAGAAGAAAAGAAGGAAGAGAAGGAGCGGAAGGAAAGGAAGCCCGTCCAGGAGCCTTTCGAGTTCCTGAAGGACATCGGCCCGTACAAGCTGCCGCCCGTTGCGCTCCTCGACCCCGTCGAAAAAAAAGAGATCAAGGTCGATAAGGAGAGCGCCCACCTCAACGCGCGGATACTCGAAAAAAAGCTCAAAGACTACGGCGTAGACGGCCGCGTGCTGGAGGTCAGGCCCGGCCCCGTCATCACGATGTACGAGTTCGAGCCTGCCGCGGGCATCAAGGTGAGCCGCATCGCGAACCTGTCGGACGACCTCGCTATGGCGCTCTCCGCCGTCTCCATAAGGATCATCGCGCCCATACCGGGAAAGGCCGTCGTCGGCATCGAGATACCGAACAAGACGCGCCAGATGGTCTACCTGCGGGAGATCATCGAGTCCGACGCGTTCTCCGGCGCTAAGGGCCTCCTCACCCTGGCCCTCGGAAAGACGATAGCAGGCGAGCCCTTCACGGCAGACCTGGCGAGGATGCCCCACCTCCTGGTCGCAGGCTCGACGGGGTCCGGCAAGAGCGTCTCCCTGAACACGATGATATGCAGCATACTTTTCAAGGCGACGCCCCTTTCCGTCCGCTTCATGATGATCGACCTGAAGATGCTGGAGCTTTCATTCTATGACGGGATTGCCCACCTCCTGCTCCCCGTCATCACGGACGCCAAGAAGGCGAAGACGGCCCTCCGGTGGCTGATTGACGAGATGGAGCGGCGCTACCAGGTCATGGCCGAGAAGGGCGTGCGGAACATCGAGAAATTCAACCAGAGGACGCACAAGGAAGACGGCGACGAGCCGCTTCCTTACATCGTCGTAGTGATCGACGAGCTTGCCGACCTGATGATGGTCTCTTCCAGGGAAGTCGAGGAGTATATAGCGAGACTCGCCCAGATGGCGCGCGCCTCCGGCATACACCTGATACTCGCCACGCAGCGGCCCTCCGTCGATGTCCTCACGGGCATCATCAAGGCCAACTTCCCCGCCCGCATCTCCTTCCAGGTCACCTCGAAGGTCGATTCCCGGACGATCCTCGACATGAACGGCGGCGAGAGCCTGCTGGGGTCCGGCGACATGCTCTTCATGAGCCCGGGCTACGGCAGGGTCCAGCGCATCCACGGGCCTTTCGTCTCGGAGGGGGAGATCAAGCGGATCGTCGAGTTCCTCAAGAACCAGGGGCTGCCACAGTACAACGAGGAGATACTGGAGGCGCCCGAAGAAGGCGAGGATGAAGGCGAGGAGCTGAGCGACGAAAAATACGAGGAGGCGGTCAGGTTCGTCTTCGAGAGAGGCGAGGCGTCGATAAGCATGATACAGCGGCGGTTCAGGATAGGATACAACCGCGCCGCGCGGATCGTCGAGCGGATGGAGCGGGAGGGCGTGGTCGGCCCGTCCACGGGGATCAAGCCGAGGGAGGTTTTGAAGCGATGATGAGAGCGACGCCGAAGGCGGCCTTCGCAGCGGCCTGCCTTTTATGCATTTTATTTTTCGGCGCAGGCGCGCTCCGCGCCGAGACGCTCGACAGCTTGAAAAAGACATACAGCGGGATAAACACGGTCGAGGCGCATTTCCACCAGCAGATATTCCTTACTGCCCTCAAAAGGCAGAGGCAGATGGAGGGGGACTTCTTCTACAAGCGCGGTAAGGGCTTCCTCTGGCGGTATACAACGCCGAAGGAGAAGATATTCCTGTACGACGGCTCTGCCGTCTGGCAGGCGGAGGCCGACAAGCCTTACGTCACGAAGGACAAAGTGGACAGGCAGAAGATGGAAGGCAGCTTCCTAGACCTCGTTGACGACGTGGCCAGGCTCGATTCGGTCTTTACGCTCAAAGGGTCGTCCAGGGAAGACGACATGGAGGCCCTCGACCTTTTGCCCAGGAAGGAAGGCATGTTGCAGTCCGCCCGCGTCTGGGTCGATGCCAAAGGGATCGTGAAGCGGATCAAGATCGTCGAGATAACGGGGAACGTCAATATCATCGAGTTCTCCGCCGTCAAGGTGGGCGCGCCCCTGCCCGACAGCCTTTTCGTCTTCAAGCCGGACGGGAGGGAGGTGATCGACTCCCACGGCGACAGGGCGACGAGGCATCCCGGGACAGAATAATACGTATATGGCTCTCCACAAGGACCAGGCAATAATCCTCTCAAGCCGGGTGTTCGGAGAATCCGACAGGATCATCCGCTTCCTGACCCTCGGCGCCGGCAAGCTCTCCGGCATCGCCAAAGGGGGCAGGAAGAGCCAGAAGAGGTTCATGAACACTCTGGAGCTTTTCAACCGCGTAAACATCGAGTACTTCGAGAAGCCGGGCGTAAGCCTCGTGCGCATCGAGAACGCGGACCTGCTTGCAGCGAATGCCGGCATCGAGTCGAGCTTCAAAAAAATGTGCATCGCCAGCTTCTTCGCCGAGTTCGCGGACAAGCTGACCAGGGAGAAGGAGCGGAACGAGGCGCTCTACGGGGTGCTCCTGGAAGGGCTGGAAAGCGTCAAGAGTCTTGAATTTTCTTACTTCCGTATACTATATTATCAACTTCGGATGCTCCATCACCTGGGGTACATGCCGAACTTCAGGACATGTATCCAATGCGGGAAAGACGTGCAGGCGGACGACGCGACGTCCTTTTCCAACGAGAGGGGCGGGGTGGTCTGCCCGTCGTGCGCGCGGTCGCTGCCGCACAGGGCGTATCCTCCGGGTCTTTTTGCGAGGCTCGCAGCCCTGACGGAAGCCCCGGACGGCGAAGGCGCCGGCGCTGCCGGCTTCGAGCGCCCCGCGAGGGAGCTGATGGAGGCGTTCATGTACTACCACCTGAACGTCGAATTCAAGTCTTACAGGCTTTTGAGAGGGGTGGCGGACTGACTATGTACTTCCAGCACCTTATACTGGAGCTTCAAAAATTCTGGGCAGGCCGGGGCTGCGTGCTCCACCAGCCATACGACATGGAGGTGGGCGCGGGCACCTTCCACCCGGCCACGTTCCTGCGCGTCCTCGGGCCTGAGCCGTGGAAGACCGCTTACGTGCAGCCGTCCAGAAGGCCGACGGACGGCCGCTACGGGGAGAACCCGAACAGGCTCCAGCATTACTACCAGTTCCAGGTCATCATGAAGCCCTCCCCTCTCGACATCCAGGACATATACCTGTCGAGCCTCGTGGGCCTCGGCATCGACCCGGCCTACCACGACATACGCTTCGTCGAGGACGACTGGGAGTCTCCGACGCTCGGCGCGTGGGGCCTCGGCTGGGAGGTCTGGCTCGACGGCATGGAGATCACGCAGTTCACATATTTTCAGCAGGCGGGCGGCATCGACCTTTCGCCGATCAGCGTGGAGATCACTTACGGCATAGAGCGCATCGCGATGTACCTACAGGATGTGGACAGCGTCTACCGCATCAAGTGGAACGAGTCGGTCCTCTACGGCGACATCTACCTTGGCCCGGAGAGGGAGTACTCCGTCTACAACTTCGAAGAGGCGGACGCCGCCATGCTCCGCAGGCTCTTCGACGCATACGAGGCGGAGGGGGAAAGGCTCCTCAAGGAAAGAGAGTTGGTCTACCCTGCATACGATTTCTGCCTCAAGTGCTCCCACGCCTTCAACGTCCTCGACGCGCGCGGCGCCCTCTCCGTCACGGAGCGGGCAAACTACATAGGCCGGGTCAGGAACCTCGCCAAGCTGTCGGCCGAGGTCTACGTAAAGAAGCGGCAGGAGATGGGCTTCCCACTGCTCGCGGCGGGAGGGACGCAGTGAGACAGCTTCTTCTTGAGATAGGCTGCGAGGAGCTGCCCGCGCGCTTCATAGCGCCCGCCAAAGAGGGTCTTGCCCGGCTCATCAGGGACGGCCTGGCCGGCCTGCGCATAGACTGCGGCGAAGCGAGGGCCTTCGGCACGCCGAGACGCATAGCCGTCGTTATCGACGACGTCGCGGAGAAACAGAAAGAGACGGTCACGGTCAAATTCGGCCCGCCCGCCGCCCGCGCTTACGACGAGAAGGGCAACCCTACGCCCGCAGCCGCCGGCTTCGCGCGCTCCCAGGGCGTCGATGTCTCGGAGCTTAAGGTCCGCAAGAAGGAATCGGCGGAGCTCCTCTGCGTGGAGAAGGTCGAGACGGGTAGGGAGACGGCCGAAGCCCTCGCGGCCTTCCTGCCTGACGCCATCCTGCGCGTCCCCTTCCAGAAGAAGATGCGGTGGGGCAACGGCGGCTTCGAGTTCGGCAGGCCCATCCACTGGGTCGTCGCCCTTTTCGGCAAAGAGGTCATACATTTCAATGTGGCGGGCATTGCGAGCGGCAATGTCTCGAAGGGCCACCGCTTCCTCGCCCAGGAAGACCCCGTCGTCGCGGCGCCTTCCGGCTACCTGGACGCGATGAGATCGGCCTTTGTCGTCGTGGACGAAAACGAGCGCATGTCGATGATGGCGGCCGACATCCGCGCCATAGAGGAACGAACGGGCGCACGGGGCGTCGCCGGGCCGGCCCTGCTGGAAGAGATCATGTACATCACCGAATACCCGTACGGGCTGATGGGCAAGTTCGCGGACGACTACCTGGAGCTTCCCAAGCCCGTGCTCGTCAACGTGATGAAGGGCCACCAGCGCTACATCCCCCTTGAGAACGAGGACGGCACGCTCGTCAACGCCTTCATCTTCTTCGCGAACACGGTGCCGGCAAGCCCTGCCGAGGTCGTGCGGGGGAACGAGAAGGTGCTGGCCGCCCGTCTTGCCGACGCCCGGTTCTTCTTCGAGGAGGACAAGGCGACGCGCCTCGACGTCCTCTACGACCGCCTCGACGCGGTCATGTTCCACAAGAAGCTGGGGAGCCTCAAGGAGAAGACGGAAAGGACTGCGCGTCTCGGCCTCATGCTCGCCTCGCAGCTCGGCTTTACCTTCAGGCCGCAAGTCGAGAGGGCGGCGATGCTCATAAAGGCGGACCTCCTCACCCGCATGGTGGGCGAGTTCCCTGAGCCTCCAGGGGGCTATGGGGAGGATCTACGCCGAGCACCAGGGTGAAGAGCCTGAGGTCGCCCGGTCGATAGAGGAGCACTATCTCCCGACCGGGACCGACTCGACGCTGCCGAAGACCCCCCTTGGCGCAATCATGGCCTTGTCCGACAAGATGGACTCACTCATCGCCTTCTTTTCCGTCGGCATCACCCCTACGGGCAACCTCGACCCCTTCGCCTTGCGCCGCCAGGCGATAGGCAGCATCAAGATACTTATCGACAAGGGCTACCACGTGCCGCTTCCTGCCCTCATCGAAGAAGGGTACGCTGCGCTTTCGGGCGTGGCCGGCAGGGTGTCCCTTGAGACGCTGAAGGAGACGCTGACGGAATTCATCGCGACGCGGTTCAAGTTCCTCATGATCGAGGAGGGGCACAACCAGGAGTTTGTCGGCGCCGTCCTGCCCGCCCTCGCATCGGACATATACGACGCGTACCTGCGCTTGCGGGCGCTTGAGACGCAGGAGTCGATAGAGGACTTCCGCAGGCTCATCGTCGGCTTCAAGAGGGTCTACAACATCACGAAGACACTGAAGGATGAAAAGAAGATCGATGCGGCGCTCTTCGCCGAAAAAGAGGAGCGCGACCTTTACGAGCTTTTCGAGACGCGGAAGGACGCCTTCGCGGCGGCGATGGAAGGACGCCGCTACGCGGAGGGCCTGGCCGTCCTCGTCGGCTTCAAGGAGACGATAGACGCATATTTCGACAAGGTATTCGTCATGGTGGAGGACGAGGCCCTGAAGAACAACCGGCTCGGTCTCCTTACGAAAATCAAGGAGATGTTTTTGCAGTTCGGGGACTTTTACAGGATCCGCGTCGAAGAGCTGCGATAGGGCTGCTTTCAAGTAGACCAAGGAGGTCATCAATCATGGCTAAGTACGTATACTTTTTCGGGGGAAAGAAGGCCGAAGGCGGCGAAAAGCTCAGAAACCTGCTCGGCGGGAAAGGCGCAGGTCTCGCCGAGATGGTCAACCTCGGCATCCCCGTGCCGCCGGGCTTCACGATCACGACGGAGGTCTGCACCCTCTTCTACGAAAGCGGGATGAAATTCCCGAAAGGGCTGGAGAAGGAAGTGCTCGCCGGCCTTAAGCGCGTGGAAGGGCAGATGAAGATGCGCTTCGGAGACCCGAAGAACCCGCTGCTTCTGTCGATCAGGTCCGGCGCGAGGGCCTCCATGCCGGGCATGATGGATACGGTCCTCAACCTCGGCCTGAACGCAAAGACCCTGGCGGGCCTTGCCAGGCTCACGGGGAACGAATGGTTCGCCTGGGACTGCTACCGCCGCTTCGTCGCGATGTACGGCGATGTCGTCCTCGGTCTGAAACCTGAGAGCAAGGAAGAAGAGGACCCGTTCGAGGAGATCATCGACGCGAAAAAGAAGGAGCGCTCCATCAAGCTCGACACCGAGTTCACGGTAGACGACCTGAAGGACCTCGTCAGCCGCTTCAAGGCGCTCATCAAGAAGAAGCTCGGCGTGAGCTTCCCGGAAGAGCCGATCGAGCAGTTGTGGGGCGCAATCGGCGCAGTCTTCCAGTCATGGAACAACGCGCGGGCCATCACTTACAGGAAGCTGAACAACATACCCGCCTCATGGGGCACGGCGGTCAACGTCCAGTCGATGGTCTTCGGCAACATAGGACAGGATTCCGGGACAGGTGTGGCGTTCACGCGCGACCCGTCCACCGGGGCGAACGTCTTCACGGGCGAGTACCTGCTCAACGCGCAGGGCGAGGACGTAGTCGCAGGGACGAGGACCCCGCAGCCCATAAACAAGGCGCAGAGGGGCGACGCGAAGCTGCCCTGCCTCGAAGAAGAGATGCCGAAGGTCTACAAGCAGCTCCTGAAGATACGGTCGATCCTTGAGCGCCATTTCAGGGACATGCAGGACGTCGAGTTCACGATCCAGCGCGGGAAGCTCTGGATGCTCCAGACCAGGAACGGCAAGCGTACGGCCTTCGCGGAGTTCAAGATCGCCGTCGATATGGTGCGGGAGCGCCTCATCGACAAGGAAGAGGCGTTGATGCGGGTCAGCCCCGACGGCCTCAACCAGATACTCCGTCCCATCTTCGACCCGAAAGAAGTGCAGAAGGCGTATAAGGACGGCAGCCTCGTCGCCAAGGGCCTCAACGCGGGGCCTGGCGCGGCTACGGGCCGGGTCGTCTTCAACGCGGAAGACGCGGAAGGCTGGGCCGCCCGGGGCGAGCGCGTCACCCTCGTCAGGATAGAGACATCGCCCGAGGACATCAGGGGCATGAACGCGGCCCAGGGTATACTGACGAGCCGGGGCGGCATGACAAGCCACGCGGCCCTCGTGGCGCGGCAGATGGGCAAGGTCTGCGTAGCGGGGTGCGGCGAGCTCGACATCAGCTACCGCGACAAGACGATAAAGATAAAGGGCAGGACGATCAAGGAAGGCGACTATATCTCGATGAACGGCAGCACGGGGGAGGTCTTCGCAGGCGAAGTCAAGACCATACCGTCGGAGGTGCTGCGCGTCCTTGTCGAAAAAACGATGAAGCCCTCCGAGTCGAAAATTTACAAAGACTTCGAGTCTTTGATGAAGTGGGCCGACGACGCAAGGCGCCTCGGCATCAGGACGAATGCGGACCAGCCGGGGCAGGCGCAGGTCGCCGTCGCCTTCGGCGCGGAGGGCATCGGCCTTTGCAGGACGGAGCACATGTTCTTCGAAGGCGTGCGGATAGACGCGGTGCGGGAGATGATCGTCGCGGAAGACCTGGAAGGCCGCAAGAAGGCGCTCGCCAAGCTCCTGCCCATGCAGAGGGGTGATTTCGCCGGCCTCTTCCGGGTGATGGGCGGCCTGCCCGTCACGATAAGGACCCTCGACCCGCCGCTCCACGAGTTCCTGCCGCACGGCGAGAAAGAGCTGAAAGACCTAGCCGCGAAGATGGGGATAACGTACGAGCGGCTCGCCTCCAAGGTGGCGAGCCTCCAGGAGGCGAACCCCATGCTCGGCCTGCGCGGCTGCCGGCTCGGCATCCTCTACCCGGAGATCACGGAGATGCAGGCGCGGGCCATATTCGAGGCCGCCTGCGAGGTGAAAAAATCGGGGACGAACGTCAAGCCGGAGATCATGATACCGCTGGTCGGCGACGTGCGCGAGCTGCGCCTCCAAAAGGATGTCGTTGACCGGGTCGCCCAGGAGGTATTCGCCAGGCGCAAGATGGCCGTAGAGTACATGGTCGGCACCATGATCGAGATACCCAGGGCCGCCCTCACAGCGGACGCCATCGCGGAGCTTGCCGAGTTCTTCTCCTTCGGCACGAACGACCTCACCCAGACGACCTTCGGCATGAGCAGGGACGACGCCGGGGTATTCCTGCGGCCTTACGTGGAGATGGATATCCTCGACTATGACCCGTTCCAGAGGCTCGACGAGGCGGGGGTGGGCAAGCTCGTGGAGATGGGCGTCGAGCCTCGGCAGGAAGACACGTCCGAAGCTGAAGATAGGCATCTGCGGGGAGCACGGGGGCGAGCCCTATTCGGTGAAATTCTGCCACAGGGCCGGCCTCGACTACGTAAGCTGCTCGCCCTACCGCGTGACGGTGGCCCGCCTGGCTGCGGCCCAGGCTGCGATAGAGGAAAAAAAGGCGAAGAAGGCCCAGGCGGCGGCGAAAGGAAAGAAAGCGCGGAAGAAATAGAAATGAAAAGAGATGGGGGATGAAGGGGTGAAGGTCCTGCTCCACATCTGCTGCGCGCCGTGCACGGTCTATACGCTGGCTGCGCTCCGGGCAGAAGGGGCCGACGTGACGGGCTTTTTCCACAACCCCAACATCCACCCGTATACGGAGTTCAGAAAAAGGCAGGAGGCGCTCGTGCAGTACAGCCGGGTCGCCCTCCTGCCTTTGATTACGGACGACGCGTACAACCTGGACGCCTTCCTTCGGGCGGCCCTCGCGGCAGGCAAGGACCGCTGCCTCGCGTGCTACAGGATGCGCCTGACGGCCGCTTTCGAGAAGGCGGCCGGCCTGAAGATGGACGCGGTAACGACGACGCTCCTTTACAGCATCTACCAAAGGCATGATGCCATAGCGGAGATCGGAGGCGAGCTGTCCGCCCGTTACGGCCTCCCCTTCCTTTACCGCGACTTCAGGCAGGGCTGGAGGGAGGGCCGGGACGAGGCGGCCAGGCTCGGCGTCTACCGGCAGGCTTACTGCGGCTGCATCTTCAGCGAGTACGAGCGGTTCGGCCCGAAGGCGAAGGGAAGCGGAAAGGCGGCTGACAAGACGGCAAACAAAACCGCAGATCAGGCGGCCGGAGGCAGCCGAAAGCGATGATGCCCGCCCTCGGCAAGATGCTCGTCATTCTGGGCGCGGTCATCATCCTCATCGGGGTGGTCCTCATCCTCGCCCATAAAATTCCTTTCATAGGCCGGCTGCCCGGCGACATCCTCGTGAAAAGGGAGAACTTCACCTTCTACTTCCCCATCACGACGAGCATCATCATAAGCATCGTCCTCTCGCTCATCTTCTGGATCTTTCGGAAGTAGACAAGCTCATACGCATTCCGGCATAATCTAAGAAAACGAAGAAGCTGCAAAAAAAAGGGGGGTCCGATGAAAAAGAAAGACGGCATGTCGAGGCGTCAATTTATCGCTGCGTCGCTCGGCGTCACGGCGGCAGGGGTGCTGCCGGTAGGCAAGGCCGCAGGCGGCAATAAGGACGAGGCAGCGGGGCCGGGTGCTCGCGGAGCCGGGAGCAGCGGGGGCGGCGGGACGCGCATTATCCTCCTCGGCACAGGCGGCGGTCCGAGGCCCAACAAGCTCCGCAACCAGGCTTCCCTGGTCATTGTCGTCGATAAGGCGTACTACGTAGTCGATTGCGGCGGCGGAGTGAGCAGGCAGCTCGTCATGGCGGACATCCCCCTCAAGGGACTCAGGCACATTTTCATCACCCATCACCATTCCGACCACAACCTGGAATACGGGGCGCTCATCTACAACGCCTGGGCGAGCGGCTTCAAGGGCAGGATAGACTCCTGGGGCCCTCCGCCCCTCGCGGGCATTACCAGGTCCTTCTTCGAGACGAACAAGTACGATATCGACATCAGGATACCCGACGAGGGCCGGCCTCCCCTCGTCCCGATGGTCACGCCCCACGAGATCGCAAAAGAGGGCCTCGTTATGGAGGACGAAAATGTGAAGGTGACGGCTGCCCTCGTGCATCACCCGCCGGTCGTCCCTTCATACGCCTACCGCTTCGACACGCGCGGCCGCTCGATAGTCTTCTCCGGCGACACGACCCCCTGCGACGGCCTCATCAGGCTTGCCGAAGGCGCAGACGTGCTCGTCCACGAGGTCATCAACAGGCAGGCCCTATCCCGGCTGATGGCCCGCGTCCCCAACGCGGACAGGCTCGTCCGCCACATAGTGGACAGCCATACGACGCGCGAGGACCTGGGGCTCGTCGCAAAGAGGGCGGGCGTGAAGACTCTCGTCCTCACCCACTTCGTCCCGTCCGACGACGCGTCCATAACGGACGATATGTGGATTGACCCAGTAATGGCAAGCTTCAAAGGCAGGATCATAGCGGGTAAGGATTTGATGGAGGTGTGAGAAAGGGGGCCAGGCAGACTGCATACGTCATTTTCAGCCTTTCTTGCGTCTGCCTGAAAGATATGCCTCCAGGGGACGGGACGGCTCCTTTCGGCGCTGCTCGATGATTGCCGCGTCTATCAGGTCCTCACGAAATTCCTTGTCTCCGAGCATTTTCTCAAGTACTGCCTCCCTCGCCTTCTTAGGCAGCGCCCTAAAAGCTGTCATGAACACTTCCGATGTTGCCTCCGCAGTACTCATATAAGCCTCCTCTTCATAAGAGATATGATAACACATCGATGATGACGAGTCATGCCGAGCTTAAGCACAAATGCCGCCGTACCCCTCCTGCGCAGGCTGCCTGCCCGGTTGACAAAAGAGCGCCGTAAGGGTAATTTGTCAAAACGGATTGCCTTCGATGCAAATCGTCCTGAAAGCGCTTCTCAGCCTCGTCATCATCTTCGCCGCTACCGCCGCGGCGAAGAGGCTTCCCGCAGCGGGCGGACTGATCGCCACTATGCCGCTGGCCGGCGCCCTCGTCCTCGTATGGGTCTACATCGAGAGCGGGGGCGAGACGCGGGTCATGCAGGTCTTCTCGAAAGGCGCCCTCTGGGGCATTCTTCCCAGCATCATTTTCTACCTCGTGGCGTTCCTATGCTTCAGGTGGCAGCGCTCTTTGACCGTTACGCTCCTGGCGAGCTTCGCCGCCTGGGGCGTCGCCGCGCTCATACACCAGTTGGTCATCAGGTGACAAAGGGGATAACGCTGTAATGTCGGCGGGTTACAGCATGTTCCTCGGTTGCCCGGTGAGGGCGAGTACGTTTTCCCAGACCCATCCGTGCTCCTCGATCTTCTTGCGCCGCGATATCGCCAGCGGGATGGGCACGTGGGTAAACTGGTTCCGCCAGTGGCCCACGACCATGTTCGTCCGTCCGCTCATGCCCGCGTGGACTGCCTGAAACCCGAGGAGAAGGCAGAAGCCTGAATCGTCCGCCTCCGCAAGGACGCTCCTGATCGTGTAGCTCGGGTCGATGTACTTCAGGTTCAGCTCCATCCCTGCATCATTGAAATGCCTCTTGATCCGGTCCCGCAGAACGATCCCGACGTCGCCGTAGCGCACGTTCCCGGAGGCGTCCCGCTCCTCCTCGCCCGCCATGATGTTCCGGCCTGCCCCCTCGGCGATGAGCACGACAGCGTGGCCCCTGCTGCGGAGCCGCTCTTTCAGGGCGTCGAGAAAGGCCTCGACCGTGAAGGGTATCTCAGGGATGAGGCAAAAATTGACCTCGCTCGCCGTAATCGCCGCGTAGGCGGCGATGAAGCCCGCTTCGCGTCCCATGAGCTTCACCAGGGCCACCCCATTGCGGTACCCCCGCGCCTCGTTGTGGGCAGCGATGACCGCCTTCCTCGCCTCCGCCCCGGCAGTGAAGAAGCCGAAGGAGCGGTCTATGTAGGAGATGTCGTTGTCGATCGTCTTCGGTATGCCGATGACTGCCTTTCGCAGCCCCCTGCGCCTGATCTCCCCGCTGATGGCGCCGGCCCCCTTCAACGTGCCGTCGCCCCCTATCGTGAACAGGATGTCGATGCCCATCCGCTCCAGGGTGTCCACCATCTCGCCGATGTCCTGGGGACCGCGGGAGGAGCCAAGGATCGTGCCGCCGAGCCGGTTGATGTCTGCAACGCCGCTCGGGGTCAGCCTTAGGGGCTCGTGGCCGTAATGGGAGGTAAGCCCTTCGTAGCCGTTGATGAATCCGTAGACCTCGGCCACACCGTAGTGGTGGTAAAGGCTGAGGACCGTCGAGCGGATGACATCGTTGATCCCCGGACAGAGGCCGCCGCAGGTGAGGATGCCGCATTTCAGCCCGGCGGGGTCGAAGAATATCTTCTGCCTCGGCCCTGCCGCCTCCATTGCGGGCGGCTCAAGCCCCGCATCGAAAAAGCGCTTTAAATCCGCAGGGTCGCCGTGGTAGAGCACGCGCCGACTGTCCTCAACGTATCTCTCGGTGACGAACGGCGACGCGATCTCGCCCGGCCCCAGCTTTTCTACCGTGAAATCCAGCGGCTCCCTGCCCACCCGTTCATCGAACATCTTCTTTTTTCGCTCCCTCTCGATGCTTTATTATCGGACGGCCGGAAAAGCGCTTTAGGCCGGACCTTTCGATTCTACCACGGTGCGGCTATACGTTGAACCGTATGTGCAGTATATCCCCATCCTGCACAATATATTCTTTTCCCTCGATTCTAGCCAGACCTTTCTCCCTGGCCGCGTGCTCGGAGCCGACGCGCACGAAGTCGGCGTAAGGGATGACCTCCGCCCTGATGAATCCCCGCTCCATGTCGGAGTGTATCCTGCCCGCCGCCTTTACGACGGGCGTCTCCTTTTTCACGGTCCACGCCCGCAGCTCCTTGCCGACTACAGTGTAGAACGTGACCAGGTCGAGGATATCGTAGCCCACCCTGATAATCCGCTCTATCCCGACCTCCGTCATGCCGTACATCTCCATGAAGCCGGCCCGTTCTTCCGGCGGCAGGCAGGCAAGCTCCGCCTCCAGTTTCCCGCAGATGGGGACGGCCCTTCGCCCCTTGGCTGCCGCGAGCCGGCCGATGGCGGCGGGCGCCTCCTGCCCCACGTCTTTTTCGTCGATATTGGCGATATAGAATAACGGCTTGGCGCATATCAGGCTGAAGGAGCGCAGGATCTCCCGCTCTTCGGGCGTCATGGGGCTTGAGTCGATGAAGCGGCCTGCCGAAAGCGCCGCCTGCGCAGCCTCAAGCACGGCGCGCTCGTCCTCGTGTTTCTCCTTCGACACCCTGGCGAGGCGGTCGATCTTCTCGATCCGTTCCTCGACTACCGCGAGGTCCGCGATGATCGTCTCCGTCTCGACGACCTCCGCGTCCCTTACGGGGTCTATCGTCTCGTAGACGTGGGGCACGCTGCCGCCCTCGAAGCACCTGACTACGTGGGCGACCGCATCGACCTCCCTGATCTGTCCCAGGAACCTGTTGCCGAGGCCCTCGCCCTTGTGGGCGTCCTTGACGAGGCCCGCGATGTCGATGAACTCAATCGTCGTAGGCGTAACCTTTTCAGGCCCCGTCAGCCGGGCCAGGGCGGCAAGCCGCTCGTCAGGCACGGGGACGATCCCGACGTTCGGCTCTATCGTGCAGAACGGGTACGGCTGGGCGGCGACGGCGAGGGCGGTCAGGGCGTTGAATATGGTCGATTTGCCTGAATTGGGCAGGCCGATGATGCCGCAGGAAAAGCCCATTGCCCCTCCTTACTGCCTGTTGAACAGGCTCATCGCCTTTTCCATGCCGTCGGCCAGAAAGACGCCGATGGCCTCCGCGGCCCTTTCCACGCCTTCCGAAAGGGCGGCCCTCTCGCCGGGTACGAAGCGGGAGAGGACGTAGTCCTCGGGCGTCATTACGGGGTCCCTCCCGATGCCGATCTTTATGCGGTAAAAAAAGGGCGTATGGAGCGCCTCCGCGATGGAGCGCACGCCCTTGTGGCCGCCGTCGCCCCCGTCCCACCTGATGCGCATCCGCGCGAAGCTCCATATCGAGGTCGTCGTGGACAACGAGGAGGTGGTCAGGGGCGACCCCTTTTTTTCGCATGAGCGCGGAGACGGGGCCGCCTGAGAGGTTCATGAAGGTATCAGGCTTGGCGAGGATGACGCCGTCGCCCTCGCCGACTGCGCACCCCGCGACTTTCCGCGAGATGGGGACGGAGCGCAGCGCCGAAAACCTGTCGAGGACGAGGTATCCTATGTTGTGCCTTGTGCCCCTGTAAGCCGCCCCCTTATTGCCAAGCCCGCAAATGAGGAACAAAAAATGTCATTCCTCCTTGGGCGCAGCAGCGGCCTCTTCTCCCTCGGCGGGCGCAGCCGCAGCCGCCGGCGCCGGCGCCTCTTCCTTCTCCGGCGGGGTGAGGCCGACAACGGCCACGTCGGGGTGGTCGAGGAGCTTTATGCCCGGCAGGGAAATCTCGCGTATGTGAATCGAGTCGCCGATGTCGAGGTTCGATATGTCTATGTCGATCTTTTCCGGTATCTGGCCGGGAAGGCTCTCGACCATCACCGCCCGCAGGTGCTGCTCGATCACGCCGCCCTTCACGAGGCCGACCGGATCGCCCGTCAGGCGGATGGGCACCTCGACCTGGACGACCCTCTCCATCGACACCTGGAGAAAGTCCACGTGGAGGACCGTGTGGTCTACCGGCTGCTTCTGGACGCTCTTTATCATCACCGGCCTTTCCGCGCCGCCTTCCACGCCTTTCACCGCCATCTTGATGACCGCGTTGCTCCGGGCGTGCGCCTCAAGCCGCCTCCAGTCCTTCGATGAGATGGAAAGGGCGAGAGGCTCTACGTCCCTGCCGTAGACGACGGCGGGGATGACGCCCGCCTTCCTCAGCTTGCGCGCCCGTCCCTTCCCTCTACCATTCCTTACCTCAGCCTGTATGCGTATTTCTTCCATGATGCGAAACCTCCTTCTTACATTATACGAACAGCGAGCTCACCGACGCGTCGTTGTGGATGCGCCTGATGGCCTCCGCCAGGATGGGCGAAACGTCGAGAACCCTTACCTTCTCCAGGAGCTTCGCCTTCTCCCGCAGCGGGATCGTATTCGTTATCACGAGCTCGTATATGGGCGATTTATTGAGCCTCTCTACTGCGGCGCCGGAGAGCACCGCGTGGGTGCAGCAGGCATATACCCGGACCGCGCCGTCCCTTATCAGGGCCTCGGCGGACTGGACTATCGTGCCCCCTGTGTCGATCATGTCGTCGAGCAGGATGGCCACCTTCCCCTTGACGTCGCCGACGATATGCATCACCTTGGAAACGTTGGCCTTTTCTCTCCGCTTGTCGATGATCGCGATCGACGTGTCCTCCCTCATGCGCTTGGCGAACTCCCGCGCCCTCTCGACGCCGCCCGCGTCCGGGGAGACGATGACCATGTTGTCGTCGATGCCGGAGAGGTAATCGAGCTGAACGGGCATCGCGTACAGGTGGTCGACGGGTATGTTGAAAAAGCCCTGTATCTGGCCCACGTGGAGGTCCATTGCGAGCACCCTCGTGGCGCCGGCCACCTCTATCAGGTCTGCCACGAGCCTGGCGGAGATGGGCGCCCTCGGCGCCACCTTCCTGTCCTGCCTACCATAGCCGTAGTAGGGGATGACGACGTTTATGCGCGCCACCGACGCGCGCTTGAGCGCGTCGATCATGACGAGCAGCTCCATGATGTTCTCGTTGACCGGCGGGCAGGTGGGCTGGATCAAAAAGACGTCCATACCCCTCACCGACTCCTCGATCTCCACCTGGATCTCGCCGTCGCTGAACGTCGCTACGCTCGCCCTTCCCAGCTCGATTTCGAGGTACGCGCATATCCTTTGCGAAAGCTCGCTGTTTGCCCTGCCGGTGAATATCCTCAACTTGTTCACTTTAGCCCATCCTCCTCACAAAAGCCTATCGCAACAAGGGCGCAGGAGATGAGAGAATCCGCGCCTCTAAAATGGGGATTCCCGAAGTCCTGCCCCTTGAAACCGTCCCGCAATAATCGCCTGTTTGTCTTAAGACCGCCTTTTCCGTCGCAGCAAGGAGCGGCTCATTTCAATTCCAGGCGTTCGGCGCCCCAACGACGGATCGCTTTTTCCCTTTATCTCTCCCGTCGCACGGCCCCTGCCGGGGCCGCTTCCGCCGTCCTTTGTCTTCGCCCCTGTCACACGAGGATCTTTCCTATTTCCCTCTCATACGCGTTGAGCACTGTCGCCTCGATCCTCTGCCGGGTCTGGCTGTTCAGGGGATGCACCGTGTCCCTGTAAGAGCCGTCTTTCATCTTCTTACTAGGCATGGCCACGAAAAGCTTGCTGTCCCCATCGATCACTTTGAGGTCTCTGATAATGAAACATTCATCGAATATAACAGATGCATACGCCTTCACCTTCTTCTCACTGACCGGGTAGATCTTCACATCGGTGATTTCCATATCCGCCTCCTCCTAAACACTGTGAGCTATGAAGACACTGCCTAGACCTCCCACCTCCTCTGAAGCCTTCCGAGCACCTCTTTCGTCCTCGAAGACCCCAAAAACGGCAGACCCGCTCCCGCTCATAAGCGAGCCGAGTGCGCCGCTCCCCCTAAGCTGCTCCTTAATTGTCTTTATTTCAGGACATATGGAGATTGCAACCGCTTCCAGGTCATTCTCCAGTATATCCGCAACGTCGGCAACTTGTGAGAATTTCCCCGAAAATGTAACGTCATTTTCCCCTTTTGTCAACACGATTCTTAATCCCCGGTATACCTCGGCCGTGCTTATCGCCACCCCGGGGTAGACCACCACGTACCAGATTTTCGGCAATTCTATGGGCGTTATGCGCTCCCCGACACCCCGCATGATGCACGATTTTCCGTACATGAAGAGGGGCACGTCGGCCCCCACCTGCCTGCCCAGCCCTGAAAGCTCCCCGGGCGTCAGGGAGAGTCCCCAGGCGCGGGCAAGGTCTTTCATCACCGTCGCCGCGTTCCCGCTGCCCCCCCCAAGGCCGCTTCCGAGGGGGATATGCTTCTCAACCTCCACGGAGACCCCGTCGGGCCTGCCGCATCGTTCCTTAAGGAGCATGATCGCCCTGTAGATCGTGTTGGCCTGCCCGCCCGGGAGCAGACCCCGGTCGTCCCTTACCGTGACCTCCCCGTCCTCGCCTGCCCTGACGCGCAGGACATCGTACAAAGAGATGACATCGACGACGCTCACGAGGTCGTGGTAGCCGTCCGGCCTCTTCCCCACTACCTTGAGGCAGAGGTTCACTTTTGCAGGCGATAGCAGCACGCGCTCGTCGGCCACGTCTTTAACGTCCCCTTCCGGTGTGCCCTCAAGCCGGCCGCGTCGCCCCTCGCTCGCGGCCTAAAAGGGCCTTTTTTCTTTCGTCCCCTTGCTCCCCTGTCCTTCCGCAAATCTACGCCACGGCCTTTATCTCGAAGCTCTCCGCAGCCGGCATCGACCTGGCGACGACGTTGATCTTGACGCCGAAGCTGTTCTCCAGGTATTCGAGCGAGCCTTTCTCCTCCTCTACGAGCAGGCGCGCCACCTCCGGCGCAAGGAAAACGTCGAAGCGCCTCCCCTCGCCCCTCCTGCACAGGACGCGCAGCCTCCTCAGCACCTCGTAGCAGACCGTGTACCTCGACTTTACGTAGCCCGAGCCCTCGCAGACGGCGCAAGGCTCGGTCAGCATCGTCACGACGTTCTCCCTCGTCCTTTTCCTGGTCAACTGGACAAGCCCCAGCTCGCTGATCGGGTAGGCGAACGTCTTTATCCTGTCTTTTTTCAGCGCGTCTAGGAGCGCTTTGAATACGGTCTCCCGCGAATCCTTCAGCTCCATGTCGATGAAATCGACGACGATGATGCCGCCCATGTTCCGCAGGCGTATCTGGTAGGCTATCTCCTTGACCGCTTCCAGGTTCGTCCGTAGGATCGTATCCTCAAGCCCTCTCCTGCCGAGGTAGCGCCCCGTGTTGACGTCGATCACGCTAAGGGCCTCCGTGTAATCGAAGACGATGTAGCCGCCGGACTTCAGCCAGATTTTCTTCTGCGTCAGCTTGGAGATATCGACCTCTACCCGGTAGAAGTCGAATATGTCTTCCTTTTCGTCGAAGAGACTCAATCTCGCTGCGGTCCTCCGGGAGATACTCCTTCACGAATTCCTCGATCCGCTTGTAGAGCGCGGGGTCGTCCACGATGATCCGCTTGAGGCCGTGGGCGTGGAGGTCCCTTATGACGCGGAAGATGAGCCGCAGGTCCCGGTGGAGCAGCGCGGGCGCCTTCGCCTGTTTCGCCTTGTCCTGTATGCCCTGCCACATGCGCAGGAGGAAGTCGAGGTCGGCCTTGAGCTCGTCCTCCCTCTTGCCCTCGCAGGCGGTCCTCGCGATGAGGCCAAAGCCCTTCGGCGCTATGGCCTTGAGAATAGACGTAAGCCTCTTGCGCTCGTCGTCGTCCTCTATCCTGCGGGAGACGCCGATATGCTCGCTTGCCGACATGAGGACGAGGAGCCTCCCCGGAAGGGTGATCCGCGACGTCGCCCTTGTGCCCTTCTGGCCGATGGGCTCCCTCGATACCTGCACTATGATCTCCTGGCCCTCCTCCAGCACCCCTTCGATGCGCTCGCTCACGGCGAGGGCCGCGCCCGTCTCCTCGAACTCCTCGAACATCGTCATGTCGGCGACGATGTCGCCCACGTAGAGGAAGGCCGATTTTTCGAGGCCGATATCGACAAAGGCCGCGTCCATGCCCGGCAGTATCCTGACCACCCTGCCCTTGTAGATGTTGCCGACGATGCTCCTCTCGTTCTTCCACTCCACGAAGAACTCGGTGAGGACGCCGTTCTCCAAAAAGGCGACCCTGATCTCACTGAACGTCGAGTTGATGATAAGCTCGGATGCCATCGATTCTCCTGTTCTCCGCCTTCACTATCCGTATGAAATCGCCGGAAAGCCACATATCCTTGATGCGGGCGCCCGCGACAGACCGGTAGAACGCCTTTTCTGCGCCGTCTTTCACCCGGACCACTTCCCCGTCGAGGCCCTTTTTGCCGACCAGGAGGTAGCCGCAGTCTGCGGCAAGGCCGTTCATGGGTCCGGGCGTTGCGGCCATGACCCTCATGCCCGCGGGAAGGCGCGCGTTGATGCGGGCCGCGAGCGTGCCGTCCGAATCCGCCGCCGCCGGCCCTTCCGCCTCTATCTCGATCCATTCGCAGGTCGATTCGATGCCGACGGGCAGGGCGGCGGACAGGGAGACCCTCGGCTTCGGATGGTATTTGCCGTGCATGCGCAGCGATACTCCGGCAGAGCGGATCGCCCTCAACAGTATATCGACGGTGTCCAGGTGGCCGATGTAGCGCGCCTCGCCGCGCTTCGCGTACCTGATCGCGACGGTCCTGAAGGAAGGGGGGGCGGTCGGAGCGCCGTCTTCGGCCGCCGTCGTCTCAGCCGGTGCAGCCGGCGACGCTTCCATTGCGGCCGTTTGGCGGACCCCCGCGACGGCCTTCCCGCCAGCGCAGCCGAGGCCGCAGCCCGCGCAGGAAGAATAGCAGTCGGCCGTCTTGACGCCGGCCTGCGCCGCCTCAAGCTCTTGCAGCAGGAAAGACTTCTCGACGCCCGTCGAGACGAAGTCCCAGGGAAGCTCCCGGTCGGTCTCCCTCGCGCCGAGGAGCGCCGCCCCAAGGCCGTCCCTTTCCGCCAGCCACTCGTCGTAAAGTGACGGGTCGAAGCATTCGGTCCACGCCTCCAGGCGCACGCCTTTCCCGTGGAGCTCCTCGAAAAGAGGGGCGAGCCTTCCGTCTCCGCGCGAGATGAGCGCCTCCACCAGGGCAGTCTTTACGTCACTCACCTTTATCTTCACGCCCCTGCCGGAGGCGGCCTTTCTGACGATCTGCGCCTTCTCGCGCAGGGCGTCCTCGCCGTCCATAGGGAGCCACTGGAAGGGCGTGTGGGGCTTCGGCGTAAAGGGAGAGACGGACAGGTTGACCTCGATGCCGTTCTTGATGAAGGGCCTGATGAGGTCGCGCACCGCCGTAAGGTCCTCTTCACGTTCCCAGGGAAAACCGATCATGAAATAGAGCTTGACCTTCCTCCACCCGTGCCGTCTCAAAAGCGGAAGGCGGTCCGTCAGAAGGTCCACGTCGATGTTCTTGTTCAGTCTGTCGCGCAGATCCGCCGTCGACGTCTCAAGGGCGAAGGTGAAGCCGCCCCTTGCGCCCTTTGCCAGAAGCTCGATCTCCTCTTCGGTGATGCTCCCTATCTTGAGCGAGGGGAGGGAAACGGAGACATTGGGGTGGTTGCGCCTTATGTACTCGATAAGGGCGGGAAGCGCGCTGTAGTCGCCCGCGCTCAGGGAGAGGAGGCTTATCTCCTCGTAGCCCGTGCCCGCGAGGGCCCGCTCTATGATCTCCCCTATCCTGCCCGGAGTCCGCTCCCTGTACGGCCTGTACCCGTAGCCTGCGACGCAAAACCTGCACCCGTTCCCGCAGCCCCTCGATATCTCGATATTCAGCCTGTTGTGGACGCTCCCGACAATCGGGATGGGCGGCCTGACGGGGTGGTAAGAGGCGTTCAGGTCTTCTATGTAGAGCCTCCTGACGGGCTTTTTGAAAAGCGGCGAGTAGACGCCGTCGAGCCGGGCCACCTCCTCGATCACGCGTTGTCTGGGCTGCCCCCGAAGCCCCTTTACTGTGCGGACGATCTCCGGCAATACCCCTTCGGCCTCCCCTACGACGATGAGGTCGAAGAACCGCTCGAAAGGCGCGGGGTTGAGCATGAGGGGACCGCCGCCGATGACGAGGGGACCGTCCCTTCGCTCGTCCGCCCGGACCGGTATGGACGAGAGGGCGAGCATGTTGAGGACGTTTGTCATGTTCAGCTCGTATGTCATTGAAAAGCCTACGATATCCATCCGGGAAAGGGGCGTCCGCGACTCAAGCGTAAAAAGGGGCGCGCCCGTAGATTTCAGGTGCTCCTCCATGTCGCGCCACGGCGCAAAGCAGCGCTCGCACCAGACGCCGTCGAGGTTGTTGAGCAGCTCGTAGAGCAGGAAAAAGCCGAGGTAGGACATGCCGATCTCGTACACGTCGGGGTAGCACAGGGCGAACCGCACGTCCCCTTTGCGCGGCGCCTTTACGACCCTGTTAGGCTCTATGCCCAGATACTGCGCGGGCCGAGCAATACTTTTCGGAAAAACAAGCATACAAACCCTGATGGACCTCTACACTATTATACATGATCGGAAGGGATTGGTGAAGCCTTGGGGGTGTAGCTATGGGGCCTGGCTCTTTTCGCGCCATGCGCCTGTCCCTCAAAGCCGCGCGTCCTCACATACAGAAAGAGTATGCTCCGGGCGGCGGCTTCTCGGTCACGGCGCCTATCATCGAAAATAGCTCAGGCCCCTCAAGCGGTTATCGCGCAGTGTTCGGGATTGGCAGCGCCTATCTCAAACATCCTCCCGGCGTTCGGCTTCGTATCCGCCTGACATTTTTGTCTGTCGAAGGGGTATCGCCATCGACACTTTTGTATACGTTTCCGGCGGTGGTCGGGGGCCGCGATCTTTGTCTGCGCGGGCCTGCACAACAGCTTGACCGGACATGGCGTCATGATTGCCTGTGCATTATAGTATAGTTGTTGGCGGCGGTTAAGAAGTTGGCTGTCAAACGGCTCCCAGCCGGTAAAGGGGCACATCCATGCCCGCCACCACGAACATAGACGGCGCTAAAAGCACCGGGACATTCCGAGGAGGAAAACAATGAGCTCTCCAGACGATGTTCGTTCATGCTTCACGAGGCGCGGCTTTCTAATCACCACCTTCGGCATCGCGTCGGCAGGAGCAGCGTCGCTGCTGCTTCCTCGCGACGCTGCTGCGGATGATAAGCAGCCGCCGCCGGAACTGCGCACCTACAACGGCGGCACCGACCCTTATCCGATACCCTGGCTGGACAAGAACGGCAGTCATAACCAGCCGGCGGGCCCGCAGTTGGAGCCTTCCCACATCTACCACTTCAAGGGGCTGGTCGCCAGGTGCGCCAATTTCGCCGGCATGGGCACCGACAACAGGGGCAACCGGATCGCGTTCGGCACGCCCACGACCGATTACGGATTCATGCAGGGGGAATACTTCGCGGGGCGCGCTCCGCAGACAGGAACGCTCACCCACATATGACTCACCCTCTTTAAGGGGCAGGCTGCCCCTGCAAACCAGATCCACGATTTCCATCCCCCTATTGCGCCTTCCGGGTTGTATTGGGTGGTTCCCGTGCCTGCCGGGGGACTTATCATCAGTCCTGACGGGAAGACGGCAACCCTTGAGATGAAAAATGTGGCGGTTGTCGATCAACCCAGGTGGCCCGCCCTCGACGCCGTGGGTATGCCGGCCGTCATGAGCTTCAGGCTGGTATGGAAGGCGACGGATGAGCCGGTCATCTATGACGATCCGCAGAAACAGTTCCGGGTGAAAGGCTATCGCGCCACGGCACAGCTAGAGGCGCAGGTTAAAGTCCCATCGACGGGCTTCTCGTGGAAATCCGACCCTCTGTCGGAATCGCACGCCGGTTTTGCGGTCATCGGGGATGAAGTGAATGGAAAATACTACAGCCCCATGAAGTAGTAGTTGTATCAGCAGGGGCAGCGCATACGCCGGCTGTATCCGGCGACGCGCGCCGAATACACCCACAAAGCCACGCACGGAAATAACCCGTCCGCTTCGCCCCTTCCGCGGCCCTCACGGCCGATCACACCTTGATAATGCGCGGATGGCTGTGCTATCTTAAGTGCTACGGGGCGTGGCGCAGCATGGATAGCGCGCTTGCCTTGGGAGCAAGAGGTCACCGGTTCAAATCCGGTCGCCCCGACCATAACCCGCTTTGCGCCCGTGCGAGATACCCGAAGGAACAATTGACCCGATGAGATACCGCTCGATACTGACGTTGTCGGCCGCCCATGCGGTCACGGACATCAACCAGGGCGCCGTCCCCGCGCTGCTGCCTTTTCTGATAGGCACTTACGGGCTTAGCTACGCGGCTGCGGCCGCCGTCGTCTTCGCCACGAACATATCGTCCTCGCTGGTGCAGCCGCTCTTCGGCCATTTCGCGGACAGAAAGCCCAAGCCGTGGCTGATGCCGGCAGGCATCCTCTTCGCAGGGGTCGGCCTTGCCCTCTCCGGCGTCGTCCCCAGCTACAGGCTGGTGCTCTGCGTCGTGGCGGTCAGCGGCATCGGCATAGCCGCCTTCCATCCCGAAGGCGCCCGCCTCGTGAACGATCTTTCCGGGAGCAAAAAAGCGACGGCTATGAGCCTGTTTGCAGTAGGCGGCCAGGTCGGCTTCGCCGTCGCCCCCGTCTTTACGACGCTCCTGGTCGCTTCCTTCGGCCTGGGCGGGACGCTATTTTTGGCCGTCCTCCCGGTCTGCATGGCCGTTACAATCGCCGGCTTTCACCGCTCCCTTTTCACAGTCGGGCAGACGGGACGCGCCATCTCGGCCCCACCGCCTGACGAAGCCGCCGGCGCCGATGCATGGAAGCCCTTCGCCCTGCTGACGCTGGCCATCTTCTTCCGGTCCTTCGCCTTCTACGGGCTGAACACCTTCCTCCCGCTCTACTTTATCGACGTCCTCCACCAATCGAAGATGACGGGGGGCGCGGCCATGACGGTCTTCCTGGGCGCAGGGGCCTGCGGCACGCTTTTGGGCGGGCGGCTCGGCGACCGGTACGGCTACCGCCCCGTGGCCCTCTTCGGCTTCTGCTGGGCAAGCGCCCTCCTGCCCGTCTTCATCCTCATGCATCAGGCCTGGGCCGCCATGCTCCTCCTCGCCCCGCTCGGCTTCGCCCACTTCATGTCGATAAGCCCCCTCGTAGTGCTCGGACAGAAGTTCCTGCCGACGCGCGTGGGACTCGCTTCCGGCGTTACGCTGGGGCTTTCCATATCGATGGGAGGCATAGCCGCTCCGCTCATAGGCAGGCTCGCCGATATCTACGGGATGCCGACGGCCTTCATGGTCATGACCCTTTTCCCCGTAATCGCCGGCTGCTTCGTCCTTGCGACGCCGGGCAGCCACCCCGCCGCAAGCCTCTCCTTCTCCCGATAAGTGCCGGACCGCCGGCCGGGACGCCCGCTCCCCTTACGGGCCTCCCGCGCGCACGCGGGCAAACTCCGTTCCCGGAACGCAGAATATAACGCTCCTCTGGGCCTCCCGCGCGCACGCGGGCAAACTTGTCGGCCCGGCTGCGAACTCCTCGACGTAAATGTCGAACCCACCCTGCCCTTTAAACGTCCACGGCAATAAAGCCCAATTATTGCAAGCGCTTAACGAAGCCACGATTGTGGCATTTTCTATGCAACAACGGCTAATACTCGATGGCAGGATCGGGCTGGAGGCCCGAAGGAGGTGTACGATGAGGTACTTAACGATGGCAATGATCGCAGGCGTAATTGTCGCAGCGGCGTTTGCGCTGCCCCAGGCTGCGTCGGCCGCGCCCGTCTCGGTAGGGGTCGCAATCGGCGTTCCCGGCCCGGCGGTCGGCTACCCGCCGCCCGCATACTACGGGCCCGGCTACTACTATCCGCCTCCCGCGTACGGGCCGGCCGTCGTCGGTCCCGGCTACGGCTACGGTTACGGCTGGTACGGCGGCGGGCGCCCGTGGTACCGCGGCCCGTACTACCATCCGTACTACCACGGGTACTATCACGGCTACTACCATGGCGGCCGCAGGCGGTAGACCAGCCGGTCCTGACGAGGAGAAATAGGGATGATCGAGCGCCGGGCTTTGCCCGGCGAGGGGGTGGGCCGTGGGTTATGCCGCAGCACACATTGCGTACTTACCGGCGGGCAAGCGGTAAGGCCGGTTCGTGAACGGGCTTGGGGTCCTGAACTCTAGTAATTGCTATACCTGTCTGCCTTCCGCCTCCGACAGCACCGCCCTCGCAGCAGACAGCTTCCTGTAATACTTCCTGATCTTCTCCACGTTGCCGGACGCCACGGCGCCGGTAAGGTCGCCCTCGGCCTCCGCCACGTCGAGGAGCAGGTAATAGTCGAGGGATTCCTTCATGTGCGCAAGAACTATCATGCCCGTTATGAGCGGGTGGTTGTTCGTCACGTTCGCGTCCCTGAAGCGCGTCCCGTGCTCCAGCTCGACGCCGAGACCGACCCTGAACTGCTCCGGGTCGATGGGCATCTTTCCCGTGTTGACCTCGGCAAGGATGCGCGCCGCTTCGGCGGCTGTGGCCTCCGGCTCCTTGAGGGCCGTCCAGTCCCTGATGCCGAGCTCCTTGCATACCCTCCGCACCTCTTCGGTGGTTATGTAATCGGGAAGCTTCATCGGTCCCTCCTTTTGCCTTTTCCTCTGGAGCTATCGAATCTTCTTGACCAGCACGTCGTCAGCCACGCTCACCACATCCGGCGTGCTCTTCGCGATGTCGAGCACCTTCTCTTTCGCCTCACGGTCGGGCACGAAGCCGGAAATCGTTACCCTTCCCTGCATGACGAAGACCCTCACGCGCGGCACACCGGCCTCGGCTATCCTGGAGCTGATATCGGCCTCGATCTCACTGTCGGAAGGGGCCGCTTCCCTCACCAACGCGGCTTTGCCCTTGCAGCCTTCAAGGCTGAAGAGCGCAAGCGCCAGACAAAGCAGACAGACGAAGCAGCGTTTCACAATCTATCCCTTGATCGAAAACGTTTACGGGCGCGGCCGCGCGGCGAAAGCGCTCACGCCCCTCAAGCGCGCCCTTAAACCCGGTTGAAGGCAGTTACACGCGCCGGAAGACCGCTCGGCCGGACCCTTACAAGCTGCACGCCGCCCTAACCGCGACGACATGCATAGATCAAATTTATTATGCATTCCCGGAACGGTCAACCCTGACCCTGATAGAGGCGACCAGCTTCTCCAGGTCTTCCTTTCGCAGCTTCTTCAGAAAATCCAGGTCGTCGCCGGCTTCGAGCAGATCCTCGATGATCTTTACGAGCTTCTCGTTGTCCATGTTTACTTCACTTGTTGCCATGACTATAGATAATCTAAAAGCGACCCCGCCGTCAAGAGTTTCCTTTAAATGCGCGGGGGGGCGGACGTGACCGGAGGCCCCGCGATGGCAATGCCGCAGTCTCCCCCGGCAGTGTAAAGTTGTTACTGAGACACTAGACTAGCCGCCGTCGCCGTCCGGCTTAGCGCGTCCCTTCCACTTCCGGGAGCATCGAGATATTGTTTTGATATTCTTTCAGGACCCGTTTCGTGAAAGTGGTCTTCGACTGGCCCTTGCCGCTCCGCTTGGCCCTCTCCCTGGTCTCCCCGATATTGTAAGCGTTGAGCGCCGTGGGCAGGCTGCGGAAGTCTTCAACGAGACGTGAAAGGTGGTAGATGCCGAGCTTTATGTTCTTGTCGGGCTCCTTGAGGCAGTCGGCGCCGTCCCACGTAACCCCCGCATCTTTGGCGATATATTTAGCAAGGGAGGGCTTGATCTGGAAAAGACCCCTCGCCCCCTTCTTCGACACCACACTCGGCTTGAAGTTGCTCTCCACCTTGATTACCGCCAAGGCGAGCCGGTAATCGATATCGTGCTGGAGCGATTCCTCGTAAACCGTATCGACCACCGCCCTCAGTCTCTCGTCGTGCATCCGTACGTCCTTCCCCTTGAGGTGCGCAACGACCCTCTCCAGGACGGCGTTTTTCTCCAACGGGTCTTCTGCGGAGGCGTGTCTCAGCGTGAGCGCAGTAATGGAAACGCCCGCCAGAAAAAAGACGGAAACAACTATAAAGACTACTCTTCGATGTCTTCTCATAATAGTTCTCTTTTGTTTTGTCGATCAGAGCTGCCGGAATCAGATGTGTTATTGGAGGGGAGTATATACCAGGTAAGGGCCGGATACAAGCAAAAAGTTACCGGGGGTTGCCCGGTCCCTCGCCGCCCGCGCACGTCGTGGGCCTAAATAGTCTATGATAACGCCCACTTAGAGGCGCGAGGGGAGGCTTAAGGGTCTGTCCATAAAATCCCCGGCCGCCGCCCCAAAAACCCGCCTCCGGTTCATTTTACACGCAAAACATGATATACAGTAGTGGAAGCGGCAGGGCGGCCAAAAGCGTCTCCCGCCGCGCGGCCTCAAGGAGGGAAGGAAAGGGCATGTCGAACCTCGACGAACTGCTCCGGCTGCTCGAAGGGAAGCTAGAGACGACCCGCAAGATGATCGACGAATACGACGAGCGGATGGACTACGCGACCCATTGCAGCCTCCAGGGCTTCGCCGAGGGTATCGCCTACGCGATCGAAGAGATAAGGGAGCTGGCAGCCAAAGGCGCAAATACCGGACCTGAATGAAAACAAATGAATGACCCTGTTGCTTGCAGCAGGGTCATTTCGTGAGCGGGGAGGCTCCACGGGCTTTGCCCGTGGAGGGGGCGCTGAGCCCCAATAATTGCCTGTTATAAGGTGTGCCAAAGCTCCAAGGATGATAGTCGGATGCAAGAAGCGCGGGAACGAAAAGGCGCGGGAGGAGAGTAATAGTATCCTCGAGCGAGTCGCCGGGAATCAACAAGTTGAACATGCTGGATAAGGAAGGCGCGAGCGGGCCGATATCGATCTCTCTCGGAGAGCATGGGGAGGCTCGCCTGGCCCTGGCCGGCCGCATCGGCCTCGACGACCTCACGTCGCTCTCGCAGCAGGTGGACGCCCTTTTCGCAAAAAACCCCAGGCGCATTACTGTAGACTTGAGCCGCCTCGAAGAGGCGGACAGCGGAGGCGGTCTTTTCCTGCTCAGGATGGAGGACGACGCCCGCAGACGCTCCATACCGTTCGAATTCGTGGATATGCCGCAGCAGGTCAAGGGCATAATCGACCTCCTCGGCCCGGACGCCCTGCGGCGCCTGCCGGAGCCCCCGCCCGCAAGGCCCCAGGGCTTCTTTGAGGCCGTGGGGAAGACAACCGCCCATTTCGTAAGCGATATAGGCCAGACGATGACGTTCGGCGGCACGCTCCTCTCCGAGGTCGTGCTGGCGCTCCTGCATCCATCGTCCGTGCGGTGGAAGGACGTCATCGTCTACATGAAAAAGGTGGGCGTCGACGGCCTGCCGATACTCGCCCTCATCAGCTTCCTCATGGGGCTGATAATGGCGTTCATGTCCTCCCTTCAGTTGAAGCAGTTCGGGGCGAACTCGTACGTCGCCTCCCTCGTCGCCATCGCGATGGTGAGGGAGCTCGGCCCCATCATCACGGCGATCCTTGTCGCGGGAAGGTCCGGCTCGGCCTTTGCGGCCGAGATAGGCACGATGGTAGTGAACGAAGAGGTCGATTCGCTGACGATTATGGGCTTCAGCCCCATCAGGTTCCTGGCCGTGCCCAAGGCCCTCGCAGCGGCCGTCATGGTGCCCCTCCTCACCTTCTTCTCGGACCTCTTCGCCATCATCGGCGGCATGTGCGTCGGCATCCTCGGCCTCGGCCTCACCTTCCACACATACGAGGAATACACGTCGTGGGCGATCACCATAACCGACGTGATGAACGGCGTCGTCAAGTCGTTCACCTTCGCAGTCCTCATAGCGTCCATAGGGTGCCAGAGGGGCTTCGCGGTCAGGGGAGGGGCGCAGGCGGTGGGCGACGCCACGACGTCGGCGGTCGTATCGGGACTCTTCCTTATCATATTGACCGACTCGGCGTTTGCCGTCATATTCAATTACGTAAAGTGGTGAGCGCATAAATGAGCGAGCAGCCCGACAGGGTGATCGAGGTCGAGGGCATGACCGTCCGGTACGGGGACGAGGTAGTCCTCGATGGCGTCTCCTTCGGCGTATCGAGGGGCGAGATCGTCATCATCGCGGGTGCGAGCGGCTCAGGCAAATCGACGCTGCTGCGCCACATGATCGGCCTGGCCAGGCCCGCTTCGGGCCGCGTGCTGATCGGCGGCGTCGATATAGCGAGGGCCTCCGACGAACAGATGCGGTCCGTCAGGAGGGGAATAGGCATGCTCTTCCAGTCGAGCGGCCTCCTCGGGTCGATGACGCTGGGGGAGAACATAGACCTGCCCTTATCCGGCTTTACGGACGTGACGCCTGAGATGCGCGAGACGATCGTGCGCGTCAAGCTCGCCATGGTGGGGCTTTCAGGCTACGAGGACCACCTGCCCAGCGAGCTTTCGGGCGGCATGAGGAAAAGAGCGGGGATCGCAAGGGCCATGGCCCTCGACCCGGAGATGCTCTTCCTCGACGAGCCTTTCGCCGGGCCTCGACCCCATCACCTCGGCTGGGATCGAGCTATTGGTCCAGAAAATAAACAGGGGGATGAGGACGACGATGGTGATCGTCAGCCACGAGCTGGACGCCATCTTCCGCCTGGCCCAAAGAATAGTTATGCTAGATAAAGGCAAAAGGGGTATAATTGCCGAAGGCGACCCCAGGGCGCTCAGGGAGAAGCCGCCGAACCCGCATGTAAGGCATTTTTTTAACCGCGAGATCGAAGAGAAGGACGAGACGGGAAGGGAGCGGACGTAAATGGTGCAGCGTAGGGTCTATTTTCTGGTCGGCCTCTTCGTGACCCTGGGGCTTCTGCTCGGGGCAGCAGCCCTCATATGGCTCAGCACCGGCAAGTATTTCCAGAAGGGGTCGATGTACGTCACGTACTTCGACGAGTCCGTCCAGGGGCTTCAGGTCGATTCGATAGTCAAGTTCAGGGGCGTCGATATCGGCACGGTGAAGAAGATAGGCGTCGCCCCCGACCAGCGGCTGGTCGAGGTCGTCATGAAGATCGACGTCCAGGACTTCAACGTCAAGGGCGTAGTGGCAAAGCTGACGCTGGCCGGCATAACGGGCATCGTCTACGTCGAGCTGGAGCGCAGCAAACAGGGGGAGCGCGGCGTAGTGCCTAAAACCTTCCGCCTCCCCTATCCTGTCATACCTTCGGTCCCTTCAAACATCAAGCAGATCGAGGCCGCGATCACCGACCTGATGGAGCGCGTAAAGCAGATCGACTTCACCGCCGTAGCGCGCCAGATCACGAAGGCCGCCGCCTCCCTCGACGGCTTCGTCAAGAGCGAGCAGGTCAATCAGATCATGCGGGACGCAGGGACGGCTACGGCGAAGCTGGCGGACGCGGCACAGAAGATGGACAAATTCCTCTCCGGCGGGTCCCTCGATGAGGCAGTCGCCGCCGCCACGGATGCCGTGAAGGAGGCGAAGGCCGTCATGGAGCGGGCCAGGGTCGAGATAGAGCGGGCTGACATCGCAAAGACAGCCGGCAAGGTGGACAGGCTCGTGGAAGGGACATCGGTAAGGGTGGATTCCGCCCTGACGGAGGTCGAGATCACGGCCGAGACGCTCCGGCGCACTGCCGAATCGGTAGATGAGCTGGCCGACCGGCTTAAGGCCGACCCCTCCGCGCTCATCTTCAGCCGCCCGCCCAAAGGAGAATAGTATGCGCGCGAAAGCCGCTGTCCTTCACGCCACAGTCCTTTACGCCGCCCTCCCCCTTGCGTGCCTTCTGCTACTGGCGGGCTGCCTTCCGGGGACCAGGGCGCCATATAAAGTAGAGCTCTACACGCTCGAATACTCACCCACGGCCGTCAAAGGCGCGCCCGCCCCGACGGACCAGGTGGTGCGCATCGCCAGATTCTCCGTCGCCCAGGGCTTCAACGGCACGGGCATGGTCTACAGCCCGGAACCTTACAGGCTGGCCGTCTACCAGTACCACAGGTGGAGGGCCAACCCTGCGGACATGGCCGGCGACTACCTCGCCCGCGACTTCCGCGCGTCCGGCCTGTTCAAGGCGGTCTTCTCCGGCCCGAGGCAGCAGGCCGCGCGCTTCGAGGTCGAAGGGATAGTCGATCGATTCCTCCAGTCGAAAGAGGCGGGCGGGTGGAAGGCGGTCCTCGTCCTTGAGATCACGCTCCTCGACACGGGTAAGCCCTCCGTTGCGGAAAGGGTTATCTTTCAGAAGCGGTACAGCGCTGCCGAGCCGCTTGCCGAGCAGTCGCCGGATGCCTTCGCGAAGGGGATGAGCGCGGCGATGGCGCATGTGTCGGCGGAAATTGCCGCCGACGTGGCGACGGCAATTTCAGCGCGGCAGCGATAGCGGCCGGGATCTTTTCGCGGCAAGCGTCGTCGTCCTGTTCGGCGCGGGTGTGAACGGAGAAGCGCTTGACGGAGCACCCGGCCGGTGTTTACAATTATTCCGGCGGTGAACATGGCTGAGCAGAACTGGTTGAGAAAGACCATCGACAACGTGCTTTCCCGCAAGTACGACGGGGAGATGTCCGGCACGCCGGACGAGATGATCGACGAGGCGGCGAAGAAGGCGTTCAGGGTCAGCACTGCCCTGGGCCTCATCCCCGGTCCTATCGGCATGGCGACCATCATCCCGGAAGTCGCGGCCCTGGCCGGCATCCATATCGGTCTGATCCGCCGCATCGCCGGGTATCACCACAAGCAGGAGAAGCTCTCGACGGAGCTCGTGCTGCTCATCCTCGGCAACGTCATGGGCGTGGCCGCGGGCGAGGCGCTCGTCAGGAAGATGGGCGCAGCCCTCGTCGTCAGGTCGGTCAACACGGGTGTCATCAGGGGGATATCGAGGGCCGTCGGCAGCCGCATAGTCGAGAGCGTTGCGGAAAGGGCGGCAGGGCGCTGGATACCGGCGGTTACCGCCCCCGTCTTCGGCTACATGTCGAGGTCGCTCACGCGGAAGATCGGGAGGGAGGCGAACAAGCTCTTCGCCCTGGAAATCATCGCAGAGGCGCGCCCTCAGATAGCCGCGGCTGCCCTCCCGCAAGCCTGATACGATCTTCGTTTCCGCGCCGCCATCAACGCAGGACCGTTACGCGAGGGCTGATAGGCCCTTACGGTCAATCAGATCGAGAAGGCGTTGCGCCGGGCCGCTTGGCTTCTTTTGCCCCTGCTCCCACTGCTGCACGGTTGTCTTGCCGATGCCGAGGATTGCCGCAAATACGGCCTGGCTCACATGGTTAGCCCTTCGGATGCGGCGGATGTCCGCCGGCTGGATGGGGCGCTTCCGGGGCAAACAAAGGGCATCGACCTTGCGCATGGTAATCTCGTCCATGGCGCCGACCTCGAACAAGTCCTTCGCCATATCATGGGCGATGTCCAAAATCTCACTCATTGTGTTGCACCTCCCATATCGATCCTGCGGACAGCAACTTCTCGATCTGCTCATCTGTCGTCGACATAAAGGAATCGGCTATAAGACCCAAAACCGCCTCTTCCTTGGTGGATATGCTTGCTCTTTGGTTTTTGGCAAAGGCATAGAGAAAAATGGTACGGGCATCGTGCGGTCTCTTGTACCCTACGATAACACGATATGCTCCGCGCTTGCCTTCACCCGCTCTCGGCAATCGTTTCTTGAACAAACAGCCGCCGAGGTCGGCCTCAACCCTCCCTGCTGCTATTTCCACGGCCGCATCAAACAAGACCGTATCGGAAATATTCTCCCTCCGGGCCCAATGACAGAACCACTTGTTCTTGAATACCCGCACGCTCAACAAAGTATATCACCCAGTGAGACGTATTGCAATGAATCGATCTTCAACTGTGAGTTAAGAATCAAAACCGCACTGCTTTTAGGCGATTTAAGTTTCAAAACCGCACTCACGAGGGTAGTAATGGACTTGGAATTGTCTGTGGGGAAGGGACCGCTGTTATTTGGGCCACGACTTATTTATCGCGTCGTGTGCCATTCTGTCCGTCATTCCGTGCTTGACAGGGAATCCAGTCCGCTTTCGCCGGAACGAGGACGACAGGCGACCGTCAGGGATTGAACCGCTCAGGGCGGCGAGAAGAAGGTCGAAAAGGAAGAGAAGGAGACGAACTATCACCATGTCGAGCACCGCCAGGGCTCAGAGAAGAAATACAGAAGAGCCTAAAACGAGGAGAAATAGGAGAAGGCGCGAAAGGATCACGGCCCCTACTCCACACCCCCACCCCTCTCCCCCTTGACGTATCAAACATATTCGTATATAATCGTATATAGTTAACCATATACGGTGTATTATGGCTGCAATGAACCGTTTTGATAAAAGGCTGCACAGTATTCCTTCCGATATCTTATCGAAAATAGCCAGGATCGATGAGATCAAAGGACGCTGGACCGGTGGGCTTCAGATCAACCCTCAAACCCTGGGTCGCTTAAAGCAATCTGTTTTGGTTACCTCTACAGGGGCCTCAACCCGCATCGAAGGGGCAAGGCTTACCGACAAGGAAATCGAGAGACTGATACGGGACGTGACTGCAAAGAAGCTTACCGACAGGGATTCCCAGGAAGTTCAAGGGTACTACGAGCTGCTCAATAACGTGTTCGATTCCTGGAAATCTATCAAAATAAGCGAAAGCACGGTCAAGCATTTCCATAACCAATTGCTCAAATACGTCGAAAAGGATGAGAGGCATAGAGGGGATTATAAGAAGACAGAAAACACGGTCGAGATGTTCGATAAAGACGGCAAGAGCATCGGGATCGTATTTGAACCCACAAAAGCCTATCTTACGCCTAAGGAAATGCAGGAATTGATGGATTGGACGGCACAGGCGCTTGAGGAAAAGAGGCATCATCCTCTCCTTATCATAGGCAACTTCCTGGTGGAGTTCCTCAAGATTCATCCTTTCCAGGACGGCAACGGAAGAGTTTCCCGTATTCTTACGAACTTGCTTCTCCTCAAAGCAGGGTATCTTTACATGCCCTATGTCTCCCACGAAAAGTTGATAGAAGACAATAAGAACGGCTACTACCTGGCGCTTATGAGAAGTCAGAGAGCTTCCGGGAGAAAGCGGGAGACTATCTTCCCCTGGCTCAACTTCTTTCTGGACATTCTGCTGAAACAGTCCGAGATGGCTATTAAGCTTCTCGAAACCGAGGACGTGGAAAAGCTGCTCTCCCCGAAACAGTTGGCGATATGGAATTATTTGGAAAAGGTCCGTGAGGCGACGACCCTTGAGATTTGCCGCCGGACTAAAATAGTGAAGCCTACGGTGGTCCAGGCCCTTAACAGACTGATTACCCTGAAAAAGATTGAACGGATCGGGATGGGAAGGGGAACACGATATCGGAAGTTATAGCGTCTCCCTGACAGGCAGATACTACCGTATATAATCGTACATAGCTGAAAATATACGTGATGGTACAGAACAGCTTACGCTTTTTGACGGGCCGGGAGGTTTTCGATGGATTTCGCGTTGCTTTTTGAAGGCGCCCGACGAAACTGTACATTTGGAGTACGTTGAGGAGGCGCGCCGAGAAAACGGCGCGAAAGGCGCGGAAAGATCACGGCCCCCACCCCCCCATGCCCCCGTGATATAATACGCGATGCCCTTCGTCGCGGATCTACACCTCCACTCCCACTATTCGATAGCCACAAGTCCCGACATGACGCCCGAGGGGATTTGGCAGTGGGCGCAGATCAAGGGGATCAGTGTCGTCGGGACGGGGGATGCTACCCATCCAGGCTGGCTGGGGGAGCTTGAGGAAAAGCTGGCGCCTGCCGGGAACGGCCTGTTCAGCCTGAAGGCCGCTGCCAGGCGGCCTGAAGCCGTGCCGGCTGCGTGCAGGGCCGATGTCTTCTTCATGCTGTCTGCGGAGATAAGCTGCGTCTACCGCAAAAACGGCAGGACGCGCAAGGTCCATTGCCTCGTCTTCTTCCCCGACATGGATTGCGCCCGGCGCTTGAGCGACGCCCTGTCGAAGATAGGCAGCGTAGCGTCCGACGGTAGGCCGATACTGAAACTCGACGCTGCCGACCTTCTGCGCATGGTCCTCGACATCTCCGATGATGCCCTGTTCGTCCCGGCCCATGCGTGGACGCCCCATTACTCCGTATTCGGCGCGGCCTCCGGGTTCGACTCGCTGGATGAGTGCTTCGGCGGCCTCGCGCCTCACGTCCACGCGATAGAGACGGGCCTTTCATCGGACCCGGCCATGAACCGGCGCGTGAGCGGCCTCGACAGGCTCACCCTCATCTCCAACTCCGACGCCCATTCGCCGTCCCGGATGGGCAGGGAGGCGAATATCTTTGACACGGAGGTCTCGTACGGCGCGATCCGGCAGGCCATAGCGACGGGCGGCAGCAGCGCCCCGGCCACCATCGAGTTTTTCCCGGAGGAAGGGAAGTACCACTACGACGGCCACGCGGCCTGCGGCGTCCGCTTCGCGCCCGCCGAGACGATAGCCAACGGCTACCGCTGCCCGGTATGCGGCAAGAGGCTCACTGTCGGCGTCGCCCACAGGGTAGAGCTTCTGGCCGACAGGCCGGCAAGCGACGTGCCGGGGCCGGGTGCGGGCTTCCGCGCCGTCATCCCCCTTGCCGAGATACTGTCGGAAGTGACGCGCACGGGCCCTGCATCGAAGGCCGTCAAAAACGCGTACATGAAACTGCTGAATGGCGTGGGGAGCGAGCTTACGGTCCTTCTCGACGCGCCCCTCGAAGAGATCGAGGCCGCTTCGACGCCCCTTACCGCCGAGGCCATCGACCGTATGCGCCGGGGCAGGGTACGCATCTCCCCCGGCTACGACGGCAAGTACGGCCGGGTAAAGATATTCGACGACGATACGCTGTAAACCTCTTCCTGCCCGGCCTACCCTGACACTTTAATTAAGGCGGCGGATGCGGTAACATAACTCGATGCTCCATCGGATACATCAAAACGGCATCACATGGTTTCTCGATGAAGACGCCGAAGGGCTTGCCGGCGCGATTGAGGGCATCGTCGAGGAGCCGGACGTACGCAGAGGCTATGCGTCGAGGGCGCTGGGCGACAAAAGGATATTCGTCAAGTTCTTCCTTGAGCGCGGTATTGCGGGGTTCATCCGCAACAGGATCATGCCGAGGGGCAGGAAGGAGTACGACCTGGGAAGGCGCGTCCAGGCAAGCGCCATAGCCACGCCCCGCCCGCTGGGGTACGGGATAGGCGCAGGCGGCTCTTTCATCGTGCAGGAATTGGTCGAGGGCCGGACGCTCCGCTCGGCCTTCGCCGAAGGCCCCGCAGCCGCGAAAGATGCGCTCCTCGACGCCCTAGCGCACCTACTGCGGCAGCTTGCAGACGCGCGGATCAGGCACAACGACCTCCATCTCGACAACGTCCTTGCTGAGCGACGGCACGCTGTACCTCATCGACCTCCACAAGGCAAAGGTGCGGCGCTCCTTCGGCCGCAAAGACGCTGCGGCCAACCTCGCCCAGGCGCTCAGCATGGTCTACAAGCACATGACGGAAGACCAGCGGGCGCGCTTCTTCGAAGCCGTAGGGCGGCCCGACCTGCGGCCCGCCGTCGAGGCGGCGTTGCAGGCGCAGTGGGGCGCCTGGATCGAGAGCAAGAAGCGAAGGGCCTTCTCGACTACGTCGAAGCTCGCAGTAAAGGGACGCAGGGTCTACGTCAGGGGCAGGGAGGAAGAAGGCAGGGGCGCGTTTGCGGGCCTGCTCAAGAAAGACAGAAAGGTGCGCGTCGAAAGGCGCACCGACCACGTGAGGAAGGTTTACGGGCGCAGGCGCAGGCTGAAGCGGGCGTGGGAGAACTGGGCGGCCCTGGAGTACGTGACCGGTCGACATCGTGCCCCGCGCCTTCTTTCGTCGAGAGGCCGCCGTTCTTCGGGAAGCGGCTTTGTCGCCATGGAAGACCTGGGCGGTCGTGGCGAGGAGCTCGACAGGTTCCTCGACAGGCGCTACGACGCGATGGAGACGGCCCGCAGGCGCGCCTTTATCGGCTCGCTCGCCTGCTTCCTCGGACGGCTCCTCGACATGGGCATTGTCCAGAAGGACTTGAAGGCGTGCAACGTCTTCGTGCTGGATGACGGCTTCCGGCTCCTCGATGTCGAGGACATCGGCTTTCACGCGCCGCAAGAAGACGACCTGCTTGCTATGCTCGTGCAGCTCAACAAGTCCGTCCCCCGCCGCATACGGGCCTCCGACCGGATGAGGTTCCTCCTCGGCCTGGCCCGCGTCTTCCCCTTCGACAAAAAACGCCTCTCTCGGCGCGTAGCTGAAGGCTGCGCGGGCGCGGAGGTCGTCTACGAGGGCGTCTCCGGGCTCATCAGGGAATGAAGGGCGTCCGCCAGGCTCCCGGCAACGCGTCCGCCCGCCTGACTCGATCACGAAATGGCCCTCTTCGATGCCCGCCTCCTCCGCCCACTCAGGGCTGATCCCTGCCTCCGCGAGCCTCGCGATATTGGCGCGCCTGTGGCCCGTGAGATGGGCCACGTCGCGCCGGTTGACAGATAGGCGCGCACTTCCCCCCGAAAGGCCCGACGAGGCGCGCCGCGCAAGGACCGCGCGGCAGAAGACCTCCGATTTCACGAGGTAGCCGAAGGCGGGATGGAAGGGGCCGGCCGACGACCTTTTCCGCGAGGACATCGTTCGCCGTCAGGCCCATCTTTATTGTCTTTATGCCGTGCGTCCAGGCGCTTACGTAGATGAAGGCCGACTTCGCGACGGCGGCCTCAAGCGTGTCGGGCGAAAAGCGGCCTGCCCTGAAGTCACGGCACAGCGGCGTATCCTCGATGACGAGGAGGGGGTAGATCCTGATGAAGGCGGGGGCAAGGTCGACGATATTGGCCGCCGTCTCCCGCACGTCATCCGGCGTCTCGCCGGGAAGGCCCACCATCACCTGCAGGCCCGTCTCGAACCCCTGCGCCCGCAATAAACGGAAGGCGCTGCGCACGTCCTCGGCCGTATGCCCCCTGTTCAGGCGGGCAAGGATGGCGTCGTTGAAGGAGGGCGCGCCGAGCTCTATCGTCCGCACGCCGTATTTTTTGAGGAGCGCAATGACGCCGGGCGCAACGATGCGCGGCCTTGACCGATATGCGCATGGAGGCGATCTTGTCGCGGTACGGGTCGAGGAGGCGGAAGACTGCCTCGATCTCCCTTGGCGGCAGGCCCGAGGATGTTCACCGCCGTAGAGGGCAACCTCCGCCGGGCGCGCGAGCGTGGCGAAAAGCCGGCCGATCCGCTCTTTGAGCGGCGCGGCCTGGCCCCCCGTTATGTGGTCCTGGTTGCAGTACGTGCAGCGCCGCCCGCACCCGAGGTGCGGCAGGAATAGGGGCGCGATCATTGCCCTTCGATCTGCTTCAGGAGGAGGCTCGCCGCGTTCTGCTCGGCCTGCCGCTTGCTCTTGCCTACGCCCTTTGCCTTCAGCTCCTTGCCCACGTAAACGTAGATGCTGAAGCCGTCTTTCGTCTTTTTGGTCAGCCGGTATTTCGGCAGGACGCCCCATTTCTTCTGAGAATACTCCTGGAGCACGTTCTTCGGGCTTTTCTCCTGGAGCCTCGCCTCGTCGAAATAAGGCCAGAAGAGGCGCCTTGACGACGCGCGTGGCGACCCTGAAGCCGCCGTCGAGATAGACTGCGCCGATGAGGGCCTCAAGCATGTTCGAGAGGACCTTCGAGTCGCCGGGTAGACCGCCCCTTCCCGTTCCCGTAGGACATGTGCTCGTCCAGGTTGATGAGGCGGGCGATCTCCGTGAGCGTCCCCCTCCTTACGAGGCACGAGCGCGCGTTGCTCAGGAAGCCCTCGTTCTGCTCCCTGTACTTGCGGAAAAGGAGGATGCTGATGACGGAATTGAGGATGGCGTCGCCCAGGTATTCGAGCTTCTCGTTCTCCGACTTGGCCATCGACCTCCTGTCGTTGACGAAAGAGGCGTGCGTGATCGCCTGGGCAAGGAGCTCCCGGTCCTTGAACTCGTACTTTATCGTCTCTTCCAGTGGAGAAGAATAGCCAGTCAAATCAGATTTTGAACGCCTCTTCCTTCCCGCTGTATTTCTTTCGGAGCTTCGGCTTCTCGATCTTGCCCGTCGGGTTCCTGGGCACCTGGTCCAGGAAAATCTTCCTGGGCCTCTTGTACCTCGGCAGGGGCTCGCAGAACGCGAGGACCTCCGCCTCGGTGAGCTCCTTGCCCGGCACGACGTCCACGATGGCGACAACGATCTCGCCCAGCCGCTCGTCGGGCAGGCCGATGACGGCCGCATCCTTATCTTCGGGTTCGTGTGCAGGAAGTCCTCGATCTCTACGGGGAAGACGTTCTCCCCTCCCGTGATGATGACGTCCTTCTTCCTGTCCACGATCCAGATAAAGCCGTCCTCGTCGTACCGCGTCATGTCGCCCGTGTAGAGCCAGCCGTCGCGCAGCGCCTTAGCCGTCGCCTCGGGGTTGCCGTAATACTCCCTCATGACGCCGTCGCCCCTGACGATGAGCTCGCCCGGCTCGCCCCTTCGGCACGTCTCTGCCCTGCTCGTCGACGATGCGGGCCTCCCAGTTGAACCCCGGCACCCCTATGGCGCCGACCTTATGGGTATTCTCCATGCCGAGATGGACGCACCCCGGCCCCGTCGATTCGCGAGAGGCCGAAGTTCGTGTCGTACTCCATCTTCGGGAAAGTACTGCCGCCAGTGCCTGATAAGGCTGGGCGGGACGGGCTGGGCGCCTATGTGCATGAGCCGCCACTGGTCGAGCTTGTAGTCTGCCAGCTTCAGCTCCCCGCTGTCGAGCTTCATCAGTATGTCCTGCGCCCACGGCACGAGGAGCCACACGATGGTCCCGACTTCCTCGCTCACCGCCTCCAGCACCCACTCGGGCGAGACGCCTTTCAGTATGACGGCGGGCGCGCCGACGATGAAGCTGCCGAACCAGTGCATCTTCGCCCCCGTATGGTAGAGCGGGGGTATGAGGATGAACATTGTCCTTCTTCGTCTGGTGGTGGTGGGCGTTCTCCGTGATGCAGGCGGACGCCATGTTCTTGTGGGTAAGGAGGATCGGCTTCGGCTGCCCTGTCGTCCCCGACGTGAAATAGAGGCCGCAGGGGTCGTCGAAGGCGATCTCCGTGCCGAGGCGCGTAGCATGCGCCCCATCGACGAGGCTCGGTGAAATCCTCCGCGTACGAAGGGATTTCTTTGCCAAAGCAGATGTAGTCCTTCGCCGGCAACTGGTCCCTGACCGCGTCGATCCTCGGCGTGAACTCCTCGTCGAAGACCATCGCCTTCGGCTGCGCCACGTCCGAGCAATACTTCAGATCATCCGCGCTGAAGCGGAAGTTGAGGGGCACGACCCACGCGCCCGTCCTGACGATTCCGAAGTAGGCGATGAGCCAGTCGATCGAGTTGTTCATGAAATGGACGACCTTGTCGCCCTTCTCGATGCCTTTCGCCCGCAGCACGTTCGAGAACCTGTCGGCCCTTTCGCTCGAACTCCTTCCAGGTGATCCGACGTACGCTTCCCCGCAGCCGGCGCCCTCTCGACGAGCGCCAGGTCATCGGGATACATGCGCGCGTTCCTCGCCAGCATTTCCCCAATATGCACGTCCATTTTCCCCATCTGCAACCCCCTCACAGATAACTTAAGTGCATTGTTTTCCCCATCTATCCCAATTTATCACGGGATAAAATTTGCAGTCAATACAATTATCGGGGTAAGGGGTGCTGCAAATGCATTGCGGCTATTTGTATATTTCTTTTCGGCCGTTCCACGCAACTCCGGGCAAAAGCAAAACCGTCACTTTTTCTTTCCGAAGAGGCGGCGGGCGACGCGGACCAGGAGACTACCTTGCAGCTTGTCGATATGTGCCAGCTTGGCGGGCTGCCGCACCACGTCGGCCAGGGTCGGGTAGACGTGGATGACGGAGTCGAGCTTGTGGAAAGGAATGCCGAGGGTCTTGACGATCTGGGCCTCGTGGATCAGCTCGCCCGCCCGCGCCCCAAGGATATGGGCGCCGAGAAGCCTGCCCTTGTGGTCGCAGATGAACTTTGCCATCCCGAATTCCTCGCCTTCCGTTCGCCCCCGGTCCGTATCCGCGAAGCGCCACCTGTAGACGCGCACCGCACCGTGCTGCGCGGCCGCCTCGTCTTCGGTCAGCCCCGCGTGGGCAAACTCCGGGTCGGTGAAGGTGCACCAGATATAGTCGGCGTAACCGGCCCGCGCCCTGAAGGGGATGAGGGCGTTGCGCGCCGCGATCCTCGCCTGGTATTCGGCCATGTGGGAGAACCGGTACGGCCCGGTCACGTCCCCGCACGTGTAGATATTGGGCGCCGTTGTCCGCATGTGGCCGTCGGCCCGGATGCCGTTTTGCGCGTGATCGACCCCGGCAGCCTCCAGGTTAAGCCCTTCGGTGTTGGGCTTGCGCCCGACGGCCACAAGAAGCCGCTCCGCTGCGACGCTCCGCCTGCCGCCGGAGGCGTCCTCGACCGAGATATCGACGCCGTCTCCCTTCCGCGCAACGCCGACCGCCTTCGTATTCGTAAGCAACGCGATCCCCTGGGCCGCCATGCGGTCTGCCAGGAGGCTCGCAAGCTCCGCGTCCTCCCTGGCCAGTACCTGCCCGCCCGCTTCGATCACCGTTACCGCAGTCCCCAGGTAGGCAAACGCCTGGGCCATCTCCATGCCGATGGGACCGCCGCCAAGGATGGCCATCGAGGCGGGCACGTCGTCCAGGTCGAAGAGCGTCTCATTGGTGAGATAGGGGACCGTATCGATGCCGGGGATAGGGGGCACAAGGGGGCCGGAGCCGGTGCAGATGACGAAGCTGCGGGCGGAAAGCACGCCCCCGTCCGTCTCGATGCGATGGTTGTCCAAAAAGCGCGTCGGCCCGATGAAGACGCGTATGCCCTGAGCCTCCAGCACCTCCGGCCTGTGGCCATGATATACCTTTTCGACAACGGAGCGCACGTGGGGGAAGACGCCGGTCGTCGCATAGGCGGCGGCACTATTTATGGAAGGAGGCCGCGCCGTTTTCAGCCCGAAGGCTTCCGGGTCTGCAATCTCCCTGAAGACTTTTGCTGTTTTTATGAGGGTTTTGCTCGGCACGCAGCCGTAAAGGGTGCATTCACCGCCGAGCCTGCTCTTCTCGACGATGGCGACCTTCTTGCCGAGGCCCGCGCCCAGCTTCGCCGCGACCAGCCCCGCCGCGCCGCCGCCAATCACAATGAGGTCGTAATCGTAACCCATGTACCCCCTGAAAAGCGCGCCCGCCTGTTTTTCCAGTCCGGGCGGCTTTATGTGTGACTTCCGCTTATCTTCAGGCCGTCTTCAGCCCCTCCGCCATCAGGTCTGCCACGGCCCGCGCGAAGGCAGCCGGGTCTTTCGGCCTCGACCCCTCCAGGAGGAGCGCCTGGTCGTAGAGTAGCCTCGCGTACCGCCGCAGCACGGGGCTTTCCTTGTCCTTCTCGAACAGGCCGTTCATCGCAGCAAAGAGCGGGTGGTCGCCGTTGATCTCGAGTATCCTCTTGTTGTCCGGCACGCTCTGCCCCATCGCCTTCAGGACCCTCTCCATCTGCGGGTTGATGCCGCCTTCGTCGCCCACGAGCAGGCATGCGGAGTCCTTGAGCCTGCCCGACAGGCGCACGTCCTTGACGTCGTCGGCCAGCTCCGCCTTGATGAGGTCGATCAGCTTCCTGTATTTCTTCCGCGCCTTCTCCTTTTCCTCTTTCTCCGACTTGTCGAGATCGACGTCGCCCGCTATGATCGATTTGAGCTGCTTCTCTTTGTACGAGAAGCCGGGCATGACGAAGTTGTCCACCTCGTCCAGCATGATGAGCACCTCGATAGTCCTTTGCGCGGAACGCCTCCAGGTACGGCGATTTGACCGCCTCCTCGAAGGACGTGGCGGGCATGTAGTAGATGGACTCCTGCCCCTCCTTCATACCGTCCACGTACTCCTGGAGGGTCCTCGGCGCCTCGATTCCGGCCTTCGTCGATGCGAAAAGGAGGAGGTCCGCCATCGCCTCCCTCCTGGCAAAATCGTAGTAGAGGCCCTCCTTCAGGACTGCGCCGAACTGCTTGTAGAACGCGAGGTATTTTTCCGGCTCGTCCTTTTTCATCTCGGCCAGCGTGTCGAGCACCTTCTTGGTGATGCTCCCCTTGATGATCTCGACCTGCCTGTTGTTTTGCAGCATCTCGCGCGATATGTTGAGGGGGAGGTCCGCAGAATCGACGACGCCCCTGACGAAGCGCAGGTTAGGCGGCAGAAGCTCCTCGCAGTGCTCCATGATCCGCACCCGCTTAACGTAGAGCATCGGCCCCATCTTGTAGTCCTTCCAGAATATGTCGAAGGGCGGCCTGGACGGGATATAGAGTAAGCCCGTGAACTCGGAGGTGCCTTCCGCCCTGTAGTGGATCACCTTGAGCGGGTCTTCCGTGTCGTGGGAGATGTGCTTGTAGAACTGGTTGTAATCCTCGGGCGCAATCTCCGATTTGTCCCGCAGCCAGACGGCCTTCTGCGAGTTGAGGGTCACGTCTTCCTTCAGCTTGACCGTCTTCGACTTGTCGAGCTCGCTCGGCCGCTCCCTTTCCACTTCCATGACGACAGGGTGCTCGATGAAATCGGAATAGCGGTGGACGACGTCGCGTATCTCCCATTCCTCAAGGTACTCTTTCTCGTCCTCGCGGAGGTGGAGTATGACGTCCGTCCCCTTCCCTTTCTTCTCCACTTCCTCGAACGTGAAGCTGCCGTCGCCCGTCGATTCCCACCTGACGCCCGCCGTGCCGCCCGACCCCGCCTTGCGCGAGAAGACCGTGATCCGGTCTGCGACCATGAAAGAAGAATAGAACCCGACGCCGAACTGGCCTATCAATTCGGGGTTGTCCTTTACGTCCTTCCCCCGGAGGGCCTGGAGGAACTCCCTCGTGCCGGAGCGGGCGATGGTCCCCAGGGCCTCGACCGCATCTTCCTTCGTCATGCCGATGCCGTTGTCGCTGACCGTCAGCGTGCCTTTTTCCTTGTCCGCAGCGATGCGGATCGTCCACTCCTTGTCGCTCTCCTGGACGGCCGCGTTCGTCAGAGACTCGTACCTGGCCCGGTCTATCGCGTCCGACGCATTGGAGATAAGCTCCCTCAAAAAGACCTCTTTATGCGAATAAAGGGAGTGTATCATGAGATCGAGAAGCTGCTTGATCTCGGTTTTGAATTCCCGTGTCTCCGTACCCATCTATCTGCCTCCTCGCTCACATTTTTCGGGAATGTACAGACCCCGCCGGACGCCGGACTATTTTTCCGGACTTTTCTTCCCGCCGGCCGTCACTAACTAATATAACGAAGAAACCCCCGGCAGGCAAGGTAGGGCGGGGAACAGGGCACGCGCCCGTCTTTAGGGCGAGCCACGCGGCATGACGCTCGGACGCAAGCGGCCGTCACACCGCGAATGGTCTTATTTTACAGGCGCACACGGAGGGCCGGGGACGCGCAGGGCGAGAGAGCAGGACCGGCCCCCCGCGCCGCAAGGGGGGGGGGGGGGGAAGGGGGACCGGCCTTGCGCATCTTTCCCGATCTTAGGGCCTTCTTTAAGAAAAGAAGGGCATGCGATCGACCACTTCCAGCTCTTTCAGGTATTCCCTCAACTGCTCGGCGCCTTCGCCGCTGAAATCCACGGAGCCCGACCCATTGAAGAATATCCTGACCCCATGCTCCTCTCCATGGTCGGTATCGATATAATCGACGTTATCAAGGTTGAACAGCTTCTCCTTGACTTGCAGGAACTTGGCCACTTTAGCCCTCCACGGTCGTTTTTTGTTCTATAATAAGTATAAGAGCGCAGCCACGGGTTGTCATGGCGAGATGCATACGTGGAGCGCCTTTGGGACTTGCGCCGCAGGGCCGATGGACCGGCGGGGGCTGCGGGACAAGCCGGCGCGGCCGGCGCGATGCGCGCCTTTTAAGGAGGATGCGTGGACTACGATAACGATAACGGGGAGCACGCTCAGCAAGGCGCGCCTGCCGGCAGGCGGGACCTTTATGAAGTGGTCGTCTTTCTCTTTCTCCTGCTGCCCGCACTTCTCCTCCCCTATCTCGCCGCTACGGGCATTCCTGCGGGCTTCACCTTTACCGCTGCAGGGACGATACTCCACAACCTGGCGTACCTCTGCCTGATCGCCTTCTTTCTCTGGAGGAACGGGGAGCCAGGGGAGCGCATCGGCTGGGTGGGCGGCCGCGCGGCAAGGGAGATGATGATCGGCTTCTGGCTATTCCTGCTCATGACCCTGACGGCAACACCCATCGAGCAGGCCATACAGGCAGCCGGCATCCACCTCCCGACGCACCCCGTGCCCTCTTCCCTCATCGCCCACACGCCGGCCGGGTATCTCCTCGCCTTTGTCCTAGTCGTGGTCGTAGCCGTCTCCGAAGAGACGATCTTCAGGGGGTATCTGATCCTGCGGCTGGCCTCCGTGACGCGCAGCCGCGCGGCCGCCGTAATCCTCTCCACCGCGATCTTTTCACTGGGCCACGGCTACGAGGGGACACTGGGCATTGTCGCCGTCTTCTTCATAGGGCTGTATCTTGCGATAGTCTACTTGTGGAGGGGCAGCCTGATAGCGCCGATGACGATACACTTCCTTCAGGATTTCGTGGGGATCTTCGGGGCGGCGCTGTCGAAACACCTGGGCGGATAGGGATGCTTGCAAAACCGCTGGCCTGCAGGAATTGGCGGCTAGCCCTTCCTGCGCAGCTCGATGTCCACTTCGCCCTGGAACGCCTCGGCTAGGCTCGCCTGAAGAGCGTCGAAGGCAGATTGCTCCTCCAGCTCGACGACAAGCTCCGTTTCGTCGAGAACCTTGAGCCTCCCGTATTTCCTGACGACCTCGATCACCTTGTCCGGCTCGGTCGTGACCCAGCCCTTCATGCGGCGAAGCAGCTCCTCGCCGTTGAATGGCCTTTCGATGGTGAGGTCGATCCTGCGCCCCTTGGCTTCCCAGCCGACGATGGCAGGTGCCACAAGGGTGGGGGTGACGGGGTCGTGCATCGCGGCGCATCTGAGCCATAGTTTTGCGCGTAGCATGTGTCCTCCTATCTCTCGCCCGACTATAATAAGCCTGGAAGAACACCCGGCTTATTATAGTCGGGCTGTACACAGCGGCCGGGGTCTTTCCGCGCCTTTTCCGCCGTTTTCTCGGCGCGCCTCCTCGACGTACTTCAACTGTACAGTCTCGTCGGGCGCCATCGAAAACAACGAAAAATCCATCAAAAATCCCCCGGCCGCATCAGAAACGACTGTTATCAACTTGCATTAAGAGATAATTGCCACAACTTCCTCGACTCGGTCTACATATCTTGGGTTCTTCCCCTTCACAATTTGAAATTGACGCTTGCAGTCTGGATTGGGACGCTCCGGTACCGGAAAGCGATATGTCCCAAGCAATATCTTGCCACATCTGCAAATCCAGGCAGCGTTGTTCCCGATACCGCGTCCCTCAGTTTGACGTCCATCACGCCATACTACAGGAACTTCATAGAATCTTGCCATTGTCAATCTCCCTTTCGTTTGGCTTGCAATAGAACCACTTCTGTCCAAGCGAGCCCCAAGAACCGATGATGTCCATGATCGATGGCACACACCGGCTTACCAGCCACCGGTGTCGCTACACTCGTCTATGGGAGTCGTGAGGCCCTTCCTGATCGATTCCCTCATACCAGGTACTAAATCAAGATAGAGGGTTTCCACTATGGCCCGCCAGTCTTCCTCGGAAATCAGGACAGCAGAGTTTCTCTTCCCCTTGCTATAAACCGGTCTGTGGGCCTCTTTTACCTCGTCTATCAGCTTACACAGGTGCTTCCTTGCATCCGAGACTGAAAATATCGTCATATCATGCACCGTTACGCCACATTCACCATGAAATCGACGTGCACGGCATCGAAAGGAAAGATTACTTTGCCGTCTTCGGTCTTTTCAAGAATGCCCGCCCTCAGAAGGGAGTGTATGTCGCCGTGGACCGCTTTCACGTCTCTATGCGCCCGGCGCGCCGCTTCGCGGATGGTCATCGGCCCGGCGCCAGCTAGGGCCTTGAGCAAATCCCACCGCTTGCCCGACAATACTTTAAAAAGAAGCGCAGGCGTCTCAAAGGCGATGAACGCGCCCTCGGGATTTCCCTTCAGGGCCGAGATGAACCGCCTGTCGCTCTTTTCCCGCGCGCTGACTTCGAGCGTTACCATGTTCATGCTAAAACCTCCAGCTGTTGACATCCCTCCAGAAATCATCCAGAAGGGCCTGCGCCGTTGTGAACAAATAACCCACCTCTTTATCGCCTGTGTGCTTGTGGTCTCCTTTGCCGCCCTCGTTATCATAACGCAGCACGCATACGCCGTCTATTACAAGGGCCAGCCTGTACTTAAGCCGATGGGCGCTGCCCTTCTGGGGCCTCGACAACCTCCAAACCGCCATCTCCACAAAGACCGACTCTGAAAGGATGCGACGCTCATTAAGGAGTAACTCGGAGCCCATGTTGGAGATAATAACAACACCTACGGCATGTTGTCAATATCTCCTGCAAGATCGCATGGGATTACCCCTATTTACTTTCAAACATTTGACACCATTTCCAAATACTGGTATAGAACGTTATATAACGCAAACGGATAGACGGCAATCCGAAAAGTTTCTGGAAGCAAGAAACACATCGTATGCGAAAGGAGAATCGAATGAACGTGGATTTGGAAAAAAGCTACAAATTGTTTATCGGCGGGAAGTGGGTTGACGGGACGAAGGGCGAGACCTTCGGCACCTTTTGCCCTGGGAACGGCGAGCTGCTCTCCACCTGTGCGGCAGCGGGGAAGGAAGACGTCGATCTGGCCGTAAAGGCTGCCTGGACGGCCTTCGAGACGTGGAAGGATACGAGTGTAGCCCAGCGCGCGGGGATGCTGCTCAAGATCGCCGAGCTGGTAGAAAAGAACGCGGAGAGGCTGGCCCTCGTCGAGACGATGGATAACGGGCTGCCCATACGGGACTCGCGGATGATGCTACCGCGCGTGGCCGATATCTTTCGCTATTTTGCCGGGGTTGTCCGGGGCGAGGACGGCGGCGCGGTCTTCCTGGACAAGGACACGCTGAGCATGATCGTCCGCGAGCCGCTTGGGGTAGTCGGCGAGATCACCCCGTGGAACGTGCCGCTAGTCCTGTCGTCATGGAAGATCGCCCCAGCCCTCGCGGCCGGGGATACGATTGTAATCAAGCCGTCGTCGGAGACGCCCCTCTCCATGCTCGAACTGGCGAAGCTGATATCGCAGGTCTTACCGGCGGGGACCTTTAACGTAATCACCGGCCGGGGCGCCACGACGGGCCAATACCTCCTCGACCACCCGGACATCACCAAGTTTTCCTTCACGGGATCCACCGAGGTCGGCTACTCCATCGCAGGGGCAGCGGCGAAGAAGCTGATCCCCGCTACTTTGGAGCTGGGCGGGAAATCGGCCAACATATTCTTCCCGGACTGCCCCTGGGAAAAGGCGGTCGAGGGGGCGGCCCTCGCCATCCTGAGGAACGCGGGGCAGATCTGTTTCTCCGGCTCGCGCGCCTTCATCCACGAAGAAATCTACGACAAGTTCCTGGCCCAGATAACGGCCCTTTTCAAGAGCGTCAAGTCCGGCCTCCCCTGGGACGACGCGACGATGATGGGGCCTGTCATCAACGAAGGGCAGTTCAAGAAGGTAATGGCCTATATAAAGCTCGGACAGGACGAAGGGGCCAGGCTCGTCTGCGGCGGCAGCCGCATCACGGGGGACGGGCTGGACAAGGGCTTTTTCATCCAGCCTACCATTTTTGCCGATGTCGATAACAAGATGCGCATCGCCAGGGAAGAGATATTCGGGCCGGTCCTGGCAGTCATCAAGTTCAAGGACGAGGATGACGTCATCCGCATGGCCAACGACAGCGACTACGGACTCGGCGGGGGCGTCTGGACGCGGGACGTCAACCGCGCCCTGCGCGTTGCCCGCGCCATCCGCACGGGCCGCATGTGGGTGAACTGCTACGCCGCGACCCCCCTGCACGCGCCTTTCGGGGGCTACAAAAAATCGGGGATCGGCCGGGAGAACCACAAGATGGCCCTAGACTACTACTCGCAGGTCAAGAGCATTATCGTGAGCATGAGCGAAAAATCGACGGGCGCCTACGCCAAATAGCGGCTCGCATCACGGAGGAGTCATGGAGCTTTCGGAGATCGTAAAAGCGCGCAGGAGCGTGCGGGCGTTCAGAAGCGAGCCTGTCCCCAGGCAGAAGGTGGAGGAGCTGCTCGGCATGGCCGTCCGGGCGCCGTCCGCCATAAACCTTCAGCCCTGGGAGGTCACGGTAGTCATGGACGAGGAGCGGGAAAGGCTGAGCAGGAGGCTCCTCAAATCATACAGGGAGAAGCAGATACAGTGCAGCCCCGGCAACGTCAAGCCGCTTGCGCAGGTCTTCACCGCGCGCGGCGTCGCGTCCTTCGTGGGCATGAAGCCCTACCTCGACGAGGTGGGGTCCGATTTCAACACGTATATAAACGAGGGTAGCTGCAACTTCTACGGCGCACCCGTCGCGGCGATCGTCTGCATCGACAACGCCTTTTCCAAGGCCCGCCTGGTGGACATCGGCATCTTCCTCGGCTACCTGGTGCTCGCAGCCCACGACATGGGCCTCTCGACCTGCCCCATAGGGCTGATCGCGGCTTACGACGACGAGGTGAAGGACGCGCTTAACATCGCCGAGAACAAGGATGTCGTCATCGGCGTCGCCATCGGCTGCCCCGACGATTCCCACCCGGTCAACCGCTTCGTATCGCCCAGGGACGGGATCGACAAGATCGTGAGGTGGATAGACTAAAAAGCAAAAGGCGCGCATCTCGCGTAGATGCGCGCCTCACCGCCCTGCATCCGGCGGCACAGTTGGGCACACTTTCTTGCCGGCCGTTTCTACCGCCTCTTCTTCCCTTGCAGGTGCTTCTGCAATAGCTCACCAAAGCTGCCCAGGCCCGCCTGGGTGTCGTCGTCCTGCCTGCGCGACGTCCGGTAGCGCTTGAAGTCGTCCCGTTCCTGCCTTTCTGAGACGGCGCTGCGGCTCAGGGACACCTTCCCCGTCTGCTTGTCCGACCCGATGACGACCACCTGCATCCGCGTCCCCGGCGGGAACATGCGGCTGTGGTTCGAGCCTTTGGGGGTTGCCATCTCCGAGTTGGGGACGAGGCCGCTCGCCCCGCTGTCGAGCTTCAGGAAAATGCCGTAAGGCATGACGCGCTCGACTGCGCCTTCGAGCACCTCTCCGACCTCCGGCAGGGGCACCTCTTCTTTGGGCTGCTCAAGCGTCAGGGATATCTTCTTCGCTGCCTCGTCTACGGCCAATACCTGGGGCTCAACCCACTGCCCCACCTCGACGACCTCCTTGGGGTGGTTTACGTGCCTTCCAGCGCCCAGGTTCGAGATATGGATGAGGCCGTCTACGCCGGGCTCCAGGTTGACGAACGCGCCGAAGGGAGCGAGCCTGACTATGACGCCCTTCACCCTCGAATCGACCGAGTACCTGTCGGCTACGCCCTCCCACGGGTCCGCCTGGAGCGCCTTCAGGCTCAGGGTGAGGCGGTTCTTCTCCCAGTCGAGGCCGATGACCTTTACCGTGACCTCCTGGCCCACCGAGAGCACGTCGGAAGGTCTTTCAGCCCTGTCCCAGCCGATCTCGCTCGCCGGGATGAGACCGTCGATCCCGCCCAGGTCCACGAACGCGCCGAAGCCCTGGACCGACCGGACCGTGCCGGTAAGCTCCATGCCCGTCGTGAGCGTCTCCTTGAAGCGCTCCATCCGCGCCTGCCGCTCTTCTTCGAGGAGCGCGCGGCGCGAGAGGACGACGTTCCGCCCGTCGCCCTCGAACTCGACCACCTTGAATGCGAACGTCTGGCCGATGTACTGGTCGCTGTCCCTGCTCACCCTCAAATCCATCTGGGAGAAGGGGCAGAAGCACCTGACGCCCCCCACCGACACATCGTAGCCGCCTTTCACGGCCGCCCTTACCTTGCCCGTCACGGGTAGGCCCGCATGATAGGCGTCGCGGATGCCGGCCACGTCGAGGGTGGAATAGCCGCGTATGCGGGTGGTGAGGCGTTTCGTGCCGTTCTGCACGGACAGGAAAAAGGCGTCCACCTCATCCCCCGGTTGAACGACGCACATCCCGTCTTCCTTGGTAAACTCGGAAAGATTGATGACCCCTTCGCTCTTGCCGCCAAGGTCCACGTAGACCATGTCGCCAGAGATGCTTATCACGGTCGTCTTAATCTTCTGGCCCGGCTCCAGCCTTCCGGGCATCCTGCTCTCTTTTTCGAAGAGGGCCGCGAAATCCTCCTCAGGCCTGCCGCCCTCGTCTACAGGGTCGTCAATCATTCCCGTTGCCAACGTTTCTTCTGACATATGTTACCGCCCTCGCTTTCGGTATTTTATATAGTTGAACTGCGGATTCGATCAGTCGAGATAGTCTACTACCTTAAGCGCAGTATGTCCATACCTGCGAGAGGTTATCTTTTAATTCTCTTCTAAAATACGGTGCGCGCCCGAAAACCGCGCACGCGCCGCCTGAATATTGCGGCCGGCTTTCGCCTACTTCAAAGGCCACTCGCCCCTTTCCTTCAGCACGTTCCTGTAGACCGCAAGGGCCTCGTTCACCTTAGGCATACCGCCGTAAGGGGCAAGCTGAAAGAAGACCTCGGCGAGCTTCTTCGGGTCGCAGCCCACGTTGAGCGCCGCGTTGACGTGGAGGCGCAGCTCGGAGGCCGCGCCCAGCGCGGCCAGCATCGCGCAGGCCGCCATCTGCCTCTCGGCGAGCGTGAGCACGCCCCTTGAGTAGAGGTTGCCCGTGATGAACATGGAGAGGTCGTTCGCCAGGTCCCTGTCGAACTCCTTCCACGTCAGGTACGGCGGGTCCATCTTGATGCCCTTTCCGAAGAGCTTGCTGGCGGTCTCCTGCGTCCTTTTCCTGATCTGGTCGTCCATAGGGGCTCCTTGTATAAGCAGTGCACAGTTGTAGCATCTAGGATAAACACAGTCAACACAGATCTGTGCGGCCGGGCTTAGCGCAAGGGCTTTTGCAAATGAATATATGGTACAATGTTACGAGGCTATTGGCGTCTGACGCCTGCCATGGGCGAAGAGGAGGATTTAGCGATGGGACTGACATATCTTGAAGTGGAGGTCGGCAATCCCGCCAATCCTGACGTCACGGAAAAAATGAAGTTTCTGGTCGATTCCGGTGCTATTTACTCGGTCGTTCCCAAGAAGGTACTGGCCAAACTTGGAATCAAGCCTCTGTCTTCCCAGGAATTCATTCTGGCCGATGGAAGGAAAATCTCACGCAAAAAGGGTATCGCCCTTTTCAAATACCGGAAGAAGATAGGCGGAGCAGATGTAATCTTTGGGGAAGCCGGAGACGCCAATCTTCTCGGCGCACTCACACTCGAAGCCCTCGGATTGGCACTCGATCCGTTGAAAAGGGAACTGAAACCGCTCCCCATGATGCTGGCCGGGGCCAGGTAACGCTGCGCGGTAGGACGATCTCTTTCCCCTGCGCGTAGCGCAATGTAAAAGATCGCTTTGGCGCGAAGCGTGAAAACCTCCCGGCCGCCTTTTTACCGGGACTGGCCGCAGCCTCTCCGCCCATTTTTTTCTCTATACGAATCGACCGTCCGCCAGACGGCCGGAAATGATAAAGAGTTGAAGCGGTAATCATGTGTGCCATAAGATGCCATACCGGACGTTTCTACTTTGCTAAGAATAGGACATTTCTACTTTGCGTTGACACTGCCTAGGATTTTGCTTGCAGCGCTCAGGTTTTAATGGTAATCCATAGGAAGGGGGGTTGGGGTTTCCAGAAACACGGTCTTCGCTCTGCTATGTGTAGAGGAACAGTACGGGGAGTGCAATAAATGCCGCTTCATCTCGCATTGCCCGACATAGAACAACACTGGGCCTCGAACTCCCGACAGTTTCGCAAGACCCATGCTTCTTGGCTTTCTACTTACGCAGACCTTATCAATGTAGTGGGCGGAATTCTGGACACCTTAGAGGGCCGTAGGCAACTAGTAGAAAACTGCTCTTATCTGATGTTGTCGAAAGCGATCAACCATTCTCTCAGTGCTTATACTCTAATTACTCGCGGCCTTGTAATCGACGCGGCGCTCAGTGCGCGGAATAGCATAGAGACACTCCTTCTTCTCCAGCTATGCATTCTCGACCCCTCCGAGAACCTATTTCGCAGGTGGAGCAAAGGAGAATCCTTCAAGCCCTCATGGGTCCGTAAAGAACTGGAAAAGCTTGGCGAGGTTAGCGTTCGCGGCGTTGTCGTGAGTAGACCACCTCTCGAAGGAAATTATGCCCTCTTATACAAATGGCTGAGTGAGATCACGCATGCAAACTTAGCGAGCTTCAACGAGACGGCCATCGCGCAGAGCGCGGATGACATTCAGGTCAGCGTGGGGGGAAGTGCTGCCAACAAGGAAACAACAATCAACGTTGTTTTTTCGGCTCTGTGCTTTACTCTTCTGATTACCGGCGTTTTGTGCGGTTCTGTTTTTTCTCTGAAATACGTGGAAGACAACAAGGATAGTTTTGACAGGCTGGGGAAAAGGATTGACCAAACAACGGAGGGCTATCTTTCAAAATGAGCAAGTGTGGTAGTGAACAGGCTGCCGTCGAGGAACGGGAAGACCAACTCCAGTGGGAACGCCGACGGAAGCAATTCTATGGAAATCGATTGAAGCAGATCATGCGGATTTTGCTGCGATATCAGGGGAACATGAACTTTATCATGTATAACTAACTGAATTGTTGGGCTCCTTGAAAGGAAGGTGACAACCGATGACTGAAAATGAATACCGAGAGTTTCTGACTTTCTTGTTCGAGCGCTACGTTCGACCGCGGATCGCACGAGTGCGACGCCGTTACCGTCACCACTTTGAGGATGAGTTGTCCCACAATCTCGATCTGGCTGTGCGAGCTGTGCAGGTGCTTAGGTTCGTAGAAAGCTATTGCTATGAGGACAACGACGTTTATAGCACCTTCACATTGGAGCGTCTCAGCAGCACAGTATCAGAAACGTACTACAGCTTGGAGTTCAGCAATCGCCTTGTGGATGAAGCCGGTTTCCTCGACGCTTGCGAGTTTCACGCGCGCGAGATCGCTGGTGGTCTGGAAGCTGCCTACCTCCCCGACGCCGACAAGGATGTATTGCGAGAAATGGGTAGTGTCAATCCCGAGGTTGAACTCCGTACCCTTGTTTTTCTGGCGAAGATCGTGATGCAGGGAAACGACTCGCTGTCTGACAATGTCGGTCTCCGGCAACAACTACGGTATGCCGACGAGAGGCTAAAGGAATGGCACGGCGAATTTGACCAGTATGTGAGCACAAAGAACAAAGACCCAGCGGCGGATGTCCCGAAGAAGACACGGCGGTGGTTCAAGGGTCTTGGCCAGATTGGCCTAGGGGCAGCGCTTTCGATTGAAAATGTCGCATTGGCCATCGGTACTCTGCACCTCCCCGTGTCGCCAGAGACCCAAACGTGGGGAGCGATAACTTCCGTAACCACAGGAATCGGCACGATCCTCAACGGGATCGGTGAACTGCGTAACGAATAGGCCGAAACGCTGGGTGCAGCCAATCGGTCGGCTGCACCGTATCGTCCAAGAAACGGGCTCCGGTTAACCCGCCGCGTTCGTTCTTTCTGACGGCAATGTTCAACCGCGTCCTCAGCCTTGTTGTCACCAATTGTGTTGTCCATGTCTAATCGAATATCCCCAACAATGGGCGCGGTACAGCCCGCTCTTACCGCCGCCTTCCATCATGCTCTTTATTCCATTAGCGGCGGTCGCAGCTTGGGGCGGGCCTCGGCTTACAGTGTGCTAGAGTACGGGTATAAAGACTTGATCTTACTATGAAAGTGGGCGTTGGCGAGCCCGGGGAGCGCCTCCAGAAATCGATGAGATTCGAGGCCACACGGCGAGCAGGGTGCCGCATAGCAAGGGGCTAGAATTGTCCTCTTGCATTCTGTACTCTGAAAGGGTACAATTGTACTCATTATGAGGACAGCAAGGGATCGGCTCTCGACAATCCTTTTCGGCAAGGCCCGAAGAGAGGTACTTTCCGTGCTTTTCGGCAATGCCGACCAGGCCTTCTATATACGGCAGCTTGCCAGGTTGACCGGTCTCGGAACGGGGGCGCTCCAGCGCGAGCTTGCGGCGCTGTCGGAAGCAGGCATTATCGAACGCACGAGGCAGGGCAACCACGTCTTTTTCAGGGCAAATGCGGCGTGTCCCATCTTTCGGGAGCTCAAGGGCATCGTAGCCAAGACGATGGGCTTCGGAAAAGCTTTGCAGAAGGCCTTGGCCCCCCTTGCGGGGCGGATATGCTGGGCCTTCATTCACGGCTCCACGGCAAAGGGAACGGAGACGGTGTCAAGCGACGTCGACGTGATGGTAGTGGGGGACGCCGCGTTTGAAGAAGTTGTTTCCGCGCTTCACGAAGCCCAGGAGAAAACGGGACGGGAAATCAACCCCACAGTCTACGCGGTCGACGAGTTTTCTCACAAAGTGAAGCATGGACACCACTTCCTAAAGACGGTTATGAAGGAACCGAAGATATTTCTCATAGGAAAGGAAGATGAGCTTCAAAGACTGGCTCAGTAAGAATATATTAAAAGTCTCATAGCAAAATCAACGTCTTAATATCCCACTCCACAAATATAGTACAGCCCGCTCTTGCCGCCGCTTGAGGAATGGCAGTATGCTCCGTTCGCGGCGGCAGCAGCCGGGGGTGATTGACATAACCCCGGCCCAATGGTATATTCTGGTCATAATTCTGGTTGACCATAATTGGAGGCAGACATGAAGACGCTCCCTCTTTCCGAGGTAAAGATGAAATTGAGCAGCCTTGTGGACCAGGTGGAGACAACGGACGAGGAGATCGTCATCACCAGGAACGGCCGGCCCGCTGCTATACTTGTGAGTCCCGATGAATACGAGAGCTGGAGAGAAATGGTCGCGGTTAAGTCTCAGCCCGGCTTCATAGACGAGATCAAGAACGGTCTTCAGCAGTTGAGTCGCCGTAAGGCCAGGCTCTATACCCTGGAGGACCTCTTTGAAGAGAGGTAGCCGCCGCAAATTGAGGCTGCCGGAAGACCTGGCGGGTCTGATTCGCGGAATGCACCCAAGTCTCAAGAAGAAGGTAAGGGCCTGCCTTGAGATCATCCTGTCCGATCCGATGTCCGGGAAGGCTCTGAGGGACGACTTGACAGGGCTGAGAAGCTTCAGGGTCGGCCGACTGAGGGCGATCTACAGAGTTACAAGGACGGAGGTGCAGGTTGCGGCAATCGGACCGCGAAGCCGCATCTACGAAGAGACATCCAGACTGGTGAAGAACGGGCGGGCCCGCGGTAAAGAGCCGTATTGACACGCTATATTAAAAATCTATAGTAGAATCAACGTCTTAATATCCCACCCCACAAATATAGTATAGCCCGCTCTTACCGCCGCCTTCCAATATGTTCTTTATTCCGTTAGCGGCGGCAGCGGCCGGAGGAGGTTTGCCCCGCAGTATATATAAGAGCTAACTGCGGGGTGATGCGTTACGCGCAGCGCGCGAAGCGCGTCTTTCTCGCGCTTCGCGCAAGTAGCAGCCCTATCAGTTCAAAGTCGGTTTGCCGGGCACCCGCACGGTAAAGGGCGTGCTGAAAAGGTGCCACCGTGCATGCGGGTGGTCCGCGCAGCGTCGCGAGTCCAGCCGCCGGAGTTCATCCGCATTTGCCTCTTGCCTCTCGCCTCTCGCCTTTTTGCCCTTCCGCCCGTCTCGGTTATATACTATACGCATGGGAGACAAGCCGACGGACGAGCCGCAGGCAGTCGAATACCCCATCGACGGGGTCCTCGACCTGCACACCTTCAACCCCCGCGAGGTGAAGGCGCTCGTCGCCGATTACCTTGAGGCGTGCCGCGAGCGGGGAATAACGCGGGTCAGGATCGTCCATGGAAAGGGCACGGGCCAACTCAGGGAGACCGTGCACGCAGTCCTCGGCCGCTTGCCGGCAGTCGAGTGGTTCCGTCTGGCCGGCCCGGAGACGGGCGGCTGGGGCGCAACGGAGGTAGGGCTTTCGGTCAAAGACCCCTTACGATAGGAGGGCAAGGCTGCATGAAGATCTATTTCGCTCACCCGGCATTTACGGACCCGCAAAGGGAATTCAAGGCGCGCTTCCTCGAAACCTTCCGCGTCGCGGTCGAGAAGAAGCACCTGGAGAAAGGGGCGCCGACGCCCGAGGTCGTCGATCCCTTCGAGTACGCGCCGAGCGTGGAGGACATAAGCGAGCACAGGACGCGCTATTCGACCGCCATCGCGTCGGTCTGCTGCCGCCTGATGGAGGGCTGCTTCGTCGTGATCGCAGCCGTGGACCATGTAGACATGGGCGTCGCCTTCGAGCTCGGCTTCGCTTACGCCCTGGACATACCGGCCCTACTCATATCGGAGACTCACGCGGCCGACGAAGTAAACGCGATGCTCGGCGGCACCTCGCAGGCCGCCATCACGAAGGTGCTTCACGGCGACAGCATGGCGGCGCTCGTCGATCTCGTCTACGGCTTCTGGGCGACGAAGCCGTAAGGCCTCTTTCGGGCAGCGCTGGGCATCACGTTATTATAATCAGGCGCCGGCGGGGCGATGAGATGGCGAAAAAAGGCCGGACGGGCCAGGCTTGCCCCGTCCGGCGTCATCGTTAGGCGCGAAGCGCTATCTGAGCCGCGCCTCCGCTGCCTTCCAGTTGACGTTCTTGAAGAAGGCGTCGATGTATCCGGCCTTCTTCGTGCCGTAATCGATCATGAACGCGTGCTCGAAGACGTCCATGACGAGGATCAGGGCGCAGCTCGAAGGGTGGCCCTGGTCGTGCTCGTTGATCCAGAAATTGATCAGCTTGCCGTTCGTGATGTCCTGGTAAAGGGCGGCCCAGCCGATGCCCCGCATGGCGCCGACCGCGCGGAAGTCCTTCTCCCACGCATCGAGGCTCCCGAAGTCCTCGGCCAGCTTCTTCGCCAGCTTGCCGTCCTTCTCGACCCCCTTGCCGCCGAGGTTCTCGAAGTAGTACTCGTGCAGCCTCATGCCGTTGAACTCCCACCCCAGCCTGCGGTGCAGCTCCGCGAACTCGGGCGTCGAGAAATCCTTGAGCTGGCCGAATATGTCGAAGAGCTTGTTCGTATTGGCCACGTAGCCCTGGTAAAGGGTGAAATGGTTGTTGAGCAATGTATCGCTGAAACCTTCCATCCCTATCAGCTTGGTATAGTCCTTCGCATTATACATACTCCCTCCTTGATCCCGGTGTCGGTTTTCGGGCTCAAACCCTTATCAGCCGGAAGATATAACTAATATAAGCCCGGAAAATGTGCGCTGCCAGAAAGGTTATGCGCTAGGCGGGATCGTCCTTCGCCTTGACGGAGGGTATCCTCGATTCGCAAGGGACTTTCGTCTGGCACAGGCCGCAGCCGTATGCCTCCAGGCCGTATGCCTCTTTGGCATGGGCCGTCTGGACCGTCTCGATGTACTCCTTGCATTTCAGCTTGTCGTGCCCTGCTTCGGTGATCGCCCCGACCGGGCAGCGCCCGATGCACTTGCCGCATTGGCCTTGCGAGAAGAAGAGGCAGTACGCGTGGTAGTCGTCGTAGGGCCGGGGCGTGGGCGGCACGGAGAGGCGCGCTATGACGGACCCGCACCGCATGGCCTTCCCGACAGGCGTAATCAGCCCGTCGCACAGGCCGAAAGTGCCCAGCCCGGAGACGAAGGCCGCGTGCCTCTCCGACCAGCACGAGGCCATGCCGTACTTTTCGGACATTTTCATGGACCATGCAGGCGAATTTTGGGGGGCGACCGCCTGGTAGCCCGCCTCGGTCAGCTTGGCCGCGACATGGCTGCGGAGCTTGACGTTGAACTCCTCCCCGAACCTCCTCGCCCGGTACCAGCGCTCAGAGGTGTAAACCTTCTCCTTCCTCGTTATCCGCCTTCGTCGCGCGCGTCATGGGCAGCACCCAGGAGATGACGGTAAGCTGGTCGGCCGTGATCCAGAGGTCGGGGAAGGTCCGGCTGAATATCTCGCAGGGGCGTCCAGAAGAAAGGCCCTATCATCTCCTTGATCTTTGCGTAGAGGGGATCGGCCCCGCTTGAGAAACCGACTAACGGCATATCGAAGGCAGGCTCATTCTCTTTGTTGCGAAGGCTGTTCTCCGGGGATTTCGCAAAGTCCCTGACAGACTCCTCTATCCATGCTGATAGGCTGAACCGGTCTTTTGTCGGCATAGCGGGACTCCTTAGTCCTTTTGGGGCTTAACGATACCGGATGGAACATACGTCTAGCCTATATTATAACAGAAGCGCCCCAGGCAGCCAAGAATTTTGCGCCTACGGCAGGCGCATGACGGTTTTATGACGGTCCGCGTCATTTTCCCCTCGTCCTTTCTTGCGTCTCTCGGCCGCAAGGCTACGCCCGGCGCGCCCAAGTGTCTCGATTCTCCCCGCTATAAGGGGCTGAAACGATGCGGGCAAGGGGGCGTGCCTTCTCTGGCACAGGCATTGCAAAACCGGTAGGTATAATGGAACCAATGGAGAAGGCCAAGTGATAATTATTACAGGGTTTTCCCCATTTGCCGACCAGGAAGGGACGGCAATCGACAGGCCGCCCGTCCCGGCTGCCGGCGACGCGGGCGCCTTTATCGGCCTCCTGGCGAAGTGCCTGGCGCAGATGGGCGGACAGAACCTCCGGACGGCGGACGGCACGCTGACCGGCCAAAACAACCTGAACGCCCTCATCCGCCCCGACGCCCTTTCCACCCCAGGGAGCGACACGATGAAAGCGGCGCTCCGCTTTGTCCTCGACCACGAGGGGAGCGCATACGTGGCGGTCGATGGAGGGGGCGAGTCGTCCAGGTACGGGATACGCCAGTCAACCGCCGAGCGCTTCGGTTATCAGGGAAGCGTCAGGAATATGTCGCGGGCGCAAGCCGAAGGCATCTACAAAAAGCTCTGGGCCGAATCGGGCGCCCAGGCGCTGCCGCCCAGGCTCGCCGTCGTCCATTTCGACACGTATATGAACAGCCCCGCCGCAGCGCGCAAGATACTCCGGGCGTCGGGGGGCGATGCGGACGCCTACCTTCAGATGCGCTCCGCGCGTTACGCGCGCCTCGGCCGGATGAGGCCGGACAGGTATGCGCGATACATGAAGGGCTGGATGAACAGGATCCACGATTTGCAGGTCGTGGCGTCCGCAGCCCAGGCCGCTGCAAAAACGCCTACTTGACATGGCTTCGTGCCATGTCCCCTCCCCATTTCCCCGCTTCGCTGAAAGGCGGGAATAAAACCCCGCCTTTCAGCAACTCTATCTTTCCCCTGCGCTGCGGCTCTTGCGAGAGTAAAATGCGGTCGGACTACGGGCGGCTGGACTCGCGCCTGTGGCGGAATCGCGCCATGCGGCGCGCTCTGTACATAGTTGGGATATAAAGACGGCGGTTATATTATGGGACTTGATGTGCTGATAAGCAGTCACAGTCACCCTTAAGGGGCTATGGATGTGCTGGGCAGGAAGCGGCTGCGTATGAGGATGCACGACCCGCCGATTGGCCGTCCGGGTGCCCCGGTGAAGCGCAAGGGTTGATGCGCGGAGGCGTACTTTTTGGTACGTCGGAGCGCTCGGCCCGCAGCGCGACGCGAAAGGTGCGCCTCAGACACAGCCGCTATCCTCTACCTAAGAGTTGAACGGCCGGCGGCGACATGTTACTTTATTGTCTATGGAAGAGATTGAAAGAATCGAAAGAGAAGAGATGCCGGCGGAGAAGAGAGCCCTTCCCGCCAGTTTCGACCCCCTCAAGCAGTACCTTGCGGAGATCTCGCGGTATCCCCTCCTCACCAGGGCAGAGGAAAGAAAGCTTGCGGATAAGGTGTTCAACGAGAAGGACAAGGAGGCCGCCCGCCTGCTCGTCCTGTCGAACCTCAAGCTCGTGGTGAAGATCGCCCTAGGCTATTACAACACCTACGTGAACGTGCGCGACCTCATCCAGGAGGGCAACATCGGCCTGATGCAGGCGGTGAAGAAATACAACCCTTACAAGGGGACGAAGTTCTCGACGTATGCCTCGTTCTGGATCAGGGCCTACATCCTGAAATATATCCGAAACAACTGGAGCATGGTCAAGGTCGGCACAACGGACAGCCAGAAGAAGCTTTTCTACGGCCTCGAAAAGGAGAAAAGGAGGCTGGAGGCCAAGGGCGTGCTGCCCGCGCCGCAGCTTCTGGCGCGCAACCTGGATGTCACGCAGGCCGACGTGGAAGACATGGAAAAAAGGCTCTCCATGACGGACGTATCCCTCGACCAGCCCCTCTATGAGGACGGCGAAGAGACGATGATGGACATGGTCAAGTCGGACGGGAACGTCGAAGAGATGGTCGAGGAGAGGGAAAAGAAAAAGATTGCCTCCCGGAAGATCGCAGAGTTCAAGCAGGCGCTCAACGAAAGGGAGCTTTACATCTTCGAGCACCGCATCATGACCGACGAGCCGGTTACGCTCCAGGAGATAGGCGACCATTTCAACATATCGCGCGAGCGGGCGCGGCAGATAGAAAAGGTCGTCTCCGCGAAGGTCTCGAAGCTCCTTATCGGGACCGAGGCAGCATCCGAAGGGGCCGCAGACACCGCCAGGGCGCAGCGGTAGGGACGCCTTTTTACCGCAAGGCCGGGAAAACCATCACCCCCAACCCCACATTGCCCGCCGTCATTACAGGTCCGTCACTCACGCCAAAGTTGCGCATGGCGGGGCGAACGGTTTATGTTATAAGTGAGAAATCGAACGAGGACAGGTGAGACATGTATGAGCAGGGAGTTATAAGGCCGCCGAGCGAGGCGGCGAGCCTGCTGGTGAGGGTGACGCGCAACTGCCCCTGGAACCAGTGCCTCTTCTGCCCCGCTTACAAGGGGGTGAAGTTCTCAAAGAGGTCCGTCGAGGAAGTGAAGAAGGACATCGACGCCATGGCCGACAGGTACAAGGGCTACGGCCGCATCAGCTCGGTCTTCCTCCAGGACGCCGACAGCCTCATCCTGCCCACTGACGACATGGTCGCCATACTCGAATACCTGCGGGAGAAATTCCCTAAGATCGACAGGATCACGACTTACGCGCGGGCGAGGACGCTCAAGCGGAAAAGCGTCGAAGACCTCGTAAAGCTCAGGGAAGCGGGCCTCACCAGGGTCCACGCGGGCATGGAGAGCGGCGCGGCCGGCGTGCTCCAGCTCATAAAGAAGGGGCTGACCCCGGAGGAGATCGTGACCGGCGGCAGGCACGTCATGGACGCGGGCCTGGAACTGTCCGAGTATATCATGCCCGGCATCGGCGGCCGGTCCCTAAGCACGGAGCACGCCCGCGAGACTGCGGCAGTGCTCAACCAGATACGCCCCCATTTCATAAGGGTAAGGACCTTCGCCATGCACCCCGCCTCGCCCATGCAGAAGATGGTGCGGGAGGGGACGTTCGTGCCGATGGCAGACGACGAGATCGTCGGAGAGATCAGGCTGCTCGTCGAAAACCTCGACGAGATGCACAGCTATTTCTCATCGAATGACTTCAGCCTCAACCTCCTGATGGAGGTGGACGGCTTGCTCGACGAGAAAAAGGCGGCGATGCTGAAGCTCCTCGACGACTTCCTCGCCCTCCCGAAGAAGGAAAAGCAGGTCTACATCCTCCTCCAGCGCTCCGGGTATTACCGCTATCCCCTCGACATCGTAAAGGACCGGTCCGTCCTGGCCCAGGCGCTGCCGCAGATCGAGGAGATCGAAAAGAACGGGGATGACGGCTTCAACCGCTATATCGAGCACCTCAAGTCCTACCAGCTCCCCCAGCCGCAGACGGACAACTGGTGCTAGCCCCGCCCTATCCGGGCGTTTTTTGAGCTTTTAGCTTGACACGCGCCTGCCGGAGACTGTCCAATAATGGCATGGACAAGCTCACCACCGGCCCCCTTCTCGATTTCACGCTCCTGTCCAACCCTGTCGGCCCTTCAGGGAAGGCAAGGCACGCCATGCGGAAGGCCCTCAAAGACGCGCACCTGCGCCCGGACCCCCAAACGCGCCGCCTGCGTGGCTTCCTCACAAAGAAGGAGCATATCAAGCCGGAGAACATCCTGTTCGGCCACGGCTCTGCGCAGATACTCGATATGCTCATGGCGGCCTACCGGCCGGGCAGGCTCCTCGCCCCGTCCCCCCTGCCCCCGCATTACGCGCAGCTCGCCGCACGCCACGGTGCGGAGGTCGTCCCATTCCCCCTGCACGCAGACCGGCGCTTCTCCCTCGACGCAGAGGCGCTCGCCGCAGCCGCGCAGGGCGTCGACGCCCTTTTCCTGCCAAACCCGCACCCGCTCACCGGAACGGTCGCGGAAGGCAGCGCGCTGGATCGCATAATAGACGCCGTCGCTGGATCGCAGGCGGTCCTCGTCATCGACGAGGCCCTTGCCGGTTTCGCATCCGTCGAATCGCCGCTCGCAAGGGCCGCGCAGTCCCCCAATGTCGTTATCCTGCGGACCTTTTCGCTCTTCCATGCCCTGGCGGGACTCCGTCTCGGATACGCCATAGGAAGCAGGGAGACGTGCGGACGCATCGGGGACGCCGTCGACCCTGGCCCGATGAACATCGTGGCGGCGGCAGGCGCCCTCGCCTCCCTGCGCGACGCGGGCTTTGCGCGAAGGACGGCGGAATTCCTTGCATCCGAGAGGACATATATGGCGGCAAGGCTTGCCGGCATCGAGGGGGTCGCGCCTATCGAGACGCCCTGCAACTTCCTTCTCGCAGCCGTCCGGAAGAATGCGGACGAGCTCCGGCAGCGGCTCCTCGAAAGAAATGTGCTCATAGATATCTTCGAGGAAGACGGGAAGAGATATCTACGCGTACCTCTGCGCAGGCGGCGGGAGAACGCGCGGTTCGCAAGGGCGCTTGCACGGGCCCTGGCGCCAATCGCCGGGCCGTGAAGCTCCTGGCCGCTCTTTCCTTCTTCCTGTGCCTCGCCCTCGCATCGGGGGGTGCAGCGCCCTGCCTCGCCGGCGACCCTGCCGCAGACGCCATACTGGGCACGTGGGTCGTCGAGGAGAAGGACGCCCATGTCGAGATCTACAAACAGGACGGCAGATATTTCGGCAGGCTGTCCTGGCTCAAAGACGACGACAAGCCTGGCGACAGCCACGGGCCGAAGATGCACGAGGCACCCAGGGTAGGGATGATCATAGTGCGCGATTTCCGGTTCAACGGCCGTGAATGGAGGGGCGGCACGCTTTACGACCCGACGGACGGAAAGAGCTACAAGGGCATCATCAGGCTCGACAGCAAGGGCCGCCTGCACGTGAGGGGGTATTTCGGCATAAGCCTGCTCGGCAGGACGACCGTCTGGCAGCGCTTGGAGTAACGCCCGGCGCTACCGCTCAGAAATACATCCCTGCCGATGATGACGTTCGCGTTGATCGACCAGTTGGGACTCGCCGAATGCCCGTTCGAGAAATGGCGGAACCTGTTCTCGACGAAAAACCTCCCGAACCTGTAGCCGATCCCTCCCTGGCCTATGACGAAAAGGTGCGTCCCCTGCTCGTGGAAGCCGATGGTGCTGTAAGCCACGCCCGTCCCTCCCATCAGGTAGAAGCCGTCTTCGTGCGTCCCGAAGAGGTAGTACTTGAACCCCAACCCGACGCCGAAGTCGGTACCGCTGGCAGGGTCCGGGACGTACGACGCGAAAGGCTCCACGAGCAGCTTGAGTCCCTTCCACAAGAAAGGCCTTTCATACATATAGGTTGCCTGGACGAAGTCGTATCGCCTGTCGCCCTCGACCTTGAAGGCCGGTCTTCCGACGTTCCACGCGGCAAACCCGTAACCGAGCGAAAAAGCGTTCTCAGCGCACACGTCCATCCGCCCGGCAGAAAACAGAACCAATAGGAATGCGAATAAACAAACGAACGTTTTCACCGAACCCTCCCATTGGGATGGACCCATTCCCCGGCCTCATCCCGGTCCTTACAGCGACCCTTTTGATGTTTGCACTATACTAACACAAGGCTTTTTGTATCTCTATATTATTTGCCTTCTTCGCGCCGGTTGCAACCCTGGGTATCTTGTGCTAAATTTGGGCCAGGCGGACTATGAAAAAAGGGGAGATATATCTCGTCGGCGCCGGCCCCGGGGACATCGGGCTGCTCACGCTGAAAGGGCTTGCGGTGCCTGCGGAAGGCGGACGTCATCGTCTACGATTTCCACATCAACCCGCAGATACTCGACTACGTGAGGCACGACGCCGAATCTCGTCTACGCAGGCAAGAGGGGCGGCCGCCACGAGATGTCCCAGGACGAGATCAACCGCATCCTCGTCGGCCGGGCGAGGGAGGGCAAGGTCGTTTGCAGGCTCAAAGGGGGTGACCCCTTCGTATTCGGCAGGGGCGGCGAGGAGGCGGAGGCGCTCGCCGAGGCCGGCATACCCTTCGAGGTGGTCCCGGGCGTCAGCTCGGCCGTCGCGGTCCCCGCCTACGCCGGCATCCCCCTGACCCATCGCCGCTACGCCTCTTCCTTCGCCGTCATCACGGGCAACGAGGCGGCCTCCAAGCCCGAGAGCAGCACCTACTGGTCGGGCCTCGCCGGGTCCAACGATACGCTCGTCTTCCTCATGGGCGTGAAGAACCTGGAGACGATCGCGCAAAGGCTGATGGAGCACGGCAAGTCGCCGGAGACGCCCTCCGCCCTGATCCGCTGGGGCACGAGGCCGGAGCAGCAGACCGTAGTCGCGCCCCTGGGCCGCATCGCGCAAGCCGCCAGGGGACGACAACATACGGCCGCCTGCCATCCTCGTCGTCGGCGAGGTGGTCACGCTGCGGGAAAGGCTCAAGTGGTACGAGGAGAAGCCGCTTTTCGGCCACAGGGTGCTCGTTACGAGGGAGTATACAGCCGAGTACGCGCCCCTTGAGGACCTCGGGGCGGAGGTCTTCGAGTTCCCCACCGTGCGGTATCGCCCCGCCCGCCGAGCTTCGATGAGGCGGACGCCGCGATAGGGAAGCTCTCCACGTACAACTGGCTCGTCGTCACGAGCGCCAACGCCTTCAGGTGCTTTCTGGCAGGCTCATGGATGAAGGGCATGGACATAAGGGACCTGAAGGGGATGAAGGTCTGCGCCATCGGGTCGAAGACGGCCGAGGCGATAGCGCGCCTCGGGCGTGAGGGTCGATCTCGTCCCCGACGAGTTCAGCGCGGAAGGCCTGGTCGATGCCTTCCTTGCCGCTGAACCGTGCCGGCGCCGGGCTTGGCGGGCCTCAACATCCTCCTGCCGAGGGCGGAGACGCGCGGGACCTCTTCCCCCGAGAAGGTGAGGGAGCTCGGGGGGCGCATAGACACGCCTGCCGTCTACCGGGCGGTCAAGCCTGAGAAACACGGAAAGCGCCTTCAGCGCTTCATGTCCGAGGGGCGCATATCGATAGCGACCTTCACGAGCGGCGCCTCCTTCCGCAACTTCCTGGAGATTGCGGGAGAGGGCTTCCGCCGCTTCTCTTAAAGACGTAGCCATAGCCGTTATCGGCCCGGTCACGAAAAAGGCGGTCGAAGAGGCCGGGCTGAAGGTCTCCATCATGGCGTCGAAGGCAACGATCCCGGCCATGGTCGAAGAGATCGCGCGGTGGGCGATCAATCAAAAGGGGCGCAAGGCGTAGCGCTGACCGGTCCGATGCCAGCCGATAACCTGAGCAGGATGCTGGACCCAAAGACGGTCGCCCTCGTCGGAGCGACGGACAGGGAAGGCGCGCTCGGCGAGGCGATACTCGTGAACCTGACGCGCTCCGGCGGCCGGACGGTCTTCTGCGTCAACCCCCATCGCGAAACGGTGCTCGGCATCCCGTGCAGCCCGTCCGTAGCCGCCCTTCCCTCGCCGGTCGATCTCGTCGTGATAGCCGTCCCTGCTTCATTCGTGCCGGCGGTCGTGGAGGAATCCGGCCGTGCAGGGGCCGCCGGCGCAGTCATCATCACTGCCGCCCGGACCGAAGACGGAGAGGCGGGAAAACGCCTCGACGAGAAGGTCGCCGCCGCCGCCGCCCCTTACGGCATAAGGGTCGTAGGTCCCGCCTCGTTCGGAATCATCCGGCCGGAGATCGGGCTCGACGCGAGCTTCCTGCCGGTCAACCCCGGCATGGGCAACATAGCGTTCGTCTCCCAGAGCGGCCAGTTGGGCAACGCAGTGCTGGAATGGGCCGTCGATGCGCACATAGGCTTCAGCATGTTCGCCTCCCTGGGCCGCATGGTCGATGTGGACTTCGGCGACGTGATCGATTTTCTGGGCAGCGACTACGCCACCCGCAGCATCCTCCTCGACATGGAGCGCGTCGTCAACGCGAGGAAGTTCATCAGCTCGGCGAGGGGCTTTGCCCGCACAAAGCCGATAATCGTGATGAAATCGGGCAGGTCCGCAGAAGGCGGCAAAGGGCAGGCCGCAGGCGGCGACCGCGTTTACAGTGCAGCCTTCAAGCGGGTCGGCGTCCTCAGGGTCCGGGAGGCGGAAGACCTTTTCAGCGCGGTCCAGGTGCTCGACGCGGACCACCTGCCTGCCGGCGGGCGCGTCGCAGTCATATCCAATGCGGTCACCGTCGGTACGATGGCCGCCGACGCCCTTCTGGAGCTGGGCGGAAGCCTCGCCCGTCTCTCCACGGCCACCGTCGATGCCCTGGCGCCGGCCCTCGGGCCGCAGTGGGGAGGGGGGAACCCCATCGACCTCGGCGGCGAGGCAGGCGCCGGCAGCTATGGGGAGGCGATAAAGGCGTGCGCTGCGGACGGCGGAGTCGATGGCCTCCTTGTCATATGCACCACCCTTACGGCGGCCATACCGGTCGAGATCGCCCATACGATAGCTGCGGCCGGCGGCCCGGCGCAAAAACCGGTCCTCGCGGCCCTGATGGGCGGGCAGTCGATGCGCCGGGGCCGGGAATACCTGCGGGAGCACAAGATACCCGCCTACGCCACCCCCGAACAGGCAGTAAGGGCCTACATCGATCTGTTCAGGTACAAAAGGAGCCTGGAGGCTCCTTTACGAGACTCCGGTTGACCTCTACCCCGGAGGGACTCAGCCCAAGCACTACATCGACGCCCTCATCCAGAAGGAGGCCAAAGGCGGCGCGACCTCGCTGACGCGCGAAAGGTCGATGGAGATCCTGCAACAATACGGCATACCCGCCGAAGAAGGCACAACCGGCGCAGCCGCCGACTACGAGCTATACCTGGCGACGGACCGGGACAGGGAATTCGGCGCGTTCATACGCTTCGGCCTTGCAGGCATCGGGCGCGACATCTTCGACGACTGCGCCATCGCCCTGCCGCCCCTCAACCAGACGCTGGCAAGGAGGCTCATCGAAGAATCGAAGGCGTTCGCGGTGCTCCAGGGTTACCGTGGACGAAAACCGGCCGACCTGCTGAAGCTCGAGCAACTGCTGATCGGCTTTTCCAACCTCGTCGCCGACTTCCCGCAGATTGCCTCTATCGAGGTCGAGCCGCTTGTCGTATGCGACGGCGAGCCGCGCGTCCTCGACGCCCGTATCTTCTTAGACCCCGCCGCCGCCGAGACGAAGGGAGGCTACCCGCACCTCGTCATCACGCCCTACCCCACCCGGTACGTGGCCTTCTGGAGGATGGGCGACGGGACCGAGGTGCTTCTGCGCCCCGTCCGGCCGGAGGACGAGCCGCTGGAGCACCGGCTTTTCCACTCCCTCTCGAAGGAGACGGTGCGGGAACGGTTTTTCAGCCCCCTGAAAGAGATGAGCCACGAGATGCTCGTCAGGTTCTGCAACATCGACTACGACCGGGAGATCGCCATAGCGGCCGAGGTCACGAAAGGCGACGAGCGCCGCTTCGCGGGCATCTCAAGGCTGATTATCGAGCCGGGCATGAAGGCCCAGTTCGCGGTGATCGTCCACGACGACTACCAGGGGTCGGGCCTCGGCTACAAGCTGGTCGATGTGCTGATAGGCATCGCGCAGGAGAAAGGACTCGACGAGGTCTACGGGATAACGCTCAACGAAAACAACAAGATGATCGGCCTCGCGAGGAAGCTCGGCTTCTCCACGAAGCTGATGTCCGACGGGGTCACGGGCCTGATCCTGAAGCTCAAGTGAGGCTGATCCGCACTACCGTTTTTCCAGGGCTTCGCGTAGTTTTTGCGAGAGGACGTTGATCGTGAAAGGCTTCTGTATGAACGCCCTGCATCCCTGCTGCATCATGCGAGTCACCCGGCCCTCCAGGCTGTAGCCGGACGAGACGGCGACCGCAGCGGCCGGGTCGATGGCCAAAAGGCGTCCCAGCGTCTCCTCGCCTCCCATGTCGGGCATGACGACATCGAGGATCACGAGGTCTATGGCGGCGTGCTCCCTTTCGAAGATCCCGATGGCCTCAAGCCCGCTTCTGGCGACCATCACGGAGTACCCCAGCACTTCGAGCATGTCCCTGCTCACCGCTATGACCGCCTCCTCGTCGTCCACGAGCAGCACGGTCTCCACGCCCTTCTCGACGCAGCGGCACTCCGGGGGCGGTGGGCTCGGCCTGTCGGCGGCCCTTTTCGACGCGGGCAGATAGACGTCGAAGGTGGTCCCCCGGCCCTTCTCGCTGGCGACGGTAATAATGCCCCCGTGCTCCTTCACGATGTTGTAAACGGACGCGAGGCCCAGGCCCGTGCCCTTCGCCGCCTTCCTCGTCGTAAAAAACGGCTCGAATATCCGTTCCTTCGTCTTCTCGTCCATCCCCTCGCCCGTGTCCGCGACGGAGATCTTCGCGTATCTCCCCGCCTTGACCGCGTAAGGCCGGACGAACTTGCGGTCGAGCGCCACGTTTTCCGTAATCAGGGAGAGCATGCCCCCGCCCGGCATGGCCTGCCAGGCGTTCACGTACAGGTTGAGCAGCATCTGCTCGATCTGCCCTCCGTCCGCATCGACAGTGCACAGGTCTTCCCGGAGGCGCGATTTTACGGTGATCTCCTTCCTGGCCCGGCCGAACATCTCGGCGCTTTTCCTGATGACCGCGTTCAGGTCGCAGGGGGCGATCTCGTAATTCGCCCCGCTGGCGAAGGTGAGGAGCTTTCGCGTAAGCTCGGAGCCGCTCTTTACGATCTCCTCGATGATCTTCACCTTTGAAAACGTGGTATCGCCCGGCTTGAGGCTGTGCAGGATGAGCGACGTATGTCCCTGGATGGCCATGAGGAGGTTGTTGAAGTCGTGCGCGATGCCGCCTGCCAGCACACCTATCGCCTTTATCCTCTCCGCCCGGACGAGCTGCTCGCCGAGCCTTTTATGGTCGCTCTTGTCCAGGACGATGCCCAGGACCGCCTCCGCCCCTCCGTCCCTCACCTTCCGGCAAAAGACCTCCGCGTAGACGGTCTGCCCGTCCTTTCTCACGCCCCTGAACTCGTGCTGCACGGAGTCCGCCCGTCCCGAGAGCAGCCTTTCCACGCTCTCGGCGACAAGGGCGCGGTCTTCGGCGCAGGCCAGATCCGCAGGCCCCATGACGCCCGCCATCTCTTCGGGGGCGTAGCCGAATATGTCGGCCATCTCGCTGTTGGCGTAGGTAAAAAAGTTCTCCCGCGCCAGGTAGACGCCGGCCATCGGCTGCTCGGTCAGGGCCGCGAGCTTCGTTCTGTGCTCGCTCAACGCCTGTCCGGCGCCGCCATCCCGGTCCTCCCGCGATGCAGGCGGGCCCCCCGCCGCCGCCGTCTTCCGCTGCGGTTGGGCCGGCTCGCCCGTGGGCACTGTCTTAGTCCTCCCGTTTCCCTCCATGCTCAAGCCCCGACCCCAAGCGCTTTTTCCGGCGTGACGAAAAGCCGGCGATGCCGTTAGTTATGTTTTACTCACATTGCCGGCGGCCGGTCAAGAGATAGTTCGCGCAGCGCGGAAGATTATCGTTCCCATGACGGCCGGAAGTATGGTATTACTACTTGCGCGCCTCATGTTTCGGTGCCTTCAGGCCGGTGTGGAAGAGCCATGCGGTTCTCGAAATTCCTCCCAAAGAAATTCAGCTCCCGTCTTTTCCTCGTCACGATAGCTGCCGGCCTCGTCCCGGTCGCCATTTTCGCGGTCCTTATCGACATCTACGGGGGCCGCATAGAGGGGGAGATCAGGCGGATCATCGAGAAGGGGTACGAGCAGGACATCTCGCGCAGCGCCGTCATGCTGCGCACGACCGGCGAGGCGGCCGTCTACGGCAGGGTGCTCGACATCACGGAGCAGCTCGACATGGTCATCCAGTCCGTTCCCTGGATGACCGTATCCGACCTCCAGAAGGACGAAAAATTCAGGGAGCTGGCCGTTCAGACGATCAGCAGGTCGGGCTACACCTTCATCTACGATCGCGATAAGGCGATGGTCCGCTTCCACCGCGACCCCCGGCTTGAGAACAAGGGCCTGGAAAGCGTCTACGGCCGCCTGCCCGACCTTCAGACGATACTGGAGAAGAGCCTCAAAGGACCGGGCACAGTCTGCGGCTACTACCGGCTGCCTGCCGGGGACGGCAGCATCATGAAGCGGTTTATCTATATCGTCCCCCTCCACAATAGTACGGCCGACCGGGCGCGCCTCCTCGTGGCGGCCACCGTCAACGAGGACGATTTCCTGGAGCCGATAAAGCAGATGGAGGCGGAGCACAACGAGACGAAGCGCTTCCTGCTTTCGGCGTCGAAGGGCGTGATCGAGTCGTTCAGGCATACGGGCCTTGTCTGGATGGGCTTAGGCATATTGACCGTCTCCCTCATCGCGGCAGTCATGGGCGTCTATCTTTCGAGGGCCGTGACCCGGCTCAGGCAGGCGACCGCAAGGGTAAACAGGGGCGACCTGTCTACGCAGGTGTTGCCCTCCGGGTCCGGCGAGGTAGCCACGCTCGTCGCCGATTTCAATAAGATGGTCGACCGCCTCGCCGCCACTACGGTCTCGAAGGACCTCCTCCAGGCGAGCGAGGCGAGGCTCAGGGAGGCCAACGCAAAGCTGCGGGAAGAGATGGCGGAGCGCGAGAGGATGGAAGAAGAGCTGCTGAAGGCCCGGAAGCTGGAGTCGCTGGGCGTCCTTGCGGGCGGGATCGCCCACGATTTCAACAACCTCCTCACCGTGATAATGGGCAACATCTCTCTGGGGAAAATGCTTCTGCCCGAGGACGACAAGCTCCACAGCAGGCTTGCCGAGGCAGAGAAAGTCTGCCTCAAGGGCAAGGACCTCACCTACGAGCTGCTCGCCTTCGCGCGAGGCGGAGAGACGCTCCGCAGCGTAGTCGATCCCGCCCCTTTCATAGAGGGGTGCGTCCGCTCCTGCCTTGGCGAATCCCGCCGGAGCGTCTCCTTCTCTTTCCCGGGCGGCCTGCCCGGCATAGGCGTAAACGAGGGGCAGATGCGCCAGGTGATCGAGAGGATCGTCACGAACGCGGACGAGGCGATGGGCGACGGGGGCGGCCTTGAGGTCGGGGCGGAAGGGGTCACCCTCCGCGCAGACAACCCGCTGGCCTTGAAGGAAGGGGAATACGTGCATATTTATTTGCGGGATGAAGGGCCGGGCATGGACGCCTCGGGCCTTCGGCGCGTCTTCGACCCGTATTTTACGAGCAAGCAGATGGGGCACGAGAAAGGGACGGGCTTGAGCCTGAGCATCTGCTACTCGATAGTGAGAGACCACGACGGCTCAATCACGGCGGAATCGGACCAAGGGAAAGGGTGCACCTTCCACATCTACCTGCCCGCGAAGAGAGACGGCGCAGGGGCGGCGTAGAAGCGACAGAAAATACCGCTTTCAGGCATAAAAAAGGCCGGGCTGAAAACAGCCCGGCCCGTTGCTTTTCGCAGCTTATCGTCTAGCCGGTGCTCTCTTTAAGCACGCAGAAGTCCGACGCGCTCGGCGTCCCCATGCAGGCGTCGATCGCCTCGTCCACCCTTTCGATGAACCTGAACTGCATGTTCGACTTGATGCTCTCCGGCACCTCTTCGAGGTCTTTCTCGTTCATCTTCGGCAGGATCACGTTCCTGATCCCTGCCCTCCGCGCGGCGAGCACCTTCTCCTTGACGCCGCCGATAGGCAGCACCAGCCCGCGCAGGGTGATCTCCCCCGTCATCGCCACGTCGTTCCGCACGGGGCGGTCCGTCAGCAGCGAGACGAGGGCGACGAGCATCGTGATGCCGGCAGAAGGGCCGTCCTTCGGGATGGCCCCGGCAGGCACGTGTATATGTATATCGTGCTTCTCGAATATGTCCTCCGAGATGCCGAAATCCTGCGCCTTGCTCCTTATGTAGCTCAGGGCCGCCTGCGCCGATTCCTTCATCACGTCCCCCAGTTGACCTGTGAGGATGAGGTTCCCCTTGCCTTTCATCTTTGTCGCCTCGATGAAGATGATGTCGCCGCCGGTCGGCGTCCAGGCAAGCCCTGTGGCGACGCCGGCATATTTGGTCCTCTCCGCGACCTCCGAGTAATGCTTGATAGGCCCAAGGAACTTGCGGATATCGTCCGCGCCGACGTTCGTCTTCTCCGTCTTGCCTTCGGCGACTTCCTGGGCGACGGCCCTGCATACGGCCGCGATCTCGCGCTCCATGTTCCGTACGCCCGCCTCCCTCGTATAGGAGCGGATGATGACGCTGACCGCCTCGTCGTCGAACCCGACGAGGTCGGCCGACAGGCCGTGCTCCCCAAGCTGCTTCGGGATGAGGAACTCCTTCGCGATCATCAGCTTTTCCTCTTCCGTGTAGCCGGGAAGCTCCAGGACCTCCATCCTGTCCTTCAATGCGGGCGGTACGGGGTCCATCAGGTTCGCCGTAGCGATGAACATGACCTTCGACAGGTCGAAAGGCACCTCAAGGTAATGGTCGCTGAACGACCAGTTCTGCTCCGGGTCGAGCACCTCCAGAAGCGCGCTCGACGGGTCGCCCCTGAAGTCCATGCCGATCTTATCGACCTCGTCGAGCATGAAGACGGGGTTGTTCGAGCCGGACTTCTTTATCCCCTGGATCACCCTGCCGGGCAGGGCGCCGACGTAAGTCCTCCGGTGGCCCCTGATCTCGGCCTCGTCCCGGATGCCGCCCAACGATATCCGCATGAACTTCCTTCCCAGGGCGCGGGCTATCGACTTGCCGAGCGACGTCTTGCCGACTCCGGGCGGCCCAACGAAGCAGAGTATCGGTCCCCGCATGTCCGCCTTCAGCTTCCTGACGGCCAGGTATTCGAGTATCCTCTTTTTCACCTTCTCCAGGTCGTAATGGTCCTCGTTGAGGATCCTCCTGGCGTCCTTGATGTTCAGGTTGTCTTCCGTCGAGTACGACCACGGCAGCTCGACGAGCCAGTCGAGGTAGGTCCTCGCCACCGTGTACTCGGCCGACATCGTGCTCATCTTCGACAGCCTGTCCAGCTCCTTCTCCGTGACCTTCTGCACGTCGGGGGGCATCTTCGCCTCGCCCATCTTCCTGCGCAGCTCGTCTATCTCCGTGTACCGCTCGTCGGCCTCGCCCAGCTCCTTCTGGATCGCCTTGAGCTGCTCCCTGAGGTAGTATTCCCTCTGGGTCTTGTCGATGCCTTCCTTTATATGGGACTGTATCTTCGTAGAGAGCTCAAGCGTCTCAAGCTCCCGGTTGAGCATGATCGTGACCTTCTTCAGCCTCTCCTTCAGGTCGATCTTCTCCAGCACCTCCTGCCTTTCAGCGACGCTGATGTTGATCGTCGAGGCGACGAGGTCCGCCAGGTTCCCGGGGTTCTCTATCTTCGTCGCTATCTGGGCAAGCTCCGAGGAGAGATAAGGCGCGATCTCGACCGCCTTCTTGTAGAGGTTCTTCAGGTTGATGTACATCGCGTCGATCTCGATGTCCTTCTGGTACTCCTCGAAGATAGGAAGGATGCGCGCCCTGAAGTTCGGCTCTTTCTGCGTGAATTCTACGAGCTTGAACCGGGCGAGCCCCTGGACCACGATCCTCTGGCTCCCGTCCACCATCTTTACCATCTTCATGATGGTGGCGACGGTGCCTATGGTATAGAGGTCCTCCTGCTCGGGGTCCTCGATGTCCGGGTTTTTCTGCGTCAAAATGGCCATGAGCCTGTCCCGGCCCATAGCCTCGTCGATCAATCTTATGGACCGCTCCCTGCCGACTACAAGCGGCACTATGAGGTCGGGATAAGCCACCGTGCCCCGCAAAGGCAGCACCGGGACCTCTGCGGGGATGAAGAGCTTGTCCTTTACAGTCCTGTCGCTCTTAAAGCCGATAACCATTTAGTTGTACCTCCCTACTTCTTTACGTCCTCGAACTCCACGTCGACGACATCGTCGTTGCCGCGACCGCCCGACTGGGCCCGGGTCTCCTGTTGCTGCTGCTGTCCGGCCCCGGCTGACCACCCTGCTGCTGGCCGGCCGTCGTCTGCTTGTAGAGGACCTCGGCCAGCTTGTGGGACGCCTTCGTCAGGTCGTCCATGGCGGACCTCATCCTGTCCAGGTCGCCGCTCTTCAGGGCCTCCCTGGCCGCCGCCATCGCATTCTGGACCGACTGCGCGTCGTCGGCGCCTATCTTGTCCTTGCTCTCGTTGAGCGTCTTCTCCGTCCCGTATATGAGGTTGTCGAGGTGGTTGCGCAGCTCGACCTCTTCCTTCTTCTTCCGGTCCTCCTCCGCGTGCATCTCGGCGTCCTTCACCATCTTCTGGATGTCGGCCTCGCTCATGCCCGTCGACGCGGTGATGGTGATCTTCTGCTCCTTGGCCGTCGCCATGTCTTTGGCCGAGACGTGGAGTATGCCGTTCGCGTCGATGTCGAACGTCACCTCGATCTGGGGCATGCCCCTAGGCGCCGAGGGAAGGCCGATCAAGTGGAACCTCCCGAGGGTCCTGTTGTCCCTCGCAAGCTCGCGCTCGCCCTGGAGCACGTGTATCTCGACGCTCGTCTGGTTGTCCTCCGCGGTCGTGAACACCTGGCTCTTCCGGGTCGGGATGGTCGTGTTCCTCTCGATGATCTTCGTCATGACGCCGCCCAGGGTCTCGATGCCCAGCGAAAGGGGCGTAACGTCGAGGAGCAGCACGTCCTTGACCTCGCCGGCCAGGACGCCCGCCTGAACTGCCGCGCCGAGCGCTACGACCTCGTCGGGGTTGACGCCCTTGTGCGGCTCCTTGCCGAAGAACTGCTTCACCATCTCCTGCACCTTGGGTATCCTCGTCGAGCCTCCGACAAGGACGACCTCGTGCACGTCCGACGGCGTCATCTTGGCGTCCGCCAGCGCCTTCTTGCAGGGCTCCATCGTCCTCTGGAAGAGGTCTTCCGAGAGCTGCTCCAGCTTCGCCCTCGTAAGCTTCATGTTCAGGTGCTTGGGCCCTGTCTGGTCGGCCGTTATGAAGGGCAGGTTGATCTCCGTCTCCATAGTCGTAGAAAGCTCGATCTTGGCCCGCTCCCCCGCCTCCTTCAGCCTTTGCAGGGCCATCTTGTCCTTCGACAGGTCGATCCCCTGGTCCTTCCTGAACTCGTCCACGATCCAGTCCATGACCCTCTGGTCTATGTCGTCGCCGCCCAGGTGCGTGTCGCCGTTCGTCGATTTCACCTCTACCACGTTGTCGCCCACTTCCAGGATCGAGATGTCGAAGGTGCCTCCGCCGAAGTCGTAGACGGCGATCGTCTCGTTCTTCTGCTTGTCGAGACCGTAGGCAAGGGCCGAAGCGGTCGGCTCGTTGATGATGCGAAGCACGTTGAGACCGGCTATCCTGCCCGCGTCCTTCGTCGCCTGCCTCTGGGAGTCGTTGAAATAGGCAGGCACCGTGATGACCGCGTCCTCGACGGTCTGCCCTAGATAGTTTTCGGCAGATTTCTTCAATTTCTGAAGGACGAAGGCCGATATTTCCTGGGGCGTGTACGCCTTGCCCCTCACCTCGACCCTCGCGAGGCCGTTCTGGTCGGCGACGATCTTGTAAGGTATGCGCTTGACCTCTTCCTGCACCTCGCTGTACCTCCTGCCCATGAACCTCTTTATGGAAAAGATCGTATTCTCCGGGTTCGTGATCGCCTGCCTTCTCGCGACCTGGCCGACCAGGACTTCCCCGTCTTTCGTGAACGCTACGACGCTCGGCGTAAGCCGGCTGCCCTCTTCATTGATGATAACCTTCGGCTCGCCACCCTCCATTATGGCGACCACCGAAAAAGTGGTGCCCAAGATCTATGCCGATTACCTTCTTTGCCATGTTCTCCTCCCGAAGTTTTTAATCCCCGCAAGACAATTCTAATATAATCCCCCCCCGGAGGTCTGTCAATAAACGGAAAATCCCGAACCGCCTGCGGGAAACGGCCGTTTTCCAAAGACACTTATCTCATATCATTTGTAGTCTTAGGGCAATTTCCCGCTTCCGGGGCTGATGGATTGCCGTACCATAACAATCGCCTTACAACAGGCAACTATTGGGGCTCAGCGCCCCCTCCGGTAGCTTTGCTACCGGAGCCTCCCCGCTCAGACAGACAAAGAAGACTCAAGAAGCACACCGGCGGCAGAGCGGGCTGTACTGTATCCATGGTGCGGCATATTATGCCTCGTCCGGACGCTCGATGAGGCCCCTGACGAAGTGGTCCATTATGCTCAAGTCCCCATCATCGCCGTTATTGCCTGCGTCCGCCTTGCGTTTCATGGCCGCCGCGGTGGCCGCAGGACCCTGTCCTGCGGGAAGCTCCGTTTCCTGAAGATCGTCGCGTATTCCGCCCATTGCGCTTCCTCCATATAAAAAAAGCCGCTCTCAGGCTTACGGGGCCTAAAAGCGGCAAAAAAACCGCCTAAACCCCCGGGTCCAACCATCCCAGGGCTTAAGCGGTCTTCCTCACTGGGACAGCCGGTTAGCTATCCCACCACCACACGTTGCAGGTCGTGTTCAAATCGAGTGGACTGAAATCCATACACTTTTGTACCATCGAACGGGCCTGCGTGTCAAATGATATTTAGGGGGCGTGGGGGATTTTTTGCGCAGAGCGAGAGGCGCGAGGATCCCCACGGGATTCTAAGCCGCCGTCTTCTTACCCAGCCCCTCCGAGATAAAGCTCAGAACGAGACTATTGAGGCTCACGCCCTCTGCTTTCGCCTTGCGGATCAACCTGGCATGAACGGTTTTCGGCACGCGGGTGACGAATTTGCCGGACCCTATCTCCGGGGCGGTCTCCGGACGCCAAACTGGGGCCGGCACATCTTTGCCCATGTCTATCGCAGCCGAGACCCACGTAAGAAAAGCGTCCCTGCCGTTCTCCAGGGCTTCCTCCTCGGTCTCCCCATCCGACATGCAGCCGGGAAGATCGGGAAACACGATCAGATACCCGCCGCCGTCTTCAGCGGGAAGGGGGCTGATAACGCGAGCATACGCCTCAAAAGGATAGGGAGGCGCCGCCGTCCTGATCCGCTTTATCTTCTTCATTCGGCTTGCTCCTTTATGGCCTCGATGAGGGACAGGAATTCTTTAATATAGACTTGTTTAATGGGCCTGTGCGCCGGTATGGTCACATGAAAAGGCACATTCTTATGCGATAGCACAACGTGGCTTCCTCCCCGTGACCGTGCTTCGATCCCCCACTTTTCGGCCACCACAAGGATATCGTGGATAGTCCAGCCTTTCCGGTTCCTCTGCATCCCTTGCAGCTTCTTTTCAGCCGTACCCATATCTTAATAGTATCATATATGATACTATATTGCAAGGAAAAGAGAAAGCCCTGATTTGCCGGGCAGACCACCCAGGCCTTTCCCGGATAGCGGCCGGCCACCCTCTATATTGTCAATATCTTGCCGTAAGAGACGGACCAAATGTTTTCCTTGCAAACCAGCGTCGATGGCAGATATGATTAGCAAGCGACGCGAACGGAAGGGGCAAGACAGTCTCGAAAAATAGCCTGTCCCCTTTTCTGTTAAGGGCTCGACAAGGAGGACCAACGACATGAAAGAAAAGATAACACGCCATATGGTGCTGCCGTTACTGGCCCTGTTGTTGGCGGGATGCGCGACTCCGCTTCCCGCCAATCGCCCCTATGCGGAAGTTCCGTTGCGCAATGCCCAGCATTCCCAGGCTTCCGTCTACGCGGCCGGCGACTGGCAGGATTCAGGGGTTACCCTCAAGAGCGGCGACAGGTTTTTCCTCGACGCCCAGGGAACATGGTCCGGCGGATTGGGGTGGATCAGCGGCCCGAGCGGCGCAGTGGGCCTGGACATAGGACGAATCATGCCGGAGGAGCCGGCGGCAACGGCGCTCATAGGGCGGATAGGCAACGGCGCTCCATTTTCAATCCGCGATCAGTATCTGGGCGCGGCCGCCAATGACGGAAACCTCTTTATGAGAATGAACGACCCGACCACCTTCGACAATTCCGGTGCGCTTTCCGTAGACATATACGTCGAGACGGCGCCGATGGGCAATATTGGTACAGAAAATATACACTAAGTCACGTTAGTCAACCAGGTCCCCAAGGTGCAGGCGGCAGGCGGAAAAGTAGCCTGTCCCCTTATTGTTATCTATGCCGGAATAGGCGATTGATGCCCGGATTGTTATTGCGGTTGAGGGGCCGGGAGATTTTCGATGGATTTTGCGTTGTTTTTCGAAGGCGCCCGCCGAAATAGTACATTTGGAGTACATCGAGGAGGTGCGGCCCGGAGAGACAGGGAAAAGGCGCGAAAAGATCCCGGCCCCCTAATCTATATGCCATTCTCCTTATGAAGGAGAATGGCATACTCGAAGCCGTCGATTAATGCCAGGAACGCCGCCATGTTGATGTTCTCCGAGGTCGCAGCGACGCTCCATATCTCCTTACCGTCCGTGAAGATCGCCGAAACCTGAACCATCGACGAAGTACCCGCCTTAGTGTCGTGCACGCTCGAGCTGAAATCGACGAGCTTGATCTCCTTGATGAAAGGGAAGAAGGAGACGAGGCATTTCTTGAGGACGTTAGCCAGGGCGTCTACCGGGCCGACGCCCGTCGCGGCCTCGTGCATCTCCGCGTGGTCCGCCTTTATGCTCACCGTCGCCTCCGGCCTGCGGCCGTCGTCGATCAGCCTGTAAGAGCCGAGGAGCTCGAAGGGCTTCGTGTAGCCGTCCAGCGCCCGCAGGATATTCAGCTCCTTCGTGGCGTCGCGGATGTTCATCAGGCGCTTCATCCCTTCTCCTCCTCCAGAAGCAGCTTGTAGTCGATGCTGTCCACGAGGGCCTGCCAGCTTGCCTCTATGACGTTCTCCGAGACGCCGACGGTCTCCCACGTGCGGACGCCGTCGCTCGACTCGATGAGCACCCTTATCACCGTCCCCGTCCCTTCCCTCGTAGAGAGCGCCCTGACCTTGTAATCGACGAGCGTCATGGTGCGCAGCACGGGGTAGAACTTGTAGAGGGCCTTGCGCAGGGCCCCGTCGAGGGCGTTTACCGGGCCGTTGCCGAAGGCCGCCGTGTGCTCGATCCTGTCGCCCACCTTGAGCATGATCGTAGCCTCCGAAGGGGCAAGGCTCCTCTCCTGCTTCTCTGTGAGCACCCGGAAGCCGATCAGGTCGAAAAACCTTTTATGGACGCCCATCGCCCGCTTCATGAGAAGCTCAAGGGAAGCCTCCGCGCCCTCGAACTTGTATCCTCCGTGCTCAAGGTCCTTGACCCGCTTGAGGACCTCCCTGGCCGCCTTCCTGTCCTTCTCCATGTCGAGGCCGAACTCCCCGGCCTTGGCTAGGATGCTCCCTTCGCCGGATAAGTCGGAGACGAGTACCCTCTGGCTGTTGCCCACGAGGGCAGGGTCGATGTGCTCGTACGTCGCCGGGTTCTTCCTGATCGCGCTTACGTGAATGCCCCCCTTGTGGGCGAAGGCCGCGTCCCCCACGTAGGGGCGGTGCTTGTCGGGTATAAGGTTCGCCACCTCATCGACGAAGATCGAGAGGTCGCGCAGGGCGGCCAGCTTCCGCGCGTCGATGCCCTCGCAGCCCATCTTGAGGACAAGGCTGGGGATGACGGAGCAGAGGTTCGCGTTGCCGCACCGCTCGCCGTAACCGTTGATCGTGCCCTGGACGTGGGCGCACCCCGCCTGCACCGCCTGGAGCGTATTGGCGACCGCCATCTCCATGTCGTTGTGGCAGTGGATGCCGAGCCGCACCTGCAACGAGGCAGCCACGTCTTCGATTACGGCGCCTATCTCGAAGGGCATGGCGCCGCCGTTCGTGTCGCAGAGGACCACCACATCGGCCCCGGCCCCGGCTGCCGCCCTCACGCACCTCAACGCGAACTGCCGGTTGTGCCTATATCCGTCGAAGAAGTGCTCCGCGTCGAAGAAGACGGTCCTGCCCCGCTCCTTAAGATAGCGTATCGTCCCCTCTATCATCCTCAGGTTCGTATCGAGGCCGACTTTCAGGACGTCCCTCACGTGGAGGTCCCAGCTCTTGCCGACGACCGCCGCGTGCTCCGTCTCGGCCGAAAGCAGGGAGCGCATGACCTCGTCTCCCTCCGGGTCGGCCAGACTGCCGGGCCGCAGGGTGCTGGAGAACGCCACGATGCGGGCATGCCCCAGGCGGAGCTTCTTCACCTCCTCGAAATATTCGAGGTCCCTCGGGTTCGAGCCGGGCCAGCCGCCTTCGATGAAGTCCATGCCGAAGTCGTCCAGCCTTTCGGTGATCCTCAGCTTGTCGTTCACCGAGAAGGCGATGTCCTCCGACTGCGCGCCGTCCCTCAGGGTAGTATCGTAAAAGAGGACCCTCACTGCTCTTCCACCACCTCTTCCGCGTCGAGGCCGAAGCCCGTATGGAGCGCCCGCACGGCCAGCTCGCCGTATTTTTCCCTGATTACGCAGGATATCTTGATCTCGGAGGTGCTTATCATCTCGATGTTGATGCCCTCGTCCGAGAGTATCGTGAACATCTTCGTGGCGATGCCCGAATGCGACCTCATGCCGGAGCCGACTATCGATATCTTCGCTATGCCCTCGTCTACGGCGAAGCGCTTCGCGCCCAGCTCCGCAGCCACCCCCTCCATCAGCTTGTACGCCTTTTTCGCGTCCGCCCTGGCGGTGGTGAAGGTCATGTCCGTATAGCCCTTGTGGCTCACGTTCTGGACGATCATGTCAACGACGATGCCCGCCTCCGCGAGCGGCCCGAAGATCTTTCCGGCGGTGCCGGGCCTGTCGGGCACCTCGCCGACCGTGATCTTCGCCTCGTTCTTGTTGTAAGTGATGCCCGCAACAACCACCTGTTCCATCGTCGGCACCTCCTCGCAGACGAGCGTCCCTTTGCCTTCCGTAAAAGACGACTTCACGAGCAGCGGGACTTTATATTTCCTGGCAAGCTCGACGGACCGTATCTGGAGCACCTTTGCGCCGAGGCTCGCCATCTCCAGCATCTCTTCGTACGATATGCGGTCGAGCCTGCGCGCTTTTTCCGTGATGTCCGGGTCCGTCGTGTAGACGCCGTCCACGTCCGTGTATATCTCGCACAGGTCCGCTCTTAGCGCAGCAGCGAGGGCCACGGCGGTCGTGTCGGAGCCGCCCCGGCCGAGCGTCGTGATATTGCCCTCCCCGTCGATGCCCTGAAAGCCGGGGACGACGACGATCTGCCCCCTTTCGAGGGCCGAGAGTATCTTGTCCTTCTCTATCTCCTCGATCCTTGCCTTTCCGTGAGCCGAATCGGTGACTATCCTGACCTGCGAGCCAAGCATCGAGACCGCGTCCACGCCCATCTCCTTGAGCGTGATGGCGAGGAGCGCGGACGTCACCTGCTCCCCCGTCGAAAGCAGCACGTCCGTCTCCCTCTCGTCTGGAAACCGCGCAAGCCCGCCCGACAGCTTCAAAAGACGGTCCGTCTCGCCCGACATGGCGGAGACGACAACCACCATGTCCGCGCCTTTCTGCCTGTAAGAGATGACCCTTTCCGCGACGCTCCGTATCCTCTCAGTGTTCCCCACCGAAGTGCCGCCATACTTGTGCACGACCAGCATCCTCTACCTCCATCACGATGGTCCTTTCATCCTCCCCAACAACGCGCAGCGTGATCTTTATCCCGTCCGGCCAGGAAGGCACCCGGTCGGCCCATTCGACCGCGACGACCCCGTCGTCCAGGCAGTCCTCTATGCCTAAGCCGTCCGCGTCGGGGCCTTCCAGTCTGTATAGGTCGGCGTGGCAAAGCCCGATCCGCCCTTCGTAGACGCCCACCAGCGCAAACGAGGGGGAAAGGACATATTGCCAGTCGGGGACCCCGATCCCCTTCGCAAGCCCCTTCACGAGCTGCGTCTTTCCCGCGCCCAGCTCGCCGTAAAGCAGGAAAAGGTCGCCCGGCGCGGCGAGTGCGCCTATGTGGGCGCCGATTGCGATTGTATCAGAGGGACTTCTCGATATAAATTCTATCCGTTCCATCCCTTATATCCCGCAGCGCCTCGCCAAGCCCTGCGATCAGGTCGCCCGCCAGGAGGTCCATGTCCGTAGACCTCAACGCGGCGGTGTCGGCTATGTAGCCGTGCAGGTAGACACCGAAAAAGGCCGCCTCGGTCAGGCCGTAACCCTGGGCCGCCAGGCCGCCCGTAAATCCGGTCAGCACGTCGCCCGTGCCCCCTTTCGACAGGGCGGGGTTGCCCGTAGGGTTGATAAACACCTCCCCCTCCGGCGAAAAGCTGATCGTCGGCGCCCCCTTGAGCACGAGGCATACCCCGTGCTCGCGGGCGAAGCGCCTCCCCATCTCCAGCCTGTCCGCGTTCACATCCGCCGGGCTTTTCCCCACGAGGCGGCCGAACTCGCCAGGATGGGGCGTAAAGACCGCCCGGCCCTTCCCCTGCTGTATAAGGTCCAGATGCCCCTCGAAGGCGCCTATCCCGTCCGCATCTATCACGAAGGTCTTGTCGAGCTCTGCGTAAAGCCGCCTGACGACCTCCATCGTCTCGGGGTGCCTGCCGAGGCCGGGACCCATAACGACGACGTCCCTCTCGGCCGCAAAATCCCTGACCGCGCCGTAAGACGAGAGCGTAAAGCAGCCCGCGCCTGCGTCATCGACGGGGTACGTCATCGCCTCGGTCAGCTTCGCGGCGACTATATCGTTCAGGCTCGCCGGTATGACGAGGGTCACGAGGCCCGCGCCGATCTTCAGCGCAGCGAGGCTCGCCATCGCCGCCGCCCCTGTCTTGCCTGCCGAGCCTGCGACCACGGCGACGTTTCCAAACATGCCCTTGTGGGCGTCGGGGGGACGCGGCCTGAAGATCCGGCGGAGCATGGGGCCGTCAACGAGACGGGCGTCATGGCCCAGGGCCCCTTCGGCCGCCTCCGGCAGGGAGATATCGACTACCGTGAGCCTGCCCCTGTATTCGACGCCGGGGTGGAGCAACTGCCCCAGCTTCGCGTGTCCGTAAGTATAGGTATGGGCCGCCCGGACCGCCCGTCCGAGGGGGACGCCCCGCAGGCCGTCGAGGCCCGACGGGATATCGACCGCTGTCACGGTCTTCCCCGACCCGTTGATCGCGTCTATGACGGCCGATGCGACGCCGCCCACCTCTTTGGATAGGCCCGTTCCGAATATGGCGTCAACGATCAGATCGGCCTCTTTTATGCCTGCGAGAACGGGGGCTGCATCGCGCGCGGCCGCTATGACCCTGCCGCCCATCGACTCATAAAGGCGCATGTTTATAAGGGCGTCGCCTTTCAGCGATTTGGCTTCCGCCAGGAGGAAGACGGTCGTAGCGAAGCCTTCCTGCGCTGCGTAGCGCGCGATCACGAAGCCGTCGCCTCCGTTGTTGCCGGGTCCGCAGATAACGGCCGGCTTCATGCCGGGCCTGAGGTACGCCTGCCGCATCAGTCTATAGGTCGTCCTCCCCGCGTTCTCCATGAGGACCGCCGATGGGATGCCCCACGTCTCTATGGCGTAGGCGTCGTATTTTTTCATCCTCTCGGGAGAAACCACTATCATCGGTGCTCCGCCGGTCCTTTCATATCTGCACTACCGATACGGCGAACTGCCGCTCGTGGGATATGGAGACCCCGTTGTATTCCCTGTCCTCGAATATTATAAAGGGCCTGCCCCGGCTGCCGGAGAGGACCTCGATGCCCTTCCACGGGAGCCGCCTGCCCCAAGCCTTCATGAACGCCTCTTTGGCTGCGAACCTCCCCGCCAGCGACTCGGCCCATCGCTTCTTGCGGCCTGCGTACTCGATCTCCCGGCCCGTGAATACCCGGCTGAGGAACCTGTCGCCGTAAACCTCCCGCGCGCGCTCGATCCGCGCAACCTCGACTATGTCTATCCCTATCACTTAAGGACCGCTCCTTCCGGCATCGGGCGTCCTGACGAGGGCTATCATGTCGCGCACTGCCCTGTCCAGCCCGGCGAAGACCGCCCGCGCGATAATGCTGTGGCCGATGGACAGCTCGTCGATATAGGGGATCGCGGCTACGGCCCGCACGTTGCCATAGTGGAGGCCGTGGCCCGCGTTCACCCCCATGCCCGCCTCTTTGCCCATCCTAGCTGCGGCTATCACCCTGGCAAGCTCCGCCTGCTTTATCCGGTCCGAAGGCGCGTCCGCGAAGCGCCCCGTGTGTATCTCTATCATGTCCGCCCCGGTGGACGCTGCCGCCTTCACCTGGGCCTCGTCGGCGTCGATAAAGAGGCTGACGGCTACGCCCTTCTCCTTCAGGCCCGCCACGACGGCCGCTATCCTGCCCGCGTTGCCCGCAACGTCGAGACCGCCCTCAGTGGTAAGCTCCTGCCTTTTTTCCGGCACGAGGGTCGCCATATCGGGCAGGACCTCGCGGGCGATCCCCACCATCTCGTCCGTTGCCGCCATCTCAAGGTTGAGCCGCGTCTTTATGACCTCCCTGAGAAGCCGCACGTCCCTGTCCTTTATGTGGCGCCTGTCCTCCCTGAGATGGACGATGATGCCCGCCGCCCCCGCTTCCTCGGCAATGCAGGCGGCATAGACGGGGTTAGGATAGGCCGTGCCGCGCGCCTCCCTCAGCGTTGCCACGTGGTCGATATTCACCATAAGCTCCGGCATACGGCCCCTTTCCCCTTAACTTCCGGTCCTTTTCAGCACCACGCTCACCGTCTCCGGCACGACCCTTATCGCATCGAGGGATTTCGCGTCGAGAGGCACGTCCAGAACTTCCTTCTGACGGGTGAAATTGCCGCTGACCGGGACCGTCTCCAGGACGTCCTTTCTCTGAAGCGACTCCCTGGGGCCTTCCACGTAGACATACACCGGGCGCCAGGAGGCCACCTCGTAGGCGCCCTGCCACTTCTTATCCAATCTTACTACAACGCGCAGCCGCTTTTCCACTATCTTGTCGAGCTCGACGGCAACGTAACCGGGCCTCGTCTCCTCCACTTTCAGGCCGGGCGGGACGATCACGTCCCCTTTCCCGATACTGAAGACGTGGCGGCCCTCCTTCACCCTGGAAAGGTTGACGGGCACTCTTATGTCCTCTGCCTTCATGTTCTTCAGGATCGAAGGCGGCCCGTTGACCGTTATGAGGATGTTCCTCGTATCGGTATCCCTGATGACCTCGCCCTTATCGACGTTGTAAAAGGAGACGGGCACCATGAAGCCCATCTTCGACTGCCCCATGTACGTCGCAGAGAACCAGAAGACTACGGCGAGGATCAGCGCGAGGGCCTTCAGCCTGAACTCGTTGAGGATAAACTTTCTTATGAAGCCCATGAGCAAGAACCGCCCTCCATCCTTAGCTTTAGCCGCCGGAAGCTGCTTCCCTGCCTAAAAGCAGGGTCTTAAGCGCCTTCTTGAGCGCCTCCGGGGTTGTGTTCCTCGTGATCGCGCCCCCTGCGCCGAAGGAAGATCTGGCCCGATTCCTCGGAGACGACCACCGAGACCGCGTCCGCCACCTCCGTGATGCCGATGGCCGCCCTGTGCCGCGTCCCGAAACCCTTGTCGAGGGTCTCCACGGTCGATAGCGGCAGGACGCAGCTTGCCGCCCTTATCCGGCCGTCCTTTATGACGAGCGCGCCGTCGTGCAGGGGGGACGTCGGCTGGAAGAGGCTCACTATAAGCTCTGCGTTCACGTCTGCGTCGATCTTTATCCCGCCCTCCAGGAACTCGTCCAGCCCGACCTCGCGCTCCAGCACGATCAGTGCGCCCGTCTTCCTCTTGCCCATGATCGTGCACGCGTTGACAAGCTCGTCGTAGAAGAGCGTCTCCTTCACGTAGGTGATCTTGCGGAAAAACGGGCTCCTCCCCAGGACGAAGAGCACGTGCCTGATCTCATTCTGGAAGATGACGACGATCACCAGGACGATGGACGAGACGAAGCTGTTGAGCATGAAGCCCAGGGTGAAAAGCTCCAGCTTCTTCGAGATGTAAAAGGCAAAAAAGACCATGATGATGCCGATTGTGAGCTGGAGGGCCTTCGTGCCCTTTATCAGAAGCAGTATGCGGTAGATGATGTAGGCGACGATCAGTACGTCGAGGACGTCCTGCCACCTGACGGCGTGCGCCATGGCTGCTATTCCCTGTCAGGGAGCGCCATGAGGGCAGCCATGAACTTGACGACCCTCCGCGTCCCCGCCACGTCGTGGACCCTCACGATGTCGGCCCCGTTCCAGACAGATATGGCCGCGCTCGCCAGCGCGACCTCGGCCCTGTCCTCAAGGGCGGCCGTTCCAAGTATGCGGCCGATAAAGGACTTCATTGACGTGCCCATGAGCACCGGCTTGCCCAGTTTTTTCAGGCTGGGATATCTTTTATGAGGGCCAGGTTGTCCTCCAGCCTTTTGCCGAAGCCGATGCCGGGGTCTACCACGATATCGTCACCATCTATGCCGCGGTCTTGCGCAAAGGCAATCCTCTCGGCCAGGAACTCCTTCACTTCGGCCACTACGTTCTCGTACGACGGGCTCACCTGCATGTCCCTCGGCGTGCCCTTTATGTGCATCAGGATGACGGAGGCGTGCGCCTGCGCCGCGACGCCGGCCATAGCGGGGTCGAAAGAAAGGGAGGAGATGTCGTTTATAATGTCCGCCCCGGCGTCCAGCGCGGCCTGCGCGATGGTCGCCTTGTAGGTGTCTATCGAGATGGGGATGTCCGACTTCTTCCTTATGGAGGCGATGACCGGGATGACCCGGCGGAGCTCTTCTTTCTCAGGCGTCGGCTCGGAGAAGGGCTTTGTCGTCTCGCCTCCGATGTCGATGATGTCTGCGCCCTCCTCGATCATGCGGAAGGCCCGCTCTATCGCTTTTTCCTGTGTGAAGTAGGCGCCGCCGTCGTAGAAGGAATCGGGCGTCACGTTCAGGATGCCCATTACGAGGGGCTTATCCTTGAACCGTCTCCCCCAGGCCATCGGTCCTCCCCTTCAGAATGTCGTCTATCTCCTGCCCGTCGAGCACTTCCCGGTCCAGCAGGGCGGTGGCGACTGCGTGCAGGGCGTCGATATTCTTCAGAAGGATGGCCTTCGCCTTCTCAAAGCAGTCGGATACGATCTTCTTTAGCTCGGCATCGATATCGTTCGCCGTGTTCTCGCTGAAGTCCCTATGCCTCTGGATCTCCTTGCCGAGGAAGATCATCTCGTCCTTTTTGCCGTAGTTCAAAGGGCCGAGCCTGTCGCTCATGCCCCACTCGCAGATCATCTTCCTGGCGATATCGGTGGCCCGCTCTATGTCGTTCCCCGCCCCCGTCGTCTGATGGTTGAGGACGATCTCTTCGGCGGCCCTCCCGCCGAGCAGTATGGTGATATTGTCCGTAAGGTATTCCTTCGAATAGGTATGCCTTTCGTCGATGGGCAACTGCTGGGTTATCCCCAGCGCCATGCCCCTCGGTATGATCGTCACCTTGTGGATGGGGTCGGAGTTGGGCGTCATCTTCGCAACGAGGGCGTGTCCCCCCTCGTGGTAGGCCGCATTCCGCCTTTCAGGATAAGGTATTATCATGCTCCGTCTCTCGACGCCCATGAGCACCTTGTCCTTCGCCTCCTCAAGGTCGGCGATCTCGATCTCCTTCTTGTCCTTCTTCGCTGCGATCAGGGCGGCCTCGTTGACCAGGTTGGCCAGGTCGGCCCCCGAAAAACCGGGTGTGCCGCGAGCGATCACCGAAAGGTCGATCGAGCGCGCGAGCACGGTCTTCCTCGTGTGGACGCCCAGTATCTCTTCCCTGCCCTTCACATCCGGTATGGGCACGACTATCTGCCGGTCGAACCGGCCGGGCCTAAGCAGCGCCGGGTCGAGGACGTCGGGCCTGTTAGTGGCCGATACGACGATGACGCCCCCGTTCGCTTCGAAGCCGTCCATCTCGACGAGCAACTGGTTGAGGGTCTGTTCCCTCTCGTCGTGCCCGCCGCCGAGTCCGGCGCCCCTGTGCCTGCCGACCGCGTCGATCTCGTCGATGAAGATGATGCAGGGGGCGTTCTTCTTCCCCTGGTTGAACAGGTCGCGCACCCGCGACGCGCCCACGCCGACGAACATCTCGACGAAGTCGGAGCCGCTGATGCTGAAGAATGGCACGTTCGCCTCGCCGGCGATGGCCCTTGCGAGGAGCGTTTTCCCCGTGCCCGGCTGCCCGACAAGGAGCACGCCCTTTGGTATCCTGCCGCCCAGCTTAGTAAACCTCTTCGCGTCCTTGAGGAACTCGATGATCTCCTCAAGCTCGATCTTCGCCTCTTCGATGCCGGCCACGTCCTGGAAGGTGACCTTGTTATCCCTCCCGTTGGCCATGCGCGCCCTGCTCTTGCCGAAGGCCAGCGCCTTGCCTCCTCCCGCCTGCATCTGGCGCATGAAAAATATCCAGACGCCTATCAAAAGGAGCATAGGGAACCAGGAGACGAAGATCGACTGCCAGATGCCGGAGTCGTCGTCGGGCTTCGCCTGTATCCTTACCTTGTGCTGCCGCATGAGCTTCATGAGGTCGGGGTCGTCGGCTGCGAACGTCTTGAAGTCCCGCCCGTCTTTGAGAATGCCGGTGATGTTCTTGCCCTGGACGGTGACGGACGAGACCTGGTCGGCAGCGATGGAGTCCAAGAAATCGCTGAATGCGACCGACTCGAACTGTTTTCTCGGCTTGTGATAGATATTGAAAAGGAAAAGGATAAGAAGGATAATAAAAAGCCAGATAAATACGCCCTTATTGAAGGGGTTGACCGTTTTGTTTTTCATCACAAGGTGTTTTAACATAAAATCCGTTTGTTTTCAACAGGCTTAAAGAGGAGGGATATGCGCCATGACCAGTGAATCCGGCGGAAAAAGAAGGGTTCTAGGCATCATCGGCTCCCAGAGAAAATTGGGCAACTGCGAGGCTCTTCGTGAAGGAGACGGCGAGGCACGTCCCGGGCTGCGAATTGAGCCTGGTGCGCCTTCCGGCCCTCGACATCAAGCCGTGCAGGGGATGCTACCGCTGCCTCGACGAGGGGCTCTGCCCCATCGAGGACGATGTAGCCTTCCTGAAAGGGCTGATAGCTGAGGCTGACGCGCTGATTATAGCGTCGCCCGTCTATTTCCTCGGGGCCCACGGCAGCGTCAAGATGCTCCTCGACCGGGCCTTTTCGTTCTTCCCCATTATCGACCGGACGCGCCATAAGCCCACCATACTCGCCGTCACTTACGGCGTCCGCGACAGGATAGGCACTGCGCCCCAGACCCTCCTCACCCTCGCCGCGTTCCTCGGACTCTCCGTCAAGGCAGCGGTGGGCTTGAAGGCCGCCCTGCCGGGAGACGTGCTTGCGAAAAATCACCTGCGGACAGCCGAAAGGCTGGGCCGCGGCCTGTTCGGGCCGGGTAAGGCCGCCCGCCCCGGCCGCGCCTGCCCGTTCTGCGGCAACGACATCGTACGGGTCAGGAAGACGGACTTCATCTGCACCGTTTGCCACGGGTCTTTCCAGATCGGCGAAAAACGCGCAGTTAAGGGCACGCCGGGCTGGGACGTGGGCGACATTGGGTTCGTCCGCGACCACAGGGAGTGGCTCAAAGGGATGCGGGGGCGGTTCCTGGCTGCCAGGAAGGAGATCGTCCGTCTCACCGCTCCTTACAAAGAGATGGGCCGCTGGGTCGGCCCGGAAGGCAGGGCCGGGGAATAGGCGCGCCCTTCGGTAAAACCCTTGGAAATTTCATGACTATGCCGCGCTGCATGACTATAATTGAATAAAGTCGAATCTCTTTTCCGGGGGGTCATGCCATGCTCAAGGCGCTCCTTGCTACGGACGGCCGCCTGCCGGCCTTCGCGCTCCGCCTCTTTCTCGCCGTCGTCTTCTTCCCGCACGGCGCCCAGAAGGTGCTCGGCTGGCTCGGCGGGCCGGGCCTTGCGGCCTCAATGGGGTTCATGGAGAAGATGCACATCCCGCTGCCCTTCATCATCCTCGCCATCGCAGCGGAATTCCTCGGCCCCATCGGTCTTTTCTTCGGCTTCCTCACCAGGGTGGCCGCCTTCGGCATAGCCGTCGAGATGGTCGTCGCCATCTTCCTCGTTCACCTGAAGTTCGGCTTCTTCATGAACTGGTTCGGGCACAAGGCGGGCGAAGGGATCGAGTACCACCTGCTTATAATCGGCATGTGCATCGCCCTGATGATAGCGGGGGGCGGGACGTGCTCCATCGATAGAGCTATAGCCGGCAAGAAATAGGCGGCCGGGCCCGCCAGGGCTTTTCGCGGCGCGATCACCTAATAGGCGCAACCGCGAATATCACCGCGGACCATACCGAGTGGGAGACGATCAGGAGCAGCAGGTCCCGCCGCCAGACGTAGAGGGCCCCCAGAAGGCCCCGGCGAGAAGCGCGGCGACGATGAGGACCGGGTTGCCCGAAAAGACGTGGACGCCCGCGTAGACGGCAGTGGCTGCGAGGTAGCCCCGGACGTTCCCCCAGGCCGCCATCATCCTCGACTGAAGGAAGCCCCGCCAGAAGATCTCCTCGCCCGGCCCTGTGACGAAAAGGAGCAGCAGGAAGACGAGGAACCTGCCCGTCCCCGTGCCCAGGCCGTAGATCCCGCCCACCTGGGCGTGGGCGCCGCGCAGCACGAGAGGCGCGAGGGCGTTGCCGAGAAAGAACAGCGCATAAAGGACTGCTGCGGAAAGGACGCCCAGGACGACGGACTTTGCGCGGAAGGCGAGGGCGGGCCGCTGCCACAGAAGCGAATACGCGAGCGCGATAACAACGGAGAGCCCGATCTTTTCCCAGAAATTGCCCCCCGCCCAGCCGAAGGTGAACGCCCAGCAGACGAAGGCGAGGACGACGCCCCCGGCTATCACATGGACACTATCCTGTTGATGATGAGGGCGACGACGAGCAGCAGGCCGAAGACCGTGTTGAGCTGGGCCGTGTTTGCGTCGGCCGCGTCGGGGACTTTTTGCGCGAAGACCCTGACGAGCTTGAGGGCCTTCGGCAGGGAGAGGAGGACGAGCAGCGCCCACGGGCTGAGCATCCCGGCCACCACCATGAGCACGACGAACAGGTAGGCGGCGGCGATCATTAGCGCATAAAGGCGGATGGAGCGGGCGGCGCCGAGGAGTATCCCGATAGTCTTGATGGGCTGCCGCGAATCGTAGTCGATGTCCCTGATGTTGTTCGCGAGCAGGACGAGCGCCACCAGCACGCCGAAGGGTATCGATACGGCAAGGGCCTTCAGCGAGAGGGCCTGGCGCTGCACTGCGTAGGACCCCTCGAACATGAGCGGCCCCCACATCACGAAAACGAAGACCTCCCCCCACGCCCTGTACTTGAACTTCACCGGCCCCGCAGTGTAAAAAATGCAGGCGAGAAGGCCCGCCAGGCCGATCCAGAGGACGATCAGGGAGCGCTCGAAGGCGAGGACAAGGCCGATCGCGGCGGTGACGCCGGCCAGGACCAACCCGAAGGCGAGGAGCTGACCCGGCGTGAACGCCCCGCTCAGGATGGGCTGCGGTCTGTAGATCGCGGTCGGGGAGTCGGGCAGGTCCACGCCGTAGCGGGTGTCGAAGTAGTCGTTCAGCACATTCGCCGTGGCGTGGAAGCAGACGATGCCGACGCAAACGAGGACGAAAGCGCCCCAGAGCACCGGGCCTTCCTCGGCGGCAAGGAGCGTGCCGATGGATACGGAGATGAGGGACATCGTGAAGGACCACGGCCGTGTCGAGATGAAGGCGTCCTTGATTCTATCCGCAGGCTTTTTCACTCTTCTCCTCAGCGCGCCTATCCGTCTACTTTCTGCGCCCTCCGGCTATTATTAGACTACGAACGGCCGGGAGAGGTCAAGAAGGAGACCCGATGGGGCGAGCGTTATGCGCGCTCGAGGAGCGCGAGGGCCTCGAAGTATGCCGTGTGGGGGAAGAAATCGAAGGGAGCTATTTCCCTGGCCTTATATGCCCTGCCAAGGTCCTTGAGGTCTCTTGCCAGGGTTGCCGGGTTGCACGAGACGTAGGCTATCCTCTCCGGGCGGATGCGCAGGACCGCCGCAAGGGCCTCCGCGCCCAGCCCCCTTCTCGGCGGGTCGATCACGAGAAGGTCGGTCTTACCGGCGGCGAGACGCGTCGCCCTCTCCACCCTCTCCTTTACGAAGCGGCAGTTTTCCACCCCGTTGAGCGCGGCATTCTCCTTCGCGCAGGCGATGTTCTCGCCCTCCGAATCGACGCCCGTCACGCTCGCTTGGGGCAGCAACCGGGCCAGGACGATCTCGATAGGCCCCGCGCCGCAGTAAAGGCCGAGGACGCTGCGCGCCTGCCCGACCCCCGGCAGACCGGCGAGCCGCTCGTAGAGCAGGGCGGCTGTCAGGGGGTTGGGCTGAAAGAACGTGCGCGGGTATATATGGAAGGAAAGGCCCGAAAGGCGTTCTTCGATGCAGGGTGCGCCCCAGAGGCGCCTTGTCGCGCCGCCCGATGTCGCGTAGACGCTGACGAGCTGCGGCACGCTCGCGGCCAGCGCTCCTTTAAGCGGGGCGAGCGCCCGGCCTACGTCGGTAGCGGCAACGACGTGGAGCATCACTTCATCCGTGCCCTTCGCCTCCCGGAGCACGAGGCGCTTGAGCGCGCCCGCGCCCGTCTGCTCGTCGTATGCGTCAAGGCCCGCCCCCTGAAGCGCCTCCACGACGATAGGGAGCAGCCTGCCGGCGACGGGACTGAATAGGAGGCACCCATCGATGGGGACGATGCGGCCGGCATGGGGGCTGAAGGGGGACGAGCGGCCGGCGAGGCCGGCGCAAAGCCTGCCGCCCGCATTGCCGAAAGATAGCTCGATCTTGCTGCGATAAAAGAACACATCGGCGGAAGGGACGATGGGCGCGACCTTGATCCCCGCCGCGTCCTGGCCGCCTATCCTGGCGAGGGTCTGGCAAAGGTGGTTCTCTTTCAGCTTGAGCTGGGCATCGTAGGCAAGGGCTTGAAGGTCGCATCCGCCGCACGCGCCGACGTGCGCGCAGGCAGGCGCCTCCCGCAGGGCCGACGCCTCCTCGATAGCGATGACCTCCCCGTAGGCGAAGCGCCTCTCCGCCCTGGCTATCCTTATGCGCACCCTGTCGCCGGTGACGCCTCCCGGGACGAAGACGACAAGCCCGCCCAGGCGCGCCACGCCGTGGCACGCAGGCAGCGCCATGTCTTCCACGGCGGCCGTATACTCCCTGCCGGCCTCCACCGCTTCTCGCGTCTTCCCGCTCACACCCTTATTTTATCACGGAAAGGCCCGCGCTGCCCGGCGCCAGGAACAGCCGGAGGGCCTGCCTGATCTCTTCCGGTCCGGCGCTGCCCGTATCGATTCTCATGAGGCGGAAGGAGGGGATGTCCTTCGGCGCTTCCATGACGGCAAGCTGCCGCTCAAGCACTGCGGGGTGGGCGTCCGAGACGTCGGACCCGTCCTCGACCCGCCGCCTCACCCTCTCACGAAGCACGGCTGCGTCCGCGAAACACGAGACAAAGAAGGGGTTGAGCCCCCGGCCATGCAGGCGTCGTAGAACTGCCGGACGAGGTCCGAGGTGAGGAACGCGGCGTCAACGACGACCCGCCTCCCCTCCCTGCCGGCTGCTACGGCCTCATGCGTCAGCACCCTGTATGTCCTGTGCGTCGTCCCGGCATCGTAAAGGCCCGTCCCGTAATCGACGTAGACATGGTCTGCCGCCTTCAAGCCCGCTATCCTTTTCCGCACCTCGTCGGACCGCAAAACGAGGGCGTCGCCAAGCAGCCCCTTTGCCGCCGCCGACTTGCCCGACCCGGCAGGGCCCATCAGCACGACGGGGTTGAAGACAGAACGCGCCTGCCCCATGTAATACCCGGCGAGGCTGAAGTAGTCCGCTGCGCGCCTCTTTGCCGCACCGGCCGCCTCGCGGTCCTCCTTTGCGAGCGCCCTCGCCGTGAACCCCTCGATCTTCCCCCGGACTACGGCTCGGTACGTCTTGTAGAACCGCAAAAGCTCAACGGAGCAGGCAGAGGGGAAGCGGGCAAAATACGCGGCACAGACGGCCGGCGACAGGTCGTGCCTGCCCTTGTCCTCAAGGTCCATCAAAAGGAAGGCGATGTCCTCAAGCACGTCGCTTATGCGGAACCGCTTGTTGAACTCGATGCAATCGACGATCACCGGCGGCCGGATCAGGCAGACGTGTTGCGTATGGAGGTCGCCGTGGCCTTCGCGCACGAACCCGCCGGTCTTCCTCTGCCCGAAGAGGACCTCGTTCTCCCGGACGAATGCGCGCGTCTGCCCGACAAGCAGGTCGTAAAGACCCGCATCGACGGTAAAGCCCCGGTAAGGCCCTATCTGCTCGAAGTTCTCCTCCGTGTTGGTGCGGACCGTCGAGAGGCCGCCGTAAGGCCCGGCCCTGTGCGCGGGCGCCTGCCTGTGGAAGCGGGCGACCATCGCCCCCACCTCAGCGGCCTCCGCCTCAAGCAGCCGCCCCGCCCCGATGAGGCTCGAAAGCAGCCTCTCCTCCGGTATCGTCCTCATCTTGACCGCGTACTCGGCGATGCTTGCGCCCTTCGACCTCCGAAAGGAATACCGTCCGCCCCTTCCGTATATGGGGACGACGCCGAGGTAAACGTCCCCGGCCAGGCGCGAGTTGAGGATAACCTCTTCATGGCAGTAAAAGCGCCTCTTTTCGAGCGTCGAAAAATCGAGGAACCCGAAGTTGACGGGCTTTTTGATCTTGTAGACGAACTTATCCCCGACAAACACATGGGAGATGTGCGTCTCGTGGTGGACGACGGCGGACGGCCTTTCGGGATAGCTGCGGGGGTCGAGGAGGAATGCTGCCGGATCGTTATCGTGCGCGTCCACGAGATAACTTAAACGTCAATCCGCCCCTTTTGCAAGGGGCAGGTGGACGCCAAGGGGTGCGCGGCCGTACCGTAGCGGTCGCGCGGTCCTGCCGAAAAAAGAAAGAGGGGGAGCGCATTCTCGCTCCCTCTCTTTAACAGTCACTGCGTACGGGCCGCGGCGTCGCTACTTTGCGTAGCCGATGTCCGTGAGATAGTGGATGTGATCGACCGTCTTGTAGGTCCCCTTCACCTTGGCGCCTATCTTCAGCCCCTTTGCCTGGTTGTAATCCTGCATGAACTTTGCGTAGTCGTCCTGAAGGGTTACCTCCCCTTTTGCCGTTTTCACGACGACGCAGTGGCACGCAGGGTCATGACTCAGAACCGTGCCCTGAAGCTGGTGCTCATGGGCTATGGATAGCTTGTTCATGAACTCCTGTTTGCTCCACTCGGCCCCAGGGGTTCCTTCCTGCGCGAATACATGTCCCACGAATCCAAACATGAAGCAGAACAATAATGCTGCAAGCAATACCCTTTTCATCTTTACACCCTCCGTAGGTTGGATTTGTTTAGATCTCCAAGCAGAATCATAACGCAAACGAGATCATAACGCAAGTGTAATCATCTGGATGGGGTTTTGCACAGACATCTCTCAAATAATTTCAAGAATCCGAAAACCGGTTTCCGGTCATGGAAAAAGGCCCGAATTGGTATTATAATGCATGAAGGCCGTATGACCGGCGGCCTGTATCTTTGAGGATGGGTTTTGCGGGACGGCTTGAGGGCTCGCAAGGAAGTCTTTACAGAGCAGCAGCGAGGAGCATCCATGACGAAGTACGCGATATCGGCCATTATCCTGGTATTCAGCGTCCTTGCGTGTGCCGGCGCAAGGGCTGCCGACGTCCCGGCCATTACGAAGGAGCAGCTTCTTCCCCTCCTGGGGAAGCCCGGTATAATCGTCATCGACGTAAGAACGAAATACGACTGGGACAAGAGTGAGGTAAAGATCAAAGGGGCCGTCAGGGAAGAGGGGATGAAGTTCGGCTCCTGGATGAATAAGTACCCCAAAGACAAGACAATCGTCCTCTATTGCGCCTGAGTGAACGACTCAACGAGCGTCAGTTTGACGCAAGCCTATCGGAAAGCGGGCTACGATAAGGTTTACTATCTGAAGGGCGGTCTGAGGGGCGCCTGGGAAGATTGGGTCAAGGCCGGCTACCCCACCGAGCCGAAGTAGCCTCCCCCGGCAAGCGAAGGGTCTTTTCGCCGTACCGCCTGGCGCACGGAAGGCGGCCCCTCACCATATGGCGTTGAGCTTTCTGCTCCATTTCTCCTGAAGCCTGCTTCCGAGGGAGACCCAGTGCCTGCTTTGCCTCGGCGAGAAAAGGACCGTCACGGCAAGCAGGAAAACCACGGGGTCCAGATAGATGCTCCATGAGGCCATCGTGGACCCGATAGCCCCGAAACAGCCGCACGCCACATCCGTCCCCCTGGAGAGGACGATGGCCTTCGTGATGAAGAAAGACATGCTCAGGAGGACGATGCCGAGGGCCGACAGGCGGGTCAGCACGCCGACCAGCAGGCCGAGCGCGCAGGCAAGCTCGATGAACGGGAGGGCCCACCCGAAGCCTATCGCCAGCGGTCCGGGCAGTATGTCGAAATTGTAGACCATTGCGACCGAGTATTGCTCGATATCGACGAGCTTCCCGAAAGACGAAACGAGAAAGGTGCAGCCCAGGACCAGGCGGAAGACGAGCACCACGTGCCGGTTTCCGACCGTCTTGCTCAGGACAGTGCAGATTGCGCAATCCGTCGCGCCTTTTCTGATGGGTCACCTCCATTTGCAATCGAAAACGTCTCGCCCGGTGCAGGCCCGTGAACGGGCTGCGCACTTTAAGTATAATGCCTGTTTTTTGGCGTTTCACGTTACGACGTCGCCCCCGGCCGCAGGCGGCGGGGCCTGGGGGTTGAGTTAGATGTATGACCTGACCCCATATGGCCGTTTGCATATGTTATCGCGGCCGCTTATACTCCTTCAAAGAGCCGACAATATGCAGGGAGGTAGATGATGATTCTTTCGCGGCATCACCTGTTGCTTGTAGGAATCCTTTTTGCGCTCTTAGCGTTCCCTTTCACCGGCAATGCCCAGGTGGGCGTCGATATTCACATAGGGGCGCCACCGCCATACCGCTTCGCCGCCCCGCCTGATCTTGCAGTTATACCGGGAACCTACGTGTACATGATCCCCGGCGTTGGACAGGACGTCCTGTTCTTTTCCGGCTACTGGTACCGCCCCTACGAAGGGCGATGGTTCAGGGGCTCATCCTACAACGGGCCGTGGCGTTACTGCCCCGATCCCCAGGTCCCCCGAGCCGTAATCGAGCTGCCCCCAAACTATCGCAGCCTGCCGCCCGGGTACCGACGAATACCATACGGGCAGTTCAAAAAGAATTGGGCGGCCTGGGAGCGCGGCCGATATTGGGATAGGGACCGTGCCTGGCAGGAGGGGCGGCGCGGAAGGCCGGAGGAAAGACGAGAGAAGGGGCCGGGCCGTTTCGAACAGAGGCCGGGGCCTGAACACGGCAGGGGCTTAGAACACGGCGAGCACGGGCACGGCAGAGAGTAAGAAGGAGGACAGAGGGTCCCGAAAAAACTTGAGAGGATACTTATGAAAAAGAGCCTTATATCAATTATTTTATTGTTCTTTGTGATGATTATGATGACGGCGTGCCGGACTCCTGCAGGAAGAAGCGCCGGCCAGGTGATAGACGACGGGACTATCACGACCGAAGTCAAGGCCAAGCTCCTCAAAGATAGTATCACGAAGGGCTTCGCCATCAGCGTGGAGACGTTCGAGGCCCAGGTAACCTTGACGGGCGCGGTCGATACGGAGCAGCAGCGCGAAAAGGCGACCGAAGTCGCGCAGAGCGTCAAGGGTGTCCTGAAGGTCAACAACCTGATAAACGTGAGGAAATAAAGGGTGTTAAAAAAGGAAACGAGGATTATCATGAAGAGACCAACTATCATCAATGGCTGCGTCGTCGCCGCTCTCATGCTCATGTTGGCTGCCTGCCTGCCGGCCGGCCTTGCGGCCGCCGAGTTGCCGGGCGGGCAAGCCCTCAACAAGGAACTGCAGAAGGATGTGGGAATGCCCGTCCTCAACGGGGACCTCTGGGTAAAGATGAGCCATGACAGCAAGGTGGCATTCCTGTGGGGGATCTGGCATGTTGCAACGATAGAGCATTACCTGATGGGCAAATATCCCGATCTCAAGAAGGAGAACTTCTCGGCGAAGCTCATAGAAGGCTCCGGCAAGACACCGATGACGATGAACGAGATGGTTGCGCTCATCGACACGTACTACAAGTCAGATCCCGACGAGATCGAGACGCCCGTCGTCGCCGTAATCTGGAGCTCGATAATAACGCCGAACATCAAGACCGGGATTGACGGCCGTCCTTTGAAACCGTAGAAAAGCACGGGAAGGAGAATAAGATGAAACGAACAGCGATCTGCATACTTCTTGTTGCCCTTGTCTTTGCCTTCGCATCATGCGCCGACATGAACAGGAGGCAGCAGAGTACCCTGAGCGGCGCGGCAATCGGGGCGGCCGGAGGGGCGCTGCTCGGTGGAATCGTCGGAGGCCGGCCGTTTGCGGGTGCGGCCATAGGGGCGGCCGTAGGGGCGCTTGGCGGCTACATCGCCGAAGAATCCCGTCAAGGGCATTACCGTCACCACCACGACAGAAGGCCGAACCCGTAACAGCAAGCACGGTCACGGCCCACCCGACAGTCATGAAAGATCGAGCAGATCTTTCAGTCTAACGTAATCTATCTTGCCTGTACCCAACTTGGGGATCTCTCTCATAAACTGGACGCGCCGGGGTATGGCCAGGTCCGAAAACCCCCCTGCCTTGAGGACCTCCCGCACGCTTTTTTGATCTATTCCTGCATTGTTCGTCACTACTATCAGGCCCTCGCCCCTTTTCTCATCGGCCACGGCGATGACCACAAGGTCCTTGCGGCCGGCCAGCTCCCTGGCCAGCACCTCCTCCACTGCGCCAAGCGAGACCATCTCCCCGCTTATCTTGGCGAATCGCCTCAGCCTGCCCACGATCTTCAGGGCGCCTTCTTCCGTTGTCTCGACGATGTCGCCCGTATCGTACCATCCCTCGTCTTCGACGAGATACTTCCGGTTGGCCGCCTCGTTCTTGAGATAGCCTTTCATCACGTTCTTCCCGCGCACAAGCAGCCTGCCCACCGTCCCGCCTTTGTCGTCGATGCCTTCGACGGGCACGATCCTTTTCTCCATGCCGGGGAGCAGGGCGCCCACCGTCCCGTACTCATATTGGAGGTCGGTATTGAGGCTCACCAGAGGTGCGCACTCGGTCGCGCCGTATCCCGTCAGAACGCGTATGCCGAACACCTTTACGTAGCGCTCGAAGACTGCATCGGTGAGCGCCTCGCCGCCGCAGAAGATGTAGCGCAGGGAGTGGAAGTCGTAAGGGCTCGCCCTCCTGCCGTACCCGTTGAGGAAGGTGTTCGTGGCGGGGAGGATCGTGCATTCATTGTCGTAGACAAGCTCCGGCACGATCCTGTAGTGGAGGGGGCTGACGTGAAAGAACACCCGCGCCCCCGCAAATATGGGAATGATCGTGCCCGCAGTCAGGCCGAAGCTGTGGAACATGGGGAGAACGTTCAGGAAAGAGTCATCCTGCGTCACTGCGATCCGTGAAAGCCCCTGGTAGACGTTCGTGATGATGTTCTCGTGGGAGAGACAGACGCCTTTCGGCGCAGCCTCCGACCCGGAGGTGAAGAGTATGACCGCCGTCTCCTTTTCCTCCCCTGCACCCGTACGCCCGAAGGGACCGGGGAAAAGGGTGCGGAAGAGCGCATGGAGCTTGTCGAGCGGGCCGACCTCCGTCTTCAGGTCTTCGAGGAAGATGCACTTCCTGGGGCCGAAAACCGCGCCCGTCAGCCGCAGCCTCTCCAGGAACTGCCGCGAGGTGACTACCGTGCCGATGTCTGCAAGCTCCATTGCGAGGCCGAGGCCGCGCTGCCCGCCCGAATAGTTGAGGAAGGCCGGGGCCTTGCGGTAGAGCTGCATCGCCATGAAGACGACCGCGGTCGCGGCCAGGTTGGGGAGCATGATCGCCACGTTCCCGACGGCGATGCGCGAGAGGCGGCGGCCGACGGCGAACGCGCCGAGAAGCGCCTTCCTGCGGCTCACCCTGGCGCCGGTCGAGTCGCCGAAGAGCGCCCTGCCCCGGTCCCGCGAGCAGATGCGGATGAACTCCCCGCCGAGGGTCGAGGGGCGGGCGTGCGCCTCCAGGCAGAGGTCGCAGAGCGTCGCGTAGATCATGCGCGTGGCCGCCGATTTGCGCTTCCTGTTCGGCAGGGCGCCGAGGTCCAGGGGCGGGCGCGCCTCGCCTATGATGACGACGACGGGCGCGAAGATGCGCCGCCCCCTGCGCTTCTTCGCAAAGAACGTGTCGTACGTGCCCTTCAGGTAGATGGGGAGTATGGGCGCCCCGGTCCTGTACGCGACAAAGCCCGCGCCGTCGTAGAGCTTCATGAAGTGACCGGTCGATGTCCTGCGGCCTTCGGGGAAGACGAGGAGGGGGAGGCCCTCGCCGACCATGCGGACGATCTCCTTGAGCGCGTATGGGCTCATGAAGTCGATGGGCACGATGCAGTCGTTCTTCAGGAATGGCGCAAGCCAGCGGCTCGACGCAATGGCGCGGTCTACGACGATGCGCAAAGGAAGACGGAGGTAGGTCCAGAGGATGACGCCGTCCAGGTAGGACGCATGGTTTGCGACGATGATGAGCCTGTCGAACGCCTTCGGGACCCTCTCGATGCCCTCGATCCTGATCCGGTGCACTACCTTGAGGTACGCCTTGAACAGGAGGCGCATCGCCTCCTCGTAGCATCTCCAGGGGAAGCTCTTCGTCGGGGCTGCGGCACGGTCCCTGCTCATATGTATGCGCCCCCTGCCCTGCCGTGTGCCTTCAGGGTCTTTGCGGCGAGGACCGTCCAGAGGAGCGCCGCGACGAGGAGCGCCACGGGAAGGACCAGCATCGCCTTCTGCAGGTCGCCAGCCATGCGGTCTGCGAGCCTTCCTACTATTTCCGGTGAATAGAGGTCGCCGAAAAGGTGGATCATGAATATCGAGACCGCCATCGCGCTCCCGCGGACGTTGATGGGGACCGTCTCCAGGATAAGCGTATTGACGGGGCCGGTGATGAAGAAAAGGAAAAAGATCGAAGCCGCGAGGAAGGCCATCGAAAACGCGGCGCCCGCAGCGAGAACGGCGCAGAAGGACAGAGGGACCGAGAGGGCGACGGAGCTTGCGAGCAGCAGGGCGTAGCCTGCGGACGTGCGCTTCTGCCACCGCGTTCCGAGGAGGCCGCCCAGGAGACTACCCACGACCCCTGCGACGATCAGGATCACGCCGAAGAAATTGTCCGCCCTGTCGAGGGCAAGGCCGTGCACCTTCTCAAGGAACGTCGGTCCCCAGAACGCGAAGGCCCCGAGGGCAAACGTATAGGCTACGTAGCCCCAGACGACCAGGCTGTAATCCACATTGGCCAAGAGGCGGAGCACGTCGCGCAGGCCGGCTTTTCTGAGGCTCTGGGCGGATGCGCCTTCCGATTCGCCCCGGCCGGGTTCCCTGAAGGGCAGAAGGACCAGCGCAAGGAGTAGGCCCGGCGCGCCGGCCACGTAAAAGGCGTGACGCCAGCCCCAGTGGGTTGCGATCTCCCCTCCGAGCATGTAGCCGACGGCCGATCCGACCGGGATGGCGATATAAAAGACGGTGAGCGCCATGTTCCGTTTCGCGGGGCGCCATACGTCCGAGATCAGCCCCGGGCTTAAGCTCCCGTAACTCGCTTCCCCCAGCCCCACCATCGCCCTGAAGCAGAGGAGCGCGAAAAAGCCCTGGGCAAGGCCGGTCAGCACGGTCCCCAGGCTCCAGACGAATACCCCCAGGGCGATGAGCGCCTTGCGCGAGCCGCGATCGCCCAGATAGCCGAAAAACGGCGCCGTGATGAAATAGCCGAGCATGAAGGCAGTGAACATGCGCCCGGATTGACCGTAATCGAGCCCGAAGGCGGCGGCCATAGGCGTCCTCACTGCACCCAGGACATAGCGGTCCAAATAGTTGAATAGATTCAGGCCCGTGAGGACCACCAGAAGGGAGAGGGGTGAGATTCGTCTATCCACCGTAACCGCTTTTATAAGGATAGCTGTCTAAAAGCAGACGGAACAGAATAGTATTATCAAGATTGGGCGTGGCAATGTCAAGGCGGCGGGTTTGGAAGGAGGGCTTTCAAGTCTTGCGCGCGCCCGTTTTAGCGGGCCGCGCGACGTGAGAAGGGGGAGGGTCGATAAGGAATCTCACGATGCCATTACCAAAGGCAGTTCCCGCTCCGATACTGCCTCGGCAGCAAACCGAAGCGCCTCAACCAAATCCTCTTCCTCAAGATCGGGGTAGGCTTCAAGAATCTCAGCATTGGTCATGCCGTCAGCCACCATACCCACAACCGTTGCGACCGGAACCCTGAGGCCCCGGATGCACGGCATTCCTCCCATCTGATTCGGATTCGTTGTTATTCGTCCAAACTTCATACCGGGCCTCCTTCATCATTAGCGCGTCTTTTTCAATACCCGCGGATAGTAAGCCGGCTCAATATTGTATCATGATAGCACCTGACTTACGATAACCATTCTTTCGAACCCAAAGAAGGGGCAGGCAAGCCTTCCAGCCTTCACAGCCTGACAAGACAGAGCGGTTTGAAGGGGCCGGGAGATTTTGGATGGATTTCGCGTTGCTTTTCGAAGGCGCGCGGCGGAGCGTACTGTTTCTGTACGTGAGCACGCTGCGCCGAGAAAACGGCGCGAAAGGCGCCAAAAGATCACGGTCCCAGCCGGCTACTTCGCCGGCGCCGGCTTCGCGTTCGGATCGCTGATAGATACCAGCTCCACTTCGAAGATCAATGTCGAGTTCGGCGGTATCAGGCCGTCCACCCCCGTCTCGCCGTAGGCCAGCTTCGACGGGATGAAGAACTGCCACTTCGCCCCCGTGCTCATCAGTTGCAGCGCCTCGGACCACCCCCGGATCACCCCGTTCACGGGGAAGGTGGACGGCTTGTTCCGTTTGTAAGAGCTGTCGAACTCCTTGCCGTTGAGGAGCGTGCCGCGATAATTGACGGTGACCGTGTCGTAGAGCGTCGGGTTAGCGCCCGAGCCTTCCTTCAGGACCTTGTATTGCAGCCCGCTGGGAAGGCTCTTAACGCCGGGCTTCTCCTTGTTCTCCGCAAGGAATTTCTCTTCCTCGGCGGCCGATTTTGCCAGCTCCGCCTTCCTTTTGACGGCCAGCTCCCCGTTGAGCTGGTTCATGGCGGCCTGCGCTTCGTTCTCGCTCAGGGCAGGCTTCGCCCCCGTAATCGCGTCCTTGAAGCCCCTGACGAAGACCTCGACGTTCAGGTCCACCCCTTTGCTCATCATATCCTTCGCGAGGAACCTGCCGATTGCGTAGCTGGCCCTGTCTTTCTGCGTCTGCAGCGCAGGCTCCTGGGCAGCGCAGACCCCGGCCGCCAGAAGGAGTGCGGCGCACGCCGCTATAAATTGTCTCATCTCTTCTCCTTGACCCTTTATTCGATGCCCGGCCCTTCCTTAAGGGCCGCAAGCCTCGTCTCGAACTCCCTCGCCGTCAGCGCGTAGGCGCCCGACGCCGATTCAAGCTCCGCGAAAAGCCTCTCGATCATGCCTTTCGCCTCATGGATCGAGATGGAGAGCGATGCAATCGCCGTCCCCTGGCCGCTCGCCGACGCCCGGAGGAGCGCCGCGTTGTCTTCCTCGATCCGTTTCTCAAGCCCCACGATCGCCGCTTCGAGCCTCTCGATATCCCGCTCCAGGGGCGAAAGGGCGCGGGAGCGCTCGGAGATGACCGCAGCGCGCATACGCTTCATCTCCTTCTTCTCCGCCCTCTGCAATCTCTTCTCCGGCCGGTCCGCCCTGACCGGCGCGCCCGTCTGCTCGTCCTGCCACCCCACCCTTTCCAGGAAGTCGTCGTAAGTCCCCTCGAAAAGCCACGGCGCACGGCCGTCGAAGACGACGAGACGGTTGGCCGCTGCGCGCAGCACCATCTCGCTGTGGGTGGCGAGAACGACCGCGCCCGCGAAGGCGTTGATGGCCTCGATGAGGGAATCGACCGACTCCATGTCGAGGTGGTTCGTCGGCTCGTCGAGCAGAAGGAGGTTCGACGGGGTGACGAGCATCTTCCCGAGGAGCACCCGGCTTTTCTCCCCGCCGGAGAGCACTGCGATTTTTTTGAGCGCCAGGTCGCCCTCGAAGAGCATCAAGCCGCAGATGTCGCGGGCAGCGCCCCGGCCTGTCTCCGGCGAGGCGTGGATGATCTCCTCCTCGACCGTGAAGTCTGCGTTGAGGCCGTCGACGCCCGCCTGCCCGAAATAGCCCGTCCGCAATCCGGCCGCCCTGCCGATGTTTCCCGAAAGCGGCTTGAGGCCGCCGGCCAGAAGGCCCAGGAGCGTCGTCTTCCCCCTGCCGTTCTTTCCGATCACCCCTATCCGGTCGCGCCTGCCGACGGGGAACGTCAAGCCGTCTATGAGGGGCGGGCCGCCGTCGTAGGCGAAGCGCAGGTCCCGCGCCTCCATCAGCCATTTGCCCGAAAAGGGCGCGGCGGGGAACTGGAAGTCGAGGGATTTCTCGGCCTCCAATCGCGCCGCCTCTTCCTTTTTGCCGAGCATCCTTATCCGCGACTGGACAGCGCGCGCCCTGGTCGCCTGCGCGCGGAACCGGTTGATGAACTGCTCCAGCTCTTTGCGCTTCCGCTCGTCGTTGACGCGCGTCTTCTCGTATACCTCCTCTTCCTGGAGGATCTGGGCGTAGAGCTTGTGGGTCGATCCCGCTATCTTCCTCAAGCCTTTCCTGTGGATGCCCATCACGTGGGTGGTCACGCCGTCCATGAAGTCCCGGTCGTGCGTGATGAGGATAAGCTGCCCCCGCCATTCCCTGAGGAACCGGCCGAGCCAGCGGACGGACAGGATATCGAGGTAGTTCGTCGGCTCGTCGAGGAGCAGGAGGTCGGGCCGTGATACGAGCACCTTCGCGAGGCTCAGGCGCACCTGGAAGCCACTCGAAAGCTCGGAGGGCGGCCTGTAGAAATCCGAATCGCCGAAGCCGAGGCCGGAAAGGACCGCCTTGATCTTGTACGTCTCGTCCGCGCCGTCCTCGTGTCTCGGCAGGACGGAAGCCGCCTCACCGAGGACGTCCGCCTTCGTAAAGGAAAGCGTCTGGGAGAGATAGCCCATCGTGTAGCCCTTCGGGACGTTGACGCTCCCCGAATCGGGCGCTTCTTCGCCGGTGAGAAGCCGCAGCAGGGTCGTCTTCCCGCTGCCGTTCCTGCCCACGAGGCCGATGCGCTCCGCCTCGCCTACGGTGAAAGAGACTGCGTCGAAGACGACCTGCGTTCCATAGGTCTTTGTAAGGTTGGTCACTGAAAGCATCGGGATACCCGGCCGAAAAGGAGATGTCGCAAGGCGCGCAAGACGGAGATAGTCTACACGAGACGGGAAAGAAGTGCAAATGAGGGGATGGGAGCGGTATTATTGTTGCATGGCCGGCCGATGCACATTAAAATTGTTTATGGGACGGTAAAATCCCCCCAAGGCCGAAAGCGCAAGGCGCGGCCGGCCTATTGCCGGTGAGACCAGGAGGAAATCCATGAAAACCGCTGTTCTCGTTTCCATTCTCGTCCTTCTATTCGTCGCTGCCGCGCCTGCCCAGGAGAAGTCGCCGAAGGTCGTTGCGGACGGGTTCTTCCGCCTGCTGATGGAAGACAAGGCGCCCCAGGCGTTTGACCTCGTCTTTTCCGGCTCCCCCATAGCCAAGCTGAGGCCGGAGGAATCGGACATGCTGAAGCAGCAGACCCGTGATTCGATGGCGGCGAACGGCAAGATCCTCGGGTACGAGCTCGTAAAGGAGGAGAAGTTCGGCGGGTCCCTGTTGCGCCTGGTGTACCTGCTGAAATCGGAGACGGTGCCTACCGTCTGGCAATTCATCTACTACAAGCCGAAGTCCGAGTGGTTCCTCCTGGGCGTCACCTTTTTCGATGACGCGAACGGCATGGACGCCATGCGATAGCGCGCCCGCGACTCTCTGAGGCCAAGGCCACCTGTTTACCCTGTCAGACATCCGGCTTGACGAATGAAGCCGTAAAGGTTTATATTCTTAGTCGGAGTATGGCAGGAGGTCGTCAAAATGCCCATTTACGAATATGAATGCACCGATTGCGGCAAGAGGTTCGAGATATTCCAGAAGATCTCGGATGAGCCGCTGAAGGATTGCAAGGTCTGCGGGGGCCGCCTCCGCAGGCTTATCTCTATGTGCTCGTTTCAGCTCAAGGGCACGGGATGGTACGTGACCGATTACAAGTCGCCCGCATCTGCTGCTAAGGGCAATGGCGTCAAGCATGAAGACGATAAGCACGGGGAGAAGGCGGACAAGGCAGAGAAGACGGACAAGGCGCAGAAGGCGGAGTCCAAGCCTGAGACGAAGTCCGAGGGCGCGAAGAGCGAGGCAAGCGGAGGAGTCGCATGAAGGCCGGAGACAGGGTCAAGTTTCCTTTCGGCAAAAAGGGAGAGATGGAGGGCACGGTCGATAGGGTGTTCGACAAGACCGTATACATCAGGGCCGACATGGCGCGACATAAAGGGAAGATCGTGAAGAGAAAGGTTAGAGACGTCAAAACATAACATTCCTGCCTAACGCTGCGCATCAATTACCAAGAAGGCCCATCCTTTTGTAAGAAACTGCTTGACAGCGTCGAATCTCGTGTTATACAATGTGCCATCTCTTAGTACAGGTATGACCGGGACGAAAGCAACCCCCGATTAACGTCGGGCAAGAACGGGCGCTTTCCCCCGGATGTCTGCGGAACGGCGCAGTTGCAGCCTGGATGTGTCTTCGTCCGCACGGGAAAGGGTCGAAGGCGCCGGATGAAGGGGAGTCTGTGAAAGGATTTGCAATAGCGGTCATCGGAGGCGTGATAGCGGCCCTTGCGCTGCTCGTCGCAGCGCCTGGGACGGCGAACATGGATCACGGTGGAACCGTCAGCCTGTTGGGGGCGTTTCCCTTAAGCGGCGCGTACACGGCCGGCGAGGCGCCGGGTGCATATTTCAGCGTCGATTCGCAGACGGGGGATTATGTGCCCGCCTGGTCGATAGAGGGCATAGACGGTGCGGGCCTTGTGGACTCCGTCTTCCCGAACCTCGGCAGCGCGGCCAATAGGGACCTTTCGGTAAACGGGATATCTTCGGCAGCCCCCCTCGACATTTTCGATAAGGCGCCGTCGGCTGCCAAAGCAGCCAGGGCCGCCGGCCGGATGTCGTTCCACTCGACGCTGCTCCTCCTCGGCATCGGCTTTCTGGCCTTCGTGGGCTTACGGAAAAGGTTCAACGGGTAAGGCCGGTCTATCCCTTGTAGTAGTCCTGGAGGGGCTTCACCCTCAAATCGCCCTTCTTCATCGTCTCAATGGCGTTCACTACGGCCTGGGCGCCTGAGATCGTCGTCGTGTAGGGTATCTTGTACTGCACGGCGCCCGCCCTGATGAGCACCTCATCGTTTTTGGGCTTCCTTCCCGAGGGCGTATTGATGATGAGGTGGATCTCGCCGTTCTTTATCATATCGACGACGTGCGGCCTGCCTTCCGAGACCTTGTTCACCATCGTCGTGTCGATGCCGCTGTTTGCCAGTATCTTGCCCGTCCCCCGCGTAGCGTATATCTTAAAGCCGAGGTCTGAGAGCTTCTTGGCGATGAAGACGACGTTCCTCTTGTCCTGGTTCTTGACGCTCAAAAATACGTTGCCGCCGAAGGGGAGGTTCTGCCCTGCCCCGAGCTGCGATTTCCAGAAGGCGGCCCCGAAGGTGCTGTCGATGCCCATCACCTCGCCGGTAGATTTCATCTCAGGTCCAAGGATCGTATCTACGCCGAAGAACTTGTTGAAGGGAAAGACGGACTCCTTGACCGCTATGTGGTCGATCGCAACTTCGCCCTTGATCCCGACATCCTGAAGCTTCAGCCCCGTCATCACCTTGGCCGCCGCCTTCGCCCACTGGACGCCCGTCGCCTTGCTGACGAAGGGCACGGTCCGGGACGCACGCGGGTTGACCTCAAGCACGTAGACGACGTCGTTCTTGACAGCGTACTGGATATTCATGAGGCCGATCACGTTAAGCTCTTTCGCAAGCTGCTGCGTGTTCGACTTGATCCGCTCTATGAGGTCGTCGGAGAGCGAATAGGGCGGCAGGGCGCACGCGCTGTCGCCCGAGTGGATGCCCGCCTCCTCGATGTGCTCCATGATACCTGCGACGACGCACTGCTGCCCGTCCGCGACCGCGTCCACGTCGATCTCTATCGCGTCCTCAAGGAACTTGTCTATCAGGATGGGGAGGTCGGGGGAGGCCTCGTACGCCTTCTCGACGAAAGACTCCAGGTCTGCTTCCGCGTAGACGATCTCCATCGCCCGCCCGCCGAGGACGTACGAGGGCCGGACGACTACGGGGTAGCCTATCACCTGGGCGACCTCCTTGGCCTCCGCGAACGACGTGGCGATGCCGTTCTCCGGCTGGGTCAGCTTCAGCCTCTTGAGGAGCGCCTTGAACTTCTCCCTGTCCTCGGCCACGTCGATGCTCTCCGGGGTCGTCCCGATGATGTTGACACCCGCCTTCTTGAGGGGGACCGCCAGGTTGAGGGGCGTCTGGCCGCCGAACTGGACGATGACGCCGTCCGGCTTCTCCCTGTGCGCGATGTCGAGGACGTTCTCAAGGGTCAGGGGCTCGAAATAGAGCTTGTCGGAGGTATCGTAATCGGTGCTCACCGTCTCGGGGTTGCTGTTAACCATGATCGTCTCGTATCCGAGCTCTTTGAGCGCGAGCGCCGCGTGGACGCAGCAGTAGTCGAACTCGATGCCCTGCCCTATCCTGTTCGGCCCGCCGCCCAGGATCATGATCTTCTTCCTGTCGGAGTCTCGCGACTCGTTCTCAGTCTCGTAGGTCGAGTAATAATAGGGCGTGTACGCCTCGAACTCGGCAGCGCAGGTATCGACGAGCTTGAAGACGCTCTCAATCCCGTGTGCAAGGCGCCACTTCCGCACGTCCGCCTCGCCGACGCCCAGGATCATCCCTATCTGCCTGTCGGAGTAGCCGTAGCGCTTCGCCCTCCGCATCAGGTCTACGGAGATGCCTTTATTGTGGCCCGAAAAGAGCGGCAGGTCGCTGCGCTCCGCCTCAAGCTCGCCCTCTAACGCCACTATCTCCTCGATGTTCTTGAGGAACCAGCGGTCTATCTTCGAGAGGTTGTATATCTCCTCGATGTCCATGCCAGCCTTGAACGCATACCGTATGTAATAGACCCTGTCCTTGTTCGGGACGATGAGCTTCTGCCTGATAAGCTCCAGGTCGTCCGGCCCTGTCGGGCGGCGGTCGTCGATGATGCCGTGAGTTCCCGTCTCAAGCGACCGGAAGCCCTTTTGCAGGGCCTCCTTGAACGTCCTGCCTATGGCCATCGCCTCGCCCACCGATTTCATCGAGACGGTGAGCGTCTCATCGACGCCCCTGAACTTCTCGAAGGTGAACCTGGGCACCTTGACTACGCAGTAGTCGATGGTCGGCTCGAAGGATGCGGGGGTCTTCTTCGTGATATCGTTCGGTATCTCGTCCAGCGTGTAGCCGACGGCGAGCTTGGCGGCGATCTTTGCGATGGGGAAGCCTGTCGCCTTCGAGGCAAGGGCGGAGCTCCTTGAGACCCTGGGGTTCATCTCGATGACGACCATCCGGCCCGTATCGGGATGGACCGCGAACTGGATGTTCGACCCGCCCGTCTCGACGCCTATCTCGCGCATGATGGCGATGGCCGCGTCCCTCATGGCGTGGTATTCCTTGTCGGTCAACGTCTGGGCGGGGGCAACGGTGATCGAGTCGCCCGTGTGGACGCCCATTGCGTCGAAGTTCTCTATCGAGCAGACGATGACGACGTTATCCAACTTGTCCCTCATCACCTCAAGCTCGTATTCCTTCCAGCCGATGACGGACTCCTCTATGAGGATCTCGTTTATCATGCTGCTCTCGATGCCCCTGGCAGCAAGGGCCTCAAACTCCTCGATGTTGTATGCAACGGAGGCGCCCGTGCCGCCTAAGGTGTAGCTCGGCCTGATGATCGAGGGGAAGCCTATCTCACGGACGACCTTTCGCGCCTCTTCCACGCTGTATGCGAAGCCGGACCGGGGAATCTCAAGGCCGATCCTCTCCATGGCCGCCTTGAACTCCTCCCTGTCCTCGGCCTTCTTTATCGCGGCGTAGTCCGCGCCTATAAGCTCGACCTTGTACTTTTCGAGGACGCCTCTCTCGGCCAGGATCGTCGCCAGGTTGAGCCCGGTCTGGCCGCCCAGGGTAGGCAGGAGCGCGTCAGGCCGCTCGGCGGCTATGATCGCCTCCAATACCTCCGGTATAAGCGGCTCGACGTACGTCCTGTCCGCCATTGCGGGGTCGGTCATGATGGTGGCGGGGTTGCTGTTGATAAGGACGATCCTGTAGCCCTCTTCCCGGAGCGCCTTGCACGCCTGGCTTCCCGAGTAGTCGAACTCGCACGCCTGGCCGATCACTATCGGCCCCGACCCGATGAGGAAAATGGTCTTGATGTCCTTCCGCTTAGGCATGGCGCTCCTTCCTGAATGCCTCCATAGACTGCCTGAACTTCCTGAAGAGGTAGTAAGAATCGTGGGGTCCGGGTGAGGCCTCCGGGTGGAACTGGACGGAGAAGATCGGGTAGATCTCGTGCTCCATGCCTTCGAGGGTGCCGTCGTTCAGGTTGACGTGCGTCGCCCTGACGGACTTTCCCTCCAGCGACTTCAGATCGACTGCGAACCCGTGGTTCTCCGACGTGATGTAGACCCTGCCGGAGGAAAGCTCCTTGATGGGCTGGTTGCCCCCCCTGTGGCCGAACTTGAGCTTGTACGTCCTCCCGCCGTAGGCGAGGCCGAGGAGCTGCTGGCCGAAGCAGATGCCGAAGATCGGCGCCTTGCCGAAGAGCTTCCGTATCTCCACGACGATATCGGGCACGCCTTCAGGGTCGCCCGGTCCGTTGGAGAGCACAACGCCGTCGGGCGAGAACGACAGCATCTCGGCTGCGCTCGTGCGCGCCGGCACGACGATCACCCGGCACCCCGCCTTCTTCAACATGCGGGGTATGTTCATCTTTACGCCGAAGTCCATCACGACGACCGTCAGGTCTCCGCTCTCTCCGTCGAAGACGTAGGGCGCAGGGCACGTGACGCCGGCCACGAGGTCGATCCCGACGATGCCGGTCGATTTCCTGGCCTTCTCGACGAGGCTCTCAGGGTTGAGGTCCACGGTCGATATCATCGCCTTCATCGCGCCCCTGACGCGAATGTGCTTCGTAAGCGCGCGCGTATCGACCTCTTCGATGGCCATGATCCCGTGGCGGGAGAGGTAGTCGAGAAGCCCTTCCTTCGCCCGGTGGTTGCTCGTGATCTTGCTGAACTCCCTGGCGACGAAGCCTTCGACCTTCGGGCCGCCGGACTCCACGTCCTCCTCGTTGACTCCGTAATTGCCTATCAAGGGGTAGGTCATCGTCACTATCTGCCCGCGATACGACGGGTCCGTCAGGATCTCCTGGTAGCCCGTCATGCTCGTGTTGAACACGATCTCCCCTTCCTGCTCGCCGGCAAGCCCGGCAGACCTGCCTTCGAAGCAGGTCCCGTCCTCAAGCGCGATCAACGCCTTCATTCGTTTCCTCCGCAGGCCCTCACGCAAAGACCGCATATGTGATGGCCGAGGTTCCTTTTGTTCTTGAACTCCTGGAGCATGGCGTAACATCCCTTGTGGTCGAAATCGGCCGGCCCGGGACCAATCGACGAGGCGGGGCAGGCCGCCGCGCAGGCTGCGCACTGCCCGCAGCCGAAGGCAAGCGGCTCACCGGGGACAAGCTCCATGTCGGTGAGCACCGTGTTGAGCCGCAGCCTCGCGCCGAATCCCGGATGGACCAGGAGGTTGTTCCGCCCTATCCAGCCCAGCCCGGCGGCGGCCGCTACGTGCTTGTGCGATATGTGGCCTCTCTGGCCCTGCCAGTCCACCATCTGGCTGGCAGCGAAGGGAAGCGCCGCCGCGCCCCTTGCCTCCAACGTGCGCGCAAGCTCGTAGGCGATCGTGTCGAGCCGGTAGTTCACCTGCCTGTAATGGTGCAGGTAGAATAATGTCGGCCCGTCCGTCAGCGTCTCAAGGACGCCCTTCGACACGAGGAGGCCGAAGGAGATCGCGAAGGGATGCTTCTCGCGGACGCCCTCACCCAGGGCAAGGAGATCCCTGTCGTATGCGGCCAGGGCCGCGACGCCCCACGCGTCCGCGCCCATTCCTTCAAGGAGCGCCTTTATGTCGGCCGTTCTCTCTTCCGCTTTCACAGCGTCCCCATCTTCTTGAAATGGACGAGAAGCGCGGCCACCGATGCCGGGGTAACGCCCGGTACACGGCCGCCTGGCCGAGCGAGAGCGGGCGCACCCTGGAGAGCTTTTCGACCACTTCCCGCGACAGGCCGGACACCTCCTCGTAGGCGATGCCGGCCGGTATGAGCCTGTCCTCAAGCCTCCTCGCCCTCTCGACCATCTCCTTCTGTCTGTCCGTATAGCCCCTATATTTTATATTCAACTCCACCTGATAAGCAATCTCGCTTCCGTTGGCCCCCAGGCGGCCGTCGAGGGCGGCGATCCCGGCCATGCAGACCTCCGGCCTCCTGAGCAGCTCTTCGAGCGTCGTGGGGTTCTTTATCGGCTCAACGCCCAATGACGCGAGCCGCCCGTTCACGCTTTTCGTTGGCAGGAGCCTCGTCGAGGCGAGAAGGCGGGTGAGGGCCTCTATCCGACCCTTCTTCTCCCTGACGGCCGCCGCGCGCCCGTCCGACACGACGCCGACCGCACGGCCCTTTTCCGTGAGACGAAGGTCCGCGTTGTCTTCCCTTAAGAAAAGGCGGTACTCGGCGCGCGACGTGAACATCCTGTAAGGCTCGTCCACGCCCCGCGTGACCAAATCGTCGATCATGACGCCCATGTACGCCTCGTCCCTGCCGAGGATAAAGGTCTCCTGCCCTGCCTCCGCGCACCCGCCGCAGCGCGCCTTCAGCGCCGCATTGATGCCTGCGATAAGCCCCTGGGCCGCCGCCTCCTCGTAGCCCGTCGTCCCGTTGATCTGCCCAGCGCAGAAGAGGTTCGCCACGCGCTTCGTCTCAAGCGTCGGATAAAGCTGCGTCGGGTAGACGAAGTCGTACTCGATGGCGTAGCCCGGCCTCGTAATCTCGACGCGCTCAAGCCCCGGTATCGTATGGAGCATCTCGATCTGGACGTCCAGGGGGAGGCTCGTGGAGAGGCCGTTCGGGTAGTATTCGACCGTGTCTGCGCCTTCCGGCTCAAGGAAGACCTGGTGGCGCGTCCGCTCGGCGAACCGGACGATCTTGTCCTCTATCGAGGGGCAATACCTGACGCCGGTCCCCTTTATCTTGCCCGCATAGAGGGGCGAGCGCGGCAGGGCGGACCGGATGATGTCGTGGGTCCGCTCGTTCGTATAGGTGACGTAGCAGGCGGCGAGGTCCCGGTCGATGCGGTCTGTGAGGAAGGAGAAGGGCCGCACCGGCTCGTCGCTGTATTGCGCGGTCAGGCCGGAGAAGTCGATGGTGCGGCCGTCGATCCTCGGGCACGTGCCCGTCTTCAGCCTGCCGAGCTCAAAGCCTAAGTTCGCAAGCGACGCGGAAAGGCCGTGGCAGGCCGCATCCCCCATCCTGCCGCCCGGTGCGTTGTCGAACCCTATGTGGATGAGGCCGTTTAAGAACGTGCCCGTCGTCAGGACGACGCACCTGGCCTCGATGCGCTCTCCCCAGGCTGTCTCCACGCCCGCCGCGCGCCCGCCCTCGCAGATCAGCCGCTCGGCCGCAGCCTGCCGCAGGCGCACGTTGGGCTGACTTTCCAGGACTTTCTTCATCACCAGGGAATAGCGGGCCTTGTCCGCCTGGACGCGGGTTGCCCGGACGGCCGGCCCCTTCCTCATGTTGAGGGTGCGGAACTGGATGCCCGTCTCGTCGGTGACGCGGGCCATCGCCCCGTCGAGGGCGTCGATCTCCTTGACGAGATGGCCTTTGCCTACGCCGCCGACTGCCGGGTTGCACGACATGTGGGCCACCCTGTCGAGGCTCATCGTCAAAAGGAGCGTATTTGCGCCCATCCGGCCGGCGGCGAGCGCAGCCTCGCAACCCGCGTGCCCCGCGCCGATCACGATTACGTCATACATACGTATTCCCTTTGGTAGACGGAGGAGGTGACAAACGGAGATTAAGCCTGCCAGTCGGCTACCTCAAGAGTGTACCTGATCCGGCCTTAAAAATCCATAGGCCGGATCGTATAGGCGGCCGGGTTAATTTCGCGCCATACGCCTGTCTCTCAGGACCGCAACATCCTCACGTACCCCAAAACGTACGCTCCGGTGTGCGGCCCTTCGATCACGGCGTCTATCATCGAAATTTCCTCAGGCCGCCGATCCGGCGAGTAGCAAACCTACCCTTTCGGGCCTGCCCCTCGCCGGACCGCTGCCCCAAGAAGTGATGCCCTGCTAACTGTGTTTCAGCGGACTCTTCTGCCCCCGTAGCCGAGAAGAATAAAGTTCCGAATTATGCGCGTAGCACATATTGTCACGCCGTAGAGAGCATTATATAAAATTAAATCCATTTTGGCGCGATTTCTGACAATATTACTTGACCTGATACGGCCGATCCTCGTAAAATGAAAACGAATTTGCAGTATGCGTAAGAAAGATGTTCAGCTTGCAGCAAAAGAATGACCAAACGTGGTGCTAATTATGAACACCCCTATCAAACGCGAAGACCTGGAGCTATTAATTCAGCAGCAAGTGCAAGAAAGTATTCATTTGGATTACAAACGAAGTGATGCTTTATCGAAAGCTCGCCAAAAAGAAATACCCAAGGATGTGTCCGCGTTCGCAAATTCAGATGGCGGAATGATAATCTACGGCATAGAAGAATCGGGTCATCTCCCGGTTCGTGTAGACGAAGGAATCCCAAACTCGACCGTTACCAGAGAATGGATTGAGCAAACAATACTTAGCAATATATCGCCGAGGGTCGAAGGAATACAAATTCAGCAAATTCCACTTGACGCCAGCAATTCGGTTTACTGCATCAGCATACCCAAGAGCTACCGGGCTCCGCATCAAGAGAGAGCACGTAAGAGATACTACAAGCGGCACAATTTCGTCTCGGAACCCATGGAGGACTATGAAATATCTGATGTACGCGCGAGATCAAAATCTGTAAGACCGTTAGCGCGTTTTGAAGTTGAAATCAGGCACGGCTTTTCGGTTATGTTTGTGATTGAAAACCCTGGAGATGTCCTGGCTGAGAATGTCACATTCGAATTCACAGAAAGGCTGACATGGGAACAAGACAAAAGAGCCCCCGATTATTTCCAACGGAATTAAATACTTTCCTCCTGGCAAGCGATACCATGTGCTTTATGGGACGTCACCAAGTCTCTTGGGGAAAGATTCCAAGGCATGTACCAAATTTGACGTTTGGGTTTCATACTTCAACCCCGTAATACAGCAAAGAGTCAAGGACATTTTTCACATTAATCTAAAAGATCATCTCGGGACTTGGCCTGAGTATTCGGAAGTAGAAGAATTCTCTAAGAAGGTTGAGAAAGCAATAGCCGGATTGACGTCGGAAATAAGGGAATTGAGAAGACAAATAGGGCCTTTGCAATCTTTAGTAACGCCAACCGGACTAAACCTATCGTATACGACACTGCGAAATTTGAGACACCTGACTCAGGGAAGCTCACATTTTGAACGTATTGATCCCAAAGGCCAAGACGGACAAGTGTTTGCCGAGATTTTGGAAATTGATCCTTCTTTGGCATGGGAAATAGCGCAGCATTTTTGGGACAAGCGAACGGTCGACGGGTTGGAGGGTATTAAGGGAATTTCAGCGGAACTGATTGCGAAGATCCGTGAGAGTTTTCTGGTGGATTTATGAATCAAAGCCAGGGGCTAACAGTATGGGTAGGCTATCTTCTGGGAAGTGTCCCCTGATGGCGAGTGTTGGAATCAATAATCACTATTCTTTTTCGGGGCCGGGAGGTTTTCGATGGATTTCGCGTTGCTTTTCGAAGGCGCCCGACGAAATAGTACAGTTGAAGTACATTGAGGAGGCGCGCCGAGAAAACGACGTGAAAGGCGCGAAAGGATCACGGCCCCCGCCCCGCCGCCCTCAGATACTCTTATACCTGCTCAAGCAGGTATGATAGGATCTGAGGCAAACTTGAAAACAGCGGATGGTCCTCCCGCTCGTTCCAGGGGTTGAGAAGTCCCGTCCTTACGATGCCTGATTCTCTGGCTTTCCCTAGCGTCACGGGGCTGTCGTCTACGATGCCCCAGGATTCGTTGAATAGCACGGTCTTGTCGTAGCTCAGGTGGATGCTGTCGTAGGCAAGGCCGTTCTTTTGAAGCCACCGCTCTGTGGGCCTGAGGGCGCCGGGGCGCCTGTGACTCGCGACGACGATATAAAACCCCGCCTCCCTGAGCGACGCTAGGAACTGCGCCGCCCCTTCGTAAGGGGCGAATCGCTCCTGCTCAAGGTGTATGGTGTAAAGCAGGTCGTAGATGCTCTCAGGTCCGATGTACGCGCGCCAGAAGTCCCAGGCGCGCCATTGCGCGGGCGGCGGCACGTCGGGGCTTACTTCCCGCAGGCGTTCGTAAAGCACGGGCGCGAGGTCCCAGAGTGTGTTGTCTATATCGACGATGATTTTTTCCACCCCTTATTATACATCAGGAAGCCGCGTCGCGTAGGGGGGCGCGCCGCCACGGCATGCCTCAAATCTTTCTTTGAATTATTCCCGATTCGTGCAATAGTATCTTCTAGGCGGTTTACAACGAAGAACTAAGGGGGGAGATTATGGGAAAGAAAGGTCTGTTGATTGCAGGAGCGGTCGTTTGCATTGCCATCGCCCTTTTTGCCGGGACAGCGGCGGCAGCGGGAGGGCCGATAAGACTGGGCGTGATGTTCGTCGATTCCGGTCCTATGGGCGGCTACGGAAAGCACGGCTTCCAGGCGGTGCGCCTCGCCGTCGATGAGATCAACGCATCGGGCGGCATATTAGGCCGCCAGGTGGCTGTCCTTACGGCGGATTCAAAGATGCAGCCGGCGTTGGGCGTCGCAATCGCAAAAAAGTATATCCTAGAAGACAAGGTCGATTTTATGATCGGTCCGACGTCGAGCGGGGTGGCGGCGGCCCTCTCGCCCGTTATAACCCAGTACAAGAAAGTTCTCGTCATGACCCAGGCAGCCGCCGATTCGCTGACGGGCGCCATGTTCAACCCCTACTGGTTTGCCACGATGAGCAACGCGATGATGCACTCGCGGTCGGGGGCGTACTTCGTAGCGGACAAGCCCTACAAGCGCTGGATGTGCATAGGGCCGAACTATAATTACGGATGGGATTCCTGGGCGGCCTTCAAGGCCAAGCTGAAGGAGCTGCGGCCCGACGTCGAGTTCATGGACGCCCTCTGGCCGAAGCTGATGGAGAAGGATTACAGCGCGTTCATAAAGAAGATCATGGACGCCAAGCCTGACGCCGTCTGGTCGCCCCTGTGGGGCATGGACGCGGTCAATTTCATCAAACAGGGCCTTGCGGTCGGCCTGTTCGACAAGATAAAGTTCGCCTTCCCTGACGGCGCGGCCCTCGAAACCCTCGTCCCGATGGGCAAGCAGATGCCGGAAGGCATCTACGTCGCGGCCCGCTATTTCTTCCTGACGCCCGACTCCGCGATGAACCGCGCCTTCGTCAAGGCGTACCAGGAGCGCTTCAAGGAGCTGCCGGACTACATGGCGGAAGAGACCTACGCGGGGGTCTATTTCATCAAGGCGGCGGCAGAGCGCGCGGGCAGCACGGACGCGGAAAAGATCATAAAGGCGGTCGAGAAGGAGCCCCTGGCCTGGGAGACACCCGAAGGCTGGAAGATCATGCGGGCCCAGGACCACGCGGTGGTTGAGGACGTGGTCTGGGGCGAGACCGTGGCGAGCGCCAAGTACGGGTTCGCGGTGCTGAAGAACATCCAGGCCGTCCAGGCCGAGCAGATATGCCGCACGCCGGACGAGCTGAAGGCGGTCCGGGAGGGGTACGAGAAGAGAGTGAAAGAAGCCAAATAGGCACTTGCGTCGCCTTAACCGGGACCTGGACTCCCCGGACGCTGTAAACCCGTATTGACACGGCAGAGCCGCCCGTGCATAATTGGGCGATGCCCGATGCGCGAAAAACTACGGGGGTCTTCTTCGACCCCTTCGCCATCCTGGAGCGCTCCCTCCCGGCCCCCTGGCCGCACCGCGTGCTCCGGGGCGCAGTCATCGGCATCCTCCTGGTCTTTCTGGCGCACCGCGCGGCGTCTTACGGGACCTACCTCTTCAAGCCGCTCTGGGTCGTCGAGACGCTCACATTCGTCGTATTCATCGTAAGCTACGCGGTGCGGGCGGACCCCCTGGTCCGGTCGAGGGGCGCGGCCGAGGTGCTCATCCCCATCGCAGGCGCAGTGCTGCCTTTCGCCCTACTTCTTTCCCCGGAGTCACGTCTTTTCGTGAGTCACCACTCCAGACTCATCGGCCTCTTCTCATGGATGACCGCGTGGACCACCCTCACCGTCTGGGGCCTATGGACACTCCGGCGCTCCTTCAGCGTCACGGTGGAGGTCAGGGGCCTCGTGGCCGGCGGGCCTTACCGCTATGTGCGCCACCCCGTCTACCTCGGCGAGATAGCAACGGCCGGCAGCGTAGCCCTCCTGCGCCTCACACCGGCGAACGTCGCTATATTCCTCCTGTTCCTGGCCGTCCAGCTCTTCCGGGCGCGCATGGAGGAAGCGAAGCTGGCCCGCGCCATGCCCGGCTATGCCTCCTATGCCCGGCGCACGTGGTGGTTTACTGCTTTAAATCGAGGATCAAGGTGACGGGGCCGTCGTTGACCAGACGGACGTCCATCACGGCCTGAAAGACGCCCGTCTCGACACGGCCGGCCAGGCGGCGCGCCTTCTCGACGAACAGGCCGAACATCCGCCGCGCCGCGTCCGCCTCCATCGCGTCCGAGAACGACGGGCGGCGGCCCTTCCGGCAGTCGCCGTAGAGGGTGAACTGGCTGACCAAAAGGAGCGCGCCTTTCGTGTCGAGGAGCGAGCGGTCCATCTTCCCCTCCTCGCTCTCGAATATGCGCAGGTTCACGATCTTTTCTGCCATCCAGTCCAGGTCTTTCTCCGTGTCCTCCCGGCCGATGCCGACAAGCACCACCAGCCCAGGACCGATCTCCGCAACAGTCTTGCCCTCGACCGTTACATTGGCTTCTTTTACGCGCTGAATCACGGTTTTCATAACGTCATAATCCAGCTTTTTGAAAGGCCGGATGAAGTGCGCACCGGCGGGCGTCGAGGACCGGAGCTATTTTCGATGAATAATGCGTAGACGAGGAAAGCGCGCGCCGCAGCATACTTTTTCTGTATGTGAGGACGCGCGCCGACGAGTCGCCCGCATTAGGCGCGAAAAGAGCCCGGTCCCCGGCGCCCGCCCTACTTCTCAGCGGCTTCGCGGTTGACCTGCTCTATTATCTTCGGCGCTATATGCGCCGGCACCTCTTCATAATGGGAGAACTCCATCGTGAACGTCCCCCGGCCGCCTGTCATCGACCGCAAATCGGGCGCATACTTGAGCATCTCCGCCATAGGCACGACCGCCTTCACGATCTGGTTGTTCCCCTTCGCCTCTACGCCCATGATCTTCCCGCGCCTCGCGTTCATGTCGCCCATGATGTCGCCCACGGACTCCTCCGGCACGATCACCTCCACCTTCATGATCGGCTCAAGGAGCGTCGGCTGCGACTGCTCCATGCCCTTCTTGAATCCCATCGAGGCCGCGATCTTGAACGCCATATCGGAGGAATCGACCTCGTGATAGGAGCCGTCGTACACCGTGGCCCTGAAGTCGGTCGTCGGGTAGCCCGCGAGTATCCCGTGCTCCATCGCCTCCACGATGCCTTTCTCGACCGAGGGGATGTACTGCCTGGGGATGACCCCGCCCACTATCTTGTCCACGAACTCGAATCCAGCGCCGTGGGCCAAAGGCTCCAGCTCCAGCCAACAGTCGCCATACTGGCCGCGGCCGCCGGACTGCCTCTTGTACTTGCCCTGCACCTTCGTGCGCCCCTTTATCGTCTCCTTGTAAGGCACCTTCGGCTCGCGCAGCTCCACGTCCACGCCGAACTTCCTCTTCATCCTCGCCACGAGGACTTCTATATGTATCTGCCCCATGCCGCTGATAATGAACTCCTTCGTCTGCTCCTCGCGGGAATACCTGATGCTCGGGTCTTCCTCGATGAGCCGCCCCAGGGACGTGTTGAGCTTGTCCTCGTCGCCCTTCGACTTCGGATGGAGGGAGAACGAGATGAGCGGCGAAGGGAGCGCGACCTCCGGGTATGCGATTGGCGATTTGTCGTCGCAGAGCGTATCGCCCGTGGCCGCCTCCTTCAGCTTGGCGACCGCCGCGATGTCGCCGACGGAGACGAAGCCGGCGGGCTTCTGCTTCTTGCCCACCAGGTAGAATATCTGGCCTATCCTTTCCTTTTCGTCCTTCTTGACGTTCAGGACTACGCTGTCAGGGTGGAGCTCGCCCGAATAGACCTTGAAGAGGGTCAGCTTGCCCGCGAAGGGGTCGGTGATCGTCTTGAACACAAAGGCTGAAAACGGCTCGTTCGGCGCCATCTTCCTGGTTATAGGCTTGCCCGATGCCGGCGCTGCGCCCTCCACCTTGCCGACGTATAAGGGGTGGGGGAAATAGCGCACCAGGTTGTCGAGGAGCGGCTGGATGCCCATGTTCTTCCCGGCGGCCCCCACCATGACGGGCGCGAGCTTGCGGCCCCAGATGCCCCCTTTAAGGCACGCCTCGATCTCCTCGTCCTTGATCTCCTCGCCGTTGAGATACCGCTCCATCACGGCGTCGTCCATCTCTACGGCGGACTCTATCAGCTTCTCCCTGTAGCTCGCCGCGTCCGCCGCAAGGTCGGCGGGGATATCGACGCGCTCGAAGGCGCCGGAAAGGTCGTCCTTGTAGATATACGCCTTCATCGAGATGAGGTCGATGACGCCCTTGAAGCTCTCCTCGCCGCCTATCGGCAACTGGACAACGACTATGTTCATGTCGGTGAAATTCTTTCGCAGGTCCTCGACGGTCTTCGCAAAGTCGGCCCGCTCCCTGTCCATCTTGTTGATGAAGAAGCTGACGGGGACGGAGAACTCGTTCGCGTACTCCCATACCTTTTCCGTCTGCACCCGCACCCCCGACACGGCGCTGACGACGATGACCGCCCCGTCCACGACCCTTATGCAGAGCTTGGCGTCGTAAATGAAGTTGTCGTCCCCAGGGGTGTCGAGGAGATTGATCTTGTACTTGTTCCAGTCGAAACAGGCGAGCGTGGAGGATATGGTCGCCTTCCGCTCTATCTCCTCGGGCTCGTAGTCCATGAGCGACGTGCCTTCGTCAACCCTGCCCAGCCTCGTGTTCTCGCCGGCCAGGAAAAGCATGGCCTCGACGATGCTCGTCTTGCCCTCGCCCCCGTGCGAAAACATCCCCAGGTTCCTTATGGTCTCCGTTTCGTACTTCTTCATGCAGGCTCCTTTGCGTTTCTGCTCTTCGGCTCTGGCCTTCCTCTCGGTCGGCCGCTATTCAAGGCGATTTGGGACGGAACGAATCACAAATTGTACCCATGACGGTCAAAAAAATCAACAGTTATGATAACCCGCGAATTGCCCCACGAGTAAACCAGATACCGGCTGAAACCGGTATCTGGTTTACTCGTGGGGTGGATTGGGCGGATATGGGCACTCAAAACGTTCTTATAAACCGGGTTTTCGGGACAATGACAGAAGGACGGGGAGGACGATCAAGACCAGGGGCAACTGGATGACGAGGCCGGAGATAATCGCGATGGCGAGGGGCTGCTGCATCGACGCCCCCTGTCCGATGGACAGGGCAAGGGGAAGGAGGGCAAGGACCGTTGCGATCGTCGTCATCGCAATGGGACGCATCCTGTTGCCGCCCGCGTCGATCAGTAGTTTCCGCGCGCTATTCCCCTCCCCCCGCAGCTCGATGTACTCAGACATATAAAATATGGCTGTCTCGGTGACGATGCCGATGATCATCGTCATGCCCATCATGGAGGAGATGTTGATCTCCGTCCCGGTGATCGCGAGGCCGATAAAGACGGCCGTCATGGAGAGAAGCGTGGTCGCGATGACGGCGAGGGCCACGCGAAAGCTGTTGTAGAGGAAAAGGAGAAGGGTGAAGACAAGTAGCACGGCCGCGGCAAAGACCCCGATGAGGCCGGCAAACGCGGTCCGCTGCTGCGCGTAGAGGCCGCCGAAGTCGTAAAAGGTACCCTGGGGGATAAGGCCGGGCTTCGCGAGGACGGATTTCACGTCCCGGATGACCGAGCCCAGGTCTCTTCCGCTGATCCGGCCCGTCACTGCGATCATGCGCTTCAGGTCTTCCCGGTCGATCTCCGGCTGCCCGGTCACGTAGGCAAGGGTTGCCACCCGCTTCACGGGGAAAAAATGGCCGTCAGGTGCCTGGAGCCTCAGGTCCTCCACATTTTTCCCGGTGGCCCTTACGTCGGGCGGGACCCATACGCGCACCCCGATCATCTTCGGGTCCTGCTGTATCTGGGTGGTCACGACGCCCGTCACGTAGCCCAGCACCATCTGCGTGACCGACTCCGGGTCAACCCCCTCGCGGGCGGCCTTGACCCGGTCGACCCTGATGTCGAGGGCGTCGCCCGCGACGACGATGCCCGTCCGCACGTCGACTACGCCGGGGACTTTTCCGATCACCTCCGCCACGCGCGGTCCGAGCCGCCCGAGAAAGTTCTCGTCATCGGAGTAGATCTTGATCTCTATCGGCTCGGGGGTGCCTGCCAGATCCCCAATCAGGTCCTCCATGAGCTGGGCGAGCTCTATCTTCAATCCGGGTACGTTATGCTCGACCCTGGTCCGCAAGTCGTCCATAATCTCCTCTATGGGCCGCCTCGGAAAGGGCTTCAACTTGATAAAGAAATCGCCCTGGTTCGCCTCGGTCACGCCGCCGCCCAGCTGGAGACCTGTTCTGCGGGAGTATGTCTCCACATCCGGCATCGACAGTAGAATGGCTTCTACTTGGCGGAGGAGGCGGTCCGTTTCGGTGAGCGAGGTCCCTGGGGGAGACCAGTAGTCGAGGATGAAACCGCCCTCGTCCATTGGAGGTAAGAAGCCGGAGCCGACGTGCCGGTAGCTCAAGCCACCCGCGACGAGGAGGAGGAGCACGGGGAGAAGCACATAGAGACGGCGGTGAAAAGCCTTCTCCATCAGGGCGTGATAGCCCCGACCGGCCCACCCCCCTAATTTACTACTCTTTTGCTTTTTGGCGTAAGCAGGAGTGATGAGCCGGTTCGCGAGGAGAGGCGCCACAAGCCACGCGACGAAGAAAGAGATAAAAAGGCTGATCGCCATAGTGAGGGAGAGGGCTTTGAAGAAGGCCCCCGTAACGCCGGAAAGGAAGGCGAGGGGAGCGAATATTATGATGGTGGAGGCCGAAGACCCCGCGAGGGGCCGCGTCAGTTCATGAGCCGCGGCGAGCCTCCCGTGTGGGACTCCCGGGCCGTCGCCGTTTTCCTCCTGGAGGCGCCTCATGATGTGCTCGACCATGACGATGGCGTCGTCGATAATGAGGCCGACTGCCGCCGCCATGCCGCCGAGGGTCATGATGTTGAGGCTCTGGTTGAGGACATAGAGCATCAGTATCGTCGCGGCGAGCACCGCAGGGACCGAGATCGCCGCAATGAGGGTGATCCTGACGCTCTTCAGGAAGACGAGGAGAATGAGGGCGGCGAGAACGACGCCGATAAGGATCGCGTCGCGCACGCTCGCAACTGAGGCGGTAATCAGCTCGCTCTGGTCGTACCAATTGGCGATAGTGACCTTCCGCCCTATCTTTGTCCGGAGGTCGCCGAGCATGGTTTTCAAACGGCGGGCGATACTCACGGTGTTGCCCCCCGGCTGCTGGTAGACCTGGAAGATGACCGCGTCCCGCCCGTTCGACGTCACCCTGATCCACTGGGGGTCGGTCGCACGCGTCACCGTCGCGATGTCCGCGAGCGTCACCACCCCGTTTTCCCCCGAGCGCACCACGGTTTGGCCGATCTGCGACATATTCAGGAGGCGCGTGTCGGAAACGACGAGGTAGAGCTTGTAGTGGTCCTCCATGCGCCCCACGGCGGTGATCACGTTGGAAGCGGACAGGGCTTTTGCAACTTGGTCTATCGACATGCCGTAAGACGCCAGCTTCAGGGGGTTCACGACGACATGGTATTCCTCGATATTGCCCCCCTGCACGCCTACGGCGGCCACGCCGCCCACGGTAAGGAACCGGGGCCTCAGGGTGTACAGGGCCGTGTCGCGCAGATCGACCAACGACCGGGCCTGCGAGGAGAGGGTATAGGCAAGGACAGGGAAGACCGTGGGGTCCATCCTGCGGACATTGACAAGAGTGCCTGAAGGCAGTTGGGGCTGTATGCGACTCAAGGCCGACTGCACCTGGAGCGTGGCGGCTATCATGTCGAGACCCCAATCGAAATTGACGTTGATGTCGGCGCTGCCCCGGCTGGTGACGGAACGAATGGTGCGGACTCCGGGAACGGAGCGGACGGCCTCTTCGGCGGGCCGGGTCACCTCCATGGCCATCCTGTCCGCCGGTCGGTCCCCCGCGTCCAGCTCGACCCTGACCCGGGGGAAATAGATGCGGGGAAAGAGAGAGACAGGCATCATGAAGCTTGCCGCCCCGCCACCGGCGATAAGGACAGTGAGGAGAAAAAGGATAGACTTGCGGTGATCGTGCATCCAGCCGGCTGCGCTCATTGGCCTGTCTCCACGTCAACGCGCATATTGTCCGTGAGCTCGTAGTTGCCCATGACGACCACCCTGTCGCCCGGCTGAAGGTCCGGACCCGCGACGCACGTCTCGCTTCCTTGCTCCGCGAGGGTGCGGACGCTCTTCGCGTGCGCACGGCCATCCCTGACGATATAGACGACCGATCCCTTTTCCTCAGACAGGACGGCGCTTCTCGGCACGATCAGCCCTTCTACCGATGCCGTCGTTATGGTCCCCGAAATATACTGTCCTAAGAGGAACACGGAAGGAGCGGGGACAGAGACGAAGACGTCGACGAGCCGGGTCGAGGGGTTGACGGACCGGGAAATCTTCCGCACCTGCCCGGTGACGACAGGGGCCGCCGGGACGAGCACCAGCGAGAGGACAACGGGCATGCCCGGTGTGCACCCTTCCGATGTCGGTCGGCTCGACTCCGAGGCGCAGCTCAAAACGGTTCTCGGGGACTACGAGCATGAGGGGCGCCCCCGCCGCCACTATCGCTCCCTGATCGACGGCCACCCTGCTGACCAGTCCCTTTGCCTGGGCCTTCATCTCGTGGACTCCGTCGACGCCCTGCCTCTTCATGCTTTCCAGGTTGAGCCCTGCCTGGTCGGACGCCTGTTTGGCCTGGAGCACCTGGTCGTTCGTCGCGAGCTTCAACTTGAATTTTCGCTCCATGTTCTGAAGCGCCTGCCTTGCCGTGTTGTAGCTTTCCGCTGCCTGGTCGAATTTCAGGCGCGTCTCCGGGCTTGGGCCTATCTCCAGAAGCGGGTCGCCCGGCGAGACCTCCTGGCCCTCGTTTACCATGATGCGGTGGACCCGGCTCTCATAAGGGACGGAGAGGGCATTCGTCGCGCCGGGGGCAGGGATGACCGTGCCGTAGACGCGTATCGTCTCCTGAATGGCCCCCTTCTTGACAGCCGCGATTTTCACGAGCGCCACCGGGCCGGCCTCGCCGGACGGAAGAGAAAGGGTCTCGACGACAGGCGTGGACTGACGAGCGCGAACGAGCAACAGATAAGCCATCCCTGCGAGGGCAAGGACGAGCCCGACGACCATGAGAGCGACAAGGCGGCGTTTCACTTTGCCGTCCCTCCTTCCGGTTGGCCCGCGAGGAATCGGCCGGAGGCGACTTCGAGGGCGATAATGAGATCGGACAGCCCCTTTTTGAGGGAGAGGAGCTCCACCTGCCGTCCGTAGAGGTCGTTCAGGGCGTTGTAATAGGTAACGACGTCCGCGTGCCCTTCGAGCAGGGCTATGCGGTAGGTGGCGACTAGCCTCTGGGCCACGGGGATGAGCTTCTCTAAGCTGTCGACCTCCGCTTCGACAGAGCGCATGGCGGCAAGGGTCGCCGCAATCGACGCGCGGGCCTCATAGAGACGGGCCAGATACTCGTCGAAGAGCTGCTGCCGCGTCGCCCGCTCTATCGCGATCTGCCCCTGGTTCCTGTTGAAGACCGGGACGTCCGCGGCGACCGTTAAACCCGTCGTCACGACGTTCGTCGTATCCCGGGCGCGCGTCGGCCCGACAGCGAGGGTGGGAAACTGTGACAACACCGCGGCCCTCAGGCGCGCTTCCTGGCTTTCGTAGCCGAACCGGAGGGCCACAAGGTCAAGCCTCCGCTGCTGAACTGATTGAAGCATCTCGGCAAGGGAAGGGATCGTCTCCAGAGACGGCGGCGAAATGCCGGCGCGCAGCGGGATCACCTGCTCCGGGGGGAACCCCAGGGACTGGTTGAGCGCCAGCCTCTCCTGCTCGTATTGCTGCTGGAGGACCAGTTCCGAGGCGTGAACTTTTTGCAGGGCCGTCTGCGCTGCGGCCAGGTCTATCTCGGTCACGTCGCCGTAATCGAAGGCCTCCTGTATCGTCTTCAGGTTCTCCCGGAGCCCTTTTTCCTCCTCTCTGGCGGTCGCCAACTGGTCGTTGATAAAGACCAGGTTGTAGACGTGCACCTTTGCGGCGAGGGCCACCTGCCACTCCTGCCAGGCGATATCGAGGTCGACCGACGACGCGCCCGCCCGCGCGGCGGCAACCCGGGCGCCCCTTGTGATGAGGGATACAAGGTCGAACGAGAGGCCCAGCCCGAAGGCGTTGATCGTGCCGGCCGTATTGCCCCCGGTAGGTTTGTCCCAGTTGTACGAAAAGACGGGGTTGGGAAGGATTCCCGCCTGGAGAAGCTGGGCCGCAGCTACGCCCCTCAGGTCGCGGGCCGCCCGCAGGGTCGGATTGGCCAGAACGGCAATGACCGCCGCGCCTTCCGGCGACAGGCCCTTTTCCATGTTCAGCTCGACGGGGTTCAGGAGAGGGTGCTTCAATTCCCTGGCCTCAATCTTTATGCGGGCGAGGTCGGGCGCACCCGGGGTCTCGCTGACGGCTTTTCCGGTGATCGGTTTCGGGTGGTAGGCGGCGCACCCGGGAAGACAGACGGCAAGGCAGATCAGGAAACAATATGCCGCTCTCCGGTTCAAAACGATCGCCAAAAAAATTGCTCCTTCTTCCTTAATCTCTGTACCAGCCCTACATCATCTCATAAGCGGCGCTTTTGATATTGTCAACCAGCGCCGTAATTATAAGCCGAGGATCATTATCGGAGGATGGCCGGCGCCTTACCATTTGGTAATGTGGGCAAGTCGCCGCGGCCGGGGGTTGGGCCATTCAGGCCGGGAGGATCACCGTGAACCGGGCGCCTGCGCCGCGTGCGCTCGTTGCAGCGATCGTCCCTCCATGGGTGAGTACCAGGACCCGGTCGACCATGCTGTTGAAGGTCTCCGCGAGACGGTCTATTTCGTTCCGGCCGCCCCTGACGGGAACGCGCCTGTCGAGGGCGCCTTTCGATTTGTCCATGGCCGTCCTGGTTACCTCATCGACGCCGGAGAGCGCCCTCTTCGCCATGAACCAACCTGCGACCGAAGAAAGGATCACCACGATGGCCAGTAAGACTCACAGGGCATCCACATCTCATCGATTCCTTGAGGCGCTCCTCCGGCCGCTGCCGCCGCTAACGGGATAAAGAGCACATTCTTTGCCTGTCTGAGGGAGGACGACCCGCAAGCGGGTGCCCCGATCCGGCTTTGCCGGTGGAGGGGGCGCGGAAGCCCCAATACTGCGCGCCTCAGACGCAGCCGCCCCCAAGGAGCCGCTTCTTGTCTATGCCCGGCCGCTATGCTAATATAAAAACAGCATGGAGAGATGTCCGAGCGGCTGAAGGAGCACGACTGGAAATCGTGTGTGCCGGCTAAAACTGGCACCGAGGGTTCAAATCCCTCTCTCTCCGCCAGTTCTTCCCTGAGTCTCCCCGCTTTTGTTCTTTGCCTTTTCTTGCCTTTTTCGGATGCCCTTAACCCGGCCGCGTTGCCATCGATTTCCTGAACCGCCTCGAACTACGATCTTAAGCAAAGGCGCATATGTGACGATAATAATGGCGAGAAGCTACGCGAACGCTTTGATAAGGAGGATTCGCTATGCCTGATTGTCAGTTGCTTCCCGGATGCATATTCTTCAACGATAAAATGGCAAACAAGCCTGCTATGTCGGAGCTGATGAAAGACAGATACTGCAGGGGCGATCAGAAGATATGTGCACGGTTCGTGGTATTTGAAAAGCTGGGAAGACCGAGCGTTCCTGCTGACATGTATCCAGGTCAGATGGAGCGGGCGCAGTCCATTCTCTCATCCCGGGAAAAAGAATGACGAGCCACGGATACCGCAAGGCGTCTCTAATAAATGACCCTGCTGCAAGCAGCAGGGTATCCGCTGAACGCTTTTTGTGAGCGGGGAGGCTCGCCGGGCAAAGCCCGGCGAGGGGGTGGGCTGTGTATGATGCCGCAGTAGGCATTGCGTACTTAGCAGCTTGCTGAGCGGTAAAGCCAGTTCGTAAGCGGGCCTGGGGTGCTGAACCCCAATGATTGCCTGTTATAAAGGGTGCCAAAGCTCCAAGGATGATAGTCGGATGCAAAAGACGCGGGAACGAAAGAGCGCACAAAACAGCTTTTATGTGGGGAGAGGGTGATAGTATCCCTGTAGCAAGCTACAGGGAATCAACAAGTTGAAGGAATCTGATCCCTAACGCACCCCCCTGCCGTTACGTCGGTTCTTCGTGCGCGAATGGCCGCACGGGCATTACCGAGCAGAGGCTTCAAACCCCCTCTCCGCCCGTTCTCCCTGCCATTGCTCAATTCCCTGCGCATTCCGCCTGTATTCTTTCTCTGCGAGAAATGGGCTGTCGATATTCCTCTGATCTCCTTCCGCTTTTCATTTCCCGCGCAGGCTCGACCCATTTTTTGCCCCTGCGTCATAGTAGTATAAGGTATATACTTGTTTCGGAATTGCCTTATGACGGACGGGAAAACAGGAGGGTAGACGGATGACGAACGGACCCGCTATTCGGTACGCGCTTTCTTTTTCCATCGCGTTGGTATTGATCTTCCTTGGCGGCAATACCGTGTACGCCTGGCAGTCGGCCGGGGGGACGGAAATGGATGTCAGGGCGCCTGGTGGGAATTACGACGCGAACGACTTCCAGTTGGTCGAAAGCCATTCGGAAGGGGAAAAAGACCTGCTTTACGCAGCCGGCACGGTCAAGAACAAGTCGGCCCTGGAATGCCGCGACGTCCAGGTGGATGTCAATTTTTACGATCAATCGGGCGCGAAGGTAGGCGACGGCGTGGACCTGGTAAGCAGGCTGGCGTCGGGCCAAACATGGAAATTCAAGGTATTGCTGGTCCCGGAAGCGACGAAATGGGAGATCAAGGGGATAAAAGGGGATTGCTACCCTTAGGGGGAGCGGTCGCCCGTTGTCCTTGCGGCTTCAGACCGCCGCCCCTGTCCCGCCGTTCACCGTTCATGCTCTTTGCCTTTTCTTTGCCGTTATGCTAAGATTTTCGCATGGATGCCGGAGGGCAGAGGTTAAAATCTCTTTCCTTCCGCCGATTTATGCACTTCGCCCTGTAAGCGGTGTTGATTTTAAGATGGCCGGGCCCTGCGCAACGTGAAGGTTACGAACCCCGTCAGGTCCGGAAGGAAGCAGCGGTAGTAGCTTCTCCGTGTGCCGCAGGTCGCCTGGCCTTAATATTATAAAGGGACCGCACGGCGCCCGATAAGGAAGGCAGCCCCCGATGCAGCGAAGGACATGCGCCGGGTATGCATGTCTCGCGCACGGCCTTAGCCCATGAAAGATAAGGAAGACTACAAGGTAATCGCGCGGGAATGGAGGCCGAGGAAGTTCGAGGACGTGGTCGGGCAGCCCCACATCGTCACGACCCTCAAGAACTCCATAAGGCGCGACCGAATAGCCCACGCCTACCTTTTTGCCGGGCCGAGGGGGGTCGGCAAGACCACCGTCGCGCGGATACTCGCAAAGGCCGTCAACTGCGCGCAAGGCGTAATCGAAGAGCCGTGCGATGAGTGCGATGCCTGCAAGGCCATAAACAACAGCGGCTTCGTGGACGTCATCGAGATCGACGCTGCGTCCAACAGGGGCATAGACGAGATAAGGGAGCTGCGGGAGACGGTGCGCTACCTCCCTATGGCGGGGAGACGCAAGGTCTACATCATCGACGAGGCGCACATGCTGACCGACCCCGCCTTCAACGCGCTCCTGAAGACCCTGGAGGAGCCGCCGGGCCACAACATCTTCATCCTCGCAACGACGGAGTCCCACAAGATACCTTATACCATCGTATCGCGCTGCCAGCGCTTCGATTTCAGGAGGATATCGGAGTCGGCAGATCATGGAGCAGCTCCGCCGCATCTGCCGGTCTAAGGGGATCGAGTGCGATGAGAGGGCGCTCCATTACATCGTCCGCGAGGCGGACGGGGGGCTGCGCGACGCGGAATCGATACTCGACCAGGTCATCTCGTACAGCGGCGCCCAGATCGCCGAGAAAGACGTGATCGACGTGATCGGGGTCGTCCGCAGGGACGTCGCCTACGCCATCGTAAAGAGCATCGTCGAGAAAGACCCGAAAGAAGGGCTCGCCCTCATCGCCCGCACCCTCGAAGAGGGCAACGACGCCTACCAGGTCTACAAGGCGCTCCTTTCTTTCCTGCGCGACCTGCTCATGATAAAGCTGTGGCAGGGCAAGCCCCCGTTCGTCTTCATGGACGACGAGGAGTACGAGAGGGCGGCCGGGCTTTTGAAGGCGGTCGAGTACTACGAGATACAGAACATGGTGCACCACATGCTCAAGGCGGAAGACCTTATCCGGGGCGTCTTTCCAGCGCGCTTCCCTGGAGGTCCTCTACGTGAACCTCTACAACCTGTCGCAGCTTCGGGACGTGGAGGCGATGATAGATGCGGGTGCGCGCAAAGAGGGCCGTGCACAGGAACCGACTGCCGCGCCGCCGCCCGAGCCGCCCGCTGCCGTACGCAGGACGTACGCGCCGCCGCCCGGCCGGACGCGCCCTGCCGATGGCCCGCTGCCGCAAACGGCCGCTGAGGCCGACCCTCGGAGCCGCCGGCGCCTGTGCGGCAGGGCGGGCCGGCGCAGACCCCCGCCGCTTCCGGGCCGCCCGGTGATTTCGTCTCTTATCTCAAGGAGAAGAGCAAGATGCTTTTCGGCATGCTCGCCTCCGCAGACATGAGGGCAGTCGATGACAGGCTGGTCATCGCAGTCGATAAGCAGTCCGCATTCCTGGCGAGGGACGCCGCGATCGCCGGCGAGCTGAAAAAACACGCGTCGGCCTTCTTCGGCAGGGAGATTTCCGTCCGCTTCGTTGACGGCGACGACGCCAAGGTCGACACGATAGACGATTACATGCGGGAAGCGGAGGCAGTGTTCAAAACGGAGGAGTAAGGGGGCGCAAAGATCAGGGTGATTCAAAGCGTAGCAATGAGGGGGCTTTACAACTAAGGAGGCAACGATGTCAAAGGGTTTCGGACAGATCCTGAGCCAGGCGAAGAAGATGCAGGAGCGGTTCCAGAAGCTGCAGGAGGAGATGGAGACGAAGGTCGTCGAGGGGCAGTCCGGCGGCGGCATGGTCACCTGCGTTGTAAACGGCAAGCAGGACGTCGTCTCCCTCAAGATCTCCGACGAGATATGGGAGGAGCGCGACAAGGAGATGCTGGAAGACCTGGTCGTCGCCGCCATCAACGAGGGCCTCGGCAAGTCGAAGGACCTGTGGAAGGAAGAGCTGTCGAAGATCACGGGCGGCATGCAGCTTCCCTTCGGTATGTAGTAGATGTATTACCCCGAACCCATCGAGCGACTCATAGAGAACCTGTCGAGGCTGCCCGGCATCGGAAGGAAAAGCGCGACGCGCCTTGCCTTCTTCCTCCTTAACTCGAAGACCGAATACGTGGGCGAGCTGGGCAGGAGCATCATGGAGGTGAAGGAGAGGATCAGGCTGTGCAGCACCTGCTTCAACATCACCGACATCGGACCCGTGCCGCATATGCAGGGATGAAAAGCGCATCCGCAGACATACTATGCGTAGTCGAGGAGCCCTCGCACCTGATGGTGATCGAGTCTGCCTTCCCCGGCGTCTACCGTTACCATATACTCCACGGCGTCATCAACCCCATAGACGGGATAGGCCCCGACGAGATCAGGATACCGGAGATGAAGGAGCGCATCGCCAGGGAGAACATACGGGAGCTGATTATCGCGACGAACCCTACGATAGAGGGCAACACCACCGCCCATTACATCGTGGAGATGACGAAGTCGTTCCACCTGAAGATCAGCCGCATCGCCTCAGGCATCCCCATCGGCGGCGACATCGTCTATATCGACCCACTTACCGTCAAGAGCGCCATCGACAACAGGAGGCCCCTGAAAGAAGACCGCTCGTAGCGAAAAGTCGCGAAAGGCGGCGCCGGGGGAGGCGCCGTCCGGTCAAGCGGCCTAAAAGCGCGCGGGCGGGGACAACGGACTTTTATGGACATCATCAAGTACGCCTTCGACATCGTTATCCACCTGGACAAGCACCTCGGGTCTCGTGATACAGCAGTACGGCCTGCACACGCATTTGCTTCTGTGCCTGGTCATCTTCTGCGAGACGGGACTCGTGGCTACCCCCTTCCTGCCCGGCGATTCCCTCTTATTTGCCGCAGGCGCGTTCGCGGGCCTCGGGTCGCTCGACGTCGGCTGGCTCCTCATCTCCCTGCCCCTTGCCGCGATGATGGGCGACTCGTCGAATTACTGGATAGGCCGCAAGGCCGGCCCGAAGGTATTCACGAGCGGAAGCTCCCGCCTTCTCAACCGGCGCCACCTCGACAGGACGCACGAGTTCTACGTCAGGTACGGCGGGAAGACGGTGATCATAGCGCGGTTCGTGCCCATCGTCAGGACGTTCGCCCCCTTCGTCGCAGGCGTCGGCGCGATGTCGTACGGCCGGTTCCTCGCCTTCAGCGTCGCCGGCAACATCGGCTGGGTCTTCATCTTCACGCTGGGCGGCTACTTCTTCGGCAACATCCCTTTGGTCAGGCAGAATTTCACGCTCGTCATCTTCGCGATCATCATCATATCGGTGCTGCCCGGCGTCATGGGCTACTTACGCGAGCGCAAGCGCAAGGCTTAGTAACCATAAGGCTCTTTGCAAAAGTGCAAATGCAGCCGGACTCCTCCAGGCTTGGACTCGCGCCCGAGAAAACGACGTGAAAGGCGCGTAACGCATTACCCCGCGATTAGTTTTACTATAGCTGGGTAAATATCCCGGCCGTATACCAGCAAAGCGTACATTTGACAAACGAACTGTGCCGGCGCAAAATCTTGGTACCGGAGGGGTCAAGGATATTGGACGTTACGGTCTCGGTCATCCTGCCCGTCTACAACGCGCTGCGCGCCTCCCCGCATTACCTGCCGGAGGCCATAGAGAGCGTCCTTTCCCAGACTGTGCCCGATTTCGAGCTGGTCGTCGTCGATGACGGGTCCGACGAAGACTACGGGCCGGTCAAGGCGCGCTACGCCGACGGCCGCATACGCTGGCTGCGCCTCGACGCGAACGGCGGGCAGGCGGCGGCGCGCAACACGGGCGTCGATAGGGCAAAGGGGCGCATGGTCGCCTTCATAGACCAGGACGACCGGTGGCGCCCGGAGCGCCTGGAGCGGGGGCTGCGGGCATACAAAGACTGCGTGATGACGTACTCCGATTACGATGAGATCGACCCGGCCGGCTCGGTCGTTACGCCCAGGGCCCTCGCCGCACACCAGCCGGGGAGGCACCCCATCGGCTCGCTGGCCGACCTCCTGGCGCGGGACTCCCTCGTCCTCCCCGGCGCGTGTCTCCTGGCCAGGGAAACTTATCTCGCTGCGGGCGGCTTCGACCCGGCGCTTTCGGGCTACGAGGACGACGATTTCTTCGTCCGCCTCTTCCGGATGGGACCGGTCCGCTTCATAGAGACGCCACTCCTTCAGTACCGCATATACCCGGAAAGCTACAGGTCGAGCAGCCGCGTGGACGCGAGCCGGCGGAGCTATTTCCGAAAGCTCGTCGCTGCCTTTCCCGACGGCGAGCCGCCCGGCCGCTGCTGGGTGCGCGACAGGATGGCGCCGAGGTTTTCCGGCCTGTGGCTGACCCGCATCCGCTACGCCCTGCGCCTCTCCGATCCCGACACCTACCGGATGGCCGTAGAGGAGCTGGGCTATACCTCTGCCTGCGGCGCACCCCGCCTCCGTCTCGGCGGCGCGCTCCTTTCCCGCATCCCCTACCCCGCCGCCCGCCTGGCCTACAGGCTACCCCGGTTCAGCTATATCGCGCGCGTCCTCTTCGGTATGCGCAGCCGACCGGGGCGATAAAAGGTCCCGGTGCGTTTTTCCCGCCTTGCGGCGCGCCCGATCTGCGGACCGTTCCGGGTCGATTCGAGGGCGTCTTTGTGATATAATCTTCAAGCGAAAGGCGCGGACAGGCGGTTTCTCAAAGAGATGCACGAATTGACAATCACCCAAAACATCATCGACATCGCAATAAGCCAGGCGCAAGATCGCAAGATAACGGGCATCAACCTCGTGATCGGCGAGCTTTCGAGCGTCGTCGAAGAATCGATACGCTTCTGCTTCGACGTGATCTCGAAGGAGACCCCGGCGGAGGGCGCCTGCATCGCAGTCGTCAAAGTGCCGGCAATGCTGCGGTGCGTCTCCTGCGGCCATGAGTTCGGAATGGAGACGGCGGGCGTCTGCCCGGCCTGCGGCAAGCGCGGCGGCGAGGTGGCCGCCGGCAAGGAATTTTACATGGAGAGCATAGAGGTGGAGGACTAGAAATGAAGATCAAGGTAGTGAAGAACATCCTGGATGCGAACGAGCAGATGGCCGCCGGGAACAAGGTCCTTTTCGAGAAGAAGGGCATCATAGCGGTCAATATCATGGCCTCGCCCGGGGCGGGCAAGACGAGCCTCATACTGCGGACCATAGATGCGCTGGGCGAGCCGCTCGCGGTCATCGAGGGCGATATAGCATCCACGTTCGACGCGGAGAAGGTGGGCGAGAAAAACGTGCCCGTCGTGCAGATCAACACGGGAGGGGGCTGCCATCTGGACGCATCGATGATAAGGACGTCCCTGGACAAGCTGAAGCTGGACGGCGTGCGGTATCTCTTCATCGAAAACGTGGGAAACCTCGTCTGCCCGGCCGAGTTCACCCTCGGCGAGAGGGCGCGGGTGCTCGTAGCGTCGGTGCCGGAGGGGGACGACAAGCCCTTCAAGTATCCCGGCATGTTCGCCACGGTCCAGGCCATCGTGCTCAACAAGATGGATGTCCTCCCCTATATCGACTTCAGCGTCGCCCGGTTCATGGAGGGCGTGCGCGCAGTCAACCCGAAGGCCCCCGTCTTTCAGGTCTCGTGCCGGACGAAGGAGGGGCTGTCCGATTGGATAGACTGGCTGAAAAAGATCGGGTCCTGAAACACGTCACCGTCCAGGGCGTCGTCCAGGGCGTAGGCTTCCGTCCCTTTATCTACAGGCTCGCCCGCGAGCACGGCCTTGCGGGCTGGGTCATCAACACGAGCAGCGCGGTAGAGATCGAGGTCGAGGGGCGCAAAGCGGATGTCGAGGCGTTCGTCGGGCGCATCGCCAGCGATGCCCCTCCGAGGGCGCGCATAGAGACGGTGCGGGCCTCCGACGGAAGGCAGCCTGCGGGCTTGCAAGGCTTCGAGATACGCGAGAGCAGGCCGGACGCGGGATACCAGCTCATATCGCCGGACATCGCCACGTGCGCAGATTGCGTCTCGGAGCTTCTCGACCCGGCCGACAGGCGGCACCGCTACCCCTTCACCAACTGCACGAACTGCGGCCCCAGGTTCACGATCATCACGGACATCCCCTACGACAGGCCGAACACGACGATGGCGCCCTTCCGGATGTGCCCACAATGCAGGCGCGAGTATGACGACCCCCTAGACCGCCGATTCCACGCGCAGCCTAACGCCTGTCCCGTATGCGGGCCGCACGTATGGCTCACCGACGCGGCCGGCCGGGAAGTCCCCTGCGCCGAAGGCGGCGACGCCATGCGGGAGGCCGGCCGCCTGCTGCGCGAGGGCGCTGTCGTCGCGGTAAAGGGGTTGGGCGGCTTCCAGCTCGCCTGCGACGCGACGGATGCGGCCGTCGTGGCCGCGCTGCGCGTAAGAAAGAGAAGGCCCGACAAGCCTTTCGCAGTGATGATGCGGGACGTGAAAGAGGCGCACAGGCACTGCGTAATCTCCGATGCCGAATCGCGCCTCCTCCGCGCGCCGGAGGCCCCCATCGTCCTGCTCGCCTGGCGGCCCGAATCCGATATCTGCGCACCCGTCGCACCCGGCAACCGCTACCTCGGCGTCATGCTGCCCTGCACGCCTATCCACCATTTGCTCGTCCGCGACTTCGCGCGCCCCCTCGTCATGACGAGCGGCAACCTCTCGGAGGAGCCGATAGCGAAGGAGAATGACGAGGCGCTGCGCCGTCTCGGAGGGATTGCCGATTATTTCCTCTTCCACGACAGGGAGATCCACTCTGCCTACGACGACAGCGTCTGCCTGGTCAGCCGGGGGGCGCCCGCGTCGATCAGGCGGGCGCGCAGTTTCGCCCCCTACCCCGTCAAGCTCCCTTTCGGGACGCGGCCCATCCTCGCCGTCGGCGGCCAGGAGAAGAACACCTTCTGCCTCGCCAGGGACGAGTTCGCCTTTGTCAGCCAGCACATCGGCGACCTCGAAAACGTGGAGACCCTCGATCACTTCACGGAGACCGTCGAGCTTTATAAGCGCCTTTTCCGCATCGCGCCGGAGGCCGTCGCCTGCGACCTGCACCCCGACTACCTCTCGACGCGCTACGCCAGGGGGCTTCAAGGCGGGCAGCCGCTTTTCGCCGTGCAACACCATCATGCCCACGTCGCCTCATGCATGGCGGAGCGCGGCCTGGCAGGCCCCGTTATCGGCGTAGCTTTCGACGGCTCCGGCTTCGGTCCTGACGGCACGGTCTGGGGCGGCGAATTCCTCATCGCCCGCTATGAAGGCTTCGAGCGGGCCGCCTGTATCGAGCCTATGCCGCTGCCCGGCGGGGAGGCATCGATAAAAAGGCCGTACCGCCTGGCATTCGCCTACCTGCACGCCCTGGGCCTGGACACGTCCGGCCTGCCTTCGATCCAGGCCATAACCGAGGAAGAGCGGGCGATTATCGCGGCGCAGGTCGCCAGGCGGGTCAACACGCCGTTCAGCTCTTCGGCCGGCCGCCTCTTCGACGCTGCATCGGCCCTCCTCGGCGTCGTGCGGACGATCAGCTTTGAGGGGCAGGCCGCCATCGGCCTGGAGATGGCGGCAACCGCGACGTCGGACGGACCTGACGGAACAGGCGTGCCCTACCCATTCTCCGTCGAGGAGACGGACGGTCCCTCCCTCGTAAGGGTCGGGGAGCTTTTTGCCGTCCTTTGCAGCGACGCGCGCTCCGGCGTCCCCCTTTCGGCGATTGCCTTCCGCTTCCACCTCACCGTCGCGCGGATGATAAGCGAGGTCGCCGCCGGCATCGCCTCAAAAACGGGCATAAAAACGGTCGTCCTCTCCGGCGGCTGCTTCCAGAACAGGCTGCTTACCGGCCTCGCTGCCAGCCTCATCGAGGAGGCGGGTCTTGACTGCATAACGCACAGCCAGGTCCCCTGCAACGACGGCGGCATCAGCCTCGGCCAGGCCGCCGTCGCGCACGCGCGCAACAGATAAAACTGTCTTACCTAAAATTTCTGACAAAATTTCAGGCGTCCTCTCAGGGCAAACGCATTTGGACTATACCCTGTCACTGGACGGAACCTTCAAGTATCTTGCCAAGATAGTCCATGTCCCAGCCGGCCCTGAGCCGCTTGGTCTTGATGCTCCTTCTCTTTGAGTTTTCTTGTCTTAAGAGATTGAGCGCCATATGTCTCAGGACGGCGAAGTTCGCCGGAGCGTGATCTTTCCGTATTCGGCATTCGTCTTCACGGAAGGCGATGTCGAGCACCCAATGAAGGCTGTTCTCAATACCCCAATGGCCTCGTACTGCCAGAGCAACATGTTCGGCGTCGCTTTTCAGGCTTGTCACGTAGTAGCTCGTCTCCGTACTTGTTTCGCCGTTTATCAACCGTTCTCTCTGCGCCATGACGATGGATGAGAGGTTTTTCCAGAGAGCCTTGTCGGGCAGCCAGTCGACGTCGGAGACGGTCCAATAACGCCTAGTCTCAATCCTCCCGTGATCCCCGTCGACGGTCTCATGATAATCATAGTCGACGTCTTTGAACCTTGATCTCAGGCAATCTTCGAAGTAGAACTTCACGTCCTCATGGAGCGCTCCCTGGTTCCCTTTCAGGCCAAGGACATAATCTGCGCCTTTGTCGACGATCGTTTTGACGATCTCCTTCTGACATCCCATGGCGTCAATAGTTACGATGCAGCCCTCAAGCTCCAGGACCGAAAGCAGTTCCGGGATGGCGGTGATCTCGTTCGACTTCTCCTTGGTTTTTATCTGACCCAGGACCATCCTGTTCTCAAGCGCCCAGGCGCTCACCATATGAATGGGAGATTTGTCCTTCTTGTAGGATCGGCGCAACGTTTTGCCGTCAATGGCGATAATGCCTTTCGTGGCCGACCGTATGGCCTCCGCCCATCTGAGAAAGGCCCGCTGGAACTCTTTCGGGTCCATGCTTGCAAAGATGCGGGCAAAAGTGTCATGGGCGGGAATGCCGTGAGGGAGTTCCAGGAAAGTCCCGAACCACTCCGCCTTCGCCTGGCCGAACTCCTCAATCTCCTCCCAGGTGTCGGCCCCGCAGATTGCCGCGCATAAAGCAATCGTGATCACATCAATGAGCTTATGTCGCTTATTTGACTCCCGTGGTTCGGTAAGATCAGAAAAGAAGTCCCTGATCGAGTTCCCTTTATCCATGCATGCCTCCACCTGATAACGTTAATAGTTTCAGGTAGATAGCATATATATTACCAAAAGTCTAGAAATTTCTGCTAGTTAGCTAGATTCCAAATGCGTTTG